>JAQXDI010000071.1 GCA_029251465.1 Ascidiaceihabitans sp.
GCTGCATCTGCGCCTCAGTCAGCCAATACAAATTGCTCATCATATCCCCCTACAACTAGGGGTCGTGAATCATAACAACACGACAGGCTCAATCAGTTAATGGGTCCTGACCCTAGGATGCCGCAATAGCCCCACACCACGTCCATCGCGATTGCGACCAGACACAGGCACAATGTTTTGCCCAGTGTTTTCAGAAAGGACGTTGAAATGACGGTGGCCCCTGTGGCCTCGCTCAGCACCGTGACGGCCACGGTAAAGACCGCCAGCGACAACAAGAACCACAACACAGACGGGTTTCGGGCGATGAATGTGCGCTGCATGATCAGTCTCCTGCTGCGCGGCCTTTGAGGGCGACAATGCCCTTTGGCCGGAATTGAATGAACAGAATGACAAACAGAATAATGTAGGCCTGCGCCGCTAACGTGTTGGAAGGATTGAGCCATTCAATGCCTTTTTGCCCGAACCCGATCAGGACAGCACCCGCAAGCGTGCCCCAGACATTTCCGACACCGCCAACAACGACGGTCATAAAGCTTTGAACGATGTAGTCGGACCCCATTTCCGAGGTCACCTTGGCGTACAGCCCGATCGACACACCCGCGATGCCGGCAATGCCCGCCCCCAACCCAAAGGTCAGCATATTGATGCGGTCCGGGTTGATCACCATCGAGGCCGCCATGCCAGAGTTTTGCGTGACCGCCCGCACCTCAAGCCCGAGGCGCGTGCGTTTCAGAATGTACAGGATCAGCCCCAAAAAGATCAGCGCCAAAACAAAAATCGCGATGCGGATGTAATTGATCTGGATCACGTCATTCATCACCCACGCGCCCGCCAACCAATCGGGCGAGGTCAAAGGCCGTGCTTGGGTTCCAAAGATGTTCTTGGCCAATTGTTGCAAGGCCACCGAAATGCCGAATGTCGCCAAAAGCGTCTCAAGGGGGCGATTGTACAGCCACCTGATCACCAACCTCTCCATCACGACGCCCGCTAAAAATGTAACGGCAAAGGCGACGGGCAAAGCCACAATGATCGAGACGGTGTAATTCGGGATAATCTGTTGCACCACGTAACCGGTGTAGGCCCCCATCATGATGAATTCACCGTGCGCCATGTTGATCACGCCCATGACCCCGAATGTGATCACAAGGCCGATGGCGGCCAGAAAAAAGATCGAGGCCAGCGACAGCGCATCAAGCGTCAGATCGATGGTTTGGGCCGTGGCCACCCGCGTTTCAACCGAGGTCAGCGCAGTTTCAGCGGCGGTCGTGATGGTCGGGTCATCTTCTTTATACATCTCGAAAAACACATGATCGTTCAAGATTTCGATGCGCTGATCTGCACTCAGCAACGCGGGGGCCAGCCCCTGATCCACAAGGGCCGCGTAGGCTTTGATCCGCACCGCAGGGTCTGACAACTGCGCCAGCGGCAGGCCCCCAACGCGCCCCTCGACGATATGTGCGGCGAGCGTTTGACGCATGTCGTTCGGGGTCACCAAGGGCGCGGCAAGGTCTGCGGCGACCAGTTCTAGATAGGCCGCATCAGGATTGGCATTCGGATCACGGATGTGCGCAAGATTTCCATCAGGCGTCGTTGTCGCAACGCCCGTGGTGCGGCCAAGGATTTGGTTCAAAACCGCGCGCGCCTCGACCGAAGTGTCGCCTGCTAAACTTTCGATTGCAGATATCCGGTCTGCTGGTTCATCGGCAAATCGGGCGGCCAGGAAATTGGCCAATTGGGTTTTGCGGGCTTTCAGATCGGGATCAACCTCGTCCGTAATCGAGGCTGTAAGAGGGGCAAGTTGGCTGGCGTCAGGGCGGCGCGCAATCGAGGCAACCGCGGTTTTGCGGCGGATCAGATCGGGATCAGACAGTTGAAATTGCACCAACGCCGTTGCGATCAAACGTCGAACGCCGCCATTTGGCTTTAGCTGCTTAAAGCTGCTTTTGTCGCCTGTGCCGGTCTCGCCGGTTTCCAGATCGCTCCAGGTCAGTGTTTGCCCCGTTGCCGCCCCTTGAACAAACCGCCCGTCGCTGCGTTGCCAGATGTTTTTCTGCGCCCATTGCTCAAGAAAAACCGGGACTTCGGGCACCGCAGACGTCGCCAGACTGTTCAGAACCTCGCCCACAGATCCGCGCGACGGTTTGGCCAATTCGGCAGAATAGGTTTGAAGCAGAGGTTGGAGGTCTTGCGCCGGCGCAGCAACGACACTGCACAGAAACAACACACAAGCAGACATAAAGCGGCGCATATTTATCTTTCAGGGGTCAAAAAATGACCGGTGCGAAGACCAAAAAGGTCGCCCCGCGCCGGTCGGTCAGGTTAGTAATTCGACGTCAATTGCACGCAGGTCGCGGTTTGCGTGTTGTACATCCCGCAGCCCAATTCCTTCCAATCCGATTTCAGAATGGAGGACGCGGGCAGGAAATCAGTCCACGCGTCACCGGGCACTTCGCTGGTTTGGCTGACAATATCGAACTGGCCGTCTGCGGTAATTTCACCGATCAGCACCGGCTTGGCCAAGTGGTGGTTTGGCAACATCACGGCTGTGCCGCCGGTCAGGTTCGGGAATTCTTGACCGTACATTGCTGCGCGCACCGCATCCACGTCAGTTGATCCCGCATCCGCCGCCGCGTTCACCCACATATTGAACCCGATATAGTGCGCCTCCATCGGGTCGTTGGTGACGCGTTCGTCGCCTGCAAACGCTTTCCACGCCGCTATGAAATCTGTGTTTGCGTCACTTTCGGCGGATTGGAAATAGTTCCACGCGGCAAGGTGGCCAACAAGGTTGGTTGTGTCCAAACCGGACAGTTCTTCTTCACCAACCGAAAAGGCCACAACCGGAATGTCATCTACCGAAATGCCAGCTGCCGCCAGTTCTTTGTAAAAACCGATGTTGGCATCGCCGTTGATGGTCGAAATCACGCCAACCTGTTTGCCGTCTTCGCCCAACGCCACGACGTCTGCCACGATTGTGGCCCAGTCAGAGTGACCAAACGGCGTGTAGTTCACAAAAATATCGTCGGCGGCAATGCCGTTGTCTTTCAGGTATTGTTCAAGAATGTTGTTGGTTGTGCGCGGATAGACGTAGTCCGTTCCCAACAGCGCGAATTTTTCGACGCCCAGTTCTTCGAGAAAATAGTTCACGGCAGGAATCGCCTGCTGATTAGGCGCAGCCCCGGTGTAAAACACGTTTTTAGAGCTTTCTTCGCCTTCATATTGCACAGGATAGAAAAGCAAACCGTTCAATTCTTCGATGACCGGCAGCACCGATTTGCGCGACACGGATGTCCAGTTGCCAAAGATGACATCGACGTCATGGACGCTCAAAAGCTCGCGGGCTTTTTCTGCAAACAGCGGCCAGTCAGATGCCGGATCCACCACGACAGCCTCGAGTTGACAGCCCAGAACACCGCCGGCCGCATTTTGCTGCTCGATCAGCATCAGCATCGTGTCTTTCAGTGTCGTTTAAGAATGGGCATGGTGCCGGACAGCGAATGCAAAACGCCAACTTTGATGGGTGATGCGCACTCAGCAAGTGCGGCACCGGCGGTGACAGACAGCGCCAGAGCGGACAAAGACGTGAGTAAAGTGTTACGAATGGTCAAAGGAAAACCCGCTAGGTTCCACTGCGCTCTTGGCCTTTTGGGTGCTGGGCAACCATAGGTCAGAGTGATAGTCTGGGACCGCAGCTTTGTTGTTGCAGCCTTGCGAGGGTCGTTATCTGCCAGGATTGCACCCTCGCTTGGCATTGAAGTGCCCCGAGCGGGACACTCGAAAACTTCGATTTATTGCGCGCGAAACGAAAGCTGTCGGCGGGTGTCGCGATGGCGAAAAACACGGATGTGCTGATTTTTTCATCGCTGATCCAAGGATTGCCCAAAACAACCGCACAGAAATATTTCTGCACGCGCAAGATTGCGCCGATGGTCTGGTCGGTTCGGATTAAAGGTGGACCGGTTTGGTTTAATCGCGTTCCATCGTGACAGCTTGGTCAAGCAGTTGAAAATATGGAGTTATCTGATTGGAACCGGACATGGCTTGCGATCCCGAGGACATCTGCCATTTCGACCGCAGGCCCGGTGTTTCGCGCTGGCTTGTCATTGATTTCATGCGCTTTGCACGCCATGCCCACTGTCTCGCGCCCTGCCCGTCACCTAAAACTGTGCGCGCTTTAATTTCCGACTGAATTTGTCAGGTTGACAATCCTTATGGTTTTAGTCAGAATTAAATCTCGTCAAGCCACCCCGAATCTTACGCAGGGCAAGCCCGACACGTGGAACATGTGAGGACTTCCCGAATGCAAGATTCTGACAAGACATCAAAGCGACCAAAAGCCGATTACCGCACGGCCCCTTCTTACCGCACGGCCCCCTGTACACACGCGCTGGCGCTTGACCTGCTGGCATCAGAAGCAAACCCCGAAGGTTTGTGTGTGGAATGGGTGCTTGAACGCGCTCAAACAGTCGAAAGGCATGCATCATGAGCTTTCACACCACACGCCCGAAAATGGTGTCAGAGACGGTGCCACAAACCAATGTTTTGCCCACCTATTTGGCCAAAGACCTGACCGATGGCGGCGATCTTGCCCGTATCGTTCTGGACGAGCAAACCTACACCCTGCGCATCACGCGGGCCGGCAAATTGATCCTGACAAAATGACCGATGCACAGTCAAAACGCGGTGGTGCAGCTGTTGGTTTCATCACCGATCTGGACGGGCTTCAGGCCGCAACGGTGATTTACTTGCGCATGTGGAACAACGGGCCGGATGGTCAAACCAACGTCTGGAACGACTTTGCGTCGGGCCTTGGGGTGGTTCAGGGCAAAAAGGCGCTGCAATCCTTCGAAGACTTATGCCGGTTTTGCACCGACCATGGACGCAGGCCGCTGATGCGCCATGGGATCGATTGCAAATGCCTTGGCTCGGACGAAGCCTGTTTCGCGAATTTCATCGCAACGGCGGCCACAGGCGAGCGTGAAGACGCTCTGTTGATCGCGACACTGTTGGTGCGTCCTGATGTTGCCCCGTTGATTGTGGCCCTTGCCACTGATTTCGGGTTGGCGTTGAAGCGGATGAACCTATGCGCCCCTAAGGATTTAGGTCTAGCGGTTGCCCCGACGCGCCCGGCGAACACGACCCTTCACTAAAGGGGCGGCCACCCCCCCTGTTTTGGAACCAAACCATACGAAATATGGTTGATTCCATCAGAAAAACTATCGCTCGCCCGCCCAAGCCCATTGATTTTCGAAATCCAATGCGCGTATTCCGAGATGAATTGATACAATTTGTTTCGTAATGAGGGTATTTAGATGAAGCTGAGCCTAAAACAGCTCCAGGCGTTCTTGTGGGTGGCCGACCTCGGCAGTTTTCGCAAAGCCGCCGACCGGTTGAACACCACGCAGCCGAACATCTCGTCACGGATATCGCTGTTAGAAGCGCAGCTGAACACGTCGCTGATGGACCGTGATGCCGGGTCAGTTCGATTGACGCCAAAGGGGCTGCAATTGTTGGATCACACGCGCAAAGTCCTGCGCGCGGTGGATGATTTGGTGGACGCATCCGGCGAAACCGATCTGATTGACGGCACCCTGCGCCTTGGTGTCACCGAAATGATTGTGCACACATGGCTTAGCCAGTTCCTGAAGATGCTCAGCGACACTTACCCCAAATTGCACGTCGAACTGACCGTCGACCTGTCTGTGAACCTAGAGGCGGAATTGGTCGCGCGTAGCATTGATCTGGCACTGCAAAACGGCCCCTTTAACCGGCATGTCACGGGTGAGCACGCGTTGGGCAATTATCCTCTGGTTTGGGTGGCCTCGCGCACTTTGGGGCTGCACGACATCGACACACCCGGCGTCGAGGATTTGGCCAAACACCCGATACTGACCCATGCCCGCGACACGCAATTGTTTTTCGAAACTTCGACGCATTTTGATCAGCACAAAGGGATAAACGCGCGCCTTGTCCCCTCTAGCAATCTGGCCGCCTGTTTGCACATGACGCTGAATGCGATGGGCGTGGCCACCCTGCCCGCTGCGATGGTGGCTTCGGAATTGGCAAAGGGTGATCTTGTGCAAATCGACTACAACTGGCATCCAAAGCCGCTTGAATTTTACGCCCGTTTTGATGCCGCACGTGCGCCGCTGTATGTGCAAGACGCCGCCCAAATTGCCCGTTCGATTGCGCAATCGTTTGCCACAGCATAGCACACCCCGATCAATCAGGTAAATTTATCTTATTCATCGAATTTAACAATTTGCCCTGATCCAACATCAGGCATTAGGCTGATCTCAAAGACACATTCTTTTTAGGGATATGCGATCAGCATGGGCAAAGATTCAATTCGTATGGGCGTTGATATCGGCGGCACGTTCACCGACGTGGTGCTCGAGGTCGACGGAGCCACGTTTTCAACCAAGGTTCTGACAACCTACATCGCGCCCGAAAATGCGATCATTGATGGCATGCACCAAGTCTGCGCAAAAGCTGGCGTGACACCCAGCGACGTGGGCCAGATCATTCACGGCACGACGTTGGCCACCAATGCGCTGATCGAACGGCGCGGTGCCAAGACGGCGCTGATTACCACCAACGGCTTTCGCGATGTCATCGAAATGCGCACCGAAAGCAGGTTTGAACAATACGACCTGAACCTTGAACTGCCCGAGCCACTGCTACCCCGCCAAAGCCGTTTCACGGTGACCGAACGCATGGATGCCACCGGCGCTGTGCTGATTGCATTGGACCGCTCCGAGGTCGAAACCTTGGTCGATCAAATCGCTGCGGCAGGTTATCAAAGCATCGCGGTCGGCCTGATCCATTCCTACCTGAACGCCGCCCACGAACAAATGGTGCGCGATGTGATCGAGGCCAAGATGCCGGACGCGATGGTGTCCCTGTCGTGCGAAGTGTCGCCGCAGATGCGCGAATATGAACGTTTCAACACCGTTGTTGCGAACGCCTACATCAAGCCGTTGATGAAGTCCTATCTGGGTCGTCTCAAGGGCCGGCTCGAGGACGAAGGCGCGACCTGCTCTGTGTTTTTGATGCACTCGGGCGGCGGCATTATTTCGATCGAAAGTGCGGCGGATTTCCCCGTGCGTCTGGTCGAATCCGGCCCTGCGGGCGGTGCGGTTTTTGCCGCCAACATCGCGGCGCGCTTCGGTCTTGATAAAGTTCTAAGCTTTGACATGGGCGGCACTACGGCCAAAATTTGCCTGATCAAAAACCAGACACCAAAAACGTCGCGCGTGTTCGAAGTGGCGCGCACCTATCGTTTCAAAAAAGGCTCTGGCATGCCCATCTCGATCCCTGTGATTGACATGGTTGAAATCGGCGCAGGCGGTGGATCGCTCGCGCATGTCGATGCGATGCGCCAAATCCGCGTGGGACCAGAAAGTGCCGGATCAGAACCCGGCCCTGCCTGTTACGGTCGTGGTGGCGAAAAGCCCGCAGTCACTGACGCCGATCTGGTTTTGGGAAAACTGGACCCCGACAATTTCGCCGGTGGTTCGATCCAGTTGCACGAAAAAGACAGCCGCGCGGCACTCGAAAACGTGCTTGGCAAAACACTGGACATGGATGCACGCACGGCCGCGTTTGGTTTGGCAGAAGTCGTCGATGAAAACATGGCCAACGCCGCGCGCGTCCATGCGGTTGAAAACGGCGAGGACCTGTCCGACTACACCATGATCGCCTTTGGCGGCGCGGCCCCTCTGCACGCCGCGCGCCTGTGTGAAAAGCTCGGTATTGATCGCTGCCTGATCCCGCCAGGGGCCGGTGTTGGCTCTGCCATCGGGTTCCTGCGCGCGCCGTTCAGCTTTGAGGCGAACCGTTCTGCCTACATGACCCTTGGCACGTTTGACCCAGACGCGATCACAACCCTGCTCAGCGAGCTTCAGCAGGAATCGACGGCCTTTGTGCGCAATTGCGATGCCACCAGCGAGATCTTGTCAGAGTTCAAAGTCTACATGCGCTACACCGGTCAAGGCTGGGAAATCCCGATCATCTTGACCCAAGACCAGGCGATGAACCCCGACGCGGCCACGTTCCTGAAGCTGTTCGAAGCGGATTACGCCAAGCTGTTTGGCCGCACCGTTGAGGGCCTTGATATTGAAATCACCGTCGGGTCGGTCAACGCCACGACCCCGCCAGAACAGGTCGCCCGTGTCGCACAAAACAGCGACAGCAGCGTTGCGGTGATTGACGGCAAGTGCAGCTTTTTTGATGCGGCCAAGGCCGAGTTTGTGTCCGCCTATCGCCATGATCGCGTCAACATGAAACCCGGATCAACAGCCGCAGGCCCCATCATCATCACCGAAGACGAGACAACAATTATTGTGCCCAGCAGCCGCAACACCCTGTGCCAACCCGACGGCTGCATCGACATGACCGCCAAAAAGGAAACGACATGACACACTCAAACGTCGCCTACCAAGTCATGTGGAACCGGTTGATTTCGGTTGTCGAAGAACAGGCCCAAGCCCTTGTGCGCACAGCGTTTTCTACGTCTGTTCGCGAGGCAGGTGATCTATCCGCAGGCGTTTATGACACGGATGGCCAAATGCTGGCCCAAGCGGTCACAGGCACGCCGGGACACGTCAATGCGATGGCCGATGCGGTTGGGCATTTCATCCGCCGGATCGGGCGCGACAACATCTTTGAGGGCGACGTGTACATCACCAACGACCCTTGGGAAGGCACCGGCCACTTGCACGACATCACCGTTGTCACACCATCGTTTCACAAGGGCGCGCTGGCGGGGTTTTTCGCCTGCACAGCCCATATTGTCGACATCGGCGGGCGCGGTTTTGGTGCGGATGCGGCCAGCGTCTATGAGGAAGGTTTGTACATTCCGATCATGAAACTGGCAGAGCGCGGCGCGGTTGATCAAACGTTGATCCGCATCGTGCGCGGCAATGTGCGTGAACCCGATCAGTTGGTCGGCGACATCTACGCGTTGACCACCTGCAACGAAATCGGTCACCGCCGCCTGATCGAAATGATGGAGGAATTCGCGCTTGATGACCTGAACGGCATCGGCGATTTCATCCTCGAAAATTCGCGCCGCGCAACGCTGGAACGGATCAATGCGCTAAAACCCGGCCAAGCGACCGGCGAAATGACCGTCGATGGCTTTGCTGCCCCGATTACGTTGAAGGTCAAGCTGAGCATCGAAAAAGACCGCATCCTGTCGGATTTCGCAGGCTCTTCGGGGCTCGACAAAAAGGGTATCAACTGCCCGCTGGTCTACGCCAAAGCCTACGCGTGCTACGCGTTAAAATGTGCGATCGCGCCAGAAATTCCGAACAACGCGGCATCGCTGGCACCGTTTGAAATCAGCGCACCGGAAAACACAATCGTCAACGCGCTGCACCCGGCCCCTGTGGCGTTGCGCCATATCGTGGGCCACTTTGTGCCTGACACGATCTATGCAGCGCTCGACAAATTACTGCCCAACACGGTCCCTGCCGAGGGGGCTGGCTGCTTGTGCAACTTTCAGGTGTCCTTGCGACCGCGCACCGATGCCCCTGCCCCCCCAGATGCGCGCCGCGCCGAGGTTTTGACGTTCAATTCGGGCGGCGCAGGGGCCCGCCCCGCTGTTGACGGGCTGAATGCGACGGCCTTTCCATCAGGCGTGATGACCATGCCAATCGAGGCCACAGAACACACCGGCCCCGTCATCATCTGGCGCAAAGAACTGCGCCCTGACAGCGGTGGTGCCGGCCAATTCCGAGGCGGATTGGGCCAGTACATGGAGGTCGGCGCCCGCGAGGGGCATGAATTTGATTTCCAAGCGATGTTTGACCGTGTCGATCACCCAGCCCGCGGCCGCATGGGCGGTCAAAATGGTGCGCCCACAACCATCGCCCAGGACGACGGCAGCGAAATGCAGGGCAAAGGCAAACAGTTCGTCGCACACGGACGACGTGTCATGCTCGCCTTTCCGGGCGGTGCCGGCTACGGCGACCCTGCCTTGCGCGATCCTGAGCTGGTGAAACGGGATTTGGCGCGCGGTTATATCTCTGCCAAGGTCGCAAAAGATGACTACGGCCTGACCGATGCAACAATCAAAAACGTGCTGGACGCAGTGCAAAACGGGGAGAACGTCTGATGCAGACACCAAAACAAACTTCATACGATGTGGTCATCGTCGGCGGCGCAATGTTGGGGTCATCCGTGGCGTGGTTCACCGCCTCCAACCCGGATTTTGACGGCAAAATTCTGGTGGTCGAAAAGGATCCGAGCTACGAATTCACCTCGACCGTGCACACCAATTCCTGCATGCGCCAGCAGTTTTCAAACGAAGTGAACATCCGTGTCAGCCAGTTTGCAGCCGAGTTCGTCAAGAATTTCCGTGACTTCATGGGCGGTGACGCACGCGTGCCGCAACCCGTATTGCAAAGCTATGGCTACATGTATCTGGCCGACAATGACGCCTTTGCACAGACCCTAAAAGAAGCGCAACAGATCCAGCAAAGCCTTGGCGCGGGCACCAAACACATGAGCCGCGACGAGATCGCCCGCGATTACCCATTCTACCATCTCGACGACATTGTCGGGGCCAACCACAACCTCAAGGACGAAGGTTATTTCGACGGCAACACCCTGTTTGACTGGTGGAAACGATCAGCGCGTGAACACGGCGTCGAATACTTGACCAACGAAGTTGTCGCGATGACCAAATCCGCAGACGGCACCCGCGTCCAAAGCGTCACATTGGCGTCGGGCGACGTGGTGTCATGCGGCACAGTTGTGAACTGCTCTGGGCCACGCGCCGCACGCACCGCCAAAATGGCGGGCATCGATATTCCGGTGGAACCGCGCAAGCGCTACACGTTTATCTTTGACGCCGCAGAACCGCTCGATCGTGATCTGCCGCTGACGATTGACCCATCCGGTGTACACATGCGGTCCGAGGGGACGTACTATCTGGCCGGATGCCCACCCGATGATGACCCGGCCGTCGATTTTGATGACTTTGTGCAGGACCATTCCATCTGGGAGGAAAAAGTCTGGCCAATCATAGCCACCCGCGTGCCTGCGTTCGAGCGGGTCAAGCTGATCAATTCGTGGGCGGGGCATTATGCATTCAACACGCTTGATCAAAATGCAATCATTGGGCCGCACACAAAAGTTAGTAACTTTCTGTTTGTGAACGGTTTCTCGGGGCATGGGTTCCAACAATCGCCTGCCATGGGGCATGGAATTTCCGAACAGATCATCTACGGCGAATATCGTGCGCTTGATCTGTCGCCGTTTGGCTATGGCCGCATTGAACGGGGTGAAAAATTCGTTGAAAAGGCTGTGATCTGATGCAGCTTAAGCCGAACCCGTTCACCCACGCGATCGCAAAAGGCACCAAACAGATCGGACTGTGGTGCAGCCTGTCGTCCAACTTTGCCGCCGAAGTCGTCGCCCCGACAGGCTACGACTGGGTGCTGGTCGATATGGAGCATTCGCCCAACGACCTGAATTCGGTCATGGCGCAATTGCAGGTCTTTGCCGACAGCGACACCACGGCGATTGTGCGCCCCGATTGGAACGACACCGTCGCGATCAAACGCTTGCTGGACGCAGGTGCACAGGGCCTGCTGATCCCGATGGTCCAATCGGTTGAAGAGGCCGAAAAAGCCGTCGCCGCCACCCGCTATCCGCCCCACGGTGTGCGCGGTGTTTCGGGATCAACACGGGCCAATAAATTCGGGCGGGTGACGGACTATTTTGCAAAAATTCAGACAGAAACCACCCTGATTTTGCAGCTGGAAACCCAAGCCGCTGTCGCACAAGCGGTTGAGATCGGAACCATCGACGGTGTCTCTGGCATCTTTTTTGGTCCCGCAGATATCGCGGCTGACATGGGGCTGTTGGGCAAACCGATGGACGCCGCCGTTTGGGATTTGATCATGCCGGCTGCGCGCGCGTTGATGGCCCGAGGCGTGCCCGTTGGCACCTTGGTCATGGACCCGGTTTTTGCCGCAAAACTGCTGAACGACGGTTTCACATTTGTGGCTTGCGGGTCGGACACAGGCTTGCTCGCCAAAGCCTCGGATGCGTTGTACGCGCAGGTCAAAGGCGACATCGCGTGAACTATGCCGCAGCGCGCCTAGACGTCGTTCAACCCAGCGCATCAGCCGCCGTGAGCCAAAATGCCAAAGCGCTTAAGGCTGCGGGTCACGACGTCATTGATCTTGGCTTGGGCGAGCCCGATTTCGACACCCCCGCCCACATTGTCGATGGTGCGTTTGCCGCGGCCAAAGCAGGCAAAACGCGCTATCCCCCGACGGATGGCACCGCAGCCTTAAAATCAGCGGTTATCGAAAAATTCAAACGTGACAACGGGTTAGAATTTGCCGCGCGCGAAATCATTGTCTCGAACGGGGCCAAGCAGGTGATTTTTGATGCCTTCATGGCGACCCTGGAACCGCAATCAGAAGTCATCCTGTGCGCCCCCTACTTTGGGCAGTACAAAGACATGGTTTTGATTCTTGGCGGCACGCCAGTGGTCGTGAAATGCCCCGCAGAAACCGGGTTTCGCCTGACACCAGACATGCTCGCGGCGGCGATTACACCGAACACCAAATGGCTGTTGTTGAACCTGCCGTCAAACCCGTCTGGCGCATCCTATGACCGCGATCAGCTACGTGCTTTGGGTGACGTTATTCGCGCCAATCCGCATGTTTTGGTGATGGCGGATGAAATCTACGAACACATCACGTTTGACGGCAAACCATTCACCTCGTTTCTGACCGCCAACCCCGATCTGCGTGATCAGGTTTTGATCGTGAACGGCGTGTCCAAAGCCTATGCAATGACCGGCTGGCGGATCGGATACGGTGCCGGCCCTGCAGGTTTGATCAAGGCAATGACCACGGTGCAAAGCCAAATTTCGTCTGGCGCGTGTTCGATCGCACAGGCCGGCGCAACCATTGCTCTGAACGGCCCTCAGACCGAAGTCTCGCGGTTTTGCGCAGCCTTTGAAGCGCGCCGCGATTTGGTTGTGAACCGCGTCGCTGATCTCGAGGGCCTGACGCTTGCCCCTCCGGACGGCGCATTTTACGCCTACATCGGGTGCGCGGACTACATCGGTGCAACGGCCCCGGACGGCAGTGAAATTTCTGACGACATTGCGTTCACAGCCTACCTGCTAAGCGAGGCCAAGATCGCCGCAGTCCCCGGCAGCGCCTATGACTTGTCGCCATTTTTCCGCATCTCGACCGCCACAACCGAAGCCATTTTGAACACCGCCATGGACCGCATCACGACCGCCTTGGCCAAGCTGACACCCAAAGGGAAACTCACATGAAGAAAATCGTTTTAACCGGCGCTGCAGGGCGTCTTGGGTCCTACTTGCGCGAACCGCTGAGCAAGCTGGCGGACACGCTGGTATCGACGGATTTGGCCGAAAACGTCGGAACGCTGTATGACGGCGAAACCTACGTCAAAGCCGATCTTACCAGCTTGGATGCGATGATCGACGTGCTGCAAGATGCTGATATGGTTGTGCATTTTGGTGCCTACTGTGACGAGGCCCCCTTTGACACCATCCTTGGCCCCAACATCATCGGGGCCTACAATGTCTGGGAAGCTGCCTATCGCAATGGCGTGCGCCGTGTTGTTTATGCATCGTCCATCCACGCGGTTGGCATGCACCCGAAAAACGAATTCATCGGCACAGATGCCCCCCACCGCCCCGACACATTCTACGGTCTGGCCAAGTGTTTTTCCGAAGACCTCGCATCACTGTATTGGGACAAGCGCGGCATCGAATCCGTCTGCATGCGCATCCTGTCTGCCGCCAACGTCGGCAACCCGCGCGCTGTTGGCAGCTGGCTGTCGTATGACGATCTGATCCAGCTGGTCACCCGCGCCATCGACACGCCGGTCACGGGATTTACCGTCGTCTACGGCGTGTCCAACAACGACCGCGCGCCAGTGGACAACGCCAAGGCCAGCTTTCTCGGGTACCGCCCCAAAGACAACGCAGAACAGGTCGCGGCAGAGGTGTTTGCCGAGGGCGGCGTTCTAGACCCGCAAGACCCCGGAAACATGTGCCACGGCGGGCCATTTGCGTCCGTCGAGCTGGGCAATTCAGGCGTTGCGACAATGAACATCGTCAACGACACCAAGAAAACGTAAGGGATTGAAATCATGACCAAACCAGTGGCAATGATTGTCGGCGGCGGCTCTGGCATCGGGGCAGACAGCGCGCGTAAAATGTCTGAAATGGGCTATGACGTCGCGGTTCTGTCGTCCTCCGGCAAGGGCGAGGCGTTGGGCAAAGAGCTTGGCGGTTTGGGTTTTACCGGATCCAACCTTGTGGTCGCGGACCTAGAGGCGTTTGTGGCGCAAACCATGGATAAATTCGGGCGGATTGATGCGGTGATCAACTGTGCAGGCCACGGCCCCAAAGGCCCGATCATGGAAATCAGCGACGCCGATTGGCACCTTGGCATGGACTATTATTTCATGAACGTGGTGCGGGTGGCGCGCATCGTGCTGCCGATCATGCAAGCGCAGGGCAAAGGATCAATCGTTAACATTTCGACCTTTGCGGTGTTTGAACCGGACCCCGATTTCCCGACTTCTGCTGTGTTTCGCGCGTCCCTCGCGACCTACACCAAGCTGTTCAGCACGAAATACGCGGGCCAAGGCATCCGCATGAACAACATCCTGCCAGGATTCATCGACAGCCTGCCGGAAAATGAGGATCGCGTCGCGCGTATCCCTGCGGGGCGCTATGCAGCGGTGCGCGAATTGTCAGAAACGGTGGCGTTCTTGGCCTCTGATGCGTCCAGTTACATCACCGGTCAAAACCTGCGGGTGGATGGCGGGTTGACGGCCTCGGTCTGATATTTCGACTTTAAAACAAGAGCTAAGGCAACAACACTGCCTTACGCTCAAAGCTGGCCTCTTGTGTTGTGAGGTCATAAAACGTCAGCTTCACGCTCAGGTTCTGAACTGAATTCAGATCAAACGTGCGATACGGCGCGCCGTCGCTGTCCGTGATCCCGTTGGGTTGGGCTGTATCCACGTGACACGGCGGCAGCGGCCAGATTTCAAAAGCGCTGTCGTTGATGCTGACTTCCATCTGCGCCAAACCGCAGCGCCACGCCCAAAGATGGGTGACATAGATCAGGTCCTGCCCTTCCCATTCGCGCACGGCGACCCAGCTGGATTCGGTCATCGCGATGATCGGTTTCACTTCGGTCGCGGTGGTGAATTTGCCGGTTGGCGTTTGATCTTCGGCGATCAAACCGGCCGGTGCGGGCACCGCCGCAACCACGTTTTGCCGCTCAGACGGCGCGCCAGATGCCGCCATCGCGACAAACACAAAAAACACATCCCACATGAAAAAACCCTTATCGTTGAAAAAGTTAAAAGCCGACTTTTGCGACGGCGTTATCCGCTCTATACTATCTGAAAACCAAAGTCCGAGTACAAAGGCAGTCGCAGTATGGCACGCAAACCGGCCAAAAAACAGCATTTCAACATCGTGATCGTCGGACAATCGGGCCGTTTGGGGTATGAGGCGCTGTTGTTTGTCGCCTCTTTGCGCCACTCTTGCCCCGATTTTGCGGGGCGTGTGTTTGTCGCCGAACCGCAACCCGGTGATCTGTGGCCCAATGATCCGCGCATGAAAGACGACGTGCGCGAGGCGATCGAGGCGCTGGGAGCAGAGATTTTACCGTTTCACAGCCAGCATTTCGGCCATGCCTACGCCTATGGCAACAAGATCGAGCTGCTGAGCGCGCTGCCCAAGGGCGAGCCGTTTGTGTTCTTTGATTCCGACACGTTGGTGACTGGTGACTTAGCAAAAGTACCGTTTGATTTTGATCGCCCCAGTGCGTCGCTGCGCCGTGAAGGCACGTGGCCAAATCCGCCGCTTTATAGTGTTGGCTACGGTGAGATTTGGGAATCGATGTATGACCGGTTTGGTCTGGATTTTGAATCCAGCCTCGATCTGTCGGAACCTGATGAATACTGGCAGCGGTATTTGTATTTTAACGCGGGCTATTTCTACTACAAATGCCCGCATGAATTTGGCGCGCGGTTCCTGGAGTACGCCCTGTCGATCAAGCGCGATGTGCCACCGCAGCTGGCGTGTCAGTCGCTGGATCCGTGGCTGGACCAAGTTGTGCTGCCCCTCGTGATCCATTCCTTTGGCGGTGGGCGTGATGCGCTGCCAACGGGCTATCTGGATGGCGAGACCACTTGTCATTACCGCGTGTTTCCAATGCTTTACGCCCGCGAAAGTGCCGCTGTGATCGAAACGTTGGAAACCGTGGCGGCCCCCAACAAGATCAAAAAAGTGCTCAAGGGGTATGATCCGATCAAACGGAACGTCTATCAAGGGCGCGGCGAAAAGGTGCGCGCCCTGTTTGATCAAGACAACCTGCCCCGTCGCGAACAAATGATCCGCAACCGCATTAAGTCCGAAGGATTTTGGATGCGTTAGGCTGTGGTTTGCAGGACATCTGTTCTTGTGACCATGCCTCAAACGCGCCGCCACTTGTGCGCTGCGAACGCATCCCTTACCCATACGCCCAATAATTGCTGCATATTTAAGAGGAATTCGATATGACCGACGGCCCAACTTATGGTTTTGACACGCTTCAGGTGCATGCAGGTGCCAAACCTGATCCTGCCACAGGCGCGCGCAACACGCCGATCTACCAAACCACAGCGTATGTTTTTCGCGATGCGGATCACGCAGCGGCGTTGTTTAACCTGCAAGAAGTCGGATTTATCTATTCCCGCCTGACCAACCCGACGGTTGCGGTTTTGCAAGAACGCATTGCCACACTCGAGGGCGGCGTTGGCGCGGTTTGCTGCTCGTCCGGTCACGCAGCCCAGATTATGGCGCTGTTCCCACTGATGGGTCCGGGCCTGAATATCGTCGCCTCGTCGCGCCTTTATGGCGGTACGATCACGCAGTTTAGCCAGACGATCAAACGTTTTGGTTGGTCCTGTACCTTCGTCGACTTCGACGATCTGGACGCGGTCAAAGCTGCGATTGACGACAACACCCGCGCCATTTTCTGCGAGGCGATCGCCAACCCCGGCGGCTATATCACCGACCTTGATGCGATTTCTGCAATCTCTGACGACGCCGGCATTCCGCTGATCGTCGACAACACGTCAGCCACGCCGTATCTGTGCCGCCCGATTGAACACGGCGCGACGTTGGTTGTGCATTCCACCACCAAATACCTGACCGGCAACGGCACTGTCACCGGCGGCTGCGTCGTGGATTCCGGCAAATTCGATTGGTCCGCCAACGACAAATTCCCATCCCTTAGCCAGCCCGAACCGGCCTACCACGGCCTCAAGTTCCAAGAGACATTCGGCCCGCTTGCCTTTACCTTCCACGGCATTGCAATCGGTCTGCGTGACCTTGGCATGACCATGAACCCGCAGGCTGCGCACTACACTTTGATGGGCACCGAAACCCTGTCGCTGCGCATGGATCGCCACGTTTTGAATGCTGAAAAGGTTGCGGGTTGGCTCGAAAATGATCCACGTGTTGACTATGTCACCTACGCCGGTCTGAAATCGTCCCCCTACCATGACCGCGTCGCCAAAATTTGCCCGCGCGGCGCAGGCGGCCTGTTCACCATCGCGATCAAAGGCGGCTACAACGCGTGTGTGAAACTGGTCAACGCGCTGGAAATTTTCAGCCACGTTGCCAATTTGGGTGACACGCGTTCGCTGATCATCCATTCGGCATCGACCACGCACCGCCAGTTGACGATTGAACAGCAACGCGCCGCCGGGGCCGCCCCAGAAGTCGTGCGTATTTCCATCGGGATCGAGGACGCAGACGATCTGATCGCCGATCTGGACCAAGCATTGGCAAAAGCCAGCAGCTAAGCAACTATTTGCCTCCGTCTTGTGGATCACACAGGCGGAGGCAACCATTCAAGCGCCACTTAAAGAACATCGACCAACACTCTGAAATCAGTCATTTTAGTACCATCCGTCTTTGTGCGTTTTTGCGAAATACTGCCCCAATTCAGCGGCAAAATCACGATACACGCGCAACCCTTCCCATACCGCCATTCCTGCACTATCTTAGCCACAGATGAACCACGCGTCTTTGGCGCGCCTATCACTGTGGAAACGACCTCGCATGAAGCCGAACTTCGCGCTTTCGCTCTCTTTTGAAGGCATTCGCCTGCTGCACCGCGCAGCGGATGGTTGGCGTGTGGTGGGCGATGTCGCGTTGGACACGGCCGATCTGAACGCTGATTTGGCCGCGTTGCACGCTACGGCTGACGGGTTGGAACCGGACGGAATTGCGACAAAACTGATCGTTCCAAACGACCAGATCCGCTATCTCAAGCTTGAAACCGGTGATGTTTCAAATGGTGATCGACGCGCTGCGGCTGAAATCGGGCTGAATGGTGCGACGCCCTACCCGATCGAAGAACTGGCCTATGACATCAGCATCGATGGTCCGACAACCTACGTTGCCGCTGTTGCACGCGAGACTTTGGCCGAGGCCGAAGCCTTTGCCGCAGAGCACCAGTTTAACCCGCTAAGCTGCGTGGCCATCCCCGAAAACGATAGCTTTGTTGGCGAACCTTTCTTTGGTCAAACCGAAGGCGCGCCCGCAGATGTGGAACGCGACACCGCAGCAATCATGGTTGTCGCCGGTGATCCGATACCGAATGTGGTAGAACCGGAGCCGGCCGCAGAAATAGCTGTCGAAGACCCTGAAACGGTTGCGCCAGTGAAGCCCGCAGCAGAACCACAAAGTCCTGTGGTTCCGGTTATCCCACTTGCTGAAACCAAGCTGGTCGTTGAACCGACACCCTTTGTCGGGTTTGCCAGTCGACGCGCGCCAGACAGTCAAGACGCGAAATCGACCCCGAAATTGTCCGGTGCCTCGCGCACGAACGCACCTGAAATTGCAGCGCCGCCCGTCACCACGGTGTCAGCACCCAGCCTGCCCGTTGATCCCGATGCGGCACCGCCAATCGTTGCGATGGCAGCACCGCCAGAGGCACAAGCGCACCCCGACGCCAGCGTCGAAGGTGCCCCTGAACCAAGCATCACAGCAGGCTTTTTAAGCCGCCGTATAACGCCCAAAACCGTCAAAGCAGCGGGGCCGATAAAAACCGCACCAAAAACCGAAGCGCAGCGCATGACCATCTTTGGTGCGCGCAAATCCGACACTGTTGCGGTGGGTGGCAAGCCCCGGTTCTTGGGCCTGATGTTGATGGCCGCGTTGCTGGTCATGCTGGCAGGCGTCGCGGCCTGGGCCTCTGTATTCATGGACGAAGGGTTGGCCCGTTTCTTTGGGCCCAGCCGCTCAGAACAGCTCGCCACAGCGCCAGAATCTCTTCTGCCGGAAACCTCCAGCGAAAACGCGGCGACGTTCACAACCGCGTCGCTTGGCACCGGTCTTAGCCCCGAAGATCAGGCGGTTCTGGATGCCTTGCGCAACCCGATCCCAGAACCCCAAACCGATTTGCCGCAGCTAAGTCAGACCGAGCAGGAAAGCCGCTATGCGGTGACGGGCATTTGGCCAAAAGCGCCGCAAGTCCCTGTTCCCGCAGCACTTGTGCCGCTTGATGATTTGTATGTTACAGGCATTGATCCGGTCAGCTCTGCCAATGATGCAGTCGCGCTGCCCGATGCAGAATCCTACGCCACGGACCGTGTGCCGGGCGCGTTAGCAGCCCCCGCCGCTGCCGGAACCGCGTTTGCACTGGATGATCACGGATTGGTTATTCCGACGCCCGAAGGTGCGGTTAGCCCCGACGGCGTTGTCGTTTATGCTGGTCGTCCGCCGTCGGTGCCGCCAAAAACCCCGACGCGGTTTGAACAGACACCCGACCTGAATGCCGAAAACCTGGAGATTGCAAAAATCCGGCCACGCGATCGCCCCGGTGATCTGGTTGAGCGTAATGAACGTTCGAACCTTGGTGGGTTAACCCGCACCGAATTGGCCGAACTGCGCCCGCGTCTGCGCCCTGCTTTGGAAAACGCCGAAGAAGAAAAGATTGAGGACGAAAAAGCGGTTCAGACACCGAACCCGCAAGCCGTTGTGGCCTCGCGTCGGCCCGACGGGCGTCCGCGCAATTTTGCCCGTATCGTGGACCGCGCGATCAAGGCGCAACCGCAAGAAACCGAAGCGACCCGCGTGGCGGCTGTCGCCCCCCGCACCGTCACCCCAAAAATTCCGACCAAAACCAGCGTCGCTAAAGAAGCGACCGTGCGCAACGCCATCAAATTCGGGCGCGTGAACCTGATCGGCGTTTACGGCAAACCCTCGAGCCGGCGTGCCTTGGTGCGTTTGGCAAACGGGCGTTATCAAAAGGTCCAAGTCGGTGATCGCATCGACGGCGGGCGCGTGTCAGCTATCGGTGACAGCGAGCTGCGCTACAAAAAGGGCAGCCGCAATCTGGTGTTGAAAATGCCAAAGGGCTGACGCATCGCCAGCCCATCGCGCCGTTTATTTTCAATCAGTTAGCTGGCTTTCAATTCGCCTGAATTGATTTGCTCTTGCTCGATGCTCTCGAACAGCGCTTTGAAATTGCCCTCGCCAAAGCCGTCGTCACCTTTGCGCTGGATGAATTCAAAAAAGATCGGGCCGATCACGGTTTTTGAAAAGATTTGCAGCAATATCTTGGTCTCGCCGCCTTCATCCACACCTTCACCGTCGATCAGGATGCCGTGTTTTTTCATGCGATCCAGCGGTTCGTCATGCCCCACGACGCGGGTTTTGGACAGGTCGTAATACGCCTCTGGCGGGCCCGGCATGAATTTCAGGCCATTGCCGGCAATCGTGTCGGTGCTGTCGTACAAATTGTCCGATCCAACAGCGATGTGCTGGATGCCTTCGCCGTTGTATTTTTTCAGATAGGCCACGATCTGGCCAGTTTCACCGCGATCCTCGTTGATCGGAATGCGGATGCGGCCACAGGGTGATGTCAACGCACGGCTGCGCAATCCGCTGTGTTTGCCTTCGATATCAAAGAACCGGATTTCGCGGAAATTGAACAGATCGCCGTAGAACTTGAACCACTTGTCCATGTTTCCTTTGTGCACGTTGTGCGTCAGGTGATCGAGGTAAAAGAAGCCGACGCCGCGCGGTTTGGATTGCACAATCCAGTCGAAATCTGCGTTGTAAGGCGACGTGTCAAAATACTGATCGACGAAATACAAAAGCGAGCCGCCGATGCCTTCGATCGCCGGCATGTCCAGCGTTTTGTCAGCCCCGGTGTAGGGCACGCCGCCCTTGGCCACCGCATGTTCAAACGCCTTTTGCGCATCCGCCACACGCCAGCCCATGGACGGGGCGCAGGGCCCGTGTTCATCGACAAACCGCGCCGCAAAGCTGTCGGGATCGGCGTTCAAAATATAGGTCACATCGCCTTGCTGCCACAGCTCGATTTGTTTGACCTTGTGATTGGCCACATGCGCGTAGCCCATTTTTGTGAACACGTCGCGCAGCGCTTGGGGGTCAGGATGCGCGAATTCGACAAATTCAAACCCGTCAGTGCCTGCCGGATTTTCAGCCGTGATTTCAGCGCGCGGTGCGTTATGCGGGAAAGGGCCCATCGATATCTCCAGATTCTATGACTTCGTGTAGATTACCCGCAATCAAACGCGCATATTGCGCATTGTGACGCACGTGGATTGCAGTTTGCGCGTGCTTTGTGCAAAATCAGGCAATTCACGCAAGGAACACGCACCATGTTGGATGCCATCGACACCCGTCTGCTTGCCGCCTTGCAAAAGGATGCGCATTTGACCTCGCAACAACTGAGCGAGCAATTGAACTTATCGGCGAGCCAAGCTGGTCGGCGCCGGCAACGCCTTGAGGCCGAAGGTTACATCGAAGGCTACACCGCGCGCCTGAACCCTTCCCGCCTTGGCCTTGCTGTGCAAGGGTTTGTGCAGGTGCATCTGTCCACCCACGGCCCCGAACATTCCACCAGCTTTGCGCGATTGGTGAAAACCCAACCCCAGATCACGAGCGCGTGGACAATGACCGGCGATGCGGACTATCTATTGAGGGTGTATTGCGCTGACCTTGGCGCGCTTCACCAATTGATCCACGATGTGTTGCTGCCGCATGTGGCCGTGGCCCGTGTGCACAGTCAAATTGTGATGGACCAGTTGAAGCGCGACAGTCCGCTGCCCACATAGTTTCAGCCGCCGAACCAACAGGAGCCTCGCTTGGAAAGTTTTCTCTATCAAGCTTCGATCTACCTTGTCGCCGCCGTGATCGCGGTTCCGATTGCTGCACGTTTGGGGCTGGGATCGGTTTTGGGGTATCTCGCGGCCGGGATCATCATTGGTCCGGTGCTGGGTCTGGTCGGAACCGAGACACAGGATCTGCAGCATTTTGCTGAATTTGGCGTGGTGATGATGCTGTTTCTGATCGGGTTGGAATTGGAACCACGCGCCCTTTGGGACATGCGGCATCGGCTGTTGGGCCTTGGCGGCATGCAGGTGGTCCTAAGTGCTGCAGCCCTCATGGGGGTCGCGCTGGCCTACGGGCAACCTTGGGGCACATCCTTGGCAATTGGTCTGACGCTGTCGCTCAGTTCGACGGCTATCGTGTTACAAACATTGAACGAAAAGGGATTGATGCAAACCACTGGCGGGCGATCCGTGTTTTCGGTGCTGCTGACCCAAGACATCGCGGTGATCCCGATCTTGGCGTTTTTGCCGCTGCTGATCGTGACGCTGCCTGTCACGGTTTCCGAAAACGGAGCACTGCAGCGGGTCAGCGATGCGGCCCACGGCGACGGGCACAACACCATGAGCCTGGTTGAAGGTTTGCCCGCTTGGGGCGTCACGCTGGTGACCATCGGGGCCGTTGCCGCGATCATCTTTGCCGGTATTTTCCTGACCCGTCCGGTGTTTCGGTTTATCCACGCGGCGCATCTGCGCGAGATGTACACGGCCCTTGCCCTACTGATTATCGTGAGCATTTCGTTCCTGATGATGCTGGTTGGTCTGTCCCCGGCGTTGGGCGCGTTTTTGGCTGGTGTGGTTCTGGCCTCAAGCGAATTCAGGCACGAGCTGGAGTCGGATTTGAACCCCTTCAAAGGGCTGCTGCTGGGGCTGTTTTTTATCACGGTCGGTGCGGGTATCAACTTTACCCTGCTGTTTTCGAACATGCCCGCGATCATCTCGATGGCGGTGTTGGTGATCACGATCAAAGGGGCCGTGCTTTGGTTCTTGGGGCGCGCATTCAAACTGAAGGGGCGCCATCAATGGCTGTTTGCGCTGGGGCTGGCGCAGGCTGGCGAGTTCGGATTTGTGCTGGTGTCGTTTTCCGTCAGCCAAGGGGTGATTGCGAAAGACGTGGCCGAAACGCTGTTGCTGGTGATTGCGCTGTCGATGCTGATCACGCCGCTGTTGTTCATCGTCTACGAGCTGATTTCGCGCAAATTGGGCGAGCCTCGCGTGCAACATGAACCGGACGAAATCGACAGCGAAGGACCGGTGATTATCGCGGGCATTGGCCGCTTTGGGCAGATCGTGAACCGCCTGGTTCGCGCCAGCGGTTTTGAAACTGTGGTGTTGGATCACAACATGGAAACGATCCAGCTGATGCGCCGCTTTGGCGTAAAGGGGTTCTTAGGCGATCCAACGCGCTTGGACATTTTGCACGCGGCAGGTCTGGACACCGCCCGGGTTTTGGTTGTCGCGTTGGATGACAAGGATGCGGCCATCCGGTTGATCAAGACAGCGCGAAAAGAGCGCCCGGATCTGCACATCGTCGCGCGCGCGTATGACCGCACGCACACCTATCGACTGTTTCAGGCGGGCGCGAATGACATTGTGCGCGAACTGTTCGATAGCTCACTGCGTGCAGGACGGTACGTGTTGGAAAATGTCGGCCTCAGCGAATTTGAAGCGGCCGAGGCCGAGCGGGTTTTCTACCATCATGACCGCGATTCCGTGAAGGAATTGGCGCAGTTGTGGGATCCGTCCTTGCCCGCCAGCGAAAACGCACCCTACGTGGCACGGGCCCGCGAGCTGCAAAACGAGTTGGAAACCGCGATCCTGTCACAGGTAGAAACCCGCAAATCGGCGTAAGCTGCGGTGGTGGGGGACACGCCCACCTTACCCGTCTGAAACGCCTGCTTCGGCAAAGGTCGCCATGCCAGAGTGGCATGCGATCGCACCTTGCAACACACCGATTGCCAAGGCACCACCTGATGCCTCGCCCAAGCGCAGACCAAGCTGCAACAGCGGTGCTTTGCCCAGCGTGTTTAGCATCCGTGCGTGCGCGCCTTCAGCGCTTTGGTGGCCAGCGACAGCGTGATCCAGCGCGCCTTTTTGCGCCACCTCAAGGCAGGCGGCAGCGGCGCAACAGATAAATCCGTCTAAAATTACCGGAATGCGCAACACGCGCGCCCGTAGGATCGCGCCCGCCATGCCCGCCAATTCGCGCCCGCCAAGGGCCGCCAGAACATCTAGCCCGTCGCCTTTGCCACCGTGCAGCGCGACACCTTCCGCGACGACGTTGGTTTTGGCCTGTAATGCCGCATCGTCAACGCCAGTGCCCCGCCCTGTCCAGTCAGACGCTGCGCCGCCAAACAGCGCCATGCCGATTGCCGCAGCTGAGGTCGTGTTGCCGATGCCCATTTCGCCGGTCACCAGCAGATCAGCACCCGCGTCAACAGCGTTCCAGCCAGTGCGCAAGGCCTCGATCACCTCGGCCTCGCTCATGGCGACGGATTGAGTGAAATCAGCAGTCGGCGTGTCCAAGGACAACGCGTGAACGTCCATTTTAGCGCCGAACGCTTTGGCCAATTGATTGATCGCCGCCCCGCCGTGTTGGAAATTCAGCACCATCTGTTCGGTGACTTCTGGCGGGAATGCAGACACGCCTTTGGCCGCAACGCCGTGATTGCCTGCGAACACGATGATCTGCGGGGCGCTGAGCGACGGGCGGTCAGTGCCGCGCCATCCGGCGTACCAGATCGCGAGGTCTTCGAGCCGGCCCAGCGCGCCCGGTGGTTTGGTCAGTTGGCCGTTGCGCGCCGTCGCGCCCGCCGTTGCATCCGCATCCGCATCAGGCAGGCCTGCCATGATCGCGCGCACGTCGTTCAATGTGTTGAAAGCTGGTTGCGTCATGTGTGTACCCCATTCGATGTCACTGGCGTCTCTTGTCAGACGCCTCGCGCCTGTTTACCCAATGCATGTCGCACTGCAAGACAAGAAAAAGGCGCTGAAATGAATAAAAACGACCCATCCCAACCCTCGGCTTGGGATTTGATTGTCGCGGCTGCGCTGCTGACACGCCTGCCCTTGCCCCACGCCCCAAAACAGGCGTTCGAAAATCAGGCGCGCGCGGTCTGGGCCTTTCCGCTGGTCGGTTTGCTGATTGGCGCATTGATGTGCGTGGTTGGGGCCCTTGCGCTGGCTTTGGGTCTAGAGGCCGGCATCGCTGCCGGACTGATGCTGGGTGCGTCTGTCGTCGCGACCGGTGCGATGCACGAAGACGGTCTTGCCGATTGCGCCGACGGGTTTTGGGGTGGCTTTGCCCCTGCCCGCCGATTGGAGATCATGAAAGACAGCCAGATTGGTACTTACGGTGTGCTGGCCCTGATCATCTTGGTCGGTTTGCGCTGGATGGCCCTGACAACCTTGATTAATTTCGGCTGGGGTGCGGTGATTTGCGCGGCTGTTCTGTCACGTGCAATGATGCCGATTGCGATGAATACGCTGCCGTATACCCGCGAAAACGGATTGGCACACAGCGTCGGCAAACCATCAAGCCGTGTTGTGCAGATCGCTGTAATCACAGGCGTGGTCCTTGCATTGCTTGCCGCTGGATGGTCCGCGTTGGTCGCGCTGCTGGTCGCCCTTGCCTGCGCGGCACTCGTTCGGTTGATCGCCAAGGCGAAAATCGGTGGTCAGACCGGGGATGTTCTGGGGGCGACGCAAGTCATCAGCGAAACAGCGGTTTTGATCACGCTGGCGATCATTTAAACGAAGACCGCGCGCATCCCTGAGGACACGCGCGGTGATTTTTACAAACTTTTAGTGGCTTAAGCGGCCGCGATACGGCTACTCAGAACGTCACCGATTTGCTGGGCGGCACCCAACTCGTCACCACTGTTCACGGCGGCAACTTCGCGTGTAAAACGCTCAAGAGCGGCTTCATACAATTGACGCTCGGAATAGCTTTGCTCGCGCTGATCATCGGTGCGGTGCAAATCACGGACCACTTCGGCAATTGCGATCAGATCGCCCGAGTTGATCTTTTGTTCGTACTCTTGCGCACGACGTGACCACATGGCGCGTTTGACCTTGGCCTTGCCCTTAAGCGTTTTCATAGCATGCGCGATCACGTCAGGCGACGACAGCGACCGCATGCCAATGTCCGTCGCTTTGTTTGTCGGGACCCGCAATGTCATCTTGTCTTTTTCAAACGCAATGACGAACAGCTCGAGCGTGAGCCCTGCGACTTCTTGTTCCTCAACCGAGACGATTTGGCCAACGCCATGCGCTGGGTAAACCACAAATTCATTGGGGCGGAAGTCGAGCTTTTTCGATTTGGTCATTCAATATCCTCGTTGCACGAATGTGCAGTGTCATTCACGCGCATCTGCACGCAGTTCATTTAGAGCGCCGGCCTGTGGTTCACCCATTTTTCAACAGTCAAAAACGCATGATACGGGGCGCACAGTGTGCCTCGTTTCAGATGCGTTTGATCAGATGTTACTGGGTCCCGATCCTTGGTGAATGCGGGAGATGTACAGGTCCTTCACGTTTCATGTGTGTCCACACCATATCACAAAAATGACCCTTTCGAAAGTTTCCGAAAGGTCAATTTTAGCAAAATACTACGAAATCATCGGAATTATTGACGAATCCAGAGTGGTTTTTCCTGCCAAAACCGAAAAATGATTCGGTTTAACCGCCTTCACCCGGCGCTTCGGAGAAGTATTTCTCGAGCTTGCCAGTTTCACCGTCGCGTTCTTCGGCCTCGGGCAGCTGGTCTTTTTTCGTGATGATGACCGGCCAAAGTTCTGAATACTTGCGGTTGAATTCAACCCATTTTTCCATGTCCGGTTCGGTGTCTGGACGGATCGCATCTGCTGGACATTCAGGTTCGCACACACCGCAGTCAATGCATTCATCAGGATGAATGACCAACATGTTTTCACCCTCGTAAAAGCAGTCCACAGGACAGACTTCGACGCAGTCGGTGTATTTGCAAGCAATGCAGGAATCGTTGACGATATAGGTCATAAATGCGCTCGTTGTGAAACGTGTTGATCACTAGCTAAATCAGGCGGACCAATCATTCAAGCGGATCACTGTTCGTATCGTCGAATAGCGAATGATAAAGATCGCGTTGACGGCGATTGCGCTTGGTCGGGCGACCTTTTCCCTCAAAGCCGGGATTGGTAGGTGGTTTGTCCTGTTTTGCCGGCGCGGGCGGGGACAAATCAGTATAAAGTGTTTGCGCTTCGGGGGCCGGGCCGCGGCGTTTTCCGATGTCATCGATCTGGATCACACGAACTTGATCGCCAATCGCAAAGGTCACCACATCACCGGCACTGATCTGTGTTGCGCGCTTTGTCACCCGATCACCGTTCAGGCGCAGGCCACCGCCAGTCACACAGGCGGCAGAAATCGAGCGGGATTTGAAAAAACGGGCGAACCACAGCCATTTGTCTAGCCGCAGTTTCGCCCGTGGATCAGTGTGATCCGGCAATTATTTACCGTCTTTGAGCCCCATAAGGGCTGCTGCAAACGGATTGTCCGGGTCGATCTTTTTCTCAGGCTTTGCAGGACGCGCTGAGAAGGATTTTGACTTGTCCTCACGCGGTGCTTTTTTGCCGCGCGGACCACCTTGCGGTTTGCCTTTGCCGCGTGGCTTGTTGCCGTCAGCGCGGGCTGGGCGATTGTTCGTACGTGCCGAACGCGCCCACGTGAAGGTGTAAAACACCTCGGTTTCCGGTGCCGCCGCTTCGACAGGTGCAGTTTCAGCAGGTGCATCGGCAACGGGGGTCTCAGCAGGTGTTTCGGCGACTGCTGCTTCCGCAGGTGCGTCTTCAGCCGTGGTTTCGGACGCAGGCGTTTCCGCAACACCTTCGGGTGCAGCAACAACCGCTTTGACTTTGGCCCGCTCGCCTTTTTCAGCGTGGTAGCCCAAGCCTGTCATCAAATCAGCGAACTGCTCCAGCGTCATGCCCGTGATCGACAGCATGTCGGCCTTGGCCTCGAACCCTGAGCGCGAATTTTCAGACCGCAGCATATCAGCCAGACGTTCCAGCATGTCGATGCGGATCGCGCGGGTGCCGGCCAACCGATAGCCCGCCATCGTGTCCGATCCCTCAGTGGCGCCCTGCTCGGCCGGGATTGTGACCAGACCGGGCGGTGGGCTTTCGGGGAAAACATCGAGACCTTTGGCCAATGACCACAGAACCAGACGCAATCGCGTCGGTGCGGGCTTCAAAAGCAGCGGCATAAAGATGGTGAACTGGCCAAACCGGATACCGTGTTTGCGCAGCGCGCTGCGGGCGTCTTGATCGAGTGCTTTGACGTCTTCTGCAACAGCAGAGCGCGGCAAAACACCAAGGTTTTCGACCATCTGAAAGGCAAAGCCACGGGCAAGCCCCGTCAGCTCTTCGTCGCGGCCAAGGTTCAACAACGGTTCGAACAATGCGGCCACTTTGCGATCAATGAAATGCTGCAAGCGACGTTGCACTTTTTGCGCCACATCCGGGCCTGCGACGTCATCGACGAAGACCTCAACCTGTGGCTTCATTGCATCAGCGCCAGCCACCAATTTGCCCACAGCGGACGCGCCCCACATCAGGCCGCCCTGCTCTGTGAAATCAATTTCAGTGTCTGGGGCGTTATAGAATCGGTCTGCGCGCAGGTGGAACTGCGGGCCCAATGCTTGCAGCGCGGCAGACTTGATCGTCTTTGCCTCGGCCACACCTGCGCCCTTGTCTTGGCTAAAGCGGAAACCATCCAACTTGCCAATAAATTCGCCTTCTACGGTTACTTCACCTGCGTCGTTTACTTCGGCCACTATGGCTTCCTTCTGTCCCAATCGGCGCAAAAGCACGGACGTGCGCCGATCTACAAATCTTTGGGTCAGACGCTCGTGCAGCGCATCCGACAGGCTGTCTTCTACGACACGTGTTTGCTCTCGCCAATGGTTTTCGTCATCGCACCAGCCTTTGCGCTGAGAAACGTAGGTCCAGGTGCGGATAAACGCGAGCCGTTTGGACAGCGCGTCGATGTCACCGTCCGTGCGATTGATGCGGTTGATCTTGCCTGCCAGCCATTCATTCGGCAGGCTGCCGCGCTGGTGCAGATAGTTGAAAATTGTGGCGGCCAGATCGGCGTGTTCACCGTGACCGATGCCGCGAAAATCGGGCACACGGCAGACATCCCACAGCAGCTTGATCGACGGGCCATCTGTGGCACGCGCCTCGACCTCAGCGATCTGCGACAGCGATTTCAGCGTTTGCAGATCATCCGCCTCGCGGGCGCGCACCAGCATCTCGTGATCGGGGCGCGCCTCAAGCGTTTCGATCAGCCGTTTGACCGATCCAAATTGCAGCGCGTGATTGCGGTAGTTCAGTTTCTTTTG
Organism: Ascidiaceihabitans sp.; assembly: GCA_029251465.1. Lineage (GTDB taxonomy): Bacteria > Pseudomonadota > Alphaproteobacteria > Rhodobacterales > Rhodobacteraceae > Ascidiaceihabitans. The sequence goes on from JAQXDI010000071.1 coordinate 29,606, forward strand.
GGGGGTGAAGCGATGATCCATGATCGCCTGCGCGACCCCGTCATCCAGCGGATACGCATCGCCTGTGACGCCAAACGTGCCGTTCTTCATGCCCCGCCCAGCGCGCCCGGCAATTTGCGCCAATTCGTTGGGGGCCAAGGGGCGCATCCGCCGCCCGTCAAATTTGGTGGTGGCCGAAAACGCCACGTGATCCACATCCAGGTTTAGGCCCATGCCGATGGCATCTGTGGCGACCAGATAGTCGACCTCGCCGTTCTGGTACATTTCGACTTGGGCGTTGCGCGTGCGCGGGGACAGCGCGCCCATGACCACGGCCGCACCGCCCTTTTGACGGCGGATCAATTCGGCAATCGCATAGACATTTTCAACGGAAAACCCAACAATTGCGCTGCGTGGCTTCATCCGAGAGATCTTCTTAGGGCCGGAATACGTCAGCTCGGACATCCGCTCGCGGCGCATGAAAGTTGCCTCAGGCACCAGTTCAGCGATGGCGCTGCGCATCGTGTCGGCCCCTAGAAACTGCGTCTCTTGCAGGCCACGTGCGCGCAGCAAACGGTCGGTGAAAATATGGCCGCGCTCGGGGTCGGCGCACAGCTGGATTTCGTCGATCGCGAGGAAATCACAGCCCATGCCTTCGGGCATCGCCTCGACTGTGCAAACCCAGTACTGCGTGCGCGGCGGCACGATGCGTTCTTCGCCCGTGACCAGTGCCACAACAGAGGGCCCGCGCAGTTCGACAATCCGGTCATACACCTCGCGCGCAAGCAGGCGCAGCGGCAGGCCGATGATACCGGTGCGATGTGCGAGCATCCGCTCGATTGCATAAGTGGTTTTACCTGTGTTGGTCGGGCCCAAAACGGCCACAACACGCCCAGCAGTTAACACTATTTTTACCCCGCGGTCCCACGCCTAAAGCGTGCGGCCAATCCCCTGACGTTCCAACTGCTCTAGCGCCTTGGTCGCGCTTTCATGGGTGGGATGCAAGCGCAGAACGTGGCGGAATGCTTTATCTGCAAAAGTCAGGCGGTCCAGATCCATCATCATCGCGCCAAGGCCAAAGATCGCCTCGTAGTGATCCGGGTTCAGCGCCAAAGTGTGTTCCAGATCGACCAACGCAGGGCCATGCAATCCGGCCCGAAAATAGGCGGTCGCGCGGGCATGCCAGCCTTCGGCGAAATCTGGCGCATGATCGGTCAGGGCGGTGAAATGGTCGATGGCGGCGGGCCAGTCTTCGACCTCCATCGCGTCACGACCCCGGCGCAACAACAAATCCATCGCCGTAGATCCGGATTTGGACCACACCAGCTTGATCGCGCGCTCGATCGGCGCGACCTCGCTGGGTTCGGCCGATTTTAGCTGTTCCAACAAGTCATTTACGTCTTGTTCAGCAGATAAGGGTAAGGAATTCACGACTATCAGCGCGATTGCCCCTACGGTAAGTTTGAGGTTCTGAATATTGATGCCCATAGTGTAGATGTATCAGGACACAGCACCTTTTCCAGTGGTCTGTGGCTCACAATTTAAATTTAGGCCGAAAAGGGCACACGCACCATGAGCGATATCATCGACCAAGCCGTTGTAGCATTGAACGAAAAACTTGCTGGCAGCAAGTTTGACGGCTCTGCCAAATTCGACATTCAAGGCGAAGGCGGCGTGATCATCGACGGCGACGGTGCGCGTGCATCCGATGAAGACGCAGACGTGACATTGTCGGCTGACGTCGAAACATTCCAAGGTATCCTGTCTGGCGACACCAACCCGACAAGCGCCTTTATGACCGGCAAGCTGTCGGTTGACGGCGACATGGGCATGGCGATGAAACTGGCGTCTGTTCTCGCGTAATGACCCTTCAAATGACCACCGCACCCGCCCCGCTGTTCACCGATGTTTGCCCCGGCCCCGAAACGGGCGCTGCCTATTGGGCCACAACATCTGACGGCGTGCGTGTGCGGCTCGGCGTTTGGCCAAAAGATGACGCGCGGGGCACGGTTCTGCTGTTTCCCGGGCGCACCGAATACATCGAAAAATACGGGCATACGGCCGGCGAATTCGCCGCGCGCGGGCTTGCAACGATTGCAATTGATTGGCGCGGACAAGGGCTGGCTGACCGGCTGTTAGACGAACCACGCACCGGCCATGTCGTTGATTTCCTTGACTATCAACGCGATGTGGCCGCGATGGTTGCCCTTGCTGCTGAACTGGATTTGCCGAAACCTTACTTTCTAATGGCGCACTCTATGGGCGGTGCCATTGGCCTGCGGTCACTGGTTGACGGATTGGATGTTCAGGCCGCAGCCTTTACCGGCCCGATGTGGGGCATTCGGATTGCGCCACACATGCGCCCCCTCGCATGGGCCATGGGACTGATTATGCCGGCGATTGGCAAAGGTCATGAATTGCCGCCGACTTTGACGCTCGATTCATACGTCACCACCGCGCCGTTTGACGACAACATGCTGACGACCGATCCGGACATGTATCAGATTATGCGCGATCAACTTGCCGCGCACACCGAATTGTCCTTGGGTGGGCCCAGCTTTGTCTGGTTGAACAAGGCGCTCGAAGAGACCGCGAATTTAGCCGCGCGCCCTTCCCCAAACGTGCCTTGCGTGACGTTCCTAGGTACGAACGAACGCATCGTCGGCATACCGCGGATCAAAACCCGCATGGCCGGTTGGGCGAACGGCGAATTGGTGATGGTGCAAAACGGCGAACACGAAGTCTTGATGGAAACACCTGAATTACGCGCACCGATATTTGACAAAATCATGTCGGTATTTCTGGGCGACTGACCTCGCCCCTTTGAATTGCAGCGCGCCGTGCTAGAATCACTTACATGACGCGCACTCCTCTTCTGACGTTCACCCCCAACGGCATCTATTGCCCTTCCGGCGATTTCTATATCGATCCGTGGCGCCCTGTTAGGCGGGCCCTGATCACGCATGGCCATGCCGATCATGCGCGCGCGGGGCATGAGCACTATTTATGCACCGATCTTGCTGCGCCCGTGATGCGACATCGATTGGGGCCGATTGATGTGGAAACCGTGGCCTACGGGCAGGTTTTGACCATTGGTGACGCGCAAGTGTCGTTCCACCCCGCTGGGCACGTCCCGGGCAGCGCGCAAATCCGTGTCCAAGTTGGCGGTGAAATCTGGGTCGCATCAGGGGACTACAAAATCGAAAACGACGGCCTCTCGACCCCGTTTGAACCGGTGGAATGCCATCATTTCATCACCGAAAGCACCTTTGGCTTGCCGATGTTCCACTGGCAGCCGCAATCCGTGATCGCCGCACAAATCAACGCGTGGTGGGCCAGTTGTGCCGCCAATGACCAGACCGCGTTTCTAGGGGCCTACGCATTGGGCAAGGCCCAACGATTGCTGAGCATGTTAAACCCCGACATCGGCCCGATCCTGACACACACCGCCATCGAAAACACCAACGTGATCTTGCGAGGGCAAGGGACCACATTGCCGGACACCATTTTGGCCGACGGATCTATCGATCACAAAGTATACAAGGGCGCGTTGGTCCTCGCGCCGCCTTCGGCTTTGGGCAGTGCGTGGGCGCGAAAATTCGGGGCACAACAAACGGCGTTTGCGTCGGGCTGGATGCAAATGCGTGGTGTGCGCAGACGGCGTGCTGGGGATCGCGGATTTGTCATTTCCGATCATGCCGATTGGAACGGATTGCTAAGTGCAATCAAAGACACCGGTGCGGAAAATATATACGTAACACACGGTTACACAGATATCTTTGCGCGTCACTTGAATGATATTGGCCTAAATGCACAAGTTGTCCCGACGCAATTTGAAGGCGAAACCTTAGACACCAGCGAGGACGCATGAAGCAATTTGCCACCTTGTTCGCGCAACTGGACCAAAGCACAAAGACCAACACAAAAGTCGCCGCATTGGCTGACTATTTCAGCACAGCCGCACAGGAAGACAGGCTTTGGACCGTCGCCTTGTTTTCCGGCCGTCGCCCCAAACGCAGCATCACAACCACAAAATTGAGCAAATGGGCCGCTGAACTGGCGGAGATTCCCGACTGGTTGTTCGACGAATGCTACCCGATTGTCGGCGATTTGGCGGAAACAATTTCTCTAATTTTACCGCCGCCACGACGCCTGTCGGATCACAGTTTGTCGTTTTGGATCAAGTACTTAAAATCTCTAGCTGATGTCGAAGAAACCGATTGCAAAACCGCCATTTTGAACGCTTGGGGTCAATTGGACACGGCGCAAAGGTTCCTGTTCAACAAGCTGATCACCGGTGGGTTTCGCGTCGGGATCAGCCAAAAACTGATCACCCGCGCGCTCGCGAAATCCACAGGCCAGAGCGAAGCGGAATTGGCGCATCGCCTGATGGGCAAGTGGGATCCAACGACAACAACGTGGCACGATTTGATCGAAGCCGAGGATGCCTCGGCTGATGCATCGCGGCCCTATCCGTTTTGTTTGGCGCATGGCCTCGACGGTGACGCGGCGGATTTAGGCCCACCGGCAGACTGGCAGGCCGAATGGAAATGGGATGGCATTCGAGGGCAATTGATCTTGCGCGACGGGCAATATTTCGTCTGGTCGCGGGGCGAAGAATTGATGACAGATCGCTTTCCAGAGTTGTCACGCGCCATCGATTATCTGCCTTCAGGCACCGTTCTGGACGGCGAACTGCTGGTTTGGCGCGATGGACACCCGCAATCGTTTAACGCGCTGCAAAAGCGGGTCGGGCGCAAAACTGTACCCAAGAAACTGCTGAACGATGCGCCAGTGATCTTGTACGCTTATGACCTGCTGGAATGGGGCGGTGTTGATCTGCGCGCGCATCCGTTGCAATACCGTCGTGCCCTTTTGGAACGGGCCTGCGCCGATCTATCCGATGACGCGCCGGTGCGTTTGTCCCCGATTATCCCGTTCAAATCATGGAAAGATTTGGCCGAGATCCGCTCCGATGCGCGCAACCATCAGGCCGAGGGTTTGATGCTAAAGCGTGGCGATAGCCCGTACCGTGTGGGTCGCAAAAAAGGCGATTGGTGGAAATGGAAGCTGGACCCGCTGAGCATCGATGCCGTGATGATCTACGCGCAGTCGGGCCACGGGCGACGCGCGAACCTGTTCACCGATTACACATTTGCGGTCTGGAATGGCAACGATCTGGTCCCATTTACCAAAGCCTATTCTGGCCTTTCGGATGAGGAATTCCGCAAGATCACCGCATGGGTCAAAAAGAACACGCAGCAACGTTTTGGCCCAGTGCGCCAGGTCACGCCGCACCACGTTTTCGAAATTGCGTTTGAAGGCATCCAAGCGTCTTCTCGCCACAAATCAGGCGTTGCGTTGCGCTTTCCGCGCATGGCCCGTTGGCGACAGGATAAATCCGTGCAAGATGCCAACACACTTGATGACCTGAACGAGATGCTCGCGATTTATGGATAAACCCGATGCACTGATGCCGCCTGCGCCGCGCGGTCCCTCAAAACCCCTGCCAAAGGGGGCCTGTGATGCGCATGTCCATCTTGTGGCAGGCCTTGATGAATTCACGTTATGGGAGGGGCGCGTTGAAAATCCGGCGCCCGGCCCGGACTTTGCCCAGTGGATAAACTTGTACCGTCAACACCTTGACACAATGGGATTTGAACGCGGAGTGATTGTTCATTCGATCCTTTATGGCACAGACAATTCAGTCACCGTCGAGGCCGTGCGCCAGATGGGCGACGGGTTCAGGGGCGTCGGTCTTTTGCCTGATGATGCCGACGAAAGCGCGCTTGAGCAGTTTGCCCGATGGAACATTTGCGCGGTGCGTTTGAACTACGTGCACGGCGGCGTTTTGTCGTGGGACGGTGCCAAAACAATAGCCCCTGCGCTGGCGGACCGGAACTTGCACATTCAAATGCTGTGCCACGCAGATCAGCACATGGACCAGTTGGCAGATGACATCCGCGCCCTGCCCGTGCCCGTCGTGTTTGATCACATTGCATGGCCAAGCGGGCCACTGTCTCCGCACGCCGCGGGCATCGATACGCTGTGTGCACTGCTGGCCGAGGGTCATGTTTGGGTCAAATTGTCGGCACTTTACCGGATGTGCGAGGCCCCCTACGCAGACGCCGCCGAACTGGTTGCGCGACTTGTCAAGGCCAATCCGGAACGCTGTCTTTGGGGCTCGGATTGGCCGCATTTGATGCTGAACGGGGCGAGCATGCCGCACGCAGCCGATCTGCTGGATGCGCTGGACGCCGTGGTCAGCGACGCGGATCGCCACGCCATTCTGGTCGACAATCCCGCCCGGCTGTTCGGCTTTTGACACGCCGCGCAATTGCCGCTTGTCCTAACCCCGCACCGACCATATCTATGAGCCAACAAACATGAGGTTTTTATATGTTCCAACTGCCCTTTCCCGTCCATGATGCCAACGCGAACACCAAAGGCGAGCCCTTGGGCAACCTGCCGGAATGGAATTTGGATGACCTTTACACGGGTGAAAATGCGCCTGAACTAAAGCGGGATTCAGATTGGCTCGAAGAGGCCTGCGCGTCTTTTGCCCGTGATTACGAAGGCAAATTGGTGACATTGGACAGCGACGGTCTGCTGGATTGTGTTCTGCGCAACGAAAAGATCAATCAGGTTGCCGGGCGCATCATGTCCTACGCCGGCCTGCGCTATTACCAGATGACAACGGATGCGGGTCGCGCCAAATTCATGTCCGATTGTCAGGAAAAAATCACCAATTACACGACACCGCTGGTGTTTTTCACGTTAGAACTCAACCGCTTGGACGACACCCACATGGAAGGGCTGCTGGCCGCCAACGCCAAACTCGCCCGCTACAAACCGGTGTTTGATCGCATTCGCGCGATGAAAAAATACCAGCTGTCCGACGAGCTAGAGAAATTCATGCACGATCTGGGCGTAGTCGGCGATGCATGGGAACGGCTGTTTGATGAAACCATCGCGGGTCTGGAATTTGAAATCGACGGCGAACAGCTGAACATCGAAGGCACGCTGAACTTCCTGACAGATCCGGACCGCGCCAAACGCGAGCCGGCAGCGCGCGAGTTGGCGGATGTTTTTGGCAGCAATATCAAAACCTTCGCCCGTGTGCACAACACCCAAGCCAAAGAAAAAGAGATCATTGATCGCTGGCGTGGCATGGAAACGCCGCAAACCGGTCGCCACTTGTCAAACGACGTCGAACCCGAAGTGGTGCAGGCATTGCGCGATGCCGTTGTTGCCGCCTACCCCAAGCTAAGCCACCGTTATTACGAGCTAAAACGCAAGTGGCTTGGCCTTGACGTGATGCAGGTCTGGGACCGCAACGCACCCCTGCCAATGGAAGACCCGACAATTGTAAACTGGGATCAGGCCGAAAAAATCGTGATGGATGCCTACACCGCGTTTGATCCGCGCATGGGCGAAATTGCCAAATCGTTCTTTAGCGACGGCTGGATTGATGCAGGTGTGAAACCGGGCAAAGCACCGGGCGCATTTGCGCATCCGACAGTCACCGATGTGCACCCCTATGTGATGCTGAACTACCTTGGAAAACCGCGTGATGTCATGACCTTGGCCCACGAATTAGGTCATGGTGTGCATCAGGTTCTGGCCGCCGGACAAGGCGAAATGCTGTCCTCAACCCCACTGACATTGGCCGAAACCGCATCTGTGTTTGGCGAAATGTTGACCTTCCGCAAGATGCTGGATGGCGCCGAAACCAAGGCCCAGCGCAAAATCATGCTGGCAGGCAAAGTCGAGGACATGATCAACACCGTGGTGCGCCAAATCGCGTTCTACGATTTCGAGTGCAAACTGCATGCCGCGCGCGCCGGAGGCGAGCTAACCCCGGAGAGTATCAATGAAATCTGGATGAGTGTTCAGGGCGAAAGCCTAGGCCCAGCCTTTGAATTCATGGACGGCTACGAGACATTCTGGGCCTACATTCCGCATTTCGTCCACTCGCCATTTTACGTCTATGCCTACGCGTTTGGCGACGGTTTGGTGAACGCGCTTTATGCCGTTTACGCCGAAGGTGACGAGGGTTTTGAGGACAAATACTTCGATATGCTGAAGGCCGGTGGATCCAAGCACCACAAAGAACTTTTGGCCCCCTTTGGCCTTGATGCGTCGGACCCGAAATTCTGGGACAAAGGGCTGTCGATGATTTCAGGCTTCATTGATGAATTGGAAGCCATGGAGGAATGAGCGTAACGCTTGCCCCTCTTGCACGCACGGATTTGCCACGCGTCGCCCATCTGCGCGTGGCCCCCGACCAAATCCGGTTTTCCGGCACAGTCGCCGAGGCATTCGAGACCAATGAACCAGATGTGGATTTCCACGCGATCGAGGTAAATGGCACGGCAGTCGGTTTCTTCAAAATCGACAGAAGCTTTCCAGATCGCTATCCGTTTGTACCCAAAGGCGACCTTGGTTTGCGGGCGTTTCTGATAGATTTGGGACACCAAGGCAAAGGGTTCGGCGCACAGGCCTGTCGCGCGTTACCGACCTATCTGCATGAGCACTACCGCGATGCAAAATCGGTGTTTCTGACGGTCAATGTCATCAACCTTGCCGCCGTGCGCGCCTACGCCAAGGGTGGATTTTCAGATACTGGTGAAATCTGGCCGCACGGCAATGCGGGACCACAGCATGTCCTGCGCCTCGGCCTCGTCACATAATTCACTTTAGCTGACTGTCTTTTGGATCCGCGCCGATTTATTCCACCGCGTGCCTGTTGCGCGCCGTCGCGATCTTGGGCGCAGTCGATGCAAATCTTGACGCCGGGGATCGCGATGCGACGCGCCTCTGGGATCAGTTCTTCGCATTCAGCGCAATGGGTTAAGCTGTCACCGACGGGCACTTTGCGTGCCTTCAATCGGGCCAGTTCATCGTTGATTGACGCCTCGATTTGTTCCGAAACCGCGCCATCACGCGCCCATCCACCGGCCATGTCACCTCTCCCAAAGTCACGCGGGTAAGGTGCGCCTGTGGCGCACCCTTTGGCTTATTTTAGCGCGTCAGCGCAGCGTCCGCAAACGCCGTCCGTTCCATGCGCACCGACGTCCGGCAGCACTTTCCAGCAGCGTTGGCATTTATCGCCTGCCGCCTTGTCAAAGACCACGGCAACGCCGTCCGTTTCGGGCAACGTAAACGCGTCGTCTGGGGCCGCGTCGCCTGACACAACAATCGAAGACGTGATGCAGATGTCGTCAAACGGCATCTCGCCCAGCGCTGTGCGCAATGCGTCATCCGCCACGTAAACCGTTGGTCCTGCTTCCAAAGACGCGCCGATCACCTTGTTTGTACGCTGCACTTCTAGGGCTGCGGTCACGACGCGGCGGGCCGCACGAATGCCAGCCCACTTAGCGGCCAAATCGTCGTTGCGCCACGCATCCGGTGTCTCTGGCATGTCGACCAGGTGGATCGAACTGCCCGCATCGCCAAACCGTTCCAGCCAGACTTCTTCCATCGTAAAGACCAACACCGGCGCGAGCCACGTGGTCAAACGGTGGAACAGAATGTCCAGAACTGTGCGCGCTGCCCGACGTTGCGCCGTGTCACCGTCACAATACAGCGCATCCTTGCGCACGTCGAAATAGAACGCGCTCAGATCGACCGTTGCAAAGGTGAACACCGCTTGGAAAACGCCTTGAAAATCGAACGCGGCGTAGCCATCGCGCACCACTTGATCCAGTTCGGACAGACGGTGCAAGACCCACTGTTCCAGCTCTGGCATGTCTGCGGCCTCGACACGATCAGCCTCGCTAAAGTCGTTTAGCGACCCCAGCATAAAGCGCAGCGTGTTGCGAAGACGGCGATAGCTGTCGGCCACCCCTTTCAGGATCTCATCCCCGATGCGTTGATCCGCCGTGTAGTCGGTCTGGGCCACCCAAAGGCGCAGGATGTCCGCCCCGTATTGCTGCACGATTTTCTCGGGCACGATGGTGTTGCCGATGGACTTGGACATCTTCAGGCCCTTGGCATCCAGCGTGAATCCGTGTGTCACAACATTGCGGTACGGCGCGCGGCCCGTGGTGCCAACCGATTGCAAAAGCGATGAGTGGAACCAGCCGCGGTGTTGATCCGTGCCTTCCATGTAGACGTCTGCGATGCCATCCTCAGTGCCATCTTCGCGGTCACGCAAAACAAAGGCGTGGGTTGATCCGGAATCAAACCAAACGTCCAAGATATCAAAGACTTGGTTGTAGGCTTCGGGATCAACGATTCCGCCAAGAAAACGTTCCTTGGCCCCGTCTTCGTACCACGCATCTGCGCCTTCGACCTCGAATGCCTCGACGATCCGCGTGTTCACGGCCTCATTGCGCAGCAAGAAATCCGCGTCCGTCGGCAATGCGCCAACCTTGGTAAAGCACGTCAGTGGCACACCCCATGCCCGTTGGCGTGACAGCACCCAGTCGGGGCGTGCCTCCATCATGGCATGCAGGCGGTTGCGCCCGGATTGCGGGGTCCATTTGACGTTGTCGATTTCGGTCAAGGCGCGTTCGCGGATGGTCAGACCGTGCGTGTCCTGACCATCGCCAACCGGTTTGTCCACGGCCGCGAACCACTGCGGTGTGTTGCGGTAGATGATCGGAGCCTTAGAGCGCCACGAGTGTGGATAGCTGTGTTTGATCTTGCCACGTGCGAGCAACCCGCCAACTTCGACCAGCTTGTCGATCACGGCTTTGTTCGCATCACCCTCGCCGCCTTTGCGGTTCAGGATGTACTTGCCGCCAAAGAACGGCAGATCCGCACGGAAACCACCGTCATCCATGACGTTGTAGGTGATGACCTGTTGCAGCATGTTGAGGTCGCGGTAGAGTTCGTATTCTTCCATCCCATGCGAGGGCGCACAGTGCACAAAGCCCGTGCCTTCGGTGTCGGTCACGAATTCTGCCGCACGGAAATCGCGGATGTCATCCCATTCGCCGTTTGATCCTTCGGCCCCGAACAACGGGTGCTTTAGGCCAATTTTCTCAAGCTGTTCGTTGGTCACGTCGCACACACGGGTGTACATCGTGTCGTCCAAACGCGCACGGCCCAAAACGTCCGCGGCCAATGCATCCGCCAACAAGAGCCGCTCACCAACATCGGCCCAGCATTCGTCAGGGCGCGCTGTGACTTCGTACAAGCCGTAGGAAATATCCTTGCCGTAAACGACCGCTTTGTTGGACGGCATGGTCCAAGGCGTTGTCGTCCAGATCACAACTTTGGCGCTATCCAATGCGGCGTCACCTGTGCCGGTGACTTGGAACTTCACCCAAACCGTAAAGCTTTCCTTGTCGTGGTATTCGACCTCGGCCTCGGCCAATGCGGTTTGTTCAACCGGCGACCACATCACTGGTTTCGATCCTTGGTACAGCGTGCCAGTCATCAGGAACTTCTGGAATTCCTCCGCGATCACGCGCTCGGCGTGGAAGTTCATCGTCAGGTAGGGGTTTTCCCAATTGCCGGTGATGCCGAGGCGTTTGAATTCGTCGCGTTGAATATCCACCCAACCGGCCGCAAACTTGCGACATTCTGCGCGAAATTCGTTGATCGGCACCGCATCCTTGTTCTTGCCCTTTTTGCGGTATTGCTCTTCGATTTTCCATTCGATCGGCAGGCCGTGGCAATCCCAACCAGGGATGTAGCGCGCGTCAAAACCCATCATTTGATGGGACCGAACGATCATGTCTTTGATGGTTTTGTTCAGCGCGTGACCGATGTGCAGATGACCGTTGGCATAGGGCGGACCGTCATGCAGCGTAAACGGCGTGCGGCCAGTTTTTTCGCGCAGGCGGTCGTAAACGCCAATGTCTTCCCAGCGGGCCAGCCATTCGGGTTCGCGTTTTGGCAGTCCTGCGCGCATCGGAAAATCGGTTTTGGGCAGGTTCAGCGTGTGTTTGTATTCAGGGGTGTCGGCGCACATGGGGGGCGTCCTTTGGATCAAATCTGGGGGAATGGTTCAGGGGTCGCAGCGCATGGCTCAAACACCTCGGGCCCGGCGTCTCAAATGTTCAGAGCGCCGGGGATATAATTCGAATAATGATCAGGTGACCAAACATAATGGCCTTATAGGCAAGCCCGCTATGGCTCACAAGGCCCCAGCGTGGCGCACCCTATGATCACGCGTCGTTTTTATCGGTGTCTTGCACTTGCGCCCAGCGAATTAGCCACGCAAGGCCCGCCAAGGACAGTCCCAACACCAGCAGTGAGAACACGCGCGTCAGCCCCTCAAGCCCTGAAATATCGATCAGGAACACCTTGGCCACGGCAAGGCCAATCACGGCCAGACCCGCCTTGCGCATCACCGAAGATTTGCGGGCAAGTGATTGATAAAACAGCCCCGCCCCCGCGATCAAAAGCGCTATAGTGTAGCTGTAAAGCTCAGGCTGCGACATGCCACGATCCAGCGGCATCGCTCCGGCGCCCTGCCAGAAATGGCGGATCACACTGAAAATCCACAGGATGGTTAAGGCGCCAGCCAGCCCCTTCATCGCCAAGGACAAAAGCCGTGGCAGGGTTTGCAAACGCCAGACCCCAATGGCCAGCACCGCAGCCGGTAACAGCAATGACACCGCAAGTGTGTTGAACACGGGTGCCCCTGCGACCTTGCCAAAATAACTCGAGAACAGGGGCGAAAACACGATGACGCCCAGCGCCAAAGCCCCAAGGCCAATCAGCCCGAACACAGCCCCCAAAACAACGCGCACCATCCACATCAGATGATGGCCTTGAATATCCAGACGCTGCACTTGGGCCAGCGCCAGTCCCAACCAGATCGCCGCATAAATGCCCATCGCCCAATGCGAAAGCGTGCCCTGCTCGCCCAGCGCGGCATCGAGATAACGGAACAAAAGGATGCTGACCAAAATGCCGCCCGCCGACCATGCCGCGCTGTCCAGCATGATCCGCGCGGTGATGCGGTTGTTGCGTGGCTGGATGAACAGCGCCGCAACAAACGTCGCAACTGCGCCGCCGTGGGACAACAACAATTCCCACAATGCCGTGTCAAATGCCCAATCCAATCCGGGGTCCGCGACCAAACGGTAGCCGGTGGTGACCACGCCAGCTGCGATAAAATATGACATCGCTGGCAGGTTGAATTTGCGATCCAAAGCCGCCGCAACAACGACCGTGACTGCCAACGCCGCCGTCAGTGCCGCTGCGCTAAAGATCATCACCAGCGCAAAACTGATGCACGACAACGCCGACAACACGAACAACGACATGCGCAGGCGCTTCTCGGGGCTGTCCTTGCGAGCAAACCGTTCGGCCCAAAACACCATCATCGCGGCAAGGGCAGCCCCTTGCAGCGCCCATGGATAGGCTCCGATAACGGTGGATGGTGTCCACGTGACTTCGACGATAATCGCAAGCGCCGGTGCTGTCAGGGCCGCAGCCGCTGCCCAGCCTACCCCGAAAATTCCCGGTTTTTGCGCACGCCACGCGGCCAAGCAACTGACCGCAGCACCCAGCACCACAAGGGTCGTGACCGTCCATGGAAACGGGGACTCAGGCGCGGCAAATTTATAGGACAGGAATTTTGAATAGGCGTCGCCCCGGTTCAGAGCATGCCATGCCACCATTGCGATCAACGCCAAAATCGGCGCGATTGCCTGATCTTGCAACGCCTGTGCGCGCACGGACCAACACACCAGCGCGCTGGCCAAAGCGGTTGCACAGATCACCGCAATCCAGAATTCGGCTTGGCCATCTGCTGTCACATACACCAAACCAAGCGATGCAGCCGCCACAGTACCTGCGGCCAACACCGTCGGAAACTGAGGGCGTTCCTCGGCTTTGAAATGCCCCATCGCAAACGATACCAGAGCCGCGCCGCCGTGATCCGGCCACACAGAACGCGCAGGAATGGTCACCGCCAGGATCGCCAAAACCGTGACGTATAGCGCAAATGCCCCTTGCAAACTGTCATCAGGAACCATCAGCATAAAGCCCATCACAAAACCCAAAACCAACGCCAACACAGACCCCCACGCCCAGCGCCGCAACGTGTCCATACCCAAACCGGCGGCGGCCACAATCGCGAAATAGCCGAACAACGGCGTCGGATCAGAATTCGATCCGCCCAAAACCATTGGCGCGCCAAACGCGCCGATCAGGCCGACGGCAGCGAGTAGCGGGCCGTAAAACCAGCCTAAAACCAACGCGATCAGCGCCACAGCTATCATGCCGACAAGGGCTGCTTCAGGGCTGATCAGGCCGTACAGCATCTCGGCGGACAGGACGCTGCCGAACAGCGACACGATGCCTGCCCCCGCAAAAACGGACGGCAAATATTCGGTCGTGCTGTCGCGCGCCTCGCCAAATCTGCGGCGGATGTATTCGCCTGCACCAATCAACGCGGCCCCAAAGGCAAGCGCACACAACACCCGCGCTGTTGGCGGCAACAACCCGTTTTCCATCCCGTATTGCACAAGAAACAGCCCAGCCAAGGCCAAGGACAACGCCGACACCGCGTAAAACCAATTCATTTGCAACCATGCAAACAAGCGTTCTGCCGCGTTTGGTTCTCGGGGCTGTGGCGGTGTGGCGGCCACGCTTGGCTCTGCCGTTTTGATGATACGCATAGGTTCTGGGCGCACAGATTCCGCGCGCTCGGGTTCCGGCAGGGTTTGCGCCTTGGCTGTCTGTTTTGGAACAGGTTTTGCCGTGGTTTGTTGCGTGTCTTGCACCGTGTCATTGTCGGGTTTGCCCAGACGCTTGACGGCGGTTTCAAGCTGCGCCAGCTTGGATTTCAGCGTTGAATTGCTGATCAAAAGATAGATGACCGCCACCGGAAGGCCGATGACCCAAAGGCCCGCCAACACACCCAATCCAACCACAGCTGTCCCCTTTTGCTCAGAATGTTACGCTCAATTTAACCAATTGCGCGCAAACACAACAGTGCGGAAAACCTGACCGTTCAGGTCTTGTTTTGGAACAATCCGACAAGCGCGCGTTTGACGATGCCGCTAGAACGCGGAGGTTTGGTTGCGTGAAAGGGCAACGGGCGGCACACTTCGATTGCGGCGACACCAACGCGGGCCGTCAACGCACCATTCACGACGCCCTCGCCAAAGCGGCGCGACAATTTCCCAAGGATTGATCCACCGAGGATCGGCTCTAGCATGTCATCCCCAACGGCCACAGCACCCGTCGCCATAAGGTGGGTCAACACCGCACGGGTCAACCGCCAGCTGCCCCACAACCCCGATCGCCCGCCATAGATTTCGGCAATCCGCCGGATCATCCGCAGATTGGATGTGAGGGCCGCGGCCACATCCGCCAAAGCCAATGGCACCAGCGCTGTGACTGTCGCGACCTGACGTGCTGCGGCCTCGACCTCGCGTTGGGCGGCCTTGTCCATCGGGCCTAGAATTTCGGTTTCAGCCAAGGACAGCAAGCCGGTGCCGTCCAATTGATCCCCCGCCAGATCGGCAAATCGATCGCGTCCCCAGCGGGTGTCTTCGCGCCCTTTATAAAGGCGAACCAGACGATCCGTCACGGCGCGCGCAGCGGTCAAGTCATTGCTTTCGTGGGACTCGGCTGCGGAATGGCGCAACTCATCTATGCGCGACAACCGGCTAAGGGCGGCAAGTTCACGTAGCGCCATCAACAGCAACATGACGATGAAAACGACCATCAAGCCGGTGACGAGCAGCCCCAACACAGGCAACCGAGCGATCAAACCGTTGGCGAAATCCCACGCAGCGACGGATATCACCGCCCCCAACAAGGCAATGGTCACCGCCCAAAACAGGCGCGCCACAAACGACGGTTTGCGCGCGACAACGCGGTCAGCAATCTGCATCGCGCTGTTTTGCTCTTGCGCCAAAATAGAACCTTCAAGGGCAGTTTCCGGCACAGGTGGGGCCACGTTCACGTCCGCTTTTGCGCCACGATCTGTGCCCGCGTCGAGTTCGATCAAAACCGGTCCCTTAGCCATCAGATATCCTTTCTGTGCCAGACGAGTTGAATGTCAGGCAATTTTTCGTCGTTGCCGGCCCCGTCGGTGCGCGACACTTCGCTAAATCCGTGGCGCTGATAAAACCGCTGCGCGCCTGAATTGGCCTGAAATGTCCATAAATACAGGGCGTTTTCGCCGGTTTTAGCGTGCTCCAACAACGCCGCGCCAACCCCGTGATCGCGGGCCGATTGGGAGATATAAAGCGCATTCAACTCGGCCCCGTCACGTGCCGTAAACCCAACGATCTGTTCGTTTTGCAACGCGACGGTGACCCACCCGAGTTCGATCATGCGTGCGGCGTGGGCTAAATCTTCGGCTCTGGTATGAACGCGCGGCATCCACGCGGTTGTGTCGATAAACTCGAACAAAATTGCGCCAACAGCGCCAGCGTCCATCGAATTGGCGGGCCGCAACAACATCACAACCGATCCCCGATCAGAAATTGCGCGGCGCGGTCCATCCAAATATGTGGCGGTCCATCGCCCGGATTCAGCGACAAACGCGCAGGGGAAAACCGCATGACCTGGTAATCCTGATCGAGCCACACCTCTGCCCCTTCGCGCGCCGCCCCCAACAAATGATTGGGGGCTTTTGGCAAATCACCGGGGTAAAACGCTGCCTGTTTGCCGCTGTCCAGCAATGTGCCGCGCACGACGTTCAGGGGCGCGCCATCGTGTGTCATCGTGTCTTCGGTCGTGGCGCGCAATGCGGCAATCGACAGGGCCGAAGTCTGCGCACCGGCAAAACGCGCCTTGTCGCGGGCGTCGCGGGTCAAGGCCTCCATGATCGCGGTCATTTGCGGGTGCTGGGCGTGGTGCAGATGATCTGCTTTGGTTGCTGCAAACAGGATTTTCTCGACCCGCTTACCCAACAACAACTTGCTGAGGAACGCGTTGCGCCCCGGTCGAAAGCTCGACAAAATCTCGGTCATCGCGCCGCGCATATCCTCGACCGCGCGCGGGCCGTTGTGGATCGCGCCGAGCACATCAACCAGCACAACTTGGCGGTCGATGCGCGAGAAATGATCACGGAAAAACGGTTTCACAACTTGCGATTTATACGCCTCGTAGCGTCGCTCCATCTCGCGGATCAGGGATTTGCGCGGGGCATTGCCGGCCGTTGGCAAAGGCGCGAACGTCAAGACGGGGGAGCCAGCCAAATCACCGGGCAACAAAAACCGCCCCGGTGTGCAGTCGTAAAATCCGTCGTCTCGTGCGGCGTTCAAATACCCTGCAAAATCAGCGGCTAAGGCTTGGGCGACAGGTTCATCCAGCTTGGCCTCAGGATCGGTGTTTTGGACGCGCGCAAGGTAGTCTTTGGCCTGCGAACGATCCGCAATCCGGTCCAAAACTTGGGTCGACCATTCACCATAACTTAGATCCAGCAGCGCCAAATCCAGCAGCCATTCGCCCGGATAATCAACAATATCAATGTGGATCGTGCGCGGGCCTTGCAAGCCGGCCAACAACCCATTGGGGCGCACACGCAATGACACGCGCAACTCGCTAATCGCACGGGTGCTGTCGGGCCACGTCGGCGTTGATGAACTAAGCGCGCTCAGGTGTGCCTCGTAATCGAAACGCGGAACGGTATCGTCCGGTTGCGGTTGCAAAAACGCCGCATCAATGCGCCCTTCTTTTGCGGCCAGCAGATGTGGCATGCGTCCGGAATTTAGCAAATTCGCAACCAAAGACGTGATAAAGACAGTCTTGCCAGAGCGCGCCAGCCCGGTCACGCCCAGCCGGATCACGGGCTCAAAAAAAAGACCATTTACCGTGTCGGAAACGTTTTCAGCACTGCGCATCACGCCGTCAGCCAGTCTAGAAAGTACCACGCGCGCCCTCGCCCTATGTTTACGACCCTTAACATAGGCAGCCCATAGGGATTGCCCAAGGGGAAAAGCCGCGATAGGGCTGCGTTATGCCTCGTTTCGCGCTCAAAGTTGAATATCATGGTGGTCCGTTTGCGGGCTGGCAACGCCAACCAGACCGCCCGTCTGTTCAGGGCGCAATCGAGGCTGCCTTGGCCAAAATTGAACCGCGCGCACATAAAACTGCAGCGGCAGGGCGCACGGACAAGGGTGTGCATGGTTTGGCCCAAGTCGCGCATTGCGATCTGGAAAAAGACTGGGATGCCTTCCGGCTGACCGAGGCGATTAACTATCACCTGAAGCCAAACCCTGTGTCGATTGTTGCCTGTGCAAAAGTTGATGATGAATGGCACGCGCGGTTTTCAGCGCTTGAACGGCGCTACCTGTTTCGCATCCTGATGCGTCGTGCGCCCAGCGCGCACATGGCAGGTCTGGTCTGGCAGGTGAACGAAGAATTGGACATCGATGCAATGCGCCAAGGGGCCAAGCATTTGATTGGTCACCACGATTTTACCACCTTTCGATCGTCGATCTGTCAATCCGCTAGCCCGTTGAAGACGCTGGATGAATTGCGGATGGAATGGGTCGAAACGATCTACGGACCCGAAGTGCATTTCCACGTGCGCGCCCGGTCTTTCTTGCACAATCAGGTCCGCAGTTTCGTCGGCACGCTTGAGCGCGTCGGCCTTGGGAAATGGTCACCCGATCGTGTCGCCACATCCCTTGCCGCGCGGGATCGGGCCGCATGCGGACCCGTCAGCCCGCCCAATGGTTTGTATCTGGCCGGTGTCGAATACGCAGATGATCCGTTCGCCTAACTAGTCGTTGTCGGTCAAACCTGCGCCCGCGCCACCGACGCGCGATTGTTCCGTTTCGGGCACATACGTCAGGGCCGCCAAGGACCGCCAGCCGTCGATCATTTTTGAGGTCACTGTAATTCGCACAGGCAATTTGACTTTTTCAAACCGGGTTGTGTCGATTGTGAATCCGACCTCGGTTTCATCAACTGCGTAGGGCAAGCCATTGGCATAGCTGCGCAAAAGATCCGGTTTTGGGCATTCAACCGCTCCGCCACCTTGGAACAAACACGCCGTCAATTGCACCGGATAAGACAGGATTGGCCCGCCTGGTAGCGCATCCAATGCGCCCTGCACATCCGCCGCATCAAAGCCACGCGCGATATGCAAGGCACCCGCTTTTCCGAATGCGCTTGCTTGCCCTGCAGGTGCGCCGCCGCCACGGGCCGCTTTGCTGAGCAGTGCTTCAATTTCGTTGATAGAAAACTGCATCACGGGGCCTCGTAAATTGGCAACCACCAATCATCGGCGTGTGCGTCTAATTCGTCACGCAATGGCGCGCCCTGGCACAGAGTAATTCGCGTCCACAAATCCGATTTAGGATCAAATTTTGACGCCCCGAAAAACGATAATTTGCATCGCAACATGTCGATGGGCAAGCAATCAGCAGCGATCATGTTGTCCTGAATTTCGCCATATGGATAGCGGGAAGCCAACTGCACCCGCTCCAACGCCAACCCATGCTGCGGATGAGTGGTGAGGAATGTGGCCAACGGTTGCGCCGCGTTGGGTAAATCCGCATGCAACGCGGCAATCCGGCGCGCGATATCAAGCGGGCTTTCACGGTGCGCACCCGGCTCTTCAAAGCGATCCCCAAGGCGTGGCTCCAACTTGGCTTCGCTGACGTACCAGAACTGCTGGCACTGTGCTTTATCTTCATAATCAAGGGTCAACGCCCACGAGAAATGCTGATCAATCGTGGCTTTCACCCTGTCTGTATCTGCACAATAGTCAGCTATAGGACCAATTGGATCGGCCATGCATTCGGTCAACCCATCGATCAAATCGGCAAAGGGTTCCATGATCAGTGCGCCCATAAGCTCTTGAACATCTTCAGAAAACTTCTCAGCATCTCGCATCACACGGTCAAGTGGCATCTGATCATCTAAAGCGTCTAGCGCGTCACAGGCGTGTCCCCAATCGACACGCAATCGTTCGATCCGCGCCTGGTGTTTTGGGTCAGGAACCTGCCATTGATCCAAGTGCCGCGTTGCACGGATTGCAAGTGCGCGCAGCCGATTTTGCTGCGTGTCATCTAGCCGCGAAATCGCGCGAACACGCGCCAATCCTGTTTCGCGCGCCAGCATCCAGTTGTTCAACAAAACAGGGTGCGTCACCAAAAACGGAGCCATCCCCAAGCCCGTCGAGTTGCCGATACCCAAGTGCCGTTTGAAACGCCGATCAAGGGTGCCCTGCCCCACATGTTCGGCCAAATCATGGGTGAAATTTCGGATCATCCAGACGGACAGCATTTCAGCAGCAAACGGCCCTGTCAGCCCGGGGCGATCTTCGATCAAACCACGATCCGCGATTCCGAATTTACCGTTACCATAGACCGCTGTCGTGCGCATCAGGTAGCCCACAGAGCGGATCATATCGCCATCTGGTTGCTCGCCGTTTCGCAGCGCATCGGTCACATGCTGAAACAGCCGCACCGATTTATTTGCCCGGCTCAGAACCAAATCACGTTCGGTAAAACGCCCGGCTTCTTGCAGCGGCGCGTTGGCTGAAATCCGGTCCAGTTCAGCGGTGTCCGGCACGCCGTCATACAGCACATAGGCGCTGTCCCATGCCTCTGCGATCACGCGATCCGTGCGTTTTTCTGGCGGCAAATCGTTGGAGATCGCCACCAAAGAATAGGTGTAGCCGCCCAAGTTCAAGCTGTATACGGCCCGCCCAAATCCGTTTTCGCACATGTCCCAAACCGGGCGGGTGACGGTCATGTTTTCCGCAGCCAAACGGCGGATCAAACTGCGCAAAAACGACAGTCGCGTCGGAAACATCGACCCCATCCGCGACAGTCGCATCACCTGTGAGGGCGGGCGCAACGGCACTTGGTCAGGGGCGACAAAATCTTTCATGCCGCGGGTCCAAAACTGGTGTCATAAAAGCGCAACCAGTTGTCACCCATGATGCCATCGATCTCTGATCGGGACATGCCTGTTGCGCCTAACCCTTTGGCAATATTTCCAAAATGTCGGTTGTCTTCGAACCAATTTGGCATCGGTGGAAAGCCTGCATTGCTCGCGGACCCTTCACCGTAATCGATCACTTTTGACCATCGCCCGACGCGCATCCATTCAACAATGCTGTCGGGTTGATCTTGGCACAGGTCGGTGCCGATCCCGAGGTTTTGTGCGCCGTAACGGTTGGCGGCCTCCGCGATCATCTGGCAAAAATTGTCTAACGTACACTCAGGTCCGCCCGCCAAATGGTGCGGGTAGATCGAGAACCCCAACATGCCACCACGCGCGGTTAAGGCCGTGATCACCTCGTCCGATTTGTTGCGCAAGGCAGGGTGCCACCACGCAGGATTTGCATGGGTGATAGCGATCGGGCGCGACGAATGCTCAATCGCTTCCAGTGTGGATCGATCACCCGAATGCGACATGTCGATAACCATGCCAACGCGGTTCATTTCCTGTACGACCTGTTTGCCCATTCGGGTCAGGCCGGCGTCGTAATCCTCGTAACAGCCCGTCGCAAGCAGCGATTGGTTGTTGTAAGTCAACTGCATAAAACGGATGCCCAACTGGTGGCAAATCTCGACCAAGCCGATGTCGTCCTCAATCGGGCTAGGGTTTTGAAATCCAAAGAAAATCGCCGTACGCACGGTGTCATGGGCAACCTGCACATCGGCAGCTGTGGTCCCTTTCATGATCAGATCAGGATGCGCCTCGAACCAACGATTCCACTGTTCGAGGTTCAAAATCATCTCACGAAAGCTCTCGTGATAGGCGATGGTCACATGCACCGCATCCACGCCCCCCGCCCGCATCTGTTCAAAGATTTTGGGCGAGAAGTGCGCGTATTGCAGGTTGTCGATTAACATCAATCTGGCGTCCCGCTTGAGATGTAGGCGGTTTTAACCGAGGTGTAGAATTCGGCGGCGTAAGATCCCTGCTCGCGAGAGCCGTATGAACTGTCGCCACGCCCGCCAAAGGGCACGTGATAGTCCGTGCCCGCGGTGGCCAAATTCACCATCACACAGCCTGCGCGCGCGTTGCGGCGAAAGTGCGTCGCGCGGGCCAAATTGGATGTGATGATGCCTGCCGTCAGGCCAAAATTGGTGTCGTTCACGGTGTCGAGTGCCTCGGCGTAGCTGTCTACTTTGATCACAGCGGCCAATGGCGCGAACATTTCTTCACGGTTGATCTGCATCTGGTTGGTCGCGCCGACGAACACGCCCGGCGATATGTAAAACCCTTCGGTTGGCATCTCAAGACGGGCACCACCGCAGACCAGCTCAGCCCCTTCGGATTTGCCCAAATCGACGTAGGCGAGGTTCTCTTTCAACTGCTGCGCGGACACAGCCGGGCCCATTTGCGTGCCTGCGTCCAGCGCGTGCCCGACCTTCATCGCTTGGGTCGCCTTAATAAGTTTTTCAACAAATTCATCGTGGATGCTGGCGTGCACAACCAAGCGCGACGACGCCGTGCATTTCTGGCCCGTGCCGCCAAACGCGCCGCCCGCAGCCATGGCAACCGCTAAATCGATGTCAGCGTCATCCATCACGGCCAACGCGTTTTTGCTGCCCATTTCCATCTGGATTTTGGTCAGGTTTTCGATCGCAGCGCGCGCGAGGCCTTTGCCCACGGGAACAGAACCTGTGAACGAAATACCGTCGATCTTTGGGCTTTCGACCAAGGCTTGACCGATTTCAGAACCCGCGCCCATCACGAGGTTGAACAGACCGGCAGGTATGTCTTGTTTTGCGATGATTTCGGTGAGGGCCACAGCCGATGCGGGTGTCGCATTTGCCGGTTTCCATACAACCGCGTTGCCATAACACAGCGCTGGCGCGATCTTCCAGGATGCTGTTGCCGTTGGGAAATTCCAAGGCGAGATGATTGCGACAACGCCCAACGCTTCGCGGCGCACATCGATTTCGATGCCGGGGCGGGTTGAATCGGCTGTGTCACCCATTTGGCGCAGAGTTTCAGCCGCGTAGTAGGTGAAAAACTGACCGGCGCGATAGACTTCGCCTTTGCCTTCGGCCAGCGGCTTGCCCTCTTCGCGGGCTAGCAGCGTGCCCAGTTCTTCGGCGCGCGCCATCATTTCGGTGCCAATCGCCATCAACACTGTGTATTTTTTCTCGATCCCCGTCGCGGCCCATTCGGCCTGCGCAACACGTGCTTGGTCTAGCGCTTGATCCAGTTGATCCGTGCTGGCTTGGGCATAAAGGCCAATCAGATCAGATACATCCGACGGGTTGCGGTTTTCGATCTCTGAGGTGCCAGACACCCAAGTGCCGCCGATGTAATTCTGATAGGATTTTGTCACGCTATGCGCCTTTATTTTATACTGATTGTGTCCATTTTGCGGGATTCTTGAATTTCAATCAATCGAAATAAACTGAAGTCAATTTCAGCAATCCTGAAGTAGCTTTGCGAATGCTTGGACCGCAGGCGACAGTTGCGGCAACGGTTGCGTCACCACATCCACCTGCCGCTGCGCCGTGCTGTCTTTGAGCGGCAAGAACACCAAATCGCGGTAGGTTGGCGGCAGCGCGCGCTCGGGCAGTAACGTCACGCCAACGCCCGCGTTCACCAGCGCCAACAACGACACAGTCGTCGGAACTGTCATCAAGGATGCGGCCAAGATCGGCGCGAATTGCGCGTCTTTGATCATGTGACACAGCCCGTTGGCGATAAACCGGTGCGCGACGAAGTCAGCCCAGGTCAGGTTGTTCCAATCCTTGGCAAGCGGGTGATCGGCCCGACACACGACGCCAAAATGATCCGCAAAAAGCGGCCAGCGTTGCAACCCCGCTGTGTCCGGCAACGTCGCGATACCAATGTCGGCCTGATCCGATTGCATCGCGTGCAACACGGCTGTTGAATCCATGTCACGCAAATCGATGCGCACACCGGGATGGTTGCTTGCAAAACGGCTGATCACGGCCGGCAAAACGGTGTTTGCGGCGGACGGGGTCACGGCCAATCGCACCAAGCCAGCCTGCGACCTTGCCAAGGCGTCGATCATCGTGACGGATTTATCAAAATGCACCAATTCGCGCCGCGCCTCGGCGTGGATCATTTGGCCAAGGGCTGTCAGCCGCGCCTTACGCCCCTTTTCAAACAGCGGAGCGCCGATGTGATCCTCGAACTGTTTGAGCATCATCGACACGGCAGAGGGTGTGCGCCCCAACGCCTCGGCAGCTTGCGCCAGATTGCCGTGATCAACCACGGAATGAAAACAGCGTAGCATTTCAATTTTGATGACCATCTGAAGCGTTCCTGAAACTAGGTCGTGCTAACGTCAGCTTGCCTGAATTTTGCAGCCAGCGCCACTACCTCTGAAATCTGCAACAACTGTTCGGCCAGCGGGCTTTTCTTGCGCCAGATCATGCCAACCGTACGCGACGGTATGGGCTGCGCGAAACGTGCGACGCAGACAGGTGCGGACCGGGTTTCGACCGCGACCGCCATGTCGGGGATCAGCGTGACGCCAATGCCAGAGCCGACCAATTGCACCAAGGTCGACAATGAACTGCCGTCCAATCCTTCGCGCGGCAATGCTGTGCGAATGTTGCAAAACGACAAGGCTTGATCGCGAAAACAATGCCCTTCTTCTAACAACAAAAGCCGCATTTTCTTGAGACCTTCTGCATCAGGCACCGGTTCAGTCGCCTGCGCGTGTGAACGGACCAGCACAAAATCTTCGTCAAACAGCGGAACTTCTGTCAGCGTTGATTCCGAGATCGGCAAGGCGACGATTGCGGCATCAATCAAGCCGTCAGACAATTCCTGGATCAATTTATGGGTCATGGTTTCGCGCACATGCAGCTCAATTCCGTCATGGGTGCGACCAAGATGCGCGATAATGTTCGGCAGAAGGTAGGGCGCAATTGTCGGAATCACCCCCAAACGCAAACGTCCAATCAGGCCATTTTTTGCCGTTTTGGAAAAATCCTCCAGCTCGTCCACAGCCCGTAGAATTTCGCGCACACGTACACCAAACTCTGATCCAAAAGCTGTCAGTCGCACTGCACGGGCTGCGCGTTCAAACAATGGGGTGCCTAGATTTGCCTCTAACTCTTTGATTTGCACAGAAATCGCCGGTTGCGAAATCGAACAGGCCTCGGCGGCGCGCCCGAAATGCGCGTGACGGGCGACGGCCTCAAAGTAACGCAGCTGTTTTAGAGTGAAGTTCGACATAATTAAAACCTATCTCAACTATAGGAAAATATAACTTAACCATATGTATTTGATTTAGTAAACCAACATCAGGGAATCTGCGGCTCACCTAAGTGTCACCTTTTAAAAATGCGCGAGATGGCGTGTCTAGGACTGGTGGCGCACGGGCGTTCAGCACTAAGATTACCACAATGATTCATGGCCCCAGCCCTGCGCGAGGCCAAAGACCAACCCATGATCGGAGACAGCAATGGACGGAAATGATACAGGCGGCACATGCCCAGTGATGCACGGCGGCGGCACGATGGCCAAACTGCGCGGCACAGCCAACAGCGATTGGTGGCCAAACCAGCTGAACGTCAAAATGTTGCACCAGCATTCAGCAAAATCCGATCCGATGGGCGGCGATTTTGACTACGCAGAAGCATTTAAATCGCTCGATCTGGCTGCGGTCAAAGCGGACCTGACAGCCTTGATGACCGACAGCCAAGATTGGTGGCCAGCTGATTACGGACACTACGGCCCGTTCTTTATTCGTATGGCGTGGCACTCTGCCGGCACATATCGCACGGCAGATGGCCGTGGTGGTGCAGGTGCAGGTCAACAACGCTTTGCCCCGCTGAACAGCTGGCCAGACAACGGCAACCTAGACAAGGCACGTCGTTTGTTGTGGCCCGTCAAACAGAAATACGGCCAGGCGCTGTCTTGGGCAGACTTGATGATCTTGACGGGCAATGTCGCGCTGGAATCCATGGGTTTTGAAACCTTCGGATTTGGCGGCGGTCGCGCTGATGTTTGGGAACCAGAAGAAGACATCTACTGGGGTTCCGAAACCGAATGGTTGGCAGAAACCGACAACCCGAACAGCCGCTATTCGGGCGAACGTGACATGGAAAACCCGCTTGCCGCTGTGCAAATGGGCCTGATTTACGTCAACCCAGAAGGGCCAGATGGCAACCCTGATCCAATCGCATCGGGCTTTGACATCCGCGATACATTCGCACGCATGGCTATGAACGACAAAGAAACCGTCGCCTTGGTTGCCGGCGGTCACACGTTCGGCAAAGCCCACGGCGCAGGCGATCCGACCCTTGTTGGCGTTGAACCCGAAGGGGCAGCCATCGAGGCGCAAGGCCTTGGTTGGCATAACGAATTCGCATCCGGCAAGGGTGTGCACACAACCACATCCGGCGTCGAGGGCCCGTGGACAGCCAACCCGATCAAATGGGATAACGGCTATTTCGACGTACTGTTTGGCTATGACTGGCAGCTGACAAAATCACCATCCGGCGCAAACATCTGGGAAGCCGTTGACCTAAAAGGCGACGATCACGCCCCACAGGTCGACGGATCAGACGCACCGGTCAAACTGATGATGACCACGGCCGACATGGCCATGCGCATGGACCCCGCGTACGAAAAAATCTCGCGCCGGTTCCACGAAAATCCAGCAGAATTCGCCGACGCATTTGCCCGTGCTTGGTTCAAACTGACGCACCGCGATATGGGGCCGATTGATTTGTACCTCGGTGACGAAGTGCCTAGCGAAATTCTGATCTGGCAAGACCCAATCCCTGCTCCGACCCATGAATTGGTGACGGACGGTGATGTGGCTGCGTTGAAAACGACGATCCTCGCATCTGACCTGACAACCTCTGAATTGGTTGGTGCGGCGTGGGCGTCAGCCGCGACGTTCCGCGGATCTGACAAACGTGGTGGGGCCAATGGAGCGCACTTGCGTTTGACCCCACAAAAGGATTGGGACGTTAATCAACCGGCACAATTGGCCAAGGTTTTGACCGCTTTGGAAGCTATCCAAGCCGAATTCAACTCCGGATCCAAGCACATCTCGATGGCTGATCTGATCGTTCTGGCCGGTTCTGCAGCAGTTGAAGCTGCGGCCAAAGCAGGTGGGCATGACGTAACCGTGCCGTTCACACCGGGTCGCGGCGATGCAACACAAGAGCAAACCGAAGTCGATTCATTCGCAATGCTAGAGCCGCAAGCAGATGGTTTCCGCAACTACATGCAGAAAGACTTTACCATCTCAGCCGAAGAATTGTTGGTCGATCGCGCGCAATTGTTGACCCTGACAGCACCAGAAATGACGCTATTGATTGGTGGCCTGCGCGTTTTGGGCGCAAACCAAGACGGCGACACACGTGGTGTATTTACCGACCGTGTTGGCACGCTCAGCAACGATTTCTTCGTTAATTTGCTGGACATGGGCACGGTTTGGACCGCGACGGACGACAAAGCCACGTTTGAGGGTACAGATCGCACTAGCGGGGCGGCCAAATGGACAGGCTCACGCGTCGATCTGGTCTTTGGATCGCACTCGCAATTGCGCGCCATCGCTGAAGTCTACGCAAGTGCGGACGCAGACGCTGCGTTTGTGAACGGGTTTGTCAAAGCTTGGACGAAAGTGATGGAATTGGATCGGTTTGATATGGCCTAAATTGACCACATGACAAGATAAAAGGCGGCGCTTTGATAAAGGTCAAAGCGCCGCTTTACGTTCGATGTTCAGGTTTTACCGAACCACGTGTACAAAAATTCGTAGAATCATTCGGCTTGTTTGTCATGATGCAACATCGCTCGCCGATCTTGTTCCGCGAGAGTTTAGCGAACTTCAAGAGAACCTTTTAGGTTCATCAAGCCAGTTCTTCACCGAAACTGTACCATAGCAACGCTCCATAACCACATCATACATTACTGCGCGCATTACGTCAGAGTAACTTTCGGCAGCTCTTATTCGTTTTGTATATGATTAATTCTATCTTTAAGCACTAACTTTCTTTTTTTTAATCTCTGAATTTGCAAAAAATCAACAGTATGTTTTTCTTGTAGTTGAATTAAAATTTGATCAAGATCTGAGTGTTCTTGTTCATATTCTTTTAATTTTTCTAGTAAATTTGAATTATTATTCATAAAAATTTAAAATTTATCTTATCAATCTATAGTATATAATCAAAAAAAAAAAAAAAAAATAGGTATTTTAACAAGTGGAGGAAAAAC
>JAQXDI010000087.1 GCA_029251465.1 Ascidiaceihabitans sp.
GCTTTGCCACGCTTCAGCTTTGTGACGAGCACGCGCGCCAAAGCGCCGCACAACATCAAACGCAATGGCCCCTTTTTACGCCGCGATCTGGTCCATTTTTACTCTGCGATTGACAGGTGGAATGATGGCATTCTTTGTCGGCTTCGCAGCCCTTTGTTACGGCGTGCAATACCCCGTCGGTTGGGTTGCGGCAGCGGCAGGTGACGCCTCAGCAGTTGTGATGTCCGTCCTGATCTTTGTGGCCTACGCGGGTCTGTTGTACCTCGCCTCTAGCGTCCCTGATCTGGAGCCTGACGATCCCAACGCAGAAGAAGTCGAACTGCCCGTCGTTGGTGAAATCTACAAGTCCGGTTTGTATTTCTTGCTGCCGATCATCGTGCTGGTCTACTTCTTGATGATCGAACAGAAATCACCCGGCTTGTCCGCCTTCTGGGCTACGATGCTGTTGTTCGTGATCTTGCTGACACAGCGTCCGCTCAAGGCGATCTTTCGTGGTCAAAACGACATGGCCAATGCGTTTAGCCAAGGTCTTGGCGACTTGATCCAAGGCCTGATCGACGGCGCGCGCAACATGATCGGCAGCGGCCTCGCAATGGCCACTGCTGGCGTGATTGTCGGCACCGTGACCCTAACAGGTGTGGGTCAAGTCATGGCCGATCTGGTTGAATTTCTGTCAGGCGGCAATCTGATTTTGATGCTGGTGATGGTCGGGCTGTTGTCCCTGATCCTTGGGATGGGGCTACCGACCACCGCGAACTACATCGTTGTGTCGTCTTTGATGGCGGGAGTTGTTGTCGAACTTGGTGCGCAATCGGGGCTGATCGTGCCACTGATCGCGGTGCACCTGTTCGTGTTCTACTTTGGCATCATGGCTGACGTGACCCCGCCTGTCGGGCTTGCCAGCTTTGCCGCTGCTGCCGTGTCTGGTGGCGATGCGATCAAAACCGGTTTCGTCGCATTCTTCTACAGCTTGCGCACCGTGGCCCTGCCGTTTGTGTTCATCTTTAACACCGGCCTGTTGTTGATAAACGTCAGTTGGGTCCAAGGGATACTTGTGTTCATAACCGCCTCAATCGCGATCCTGGTGTTCACCGCAGGAACCATGGGTTGGTTCCTGACCAAAAGCCGCATCTACGAAAGCGTCGCTTTGGTCCTGGTCGCATTCGCACTGTTCCGGCCTGACTTTGTGATGGACCGCATCCAACCACCGTTCCAACAAGTTGAACCTGCGGCATTCGCCACAGCACTTGGCAATGCATCGGAGGGCGACGAGATACGATTGATCATCTCTGGCCCCGATTTCGACACTGGCGACACCAAAGAAACCACGCTGCTGTTGCCAGTTGGGGCCGGATCAGCAGACGAACGCATGACAGCGTCCGGCCTGTTGTTGCTTAACGAAGATGGGGTCACAAAAATGGACGAACCATCCTTTGGATCACCTTTCTCGGACAGCCTCAGCAGCTTTGATTTCTACGGCGATGATCCGGTACAAATCGCATCAGTCCAAGCGCCAGCAAATCAGATGCCAAAAGAACTGGTGTTCATCCCCGCGTTGATCTTCTTGATGTTCATCGCATTCCTGCAACGCGCCCGCATGTCCCGGACAGGAGTTCCAGCATGACCAATTCTGTTTTATGTGCCGTCGACGTCAGCAACGGTGACGACGATATCAAAGCCATCCGAAAAGCCGCGCAACTGGCCGCTTTGGACAACGCGCAGCTCGATGTGATCGCTGTTGTCCCGGATTTCGGGATGAGCCAAGTCAGCTCATTCTTTAGCGAAGACCACCACGAAAAAATGGTGGCCGAAGCAAAGGAACACCTCAACGCGCTGGTGACCAAAGCCTTGGACGCCGATCAAAACGCCAAAGTGCGCCATGTCATCGCAACGGGCCGCGCCTACGAAGAAGTGTTGAACCTCGCCAAAAAAACCGGCGCGTCGTTGATCGTTGTCGGGGCGCATAAGGCGGACATTTCAGACTATCTGCTAGGCCCCAACGCTGCCCGCGTCGTGCGCCACGCAACCTGTTCGGTGCACGTCGTTCGCTAGACGCTCGCCATTATTCCACGCAGCTCAGCCAGCCCGCGCATCCGCCCAATCAATGGATAGCCGGGCGTGCTGTGCCCGCCAAGATCGCTCAGCAATTCCTGCCCGTGATCAGGGCGCATCGGGATTTGCCAATCACTACGTCCCTCGATTTTGCGGCGCTTTTGTTCGGCCATCAAAGCACGGACCGTACCAACCATATCGGTGTCCCCTTCTAAGTGCGGAGCCTCGAAAAAATTCGGGCGCTGCGGATCAAGGCTGTTCGTACGTGTCGTGTTGCGCAAATGTGCAAAGTGAATCCGCGATCCGTGGCTTCGCACAAATTCCGGACCATCGAAACTGGACACAACACCTAGCGATCCTGTGCACAATGTCGCCCCGTTGGCCGGAACATCCACTGCATTCCAAACTGCGCCGTAGTCCTGCGTGCTGGACATGACACGCGGCAGACCAAGCAACGAAAACGGTGGATCATCAGGGTGACAACACAACCGCATTCCAAGGCTTTGGGCGACAGGTGCAACCTCGGCCAAAAAGTCGATCAGATGCGCGCGCAGACGGTCAGGTGTGATCCCATCGTAGGTGCCAAGCAGGGCGCGCACGTCGTCCACGCTCCATTGATCATTGGAGCCGGGCAAACCAGCGGTAATGTTGTGCTGAAGGGTCGTCTTTTCAGTGTCTGACATGGCAGAAAACCGGCGAGTTGCTTCGTCTGTCACCTCTTGCGGATAGTCCGACGGTGCGCTGCCGCGGCGCAAAATATGTAGGTCAAACACCGCAAAATCCACCAGATCAAACAGCATCGCCGCACCACCATGCGGTTGCGGTGCGCGCAGTGACGTCCGTGTCCAGTCAAGGATCGGCATAAAGTTGTAGCAAACGGTTTCTATGCCTCGTGCGGCCAAAGCATGCAGGCTGGAAATATAGGACGCGATGTGCGCGGATGCCTCGGGCGCTTGCGTCTTGATTCCTTCTGAAACTGGCAGGCTTTCGACCACATCCCAGTTGTATCCCGCGTGCGCCAGTACGGCTTGACGGGCAGCAATATCGCCTTCTGTCCACGGCTGGCCGGGCGGCAATTGATGCAACGCAGTGACAATTCCTTGCACCCCGATATGGTGTAAATCAGACAAAGCAATCGGGTCATCAGGCCCAAACCAACGCCAACATTGTTTCATGGTAGCCATCCTTCAAAAAGCGGGTGATCGGGGGTGATGGGCAGCTTAACACGGCCACCATTGCGTGCAGAATGATAGATCGCGGTGACCAGTTCAGCTGACCGCGCACCATCTGCAAAATGGATCGTATCGCTGGGCAGGCCCGCAATCGCTTTTGCCATTTCAGCAAAGAAACTAACGAAGCCGATTGGTTGGTCGGGAACTTCTGCTAACGCCGTATCGATCGCCACCTGATCGCTAGGGTCACGCGCGGAAAACGTCCACGGATCTGCACCTGGTGCGTAGGGTGCATCGCCTGATGTTGCGGTCAAATGTTCGAACACAAAGCGCAGTCGCGTTTGATCCCCAGCCGCACCTAGCGTGATGTTACTGGTACACAACGCACCGTTTTCCATCTCGAAAGTGATGGCGGCGCAGTCCTCGGTTTCGATCGGATTGATGCGTGTCGCAACCATGGCTGAAACCTTGGAAACGGGCCCCATGATATGGGTCAATAAGTCGTGGTTATGGATGGCATGACCCAAGACAGCGCCACCGCGTTCACCTGCCCAAGTGCCGCGCCAAGGGGCAGCGTAGTAGTCTGCTCCACGTGACCAGTGTGTCTCTAACGCGGCCATTTGTGGCTGCCCAGTCAATCCATTTGCCATCAAATGGCGCAGCTGAGAAAGCGATGGACCCCACCGATATTGAAACACCGGGAACACATGGCGTGTGTTAGAAATCGCTGCTGTTTTGATCCGCTCCACATCCGCCAGTGAGGTCGCCAAAGGCTTTTCGCAAACAACATGCTTGCCTGCGTTCAAGGCTGCAATCGTCGTTTCCACATGCAGGTGCGGGGGCAGGCAAACGTCGATGACGTCGATGTTCGGATCGGCCAATGCGGTTTCGATTTTATCGACTGCCGCAAAACTATCGCGCTCGCGAATTTCCTCGATCCGAGCGGCATCGTGATCCACGACCATCGCGACCTGAAACTGGTCTGGCAATTGACGCAACGCCGCGAGGTGTTCGCGACCGATGCCAGCACCAAGGATCGCAACGCGGATCATTGTGCCTCCGCCATTTCTTGCGCCCGCAAGGCCAGCTCCATGACAGCAAAGCAATGCGCCTGCGTCATCGCCGTTTCGGTCCGGTGTTCGATGTCGTGTGCAAGGTGCGTAAAATACGGCAAACCTGCATCGGAAACGTTGATCTTTTCGCAGCGGTCTTGGTTGACCAAAATCAGGTGATCCGTGCCATCTGCACCACCGACATCCGTGTATTTACGCAGCTCTATGTAGCCTTCGGTTCCAAGGATCGTCAGGCGCCCGTCACTCCAAGTCGGCAATGCGTCCGGCGTAAACCAATCGACCCGAATGTAGCCAGTACCTTGATCGGAGCGCAAAGAAATTTCACCAAAATCCTGCAACTGAGGGTCCTTCGAATTGGCATAGTTTGCGACAAACGCATTGGTAATTTCAGCTGTGTTAGAGCCTGTAAAATGCAAAAATTGATCAATTTGATGCGATGCAATATCAGTCAAAATGCCGCCAAATTGCGCGCGCTCAAAAAACCAATCAGGACGTGTTGCGCGGTTCAACCGATGCGGCCCCAAACCCACGGTTTGCACGACCCGACCGATAGCGCCTGCGGCCGCCAATTCATCCGCGCGCGTCACAGCCGGCACTTCGAAACGTTCGGAAAAGTTGGCCGACCAAATGCGCCCGGTTTGCGCAACACATTCCCGAATGAGCGCCAATTGATCGAGCGTCGTGCATCCCGGTTTATCGCTCATTACGTCCATACCGCGCTGCATCGCTTTGATCGTTAAATCGGCACGATCCGCAGGAATGGCAGACACCAACGCAAGATCTGCACCACATGAAAGCGCCTGTTCCAGCGTCGCGAAGCGTGGCAGATCAGGGAAGCGTTTTTGATAGCCATCCAGCGTTTCCGGCGCACCTTGGGTCCAATATCCAAGACAGGGAACGCCGGCCTTTTCCATGTTTTCCGTCATCCCATAGATGTGCCGATGATCCAGCCCAAGGGCCACACACGTCAGTGTCATGTTTTGGGCACCTCCGTGCGATGGCCGGTTTTGCTGGCGCGTTCCATTGCGTCGATGACGGCGTGAACGTGCAAAGCTTGTCGTCCGCTCGCCATTGGGCTGCCGCCGTTTTTGACAGCTTGCGCGAAATCTTCGATCACCGATTGGTGCCACGCATGGGTGAACGCGATTGGGTCCGCGCCGCCACCGGTGCTGGCGTTTGCGCCAAATTCTTCGGTTCGACCATCAAGATGGTGCAACGTCAAAACGCCAGAAGCCAAATGTGCTGCCGCCTTGCTGCCTTGGATCACGATGCTTTCGGCCTGTCCGGGAAACGCCGCGGTGCTGGCCATCAACGAACCGCACGCGCCGTTTTCGAATTCGAACAATGCGCCTACCCAATCCTCGGCTTCTAGATGGTGCAAAGGCGTGGTGCGCATGAGCGCTTGTGCTGTCGCAATCGGCCCAACCAACCACGCCGCCAAATCCAGAGTATGGATCGCTTGGCTGATCATCACACCACCGCCGTCACGCCCAAAACTGCCGCGCCCGGGCGCGTCATAATAGCTTTGATCCCGCCACCACGGAATACGCAATTCCACCGTCGCAAGGTCACCCAGGACATCCGCATCAATTGCTTGCTTCAAGGCAATCGAGGCCGCACGAGCGCGATGCTGAAACACGATCCCAAGCGGAACATTCGCAGCCTCACACAGCTCTACGATTTCAGTGGCAACCTGCAACGTCCGCTCAACCGGTTTTTCCATCAAGACTGGCTTGCCCGCAGCCGCTAACGCGCGAACGATTTCAATCCGCGCATTTGGGGGTGTTGCAACAATTGCAAAGTCGATGGACGTTTCCTGCGCAATATCTTCGATTGTATCAGCCACGCGTGCGCCAATTTTATCCGCAAACGCCCGCGTGCGCCCGGCATCCCGCCCCAAAACACACGACAGGTTCAGGTTCTGCGCGGACGTGCGGATCGCCGCGACGTGGGTGTCTGCAACCATGCCCAAACCTATCAATGCGATGTTCATACAGGCCCCTTTTCCTGACTTGATTGTGCCGGTTCACAGGGCCAAGATGCAAGGCGCAATCCCTGTAATTGCCACCATTGGAGCCATCAAAATGTACAGACTGCACGGGCCAGCACAAGACCTGTACGAGGGCATCTCCAATTTGCCGATTGTATCGCCACATGGGCATTGCGATCCTGCGTGGTTCGCCTCGGATACGCCATTTGCAAACCCCGCCGAGCTGTTGGTGATACCGGACCATTACGTGTTTCGGATGCTGTATTCACAAGGAGTTCCGTTGGCAAACTTGGGGATTGGCGCGGCAGGTAAAACCACAAAGCCCCGTGATGTTTTTCGCCTGTTTGCCGCCCATTGGCATCTGTTTTTAGGCACGCCGTCACGGCTATGGATTAACTATGTTTTGCGCGAAACATTGAACATCTCAACACCGCTTTCCGTTGAAACAGCAGATCAGATTTACGACCAAATCGCAGAACTTTTGGCGCAGGACGATCACCGACCTCGTGCGTTGTTCGACCGCTTTGGAATCGAAGTGTTGGCGACCACAGACGGTGCTTTAGACACGCTTGAGCATCATCAAATGATCGCTGATAGCCCATGGAACGGGCGCGTGATTCCTACGTTCAGGCCAGATAGCGTGCTAGACCCAAGCGACCCAGATTTTGTGGAGAACGTGAGGCATCTTGGGCAACTGACAGGCACTGATACTGGTGATTTTGACGGCTATCTCGCGGCACTTCGCAAACGCCGCGCGTTCTTTGCAATGATGGGTACCACAGCCACGGATCACGCAATCGAAGTCGTCCATACCGAGTGGATTGATCACCCCGAAGAGCTGTATCAAAAGCTTTGCAAGAGTAACGCGACACCAGCAGATGCCGCCAAATTCTACGGTCATATGCTGATTGAAATGGCGCAAATGTCTGTCGAAGATGGGCTGACGATGCAGATACACGGTGGATCGCGGCGCAACACAAATTCAGGTGTCCTCCGAGATTTTGGGCGCGACAAAGGCGCCGACATTCCTGTAGCTGTGGATTGGGTGCGCGGGCTTGAGGCTCTGTTAAATCGGGTCGGAAATACACCTGATTTCAAGCTGATCTTGTTCACGCTGGATGAAACAACATATGCCCGCGAACTTGCGCCTATGGCGGGACATTGGCCTGCGCTACGCATCGGACCCCCGTGGTGGTTTCATGACAGTCCAGCCGGCATTGCACGGTATTTTGATCAGGTTGTTGAGACGGCAGGCTATCACAATTTGGCTGGCTTTAACGATGACACACGGGCGTTCATGTCGATCCCTGCCCGCCATGATTTGTGGCGGCGCGGCGTTGCCGATCATTTGGCACAGCAGATGAACCGCGGATATTTTGGCGCAAAAGATGCGGCGGAACTGGCACAAATGCTGGCGACTGATCTGGCGCGTGACGCTTATGGATTGGCACCCTGATGGGCCGGATTTTACACTTTGGATTGGGCAACTTCGCCCGCGCGCACCTGTTGGATTACACTGCCGATGCAGGTCAGTGGGACGTGGTGGGTGTAAGTCTACGCAGTGCCGAAACCCGCAACAGACTGGCGAAACAAGGCTTTGGGTACACCCTTGGTGTGCAGGGGATCGGCCCCAAAAAGATCACTATTTTGCGCAATATTCTCGTCGCACCCGAAGATCCCCACGCAGTGTTGGATGGCATCAACAGCGCAGACATAATCTCGGCCACAGTGACGGAAAAAGGCTATCATCTGGATGCGAACGGGCAGCTCGATTTGTCGGATTCCGCGATTGCGCAGGACCTGAAAACACAAGCGCCGTCCACCTTGATCAGCTATCTGGCCTTTGGCCTTTCGACGCGCACGACACCCGTGACCATTCTGTCGTGCGACAATCGGATAGCAAACGGACAAGCCTTGAAACGAGCCGTAAAACAGTTCGCAAAAGCCGCGCATCTAACGCTCGACTGGTCGTTGTTCACTTTCCCCAACGCGATGGTCGACCGGATCACGCCTGCAACGACCGATGCCTTGCGCAATGCCTTGAATGACCCGATGGCCGTGCCAACGGAACCTTTTCGCGAGTGGGTCATTGAGGATGATTTCGCAGGCCAACGCCCCGACTGGCCAGATGTGCAATTTGTGCGCGATGTCGCCCCGCACGAGCTGCGCAAAATCCGCATGTTAAACGGGGCGCATTCGTTGCTGGCCTATAGCGGCATCGCGCGCGGCCATGAATTTGTGCACCAAGCAATTGCTGATCCAGTGCTGCATGACCGCGTGTTAACCCTGATGAACGAAGCGACCAAGACCTTGCCCATCGGGGCAAATGACCCGTCCGGCGCTTATGCAAGTGCTTTGGTCAAGCGGTTCGAAAATCCGGAATTGCGCCATGCCCTGCGCCAAATCGCGATGGATGGAAGTCAGAAAACACCGTACCGTTTTATCGAAACAATCAGAGATCTTTTGGAAATGGGTGAACCTGCTGATGCGCTGGTGCATGGGCTCAAAAGCTGGATCAATTTCTGCATCGAAGAGACCCGTGAAGGACTCATTTTGGATGATCCTAAAGCACATCAAATCGCACACGCTGTGCAATCAAACGATCCGGTTTTTGAGCTGCTAAAACTTGTGAATGCTGTGGACCTGCACCCGCTTATGCAGGAATAATCGCCCCACGATATTGCACGACCTTCGCAGCACAATTGTGCCCCGCCATCAACGCATCAGCCTGCGTTGAATCCAACAAAAGAGACCCTAGGTATCCGCCATTAAAGCTGTCTCCGGCTGCTGTTGTATCCACCACACTGGGTGCCGGCATGTAATCCTGCTGGACAGGTACGCCCAAAGACAATGGCCCCAAAGCCGAGCGTTTTAACGCGCCAGTTCCTTGGTGTTTTGCGAAGCGGGCTGTGACTTGATCAGCCGTTTCTTCAAACAATTCCATCTCGTCATCTATTGACGGCAACGCAATATCTGCGCGCGCCCACATTGCGGTCGTCACCTTGCGCGCGGTGTCTGCGTCTTCCCACAATCGCGGGCGATAGTTGCTGTCGTAAATCACCTGAACGTCAGAATCCTGAAACCATTCGATCAACGCCAAACGTACGGGATGCGGTAAAATCGCCATCGAAATGCCGGACAAATACACCGCATTGTACTGAGACAGACTGCTGAAATTGCAGGTATCTCCGGCTTGAAACATGCCCCGCGCTGCAGACGCACTGCGCCAATACGTGAACGACCGTTCGCCCGTTTCGCTGGTCGTGATTGCGTACAGACCGGGCGACGCGCCGGGCACCATCGTGATCGCATCTGTTCCAATATTTTGATTGGCGATAAACGTTTTGATCTGATCAGAAAACGGATCATCCCCCAAATTCGTCACGTAATCGACCTGCAATTCAGGCGCTGACCTGTGCAAATAAATCGCCGTATTTAGCGTGTCACCTGCCACACCGACATGTGCCGCTTCGCCCGCCATGGACAGCTCGATCATGGCTTCTCCGATACACGCGATGCGCATTAGCTTTGCTCCCGTTTCCAAATGATGAGCCCCGATCCAATGATCACAAGTGCGCCCAAAACCGTCCATTGGTCCGGCACATCGCCAAACACAAAATAGCCCCAAAACGAGACATAAATCATAAACGAATACGTGTATGGCATCAGCGTATTTGCTGTTCCAAACCGGTGCGCATTCGTGAGCAACTGATGCCCCGCCCAACCCAATATGCCAAGTCCAATCAGCACGATCCAACCAATAAATGTCTGGGGCGATTGCCATGTCCAAATCGCAAAAGGCAGCAACACAGACGTACCGACCAGCCCCATGTAAAACTGCTGTGTGTCCACGGCCACAATGCCGGCCAAACGACGCGTCATAATCGAATAAAGCGCCAGCGCCGTGGCTTGATAAATCACCAAACCCATCGCAAAATGGAAATCCTCGCCAAAGGGTCGCACCACAATCAAAACGCCGACAAAGCCGAGGGTAATCGCGAACCAGCGCCACGGGCCAACTGGTTCCTTCAGCACGTAGATCGACAGAAAGCACACGATGACGGGACTGGAAAATATAATCGCCGAAACAATAGTTAGCGGCAAAAATTGCAGAATGTAAAAGTTCGACAAGGTCGCGGACACCAACAAAAGCGCGCGACTAATGACCTGCCATTTGTGACTGGTTTGGAAGCGATCACGGCTGATGCCATCCTTGGCAATGGCCCCAATCGAAATCACAAAATGACCCGCATATCGCATGAATGCCAGCTGAAACGCAGGCAAACCGGCCACGGCAAGCCACTTGGCCCCCGTGTCGACCAGCGAAAACAGAAACCACGCCCCAAGCATCAAAATGATGCCGAGGCGTGGCTTGTCTTCTATGCTTTGCGCCAGAACCGCCATGGATTATTTGGCGAACCGCTTGGCGTAGAAATCGACCATCTGGCTGACCATTTCGTCGCCTTGACCTGAATCGCGGGCTTGCTCTAACGCAGTCAGCGGGCCTTGCGACATGATGCTGTCGACGCCTGCGTCTTTCGCCATTTGGGCGTAGTACCCGACGTCCTTGGCAGCGTTCTTGATCGCGAATTCCAGCATGCTCGGGTCTTTGTCGACGCCGTACGCCTTGACGAAATCCATCATGCCTGACCGCAACGGACCGGCGGCCATCACGTCATACATTTGGCCACGATCAATGCCAGCAACATCGGCCATCGCGAACGCTTCGGACATGGCATTTGCGACGGTCATTCCAAAGAAATTATTGATCAGTTTGATTGTGTGGCCAGATCCCAAATCACCAAGATGAAAGACGTTCTCACCAAGGTCTTTCAACACGGGTTCAACCGCGGCAAAGGCGTCTTTGTCACCTGCCGTCATGATGTTCAGCAAACCGTCTTTTGCGTGTGCTGGCGTGCGGCCCAATGGGGCGTCCAGATAGTGACCACCAGCGGCTTCGACTTCGATGCCCAACGCCCGCGTTGATCCAGGCAAAGACGTACCGAAATCCACAACCGTTGCGCCAGGTTTCAGGCCCGCGATAACGCCATCCGCACCGCGCATGCGGCCCTCGACACTGGCGCTGGTGTCCATGCACAACATGATCACATCGCTGGCAGCGGCCACGTCGCGTGCAGTGGAAACTTCGGTGGCGCCACGGGCGATCGCGGCATCCACATTCGGGCGCGAACGGTTGGCCATCACGGTCAGGCTATAGCCCTGATCCTGAAGGCGGCCGACCATTGCAGCGCCCATTAGGCCAAGGCCGATAAATCCGATTGTTGGTTTGCTCATCTGATTTCTCATGTTTGTGAGTGTCTGTGAAGCGGCAATTTCAGGCCGACAATTGTTCTTCGATATTCAAAGCGATTTCCAACGTGCGCGTCGCATCAGCAACATCAATCAGAGGCGGCGCACCGTTCATCACGTCGATGAAAAGATCTAACTGCGCGGTCAAAGGCGGCACGCTATTTTTGGCAACCAAAATCGGGCGCACCTGCGCGGCATTTCCCCAGTGCTGACCGGACCAAACCGTCATTGACGGAAAGCTGATCGCCCCCTTGGTCCCCATTATCCACATCATGTCTTGATGCGTGGTTCCGATGTTGGGGTTTTCACCTGTACCTGCCTCAAACCCCCAAGGCGTGGCCGCATTGTCGGCAAAGCTGATCGTACCCGTTGCACCATTTTCAAACGCCAGCGCAATTGCACCGCTTTCGATGCGATCCTTGCCGCGCAGACCTTTGCCGCGGATCGACGCCGTGTTGGAAATTTCGCCGATCACAAACCGCAAAATATCAATGTCGTGCACAAGGTTGATCATCACAGGACTGCCACCAGCGGTGCGCCAATTGCCCTCAAAATAGTCGTCCGGTTTGCGCATGGCCCAGATGACGTTCGCGGCGACAACCGTGCCGATCATGCCCTCTGCGATCACCTGCTTTAGCTGCTGAACGGGCGCGTGATAACGGCGATGATGACCAACAAGCGAGCCGATTTTGGCGTGCTTCACGGCGGTTTCCAAACGGCGCGCGCCTTGCAAATCATCCGCCACTGGTTTTTCGATCAGCACGTGCCAACCGCGTTGCGCCGCTTGAATTCCGTGCGCGCTGTGCAGATGCGTTGGTGTCGCAATGATCACACCGTCCACTGGCTCGACCACATCCTTCATGTCCGCAAAATCGGCACCCATCGACGCATCCGGATCGACCAAACCGACCCAGACACAACCGGCGTGCGCCTGCACGGCCTCGACATGGCGGATGCCAATTAGCCCGCCGCCAACAACCAAGATCCGTTTCACATCACGGCTCCAATTTGCCATGGCACGAATTCATAGTCGCCAAGACCCTGAGCTTCGGATTTGCTGACCTCGCCAGAGGCGACGCTCAGGAACATTTCGTAAATTTCACGCCCCTTTTCCTCGACGCTGACGCCTTGGGTCAGGATCGTGCCTGCGTCTACGTCCATGTCTTCGGACATGCGTTTTGCCATCTCGGAATTCGTCGCGACCTTGATTGTTGGGGCTGGTTTGGACCCGAATGCAGACCCCCGTCCGGTCGTGAAACACACCAAATTGCAGCCCGATGCGATCTGCCCCGTGACAGACGCCGGATCGTAGCCGGGGCTGTCCATAAAGGTGAAACCGCGCGCTGTCACAGGTTCTGCGTATTTGTAGACGCCCATCAACGGCGACGTGCCACCCTTGGCGGCGGCCCCCAAAGATTTCTCGAGGATCGTGGTCAGGCCACCCTTTTTATTTCCGGGTGACGGGTTGTTGTCCATCGAACCATTGTTGCGCGTCGTGTAGTCCTGCCACCAGTCAATCAGGCCGATCAGTTTGTCGCCTGTGCTGCGGTCAATCGCACGACGGGTCAGCAAATGTTCAGCGCCATAAATCTCAGGGGTTTCGGCCAGCACACCAGTGCCACCTTGGGCCGCCAGCAAATCGCAAGCGTAGCCCAACGCCGGGTTCGCCGTAACGCCAGACCACGCATCCGATCCACCACATTGCAGGGCGACCATCAGCTCGGATGCGGGGCACTCGGTACGGGTTGCAAGGTTTGCCAAAGGCAGCATCGCCGCGACCTTTTTGATCCCGAGTTCAACCGTGCGCCGCAAACCCGCGACATTCTGAATATTCATAGTGTGAAACAGCGGGCCCTGTTTCAGACCATACGCCTCAAGCAGCCAATCAATCTGGTTCATCTCGCAGCCCAGACCAACCATCAAGACGCCCGCGTGATTTGGATGTTTCGCATAGCCCCACATGACGCGCTGCAAGGCCTCAAAGCCATCGCCATTGTCTGCCATGCCGCACCCTGTGCCGTGCACAAATGCCGCAACGCCGTCCACGGTGGGATAGTCGGCCAAAACGTCGGGGGTAAAGTGATCCGCAATCATCCGCGCGGCGGTTGCAGAGCAATTCACCGACGTCACAATTGCGATGTAATTACGCGTGCCAACGCGGCCATTTTCGCGTCGATAGCCCATGAATGTGTCGCCACTGGTTGGTGTCACCGGGCGCAAATCGGTCGAAAATTCATAGGCCATGTCCGTATTTCGGAATTCCACATTATGCGTGTGCACGTGATCACCTGCCGCGATGTCCGTCGACGCATAGCCAATCAATTGCGCGTATTTGCGCACCGTAGTACCGGACGCAATATCGACCACCGCCACCTTGTGACCAGACGGGATCAACGCGCGGGTTTTGGTGCTTTCAATCGCAACGCCACCCTCTAGCGGGCGCGTGGCTGTGACCACGTTATCGGCGCGATCAAGACGAACAAAATCCATGAGCTTGCTTTCGGTTTAAGCGCAGAAGGGCGCGTCGGATGACCATCGGTGAATATCGGTATGTGGGGCATTGGAAAGATGCGCGCGGGCGTCTTCCCACTTTGTTTTCCACTCGACCCAGTCGCGCAGTTCGGTTTCGGGATTGTCGCGTGAACGGGCGACAAATTCAGGAAAATGGCTGCGACCTGTGGGCTGGTCTGTCACGTTAAATCGAATGTCAAAAGACCAGCGAAATTTTTCCGTCTGGTTTGACAACGATCCGTGCGGCGTGAGCGGATGAAAGAACACAGCGCCCCCTGCTTTGACGGGCAGCGGGATGCCATTTGCCTCGTCCACGAACCCTTCGGCTATGCCCGTTTGCGTGCGCGGACAATGCGGCAGCATCGTTTGGTCTGGCGTCTTGGCTTGAACCTGCAAGCAACCGTTTTCGACCGTCGCATCCGTGATCGCCAACCACACCGTAACCATCTGCGTGTCGTCTGCATCCGCCAGCGCAACGGCGCGATCTTGATGCCAATCAGTTGCCGCGATGTGTGCGCGAATTTCGTCGGATTTCAGCGCAGTAACGGGTGGTTTTATGCGCACATGTTGGATCGGATTGCTGGTCAGTTCGCCGCCCAAAAGCTGCTCGACTTTGTCCAGCAATGACGGCGCCGTCAGCATGTCGAACACCGCCGGACCAAAATGAAACGGCGTGTCCGCTGTGATCTGGTCACCCGGCAGCGAGATATCCATTGGCTGAAAATAGTCGCATTTGGCCTTGTACGCCTCTAGCAACTTGCCCCAGAAATCGAGGCCAATTGGCGGTGGCACGCGACCCTCTGCATGCCAACCCGCATACAACCGGTCCATCAACGCGCTGTACTCGGTTCGTACGTTTTCAAGCACGGCCAAAGGCAATACATCAGGCACAACCAAATACCCTTGGCTTTCGAACTGCGCGATTTGTTCAGGTATCAACATCACAGCAACACTTCGACGATCGATGGCCAGATCAATAGGACTGTCAGCGCACAGAGTTGGATACCAATAAACGGCAGGAACCCTTTGAAGATATCTGTCAGGCTGATGTGCGGTGGGGCCACCGATTTCAGATAGAACGCGGCCGGACCGAACGGTGGCGATAGGAAACTAACCTGCATGTTCATGCAGAAGACGACGCCAAACCAGAT
Organism: Ascidiaceihabitans sp.; assembly: GCA_029251465.1. Classification (GTDB taxonomy): domain Bacteria; phylum Pseudomonadota; class Alphaproteobacteria; order Rhodobacterales; family Rhodobacteraceae; genus Ascidiaceihabitans. The sequence goes on from JAQXDI010000087.1 coordinate 15,260, forward strand.
CGCAACGTTTTTGGGTTCCAATTCGCCAAAATACCCAATTTCATCAATCGGCAAGCGGCGCACAATCGGCAAGAACACAGGGATGATCAGCAGCACGATGCCAACCCAATCCATGAACGCACCCATGAACAACAAGATCAGCATCATCGCGAGGATAATACCCATCGTTGGCAGCTCCGCTCCAATGATAAGGTTGGCGATGTAATCGGGGCCACCCGCAACAGTATAGGCCCCCGCCAAGGTCGCCGCACCGATGGTCACCCAGATGATCGTGCCGGTGGATTTCATCGTGCGCAGTAAGGCGTCCCACAACAGATCACGCATGTCTTCGATGAGAAGGATTGCAGTGAAAATCGCGATAGAGATGATCATAAACCGCATCTCGCCCTTAAGCTCCGAATTCGGGATCAAGATCATCGGTGCGATGATTGCAACCACCAACACAGCCCCTGCAATCATCGCGATGCGCGCTGCACGACTGCGGGCCAACGCCACCCATTCTTCGGTCGTGTAGTGCAGCAAAACCGCAATCAGGAATACCGCTAACGCACCCATTCCGGCGGCTTCGGTAATGCCCGTGATACCGCCGTAAATAGACCCAAGAACGACACCAATCACGATGATTGGTGGAACCAAACCTTTGCCCAATTTCCAGCCGCGCGCGGATCGTTCCTTGCCAAATGCAAAGAACGCAACGCCCAAAGCTGCCGCAATGACCAAGCCCAATTTCATCATCGCGCCGGTCGATGCCAATGCGTAAGGGTCACCATCGTTGGCCGCATTCTGCCCCGAGAATTCGATGAACCCCGCACGAACAAACAACACCACCGCGCCTGCAATCAGCAGCACGTTCAGGAATGCAAAAAACAAGCCCGCCTTTTCACGTCCAACCGGGTCACCGGGTACCGGATCAGGCAGAGGCGCGTCTTGGGGTCGGATCTGCGTGCGCACAATAATGTAGATGATAATGAAACTGGCCAGCATAAAGCCCGGGACAAACGATGCGGTGAACAGCGCCTTGATCGAGGTTTCAGTGATCAACCCGTAGATGATTAAAACAATGGATGGCGGGATCATCGTGCCCAAGCTACCCGAGGCGCAAATCGTCCCGATCGCAAGATTCTGATTATACCCAAGCCGTAGCATCTGCGGCAAGGCAATCAGACCCAGCAACACGACTTCACCACCGATGATCCCCGACATCGCTGCCATGATCACCGCCATGATCGACGTCACAATCGCAATGCCACCACGGGTTCGGTTCAGCCACATCGATAGGGAATCATACATGGTTTTCGCCACGCCGGATCGTTCCAGCAGCGACGCCATAAAGATGAACAACGGGATCGATATCAGGACATAGTCCGTTAAAAGCCCGTATATTTTATTCTGCATCAGGTTTAGCGCGCCCGTCCCCGGCCGCCCCGTCAGCATCCCATCACCGAACGACATCGGATTCGTGATTAACGCAGGTTCAAATTTCATCACCAAAACGGCGACGGCCAACACAGCAGAGGCAAAACCCAGCGGCATACCAATCGCCAAAAGCGCGATCAGCGCCAGCATTACGATCAGTGAAATTGTGCCGATATCCATTATTTAGACTCCACATCTTGGCCAAGGGACCGTTTGATCGCTTCGATTTCGTCTTCGTCAACTTCGGGGGTACGCAAGCTGGCCGGATCGGCGTTCCAGTCATTGATCAAATTGATGACTGACTGGATCGCAACCAGCGTGATGACGATCAAAACCATCGGCTGCAATGTCGCCGGGATTGGCGGGTTAAAGGCCGATCCGTACAGCTCCCATTTGTAGAGCTTGTTGTAGAAAACGTATTTGTAGCTGCCAAAAACCGTCGCTGACGCAAACAGAATGATCAGCAAGGTCGAGATCACATCAAACGCCCGCTGCACGTTGCGCGGCACAGCATCATACAGCAGCACAATGCGGATATGGCTGCGCTGTTGCATGGCGTACAGACCGGCCAGCAGAAACACGAAACTCGCCAACCAAAGGGTGGTTTCATTGGCCCAAAGCGTGGGGCGTTCAACCACGTAGCGCACGAACACTTCGTACAACATGACGCATGTTAGGGTCACAATCATCATCATCGTCACACGCCCGAGGAACATCGCGGTTTTGTCGATGGCTTTGAAGTTTTCGTTTTCCAGCGACGCACGGCGCACGGTACGAATACCCAAGATCAACGTCACCGGGATCATCACCAAAGCGAGCAGATCGACGATGTCGATATGTTTGTTGAAAATCGGGGATAAGGCGATGATATCCGAGCGCACAAAGATCGCCTCGACCTGCCCATAAAGCGATTCACTAGCAGGTGGAATCCAGTCCAGAATGAAGGCAGGCAGTTGCCAAACCACCCACGAGACACAGACGAAAAAGGTCATCGGTATGACCCATTCCCAAAGCGATCCAGATTTTTGCGACATGGTGTCCCCTTCCTTAGGGCTTAGGCGTCCCAGGTGTAGTGTTTGATAAAGGCGCGATCAGGTTCGACCCCGATTCCGGGGGCGGTTGGTATGGCGACGCGGCCATTGTTGGCTTTGACTTGGGCTTGGATATCGAGCGGTTCTTGCAGCAATTCATCGCGGAATTTGTTGTCGGTTGTGTCGAATTCCAACATCGGTTCCCAAGGGTGCAAACCACCGGGCAAGGGCGGCATTGCACCCAGCAATTGCAGGTTTGTTGCCACGGCAATAGCGCTGCCCCAAACGTGATTGATGACAGGCGTGAAATGGGCGTGACACAGGGCGAGCACGCGCAGGTATTCGCTGATGCCGCCCAGCGCGCAAACCTCTGGCTGAGCGATATCCAGACCGCGATTTTCCAGGATAGCACGCCAACCCCAGCGGTTAAATTCAGCCTCGCCGCCAGAAATGTTGACCTTGAGTCCGGCGCGCAATTCGCGGTAGCCATCTAGGTCTTCGGGCGCGATAGGCTCTTCGAACCAGTAAGCGTCGAGCTCTTCTAACGCGCGCCCTACATAGAACGCATCCGACGTGGTGTAGGCGTGGTTCGCATCGACCATGAATTTGAAATCGTCACCGACGCCGCGGCGCACAGCCTCGCACAGGGTGACATCAGGTGTGGGGCCGAACCCAACCTTCATCTTGGTCGCGACAAATCCCACATCTTTGATCGCGGCGGCCTCATCTACAAACCGGGTGGCCAGCGCCTCGACCGGCTCATCCCGCAGCATCATACCGTAGCCATAACAGGGCACCGACGTGCGATGCGCACCACCGATCAGCTTGTGAATGGGTTGGCCCGTGACCTTGCCCGCGATATCCCAAAGCGCGATATCAACACCGGACAAGGATTGCAGCGGCATCCCCTTTTGGCCGTGATCACGCATGAGGTTGTAAACTTTGTGCCAAATCACATCGCGGTCCATCGGGTCTAGCCCCAAGACCATCGGTTGGATCACCTTTTCGACGATGCTTTTGTTGGCCAGCGCAATGTTGCCCGGACCAAAACACTCACCCCACCCGGTGATGCCCTCATCGGTTTCGACTTCGACCAAATGGGCCGTGCGTTGCGCATAATATTGCTGCGAATAGCCCAACGGCTCGGGCATGTCATACTGCAATACATGGCTGGTGATGCGGGTGATTTTCATTGGGTTTTCAGATGTGTGAGGAAGAAACGGCAGGGCCTTTTGCAAAGCCCTGCCGCGACGTTCAAATGTCCAAGAGAGGACTTATTTCATTGCGCCCATGTCTCTCAGGAACGCGATGTGGCTTTCCAAAAGCGCTTTGGCTTCGGGTGTGGTTGCGAACTCTGTCCAGCCTTTTTGAACTGCGTCACGGTAAACTTGCAGATCTTCTGGCGTCCATTCGTACAGGTTTACACCCTTGGCACGCAGGTCTTTCGCTGTTTGGGCGTTTTGGACTTCGTTCTTGGTTGCGTTGTGCAGCGCGAGGCTGTCCATCGCGACTTCCATGATTTTGCGGTGGTGCGCAGGCATCGCACCCCAGATGTCTTTGCGGCACGCGAGGTGATCCGCTGGCATAGAGTGGAAACCAGGAAAGTTGGTGTGCTCTGCGATGTCATACAGACCCAAACCGACGTTGTTGGTCAGGTTTGCCGCGTCGGCACCGTCGATGATGCCGGTTTCAAGCGCTGTAAAGATTTCGTTGAAATCCATAACGATTGGCGAGGCACCAAGGTTTGCGAATACTTTTGTCGCAAGGCCGGGGGGAGAGCGGAATTTCCAGTCTTTGAAATCACCAACCGAGCGGATCGGTTTGGTCGACGCCAGTGATTCCGGGCCCGGGATCCACCAACCGATGAATTCCATGTCATAGCCGTTGTACAAGCCGTTCAGTGCCGCGCGGCCATCGCCATGCAGCAACCAAGCCATCTGTTGGTACGGGTTCTGATAACCACCCATCAAATCACCCGCAAATTGGAACGCCGGGTTTTTACCCGTTTGATACGCACCGCCGGTCATGTCGCAGTCCAGAATTCCTGTGGCCGCTGCGTCAAACGTTTCAACCGATTTCACGACGGAAGAGGAATAGAACATTTCGATCTGAATTTCGCCGTTGGACATCTCTTGGATGTCATTGACGTATTTCGCAGCCAACTGACCCGACAGTGTTTCAGGGGAAAAGTGTGTTTGGATCCGCAGTTTTGTTGTGGCGTGACCATCGGCCATCGCACCTGTTGCAGCCATTGCCGCAGCGACGGCAACTGTAGCCGCTGTTTTCATAAATTTCATATTGTCCTCCCAGACGTGAAGCGTTGCAAAGTTTCGCGAAGCCATTGGCTCCGTCCGTGATACGCTGACCCAAGGTTATGTTGGGAATTCGAGTCTCACAAGAAAAATAGTAAATTTTCAATAATTTTGATATTTTAGCATAATTTCAAAATTATCGTGATATACAACGGCAGCTAAAATCTGCAACGGACGCATAGCCAATCATGACCCAAGACAAAGACATTTACGAAGCCTTGCGGAACCGCCTGATTTCGAACGGGTTTCTGCATGGCACAAAACTGCGCGCAGAATACTTGCGAAACGAACTGGGTTGCTCGGCCAGCACCGTGCGCGAAGCGTTGTTTCGCCTGTCTACCGTCGGTCTGGTCAATTTCCAAGAACAGCGTGGTTTTCGGGTTCCGGAACGTCAGGCACCGCTGTTAATCGAACTGACACACATGCGCGTGCTGCTCGAAGGCGAAGGCACGGTTTTGTCCATTCGCAATGGCGGCGTGGCGTGGGAAGCCCGCCTTACAGCCGCCCACCACCAGCTAAGTCACATCGAAAAACGCATTCAAGCCACCGATGATCAAGAGCCGCTTGTCGGTCTGTGGTTCGCGTCCGAACAAGAATTCCACCAAACCCTGATTTCAGCCTGCCAGTCCGAGACGCTGAAGGAAATGCATAGCTTGGTCTACGCCCGTTTCCGCCAACAGCTGATGGTCGCGGATCGAAACTTTAGCTTCATCTCGGAAAACATCGAACACCATTTTGAGATCATGACAGCAGCGCTAGCCGGGGACGAAACCCTTACCCGCCAGAAAATTCACGACCATTTGGCGCGGCATCTGACGGGTGACACGTTGCTGGCGTAGTCAATTGCGTGGCCGAACAGAAAATTCCGCTGGCCACGCGTTTTGTCACAAATGGCTTTTGATAAAGCTGGTGATTTTCTTGATCTCTTGGTCTTCCAGCGATTGCACAACACTAAACGGCGAGCCATCAAAATAGCGCGCCGCGGTGCCTTCACCATCAGGGCTGCCGTGATCCGCATCAATGGACTGGCGCCATTTTTCTGCATGCGCCGCCCATTCCTCTTGATCGACCAGTTCCGGCTGATTGAACCAAACATTCCACGTCAGCGTATTGCCTTGTTTCAACATGTTGCCAGCACCTAGGTTGAACACCTCCAGAACCAACTCGTTGAACTTGTCGACTGTGCTATCACCGGTCGGTTTGATCGGTCCAATTTCGACAGCCAGATTGCCAACAGACCATGCGCCATCGTCCTCGTGTTTGGCAAAATCAGGGATCGGGAACGTTTTGCTTTGCCCTTTGAGCAGCGGAAAGATCGGCTGATCAGGCTGGCCGGGGCGAAACGTCGTGACTTCGATCGCGTGTTCTTTGCTGGACGGAAACGCGTGGCTCGAGTGCTTGAAGATTTCCCAAAACACCTTGTACAACGTCTTTTGCTTGGCGCTTGGCACCCAAATTTTGCCGGTCACTTCCATGTCTGCGGCCAATGTAAGGTCGGTTTCGTTGGCCCAACCGCGCTGGCCGGTCACCGTCACTTCGAAGTTCAGACAACCGATTGCCGGCGAACACACGCCCTGTTGCGGGCAGATGATCGAATAAACGCGACCTTCATCCGTGTAACCAAGCCGCGAAATATTGGGGGCAAACATCTGATAGGCGCGCTTGGGATCCGCCGCGCCCGGTTCGGTTTCCCAGCTAAATTCAGGCTACAACACGGCCTGTTGGCGCTGCAATTTGTCGATGTTGTCCAAGTTGCCGAGCATATCGAGCGAAGTCAGATTTGGATCAGGAAAAGCGAAATCTGGGTTGGATTGCTCAAAACCACCGACCCAGCCGGCCGGAATTGGAGGAGTTTGATCAGGCATAACAAATGTCCTTTGATTTAAATAAATGTCTAAGAATCAGAAATGGATCGAAAGCGCGTCCGAAAATACGAACCGCCTCCAAAGATTGCCCTTTAAAGTAGAAATCGTCCAGTTTTAATTCTGACGCTAGCTCTGACCCAGATCGTCCTGCATGTAGACCTCGATGATCTCATCAAAGCTTTGCTCGGCGACAAAACCCAGCGAAATTGCGCGCTGCGGGTCAAAATTACGCGGCCAGCCTTCGACAATTTTCATGATCATCTCGTCAGGTTGGGGCTTAATCAGATCAACGGCACTTTGCCCTGCCAAACGCCGCATTGCCTCGATCTGCTCAGCGACTGTGCAGCTGAAACCTGGCAAATTCAGCGCGCGCCGACCCTCTAGCTTTGCGGTATCCAGTGTCGCCGCGTGGGTCAAAAACGTAGCCGCCGTGCGCGGACTTGCATGCCAATGACGCACGGTGTCCGCGACCGGCAAAATTGCTTCGACCCCATTCAGCGGTTCCCGAATGATCCCCGAAAAGAACGAAGACGCCGCAGCATTCGCCTTGCCCGGTCGCACACAAATTGTTGGTAGCCTTAGGGACAATCCGTCGATGAACCCCTTGCGACTAAAATCATTGACCATCAATTCGCAGGCCGCCTTTTGTGCGCCGTAACTGGTCTGGGGTGCGGATAGAAATTCATCGTCGATCTTATCGGGATAGGGACCGCCAAAAACAGCGATAGATGATGTGAACACCAAACGCGGGCGATAGGTGCCGCCGGACCCGTCATGTTCGTCCTTCAGCGCATTCAACAAATGCCACATCGACATCATGTTGACGTCCCAACCCAGATCGAATTCCGCCTCGGCTTGGCCCGACACAATCGCTGCAAGATGAAAGATCACGTCCGGGCGGGTGGCAGCCAAACTTTGCGCCGTTGCAGGGTCAGACACGCTGCCGGTCACACATTTTGCAGGTACGCCACCCGGCGGAAACGCAATGTCGAACAGCGTCAGATCGACTGCTGGAAAAATATCGTTTTCAGAAATACGGCGCGCCAGCTTTTGGCCAATCATACCGCCGCCGCCAAGGATCAGAATTTTGGTCATGTTGTCATCCCATTGCGTTTTTTCAGCTCCAGATACAGTCCAGAATGATCGCGATCCGCACCATCCATTTCTTCGATAAAGTGTTCAAACCGATCCCGGACCGCTTGCGTGGATGGCAACGACAAGCCCAACGCCGTCGCTTCGGCCAACGTGTTATCAAGGTCTTTGAGCTGGAATTTCGACAAGCCGCCGGGGTCAAAATTACCAGTCGTCATCCGTTCTCCGTGCTGTTGCAAAATCACGCTGTCGGCAAAACCACCTTTTAGCGCGGCGCGCACTGCGGTGGGATCAGCGCCGCCTTGTTCCACCAACAACATAGCCTCGGCAACGGCCCCGATGGTTACGGCAACGATGGTCTGATTGGCAAGTTTCGACAGCTGCCCAGCGCCGGACGGACCGACATGCACGGCGCGTCCCATGGCCTCAAATACCGGCTTTGCCAATTCGAACGTCCCAGCGGAACCGCCGGCCATAATCGCAAGGCTTGCCCCTTCGGCACCCTTGGTCCCGCCCGACACAGGCGCGTCCAGATGCGCGACACCAAGGGTCGCTAAATCTGCGCATTGCGCGCGGGCATGTTCAGGCTTGGCGCTGGACATATCCAGCCAAATCATGCCCGCCTGCAACGCATCGCGCACGGATGGATCTGCGATCAATTCAGCCGTCGCAAAACCGTCGGACAGCATTGTGATAATCACCTCTGTTCCAGCAATCGCATCCGCCGGAGTTGTTGCCCAAATCGCGCCATCCGCCACCAGCCCATCCGCCCGTGCGCGGGTGCGGTTCCACACCGTCATCTGATGCCCGGCCGCCATCAAGTTTCGCGCCATCGGCACGCCCATCAGGCCCGTTCCTATCAATGTGATCTTGCGTGCATCCGCCATGTTCGCGCCCATCCTGAGAAGTTGATCAAAGCCTGTAGTCAAAGCCGTTTGTCTGACATACGCTAACGTAAACCTGCGAAGGAGCCAGCCCATAGGCTGCTATTTTTCGCGAAACCACATCCTTTTCATCCGTCATGCGGGGCGAAGGTACAGCTATGAAAATTGGAAATTAGTGTGACTGGAAAAAGACTTAGTGGGAAACGCGCGTTGGTGACAGCGGCCGGTCAAGGGATCGGTCGGGCCAGTGCATTAGCGATGGCCGCAGAGGGTGCGCAGGTCTATGCAACCGATATAAACATGGATGCGTTATCCTCGATTCGGGATACGAATCACGAAAATATTGAAATTTTCGAACTTGATGTGCTGAACGAAGAGAGTGTCCAAGCAGGCGTGCAGCGGGCCAACCCGGACGTTTTGTTCAACTGTGCGGGCTTTGTGCATCACGGCACAATTCAGGACGCCACGAGCGATGAAATCGACTTTGCTTTTGACCTGAATGTTCGCTCTATGGTGCGCACTATCAAGGCCGCATTACCCGCCATGATCGAAGGTGGCGGCGGGTCGATTATCAACATGTCCTCGGCCGCCGGATCAGTCATTGGTGCGCCCAACCGGTTCGCATACGGCATGACCAAAGCGGCCATTGTGGGCCTCACCAAGTCGGTAGCCATCGATTACATCAAGCAAGGCATTCGCTGCAATTGTATCTGCCCCGGCACCGTCGAATCCCCCAGTTGGAATGACCGGGTCACAGCCCTTGGTGAACAGCTCGGCAGCTACGACGAAGCTTTGGCGCAATTTGTTGCGCGCCAGCCCATGGGCCGCGTCGCAACCGCCGAAGAAATCGCCGCCCTTGTGGTGTATCTGGCCAGTGATGAATCCGGTTTCACCACAGGTCATCCCCATATCATCGACGGAGGTTGGAGCGGCCAATGACAAGCAAAATTAGCGTCACACCCAAGGCACGAATTGGCATCGAAGACCTGCGTTCGCGCAAATGGTTCATGAACAAAGATAACCGCGAAATGACCGCGCTGTATCTGGAACGCTACCTGAACTACGGGCTGACCCGCGAGGAATTGCAATCGGGCAAGCCAATCATCGGCATCGCGCAAACCGGCAGCGATCTGTCGCCCTGTAACCGTCACCACATCGAACTGACCAAACGCGTGCGCGACGGCATTATCGCCGCTGGCGGTACGTGCATCGAAGTGCCCGTGCACCCAATTCAGGAAACCGGCAAGCGCCCGACAGCGATGTTGGATCGCAACCTTGCTTACCTGTCTTTGGTCGAAACCCTGTTCGGCTATCCGTTGGATGGCGTCGTGCTGAACATCGGTTGTGACAAGACGACGCCGGCCCTTTTGATGGCTGCCGCTACGGTCAACATTCCCGCCATCGCATTGTCCGTCGGGCCAATGCTAAACGGCTGGTGGAAGGGCGAACGCGCAGGCTCTGGCACCGTGATCTGGAAGGCGCGCGAACTGCTGGCCGCTGGCGAAATTGATGACGACGAATTCATGGATATCGCCGCCGCCTCTTCCCCATCCGTCGGGTATTGCAACACGATGGGCACGGCCACCACGATGAATTCGCTGGCCGAGGCGTTAGGCATGCAACTGCCCGGTTCCGCCGCCATTCCAGCGCCTTACCGCGAACGCGGCCAGATCAGTTACGAGACCGGAAAACGCATCGTCGACATGGTATGGGAAGACCTGCGCCCGACCGACATCATGACCCGTGAAGCGTTTGAAAACGCGATCGTCATCAACTCTGCCATCGGCGGGTCGACCAACGCGCCGATCCACCTGAACGGCATCGCGCGCCACCTCGGCGTGCCGCTGGACAACGACGATTGGCAAGCCGTCGGGCACCACATTCCCTTGCTCGTCAACATGCAACCTGCCGGCAAATATCTGGGCGAAGATTACCAACAAGCCGGCGGCGTCCCTGCCGTTGTGGGCGAATTGATCGCCGCCGATCTGTTGCCCCATCCCGGTGCGATCACTGCAAACGGGCAAAGCATGGGCGACAATTGTGGCGCGGCCCGGACCCTGAATGACGACGTGATCAAAACCGCTGCAACCCCGATGAAAGCACACGCAGGGTTCATCAACCTGTCAGGCAATTTGTTCGAAAGCGCGATCATGAAAACCTCGGTAATTTCCGACGCCTTCCGTGCGACGTATCTGTCAAACCCCGGCGACCCCGAAGCGTTCGAAGGCCGCGCTGTGGTCTTTGATGGACCCGAAGATTTCCACCACCGTATCGATGATCCAGCCGAGAATATCGACCAAGATTGCGTGCTCTTCATGCGCGGCGCGGGGCCCAAAGGGTATCCCGGCGGGGCCGAGGTCGTGAACATGCGCCCACCGTCCTATTTGATCAAAAAAGGGATCGAGGCATTGCCGTGCATCGGGGATGGCCGCCAATCCGGAACCTCCGGTTCGCCCTCGATTTTGAACGCGTCACCCGAGGCCGCAGACGGCGGTGGGCTCGCGTTATTGCAAACCGGCGATCGCGTCCGAATTGATCTGGGCAAACGATCCGCCAACACGCTGGTGCCGCTGGACGAACTGGCAAATCGCGCGCGAACGCTGGCAGCCAACGGCGGCTACGACGCCCCTGCAAACCAAACTCCGTGGCAAGAATTGTTCCGCGAAAAGGTCGGACGTTTTGATGAGGGCATGACGCTCAAAGGCTCAACCGAATACCAAGATATCGCACGCACGCACATGCCACGCGACAACCATTAAAGGACGAAACACATGAAACTTGTACGCTACGGAGCCATTGGCGCAGAAAAACCCGGCATGTTGGATGGCGCAGGCCTGTTGCGCGATTTGTCCGCACACGTCAGTGACATCAACGGCGATATTCTGGGCGATGCAGCACTCGAAAAGCTGCGTGCAATTGATGTAGAAAGCCTGCCAATCGTCGACGGCGAACAACGCATCGGCGCCTGCGTCGGTAACATCGGAAAATTCCTGTGCATCGGGTTAAACTATTCGGATCACGCCGCTGAAACGGGTGCCGAAATCCCCAAACACCCGATCCTGTTTTTCAAGGCGAACTCGGCCATCGTCGGCGCGTATGACGATGTGGTCATGCCGCGCGAATCCGAAAAAACCGATTGGGAGGTCGAACTAGGCGTCGTCATCGGCACCAAGGCAAAATACGTTTCAAAAGAGAACGCACTGGATCACGTGGCCGGCTATTGCATCGTCAACGACGTGTCCGAACGCCATTACCAAGCGAACCTGACGGGGCAATGGACCAAGGGCAAATCCTGCGACACGTTTGGCCCCACTGGCCCGTGGTTGGTGACACGAGATGAGGTCGCAGACCCGCAAAATCTGGCCATGTCTTTGGACGTGAACGGCAAACGTATGCAGACAGGCAGCACCGCCACGATGATCTTTACCGTAGCTGAAATCATCGAACATCTGTCTTCGCTGATGACGCTGCATCCCGGTGATGTTATTACGACGGGTACACCCCCCGGCGTTGGACTAGGTATCAAACCCACCCCAGTTTTCCTGAAAAAGGGCGACGTTATGGATTTGAAAATCGAAGGACTTGGCCACCAACAACAAAAGGTCGATCAAGATGCCTGATCTTTTGCAAATCGGCGGAATAACAAACGCTATGAGAGCGCGGCTTGAGGCTGCGTTTACCATCCACCAGCTGGCCGATTTTCCTGCCGACAAAATCACCCATGTCGTCACAAATGGCCATGACGGTGTGAACCCGGATCTGATGGCGTCGCTACCCAACCTCAAAGTCATCAGCGGCTACGGCGTTGGGTACGATGCGATCGACGCAACCGAGGCAGTGCGCCGCGGCATCGTCGTGACACACACGCCAAATGTCTTGAACCAAGAGGTCGCAACCACCGCGATTTTACTGATGCTGTCCTGCTACCGCGAAGTGCTGCGCGATGATGCCTACGTGCGATCGGGCGACTGGGAAACCAAGGGCGGCGCGCCGCTGACCCGCTCTGCTGACAACCAAACCGTGGGCATCCTTGGGTTAGGTCGGATTGGCCAAGCGATTGCGGACAAACTCGCCCCTTGGGGCACCAACATCGTCTACCATTCGCGCACCAAAAAGGACGTCGCGTACACTTACTACGACAGTCTTTTGGCGATGGCGCACGACAGCGATGTGATCATCTGCATCACCCCCGGCGGGCCGTCCACGAACAAGATCGTCAACGCAGAAGTCATGAACGCATTGGGGTCAAACGGCACGCTGATCAACGTCTCGCGTGGCTCTGTTGTTGATGAAACCGCACTGATCGACGCATTGGAATCCGGTGCGCTGGGATGGGCCGGTCTGGACGTCTTTGAGGGCGAACCCCACGTGCCCGAACGCTTGCGCGCGTTGCCAAATGTAACCCTGTTACCTCACGTCGGCAGCGCCACCCATGAAGCCCGCACGGCGATGGGCGGTTTAACCGTCGATAACCTGTTGCAGCATCTAAAAGACGGGACAGTCGTAACAGCCGTTCCCGAATGCGCAGGAATGTAGGGTGCAGATCGCGTCCGTCAAAGCCCGACTGTTCAACGTGCCGTTGGACGAAGTTTTGGTGGACGCCAAACACGGTGATCACAGTCATTTTCACCTGATCACCGCCACCGTGACGCTGGAAGACGGCAGCACAGGCACGGGCTATACCTACACCGGTGGGCGCGGCGGTGAATCGATTGCGGTTATGATTGATCGCGACCTTGCCCCGTGGCTGATCGCTCAGGACGCTACGAATATCGAGGCGCTGTACGACGGAATGCAGTGGCACATGCACTATGTCGGGCGTGGTGGCGTGCTGAGTTTTGCGATCTCTGCCGTTGATATCGCCTTGTGGGATTTGCGTTGTAAAGCTATCGGACAACCGCTGTGGCAGATGGCCGGTAGTGCGGGCAAAACCTGTGATGCCTATGGCGGCGGTATCGATTTGGCCTATCCCTTACCAAAGCTGCTGACCCACGTGCAAAGCTATCTGGACGCAGGGCTCAATGCTGTCAAAATCAAAATCGGCCAGCCGACTGAGGCAGAAGACATCGACCGCATCCGTGCCGTGCGCGCGCAGATCGGGCCGGATGCGAAATTCATGATCGACGCGAATTACTCGATGACCGTGCCGCAGGCTATTTCGATCGTGAATGCCGTCAAAGACCAAGACATAATGTGGTTCGAGGAACCGATTATTCCCGATCACTATTCGGGCTACGCAGAGATCACCAAGGCCACTGGCATGGCCACTGCGATGGGTGAAAATCTGCACACGATCCACGAATTCGAAATGGCGATGGAGCAATCAAATCTCGGGTTCATTCAGCCGGATGCGTCGAACTGTGGTGGCATCACGGGGTGGTTGCAGGTTGCGGAATTGACGCGCGGATCGGGTGTGCCAGTGTGCAGCCACGGTATGCAGGAATTGCACGTTTCGTTGGTGTCTGCGCAAGAGCATGGCGGCTGGCTAGAGGTCCACAGTTTTCCTATTGATCGCTACACAAAACGGCCCCTCGTGATTGAAAACCAGCGCGCCGTCGCGCCGGACACTCATGGAATCGGCGTCGATTTTGACTGGGACCGGATCGCAGATTTCGAAGTGGTTTTATGACCGCTCATGATTGAATTTATCGCCGCCGTTTTCTTTTTGATCATCACGCCCGGACCAGGTGTTTTGACGACTGCCGGAATTGGCGCAGCGTACGGCTATCGCCACGGCCTCGCCTTCATTGGCGGGCTGTATGTCGGCGGGTTCATCGTGATGATCTTGGTGTTGTCAGGGATCGCGGCGGCTGGTCTTGCCATCCCTTGGCTGCGCACCGTTTTGCTGCTGGCGTCTGTTGGATACCTTTTGTTTCTCGCGTACCGGATCGCGACCGCCGGCGCGCGCATTGGGTTCATTGATCCGACCAAACCCCTCGGGTTTTGGAACGGGCTCGCCCTGCAACCGATCAATCCAAAAGCATACGTCGTAACCACAACATTGTTCTCGGGTTTCGCGATGTTTCCCGACGCATTCTTGTTCGAAGTGACCGTGAAAATTGTAATTTACAGCCTGATCTGGACGCCCTTGCACGTGTTGTGGCTGTTTGCAAGCGTACGTTTGCGTCAATTGAATTTGGGCACGAGCACGCAGCGTGCGATCAACATTGCGATGGCGTGTTCCATGCTTTTGGTTGTGGGCCTCGCGCTTTATTCCAGCCTTTAAAACGCCAAATACGCGATTGCGCTGAACACTACAGCGACGCCCGCCCATTGGGCATTGGTCATTTTTTCGCGCAAGAAAAGCGACGCCAGAATGACAGTGATCATTCCAAAGCTAGAGGCACCAACAGCAGAATATTCAGGGTTGGTTTGCGTACCGGCATAGACAACTGCGCCCAGCGCCAAACAATCCAACGCACCCATCAACGCCAACAACGGCAACTGCGATCGAGCGGGCAACATGACCGAACGGGTAAACAGCGCATACCCGAAGATACAAACAACTGCGGTCAAGCGCGACACAGCATTGACGCTGAATTCCGTGCCTTCGGTTGTCGCGTAATGGGCAATCGCAAACGACAACGCAAAACCGACGCAGGCCATCAGCGACCACTTGATGGCGGCCAGACGCTGTGAATTATCCTCAGAAGTGCCCGATGAACCTGCGACAAACCCCACACCTGCAATCACCAGCAAAACCGCGGCCCACTGGAACACATCGACTGATGCGCCATTGATCGCAGCCCACCCGACAGACAGGATTGGATAGGCCCCGATAATCGGCGCGACCAGCCGCACTGGCCCTATCGAAAACGCGTGGTACAACGCCAATCCGGCGACGGCAAATGCCACGCCCGCGACGACCGCGCGCACGATGTTGTCCGTTGTCATCTGGGCATCCGAAAACACCAAAGCCACTGGAACAGCTAGAAAACTGCCCAACACCAGAACCGTCAAAAGCGCTGCTAAAATCCCCGTGCGTTGGCTAACATAGCGCACACAAACGTCATGAATGCCCCACGCCAACGCAGCGATTAGTCCCAATCCAAGCGAAATCATTTAGGCGTTTTCCAATCGGTAAAATGCGTCACGGTCTGACTGTACTCTCAAAAGGTTATCTGAACCTTCATCGCCTGCGAACGATCATTGGCCATCTCAAATGCGGCCACCACGTCTTTTAGGTCAAAACTGTGCGTGATCAACGGGTCGACATCAATCAGCCCCTTCTGCATCAACGTCACCGCTGTGCTGAATTCAGGGTGAAACCGAAACGATCCGCGCAAAGTGATTTCTTTGGCCGTGATCGATTGCATCGGGACCGTCATGTCACCGCCCATACCCAGCTGCACCAACGTGCCACCGGGGCGCAAAACTATCACGCCGGCCGTCAAGGCTGCGGCAGCTCCGGAACACTCCAGATGCACATCAATGCGCCCTTTGTCAGCGCTGAACGGGGCCAGCGCATCGGGATCCGTTTTGGTGTTCAGTCCAAGGTCAGCACCGCAGGCGCGCGCAACAGACAGGGTGTAATCTGACAGATCGGTTGCGATGATTTCAGCGGCCCCTGCCCGTCGCGCCGCCATAATCGCAAGGACTCCGATCGGGCCACAGCCCGTTACCAGAACCGTTTTTCCCAAAAGGTCGGGCGCTTGTCCAACACCGTGTAGGCAGACTGCCAGCGGCTCTGCCATTGCAGCCTGTGCGGGGGTTAGGCCATCCGCCACAACGCATTGGCTGGCCAACACAACCAGCGCATTTCGGAACGCACCTTGGATATGCGGGAACGGCATTGCACTGCCGTAAAAGCGCATGTTCAGACAGTGGTTTTGCTGCCCTCGCAAGCAGTATTCGCAGTTTAGACAAGGGCGCGATGGGGATACGGCAACCAACTGACCTACAGCCAACCCCTCAACACCGTCACCCAAAGCCGTCACAACTCCTGACACCTCATGCCCCAAAACCATCGGTTCACGCAGCCGAACAGGACCGAACCCACCGTGGTTGTAGTAGTGCAAGTCAGAGCCACAAATCCCACCGGCTTTCATGTCCAACAGGACCTCACCGGCAGCGGGTGTCAGCGTTTCATACGGCTCAACCCTAAGATCGCGGGCATCGTGAATGACAACAGCTTTTGAGGACATCGTTTCGCTTTCAACGCTATACATTTGCGACGAACGTTGGGATAGTTGACGGCAAGCATCAAGGGAAATAACCATGACACTGCAAATGTTTGACCTGACCGGCCTACGCGCCCTGATCACCGGTTCCAGCCAAGGGATCGGCTATGCCTTGGCCAAAGGGCTTGCCGGCGCGGGTGCCGAAATCGTTTTGAACGGACGCGACACGACCAAGCTGGACGTTGCTGCCAAAACCCTCGCGGATACAGGGGCCACTGTCCACCAACTGCCGTTTGATGCCACCGACCATCACGAGGTGCGCGCCGCGGTAGACGGGTTCGAAAATGACATCGGTCCGATCGATATCCTGATCAACAATGCCGGCATGCAGCACCGCACCGAATTGCAGGACTTCCCGCCCGAAGCGTTTGAGAAATTGTTGCAGACCAATGTCGCGTCGGTCTTTCACGTCGGCCAAGCGGTTGCGCGTCACATGATTGATCGCAAACGGGGCAAAATCATCAACATCGCGTCTGTTCAAACCTCGCTCGCGCGGCCTGGAATTGCACCATACACTGCGACCAAAGGCGCCGTTGGCAACCTGACCAAGGGCATGGCGACCGATTGGGCGAAACACGGGCTGCAATGCAATGCGATTGCGCCCGGATATTTTGACACGCCACTGAACGCAGCATTGGTCGCTGACCCCGAATTCACGTCTTGGCTGGAAAAACGGACGCCGGCGGGACGTTGGGGTGATGTGGATGAACTTGTTGGAGCTGCGGTGTTCCTATCCTCCAAAGCATCCAGTTTTGTGAACGGTCACACGCTGTACGTCGACGGTGGGATCACAGCGTCGCTCTAACGCGTTACGCAATACCTCTCAGATCAAATTTTTCGTAACGTTTTATTTGCGTCGAATCGCAGGCTCCCCTATGGATTTGGACTAAGGGAGATTTCGACATGCAGGCATTCATTTGTGACGCGCAGCGCACACCCATTGGTCGTTATGGCGGTGGATTATCCTCTGTTCGCGCTGACGATTTGGCGGCGGCACCAATTGCCGCCCTCATGGCGCGCAATCCGGATGTCGATTGGTCCCGACTTGATGATGTGATCATGGGCTGCGCCAACCAAGCTGGCGAAGACAACCGGAACGTTGCGCGCATGGCATCATTATTGGCGGGCCTGCCCGTCGACGTGCCGGGCATCACCGTCAACCGCTTGTGCGCCTCCGGCCTCGACGCCGTCGGCATGGCCGCGCGCGGAATCAAAGCCGGTGATCTTGACATGGTCATCGCAGGCGGAGTCGAGAGCATGAGCCGCGCGCCGTTCGTCGTTGGCAAGGCCACTTCGGCCTTTGGGCGTGACCCGCAAATGTATGACACAACCATCGGCTGGCGCTTTGTGAACCGCAAAATGCATGATCAGTATGGCACCGATTCAATGCCGCAAACCGCCGACAATGTTGCCGCTGACTATGACGTGAACCGCGCCGATCAAGACGCATTTGCAGCGCGGTCCCAAGCGCTCTGGGCCGCCGCCCATGAGGCTGGTGCCTTTGCGCAGGAAATCGCGCCCGTGTCGATCCCACAGCGCAAAGGTGATGCACTGATTGTCGACACAGATGAACATCCGCGCCCCAGTTCCACCGCCGAAGGGCTTGCGAAATTGCGTGGCATCAACGGCGCGGATTTGACTGTGACCGCAGGCAATGCGTCTGGTGTGAACGACGGGGCAGCGGCCCTGTTGCTCGCATCCGAAGACGCGGCCGCCAAGAACAACCTCACGCCAATGGCGCGCGTCGTTGCGATGAATGCGGCAGGTGTTGCGCCGCGCGTGATGGGCATCGGCCCGATCCCGGCGTGCGAAAAAGTACTGCACCGCGCAGGGCTCACCATCGACCAAATGGACGTGATTGAGTTAAACGAAGCGTTCGCGTCACAAGGGCTGGCCACGATGCGCAGCCTGGGTGTGGCTGACGATGATCCCCGCGTGAACGCCCAAGGTGGGGCCATCGCGATTGGTCATCCCCTTGGCATGTCGGGCGCGCGATTGGTCATGACGGCCGCCTATCAACTGCAACGAACCGGTGGTCGCTACGCGCTTTGCACAATGTGCGTGGGCGTCGGCCAAGGCGTTGCACTTATCCTTGAAAGGGTCTGAACGATGTATGCTCAAATGGTGAAATCCACTGGCCAAGGCGTCAAATCGTTAGACGAAATGGACCCGCAAGAACGCGCCTTTCAGGAACGCATCAATGCAGGTGACAAGATCGAGCCTAAGGATTGGATGCCAGCCGGCTATCGCAAAACTTTGATCCGCCAGATCGGGCAGCACGCGCACTCTGAAATCGTTGGCCAATTGCCCGAAGGCAACTGGATCACCCGCGCGCCCACACTGGAACGCAAAGCGATTTTGCTCGCCAAAGTACAGGACGAAGCAGGGCATGGCCTGTACCTGTATTGCGCTGCTGAAACGCTGGGTGTGACCCGGGATGAGCTGACGGAAATGTTGCTTGACGGGCGGATGAAATACAGCTCGATCTTTAATTATCCGACCCTAACATGGGCCGATATGGGTGCTGTTGGCTGGTTGGTCGATGGCGCTGCGATCATGAACCAGGTGCCACTGCAACGCACATCTTACGGCCCTTACGCCCGTGCGATGGTGCGGATCTGCAAAGAAGAATCGTTCCATCAGCGTCAGGGTTTCGACATCATGATGAAGATGGCGAACGGCACCACGGCGCAAAAGCGCATGGCCCAAGATGCGCTGAACCGTTTCTGGGGACCATCGTTGATGATGTTCGGGCCATCGGATGGCGATTCAGTTCATTCGGCACAATCCATGGCGTGGAAAATCAAGATGAACGGCAATGACGAGTTGCGCCAATTGTTTGTCGACCAGACGGCACCACAGGCAGAATACCTAGGGCTGACAATCCCAGACGAGACGCTGAATTGGAACGACGAAAAAGGCGGTTATGATTTCGCCCAACCTGACTGGGATGAATTTTTTGACGTGCTCAAAGGCAACGGACCAGAAGCCGCAAACCGCATGGAAGCCCGCAACAAAGCGTGGGACGATGGCGCGTGGGTGCGCGACGGCATGATGGCCCACGCCGACAAAAAGCGCGCGGCAAAACTGGCGGCGGAGTAGTTCAAATGACCAAACAAGAATGGCCCCTCTGGGAAATTTTCATTCGTGGCGCCCATGGGTTGTCCCATCGTCACGTCGGCAGTCTGCACGCGCCAGACGCCGAAATGGCAATTAAAAACGCACGCGACGTCTATACCCGTCGCAAAGAAGGCGTGAGCATTTGGGCCGTCGAATCCTCAGCAATCGTCGCGTCCTCGCCCGAGGATAAGGGGCATTTGTACGATCCGGCGGACGACAAAGTGTACCGTCATCCGACGTTTTTCGACATCCCAGATGACGTAGGTGCGATGTGAGCAACCTGTTCGAATTTGCCTGCCGCATGGGCGACAATTCCCTGGTCTTAGGGCATCGCGTTTCAGAATGGTGCGGCGTCGCGCCCGTGTTGGAAGAAGACATCGCACTGGCAAACATTGCCCTCGATCTGATCGGACAAACGCAACTTTGGCTTGGCCTTGCCGCCGAAATCGAAGGCAGTGATCGTGACGCAGATGCCCTCGCTTTTCGCCGCGACGTTTGGGACTTTCGCAACCTTCTCCTGGTCGAACAACCCAATCGCGATTTCGGTCACACGATGATGCGACAGTTCCTGTTCGACGCATGGCATTTCGAAATGTTGGGCGCGCTGAAGGGGTCCGACCACACCCAAATTAGCGCCATTGCAGAAAAGTCGTTGAAAGAAGTTACGTACCATCTGGAGCGCTCGACCGACACGGTGATTGCCTTGGGCGATGGAACCGAGGAAAGCCATAACCGGATGCAAAACGCCCTTGATCGGCTGTGGCCTTATGTCGGGGAAATGTTTCTGAATGACGATTGCGATCACATCGACACCAGCAGCTTGCGCCCTGCATTTGATGCACGTCTGGCAGATGTTCTGGGTCAGGCAACCTTGGTTCAACCCGACAGCACATTCACCCACAAAGGCGGCAAAACCGGCGCGCGTCACACCGAGGCCCTTGGGCATATGTTGGCAGTCATGCAGTCCTTGCCGCGCGCATACCCGGACGCAAAATGGTAGTCGAAAAACCCACGGTTACGCAGATTTGGAAATGGCTGGACAATGTTCCAGACCCCGAAATTCCGGTGATCTCCCTTGTCGATTTGGGGATCATTCGTGATGTTCAATGGCAAGGTGACACTTTGGAAATCACCGTGACGCCAACCTATTCGGGCTGTCCCGCAACAAGCATTATCAACCTCGATATCGAATTGGCGATGACAGGGCATGGCATCAAAAACCTGTCTCTAAAACGCCAATTGTCGCCTGCATGGACCACCGATTGGCTGTCTGAAAAAGGGCGTTCGAAATTGGAAACCTACGGAATTGCGCCACCACAAACTGCCGGTGGCCCTGATCGTTGCCCACACTGCCAATCAACAGACGTACAACGCATCAGCCAGTTCGGATCCACCCCGTGCAAGGCACAATGGCGCTGTGCGGACTGTCTGGAACCCTTCGATTATTTCAAGTGTATCTGAGCTTATGACCCAATTCCGTCCCCTCACCGTAACCGACATTCACCACACGATCCGCGATGCGGTTGTGCTGACGTTAGAACCCGAAAACGCTGATGATTTCGCATTTGTCCAAGGGCAGTATCTGACGTTCAAACAAGACTTTGACGGGACCGAATTGCGGCGCAATTATTCGATCTGCGCAGGGCTAGATGACGGGAAATTGCAGGTCGGAATCAAACGCGTTGATGGCGGTGCATTTTCGACATTTGCCAATACAGAACTGAATGTCGGCGACACCCTGCACGCGATGCCGCCTATGGGCAAATTCTATACAGAAATAGAGCCTAACAAGGTCAAGTCATACCTTGGATTTGCTGGCGGATCAGGCGTAACACCCGTTCTGTCGATCCTAAAAACGGTCCTTACGCGCGAGCCAAACAGCACCTTTACCTTGATCTATGCGAACCGCGCTGTTGGCACGATCATGTTTCGCGAAGAACTAGAGGATCTCAAGAACACCTACATGGGTCGGTTGACCATCATTCACGTGCTTGAAACCGGCCAAGACATAGATCTGTTCAGCGGTCGTGTCGATCAGGAAAAGTGCGCAGCACTCTTTAAATCCTGGATCAATATTGCGAGTATAGACACTGCTTTTATCTGTGGACCTGAACCAATGATGCTGGCGATTGTCGACGCACTGACGACACATGGGCTGGATAAATCCCAGATAAAATTCGAACTGTTTGGGGCCGGTCAACAAGGGCGACTGGCCAAACAGGCGATCAGTGCACGCAGCGAAAACGCCAAAGGCACACAGGCAACCGTCAAAATCGAAGGGGCGACCCAAAGCTTTGTTATTCCCAAAGATCAATCCGTGCTAGAGGCCGCGCTTGCCAACAACCTGGACGCTCCGTTTGCGTGCAAAGCTGGCGTTTGCTCGACCTGCATCGCCAAGGTCAGCGAAGGCGAATACGAGATGCTCTCCAACCACGCGCTTGAGGATTACGAGGTCGAGGCGGGTTACGTTCTGACCTGCCAGTGCTACGCGTTGTCTGATAGGCTCGTCGTCGATTACGACCAACATTAAGGATCACGAAATGCTGCACGTCCATTCCTACGCCGCCGGTCGGTGGGTTGCCCCGGGATCAGGCGCGCGCACGATCCAGTCGGCAATCACCGGCGAAATCATCGCAGACGCAGGCAACGACACCTTGGATGTGCAAGCCATGATCGCTTATGGGCGGGATGTTGGTGGCCCGACCTTGCGCGCCATGACGTTTCACGATCGCGCACGAATGCTAAAGACGCTGGCGCTGCACCTGCGCGACCACCGACAAACACTGTACGACTTGTCATTCAATTCCGGCGGCACGCAGAGCGACCACTTGATCGATGTCGATGGCGGGATCGGCACGATGCTGGTCTATGCCTCTAAGGGGCGGCGCGAACTGCCTGACAACCAAGTGTTTCTGGACGGCGATCTGGACCAATTGGGGCGCACAGGCACATTTATGGGGCACCACATTTGTACGCCGCTGCAAGGCGTTGCAGTACATATCAACGCCTTCAATTTCCCCGTTTGGGGGATGCTGGAAAAACTTGCGCCGACCCTTTTGGGTGGCATGCCCGCGATCATAAAACCGGCCACCGCGACCTGTTACGTGACCGAAGCTTGCGTGCGAATTATGCTTCAATCCGGCATCTTGCCAGACGGCGCACTGCAACTGGTGTCGGGTGGCATCGGCGACATGCTGGACCATCTGGATTGCATGGACGTGGTGACATTCACAGGGTCCGCCAACACCGCGCTAAAGCTGCGCGGCAACACAAACTTATTGCAAAACTCGGTGCGGTTCACGGCAGAACAGGACAGTCTGAATGCCTCGGTTCTGGGCCCTGATGCCCTACCCGGGACGCCCGAATTTGATCTGTTCATCAAAGAAGTTCAGCACGAAATGATCACAAAAGCAGGCCAAAAATGCACCGCTGTGCGCCGCATCCTTGTGCCGCAAGCTGCAAGTGAGGCGACGATAGATGCGCTTCGGGACAGGCTGGCGAATGTCACACTTGGCGATACGCGCGATAAGAATACGCAGATGGGTGCGCTTGTTTCTAATGCGCAGAAATTCGACGTTTTGGACAAGGCAGCCCTGATCGGATCAGAGGCGACGCGCGTGTTTGGCGACCCCGAAAGCCACGCAATGTCAGACAGCAAAGGCGCGTTTTTGCCGCCCATGCTGTACCACTGCGCCGATCCGGACAACGCGCAACATGTGCACGACACCGAAGCGTTCGGACCTGTTTCGACCATTATGCCCTACCGCGATTTGGCGCACGCCTGCACGCTGCTGAACAAGGGCAAAGGTTCGTTGGTGGCCTCTGTCATCACACGCGACGGCGATGTGGCGCGCGAAATTGTGAAGCAATCCGCAGCTTTCCACGGGCGGTTATATTTCAACAACCGCGACAGCATGGCCGAGGCGACAGGCCACGGTGCCCCATTGCCTCACATGGTGCACGGCGGACCCGGGCGCGCAGGTGGCGGCGAGGAATTGGGCGGCGTACGGGCCGTCATGCACTACATGCAGCGCACCGCGATCCAAGGCGGCCCCGACATCATCAGCGCGATCGGCGGGAAATGGACACCGGGTGCCAGCGTTCAGGCAGACAAACCGCACCCGTTCACACGCACGTTTCAAGAGGTGCAAGTCGGCGACACATTGCACACCGACGCCCGCGAAATTACGCTGGACGACATCGAAAAGTTTGCCCATTTCACCGGCGATTTATTCTACGGTCACATGGACGAAGACGCAGCCAAAGCGAACCCGTTCTTTCCTGGCCGTGTTGCGCACGGATACCTCATTCTCAGCTTTGCGGCCGGCCTGTTTGTGCAACCTGATCCGGGTCCCGTTCTGGCCAACACCGGCCTTGATAACCTGCGTTTCATGAAACCCGTACAGCCCGGTGACAGCATCAAAGTGCAGTTGACCGTCAAGGCAAAAACGCCGCGCAACGACGACTACGGCGAGGTCCGCTGGCACGTCGATGTTCACAACCAAGACGACGACAAAGTAGCCGAATACGAGCTGCTGACAATGAACGCTTTCTAGATGGATCACCCTGCACTTGATACGGCTGTCGAACGGCTGACAACTCTTGGGCCGCAACGCGTTTGGTCCCTGTTAGTCACTGTTTTTGGTGATCTTGCGCAAAATAAAGGTGATGGGATCGATGGGCCCGTTTTGTCTGCCTTGATGGCAGACATGCATATCAAACCCGAAGCGACGCGCGTCGCGTTGCACCGATTGCGCAACGACAATTGGATCATCTCGGCCAAACACGGACGCACCAGTCGTCACAGCCTGACAGAGCATGGGCGTCAAATCTCAGCCGCTGCAAATCCACGCATCTACGGGTTGCCTCAGGACATCGTTCAAAGCTGGCAATTGGTCATGTTGGAAAGCACGTCATCGCAGTCACCCGAAGCAATGGAAGAGCTCGGCTTTGCCCCGCTTATGCCGCGTATTTATGTCGGAGCCGGTGATGCCATCCCGCCAAAAGACACGCTGACATTACCCGCAGCATCCGTTCCTGCGTGGTTAAGTGCGCAATTTGAACCAAAGGATCTTGTTCAGGATTACGCCGCGTTGCACAGCACATTGATCCAGCTGGATCAGGCGCTGAGCAAAGATCACAAACTGAACCCAAGACAAGCTGCAGTCCTGCGTTGTGCCATCGTGCACAGTTGGCGCCGTCTGGTTTTGCGCCATCCGAATTTGCCAAGACAGCTGTATTCAGACGATTGGCGCGGGCATGATTGCCGGGTTTTGGTGATGTCCCTTTTGACCCGGTTGCCTAGGCCTGTGCTCAGCGAAGTTGCACTTGGTTAAGTCACGTTCCTGAACCCAGTGCTTTTCCACCGGACAAACCCGCGCTATAGCGGTGACATGACAAATCATCTTTACATATCCGACCTGCCCGACGGGCTTGATCTAGGACCCGAAGTCGCCATCGATTGTGAAACCATGGGCCTGCACCCCCACCGCGATCGATTGTGTGTTGTGCAGCTGTCAAACGGTGACGGGAACGCGCACATCGTGCAGATCAAAAAGGGCCAGACCGACGCGCCCAATCTGTGCAAAATGCTGACTGATCCAAATTTGCTCAAGCTGTTTCATTTCGGACGCTTTGACATTGCGGCGATGCAAAACGCGTTTGGCGTAGTGACCGCACCGGTCTATTGCACCAAGATCGCCAGCCGTTTGATCCGCACGTATACCGACCGGCACGGGTTGAAAAATCTGCTACAAGAATTGCTGAGCGTCGACGTTTCCAAACAGCAGCAATCCAGTGATTGGGGCGCGGATCAACTTACCAAAGCGCAGCTGGAATATGCTGCATCTGACGTGTTGTACCTGCACAGATTGCGTGACGAACTGAACAAGCGGCTGATCCGCGAAGGTCGCATGGAAGTCGCGCAAGCCTGTTTTGATTTCTTGCCCATGCGCTCCAACCTGGATCTGATCGGCTGGCCTGAGACGGATATTTTTGCGCACTCATGAGCACCCAAACTCCATACCGCGACACCGCCCGCCGCGTGATCGAAGCTGAGGCTGACGCCCTGCGCGTCTTGGCCGCAAATCTGGATGACCGGTTCGCAGATGCGGTGATAAAGCTGCTAGAATCCAAGGGTCGTGTGATTGTCACGGGTATCGGAAAATCAGGGCATATCGCGCGCAAAATTGCCGCAACTTTGGCCAGCACCGGAACACCCGCGCAATTTGTGCACCCAGCTGAGGCAAGCCATGGCGATCTGGGCATGATCACCAGCGCCGACATTGTAATCGGGATTTCCAATTCGGGTGAAGCGCCAGAATTGGCGAACCTCGTCGCCTACACCCGCCGCTTTGACATCCCATTGATTGCGATCACCAAGGCCGAAAACAGCAGTTTAGGGTCACAATCGGACATCGTTTTGCTGCTGCCAGACTTGGGCGAGGCCTGCGGAACAGGTGTCGTGCCGACCACATCCACGACGCTAACGCTCGCGATGGGTGACGCGCTTGCCGTCGCCTTGATGGAACACCGCGCCTTTACGCCGGAACACTTCCGCGACTTTCACCCAGGCGGAAAACTTGGCGCGCAGCTTAGTTTGGTAAACGATTTGATGCACGCAGGCGATGCTCTGCCATTGGTGCATTTGGGCACGCCAATGTCCGATGCGTTGATCGAAATCAGCCAAAAAGGGTTCGGCGTAGTTGGCGTCGTAAACAACGACGGCACCTTGGTCGGGATCGTCACCGACGGCGATTTGCGCCGGCATATGGACGGGCTTTTGTCGCTTACCGCCCAAGACGTCATGACCAAAGCACCAACAACAATCACACCCCAATCACTGGCTGAAAAAGCCGTGCACATCATGAACGACCGTAAGATCACTTGCTTGTTTGTCGTGCCCCAAGACACTGGCGCGCCGACCGGATTGCTGCACATCCATGACTGCCTTCGCGTCGGGCTGGGCTAGAAAATGGACCGCTATTCACGGATGGTAGCGTGGTTAAAAGTGCTGCTACCTTTGATGGCGTTGGGTCTGCTTTCGACCCTTTTCCTGCTATCGCGAAGCATTGATCCCACAGCGGAAATTCCGTTTGCTGACTCAGAAATTCAGGACAGGTTGCGCGATCAGAAAATCACTGGGCCTTTCTTTTCGGGTTCAACCGTTGGCGGTGATCAAATTTCATTTTCGGCAGCAAAAATGGGCACCGCAGAAAATAGTGGAAACACGAAAGCAGACAATATTTCCGCGCAAATCGACTTGGCTTCAGGGTCAAGAATCGTATTTTTTGCCGACCAAGGGATCGTCAATCTGGCCGAAGACCAATCCGTCTTGACTGGTAACGTGCTAATCACCACATCATCAGGGTACAAAATTAACTCTGACAAATTGGTCGCTGCAATGTCCGCTCTGAGCGTAGAATCACCCAAAGACGTCACGGCAATTGGCCCGATCGGGACTTTGACCGCGGGTGCGATGCGCTTGAATGCCCCTGAAAGCAACGGAAACGCCCAATTGGTTTTTACTAATGGCGTGAAACTGATATACCTGCCTCAAATGATAGAAGAATGATAACTGTGACCCTTTTGCGCCCTTTAGTTTTTTGTTTGGCTCTTTTCAGTGCCGCTCCTGTTTTTGCTCAAGGGACGAACGTCGCTTTTGGCACGATCCGGCAAGATACCACCGCCCCTGTCGAGGTGACGGCTGACAATCTTTCTGTCGATCAATCAAATGGAACCGCCATTTTTGTTGGTAATGTATTGATTGGCCAAGGCGACTTACGTCTTTCTGCGGCCAAGGTTCTGGTGGTTTATCGCGACCAAAACGTAGGCATCTCACGCCTCGAAGCGTCCGGTGGCGTGACCCTGGTATCCGGCCTCGATGCGGCCGAAGCGCAACGCGCGGATTATGACATTGATTCGGGTACCATTGTGATGACTGGCGACGTTTTGCTGACCCAAGGGCCAAGTGCGCTGACATCCGAGAAAATGACCGTGAACTTACGTGACGGCACCGCGCAAATGTCGGGTCGCGTCAAAACGATCCTGAACACCGGCAAAAACTAGTGGCCAAGCCTAACCTTAAAATTGCCGGCGGCGAGTCTGGCTTGCGCATCGAACACTTGCGTAAATCCTATCGCAAAAAGGTCGTAATCCGCGATTTTTCGATGCATTTAAACCGGGGCGAAGTTGTCGCGTTACTGGGCCCGAACGGCTCTGGCAAAACCACGACGTTCTATTCTATTGCCGGTTTGGTCACGCCAGAAGGTGGCAAAGTTACGGTTGATGGCACCGATGTCACCACCTTGCCGATGTATCGCCGCGCCCAGTTGGGCATCGGATATTTACCCCAAGAGATGAGTATTTTTCGCGGGCT
Organism: Ascidiaceihabitans sp.; assembly: GCA_029251465.1. GTDB lineage: Bacteria > Pseudomonadota > Alphaproteobacteria > Rhodobacterales > Rhodobacteraceae > Ascidiaceihabitans. The sequence continues at coordinate 43,537 of JAQXDI010000087.1, forward strand.
TAGCGTCCAAGACAACATCAGCGCTATTCTCGACATCACCATCAAGCACCGTCAAAAACGCCGCGAACGACTCGAAGAATTGCTATCCGAATTCTCTATCGAACACTTGCGGCGTGCTTCCGCTATGGCGCTTTCAGGCGGCGAACGTCGGCGCGTAGAAATTGCGCGATGTTTAGCCGCAGACCCCAATTACTTGCTGCTGGACGAGCCGTTTGCCGGCGTCGATCCTATTTCGGTGGGCGATATTCGCCACCTCGTTTCAGACCTAAAAAAACGTGGCATCGGCGTGCTGATCACTGACCATAACGTACGGGAAACATTGGAAATTGTGGACCGTGCGTATATTTTGCACGACGGCAAAGTTCTCATGTCTGGCTCGCCAGAAGAGGTTGTACAAAACGAAAATGTACGCCGCGTTTATCTAGGCGAAAATTTTCGCATCTCCTAAGATGGTCCGTCAAATCTGACGTAATTTCCCGATATCCTGCACCACTTTTGATTGACACATGCCTGTCATATCGTGCTCAATAGCGTCATGGCAAAACTGTTGTCACTGTTTGAATATGACTTGGCCCTGATCACGGGGCCAGTCCTTAGACAACCAACTGAAATGTCATTCCTGCGAAACTAGACCGAACCGAACGTGACCCGTCTGGGTCCCGTCCGGCTTATGTTTTCGCCTAATAAATGGAGAAAGAATGCGGTATCAAATCAGCGGCAAACAAATTGACATTGGCACGGCTCTGCAAACGCATGTGCAGACTAAGTTAGACGGCATCGTTCAAAAATACGCCGGCCGACCGACAGACGCGAATGTGGTTTTTTCAAAATCAGCGCATGAATATAATTGCGAAGTGACGGTTCACCTCTCAACCGGTTTGAATGCGTCAGCCAAGGCAAAAGAAACCGAGATTTACGCCGCTTTCGATTCGTGTAGCGCAAAGATGGAAAAACAGCTTCGTCGCTACAAGCGTCGCTTGAAGGACCACCACAAGGACCGCTCACAACCAGTTGAACTTTTCAGCGCTTCCTCTTATATCCTCGCTTCAGACGCAGCCAGCTCTGACGAGGTCGAGCCGGAAACGCTGCAGCCAATTATCGTGGCCGAGATGGAAACCAACATCCCATCCCTTTCCGTAGGCGAAGCGGTTATGCAGATGGAATTGGCGGGCGCACCGGTGTTGGTGTTCCGCAACGAAGGCAAAGACGGGGTTAACGTGGTGTATCGTCGCGAAGACGGCAACATCGGATGGATTGACCCTTAAATCCCTGGCGTAGAACGCGCCCGAAACGAAGTGCGAGCAGAATGAATTTTGCCAAACTGATACAACCGGATGCGGTCAAGGTTGTGACCTCTGCATCCAGCAAAAAGCGGTTGTTGCACAGCATCAGCGAATTGGCGCATAGCGCTTATGGGCTGGATGTTGCTGTTGTCAGCGATGCTTTGCTCGCACGCGAAGCGTTGGGGCCAACGGGTGTTGGCCACGGCGTCGCATTACCACACGCGCGTATCGAAGGTCTGGAAAGCGTTCTTGGTGTATTTGTTCTGTTGGACAAACCAATCGACTTTTCGTCCGTAGATCGTCAGCCGGTTGATATTGCTTTTGCTTTGTTCGCACCCGAGCAAGCCGGTGTTGAACACCTCAAGGCATTGGCATTGGTTTCTCGGACTCTCCGGGATTCGTCAATTTGCGCAAAATTGCGCGCAAATCCAGATCCGACCAAATTGTTCGCGATTCTGGCAGAAAACCAGTCTGCACAGGCGGCCTAACGCCAGCTTTCAAAACCAAACATCATGTAGTCACGCTGGTACACATCCTGCGTCAGATTTTCTATTTCTGCATCGTAAATGCCAGACAGGTCGAACGGAAAATCGCCAGTGGCTGCCCCCACGGAAACCTCTTTGTCATGGCCTGTTGTGTCCAACAGTTGCGCAAGCTCAGTTTCCAAGGCATCCTCTCGGATCACACGATCAGGCAATGCAAATTCACCAAATCCCTGAAGGGCTTGGGTCTGCGTACACCATGAAGCGTCAACACGAATGGCTGTCTGACCGGAAATATTGCCCTTTAGGAACACTAGAAACGCCGCAAAAGCCGAACGATGCGCCGCACGATCATAAGACTCATCTGGCATCTGCTCTGGAATTGGCAGCGCATAACGTCGGCGCAAAGTTTGTCGTAAAGCAGAATAACTACCCTCTCCGGTGCCAAGGATATGTTTGGAAAATGCATGATGCGCACGCACAACTGGATGACGTAAAACAGTAAAACTGCGATGGTCTGGATGCTTTCGCTTCCATTGGCGCAAGTCTTTTTGGGAAAACTTGCTTTGAAGCGCGCCACGGTCCACGCCGTCCACGGCAGCCAGCCAATCCAAAACACGATCTTCCGGGCCACCCTTCATCGGTAAATATAGCAAACCAGACTCTGCAGCCGCCACATACGTCGGAATCGTGGGCCCGCGACGAGGTTCAAAATTCGGTGTGCGAGTTAGATTGAACAAGTCACGGCCCGAAAGTGCCGTTTCCATCTGCGGAAAGTTGCGCACCTTTTTGGAAATTGCACTGGGATTCTGTTTCTTTAAACTTTTGTCCAGCGCCTCCAATTCTTCATCCACACCCAAATAACGCGCCAATCCGTTCATCACCTCAACGCTTTGAAGATCCTCGTACGAAATATAAAAGGCTGTCTGTCCGCTGTGTTGCAGACGGTTCAGCAATTGTAGCTGAAAACTTTGTAACGCTTCTAGATGGGCGCTAAATTCGTCCGCATCAAAGTCAGCCTGACCGTCTTTTCGTGACTTGGAATCCGTTAGCTTCCATTGGCCGGTTTCCTGGGCGATTTTCCATGACACGTAACTGTCCAAAGGATTACGCGTCAGGATAATTTTGGCGCATTTCAGATCATTCAAACAAGGGTCCAAGACCCGCGGATCATGGTCATGAAAATAGCGAAAACCAGCCATGGCATCGGGTTGCTTTTTGATTTCTTTCAGCAGGCGCAATGGATCAGCATCGCGCGTTTCTTGAGTGATACCCAGAATCTCAGTTGTTTTGGGATAGCCCAAAAAATGAGGATTGAACGCCTCGCCATGACAAGCGATGCCGTCAAAGGCATTCAGGTTCGTTTCCAAAAAATTCGAGCCCGTCCGCATTTCTGCGAAGACAACAAAGTAGTCAAAAGATCCGGCCATAATTTATTGTACCAAATAGGGTTTGCGCGGCGGCTTGTTTGTGGTTTCAGTTCCGCGATCGACAGGAAAATCGCCCATCAAATGCGGATGCATACCTTGGTTTTTTAGATTTTGCAGGAATTGGCCAAAACCAGCAAGGTCCTCCATCTTTGGAACCTCGGACAGGCGGCGCGATTGGGTCGGTCCGATCTCGTCCAGAATACCTTGCAACGGTTCCATAGGTGCCTCGATGAACTCAGCCATGCTCCAAATGCGCACTCTTGCTTTGGCAAAGGGTGATCGCAACACTTTGAGGTGATCGTTTTCGATCTTTTGCAGTTCAGCCGCCATTTTACGGATATCGATAAAATTCAAATTTGATTTGAACAACGGCACAGCCCAAGCGCCACTGATCACGGAAATCTGTGCGTTGTGGTCTTTGGATATCCGCCAGTTAATCTTTTGATTGTCCGCAGGCCCAAATTGAAAACACTGACGTTCACCGCGCGTGTTCCAGATCAAGTTGGTCAAGAACGCGCCTGGGTTATAGTCACGCGAGATCGAGCTATCGCTCATGGCGCCGTGGATGGTTTCGTGGCCGTCCGCAAAATGAGCCCGGTCAGGCGCAAAAAGATGGCCGTGAACACGTGCGCCTGTCGCTTTGGTTAACCAAGATTCGAAATTTACAAACAGCTCGGAAAATCCGTGGAAAACGCAATATGGCGCAGCCGTCACACCATTTTCCCAATCTTCGTTGGGAAAGCGGCTTTGCATGTACAGACCCGGCCGGCCGCGTGTGCGACGCTCTACTGCTTTGGCAAAAATACGGTCAATTTTACCCGGGTTGGGTTCAGTCCGTTTCATCGCGCCCGCCATATCGGTCAGGAATGCTTCGTACAGACGATCCGCATGTGGCCAAATTTTGCGCGCCACAAAGCAATCTGAACGACGCAGTAGTTGCAGGTGATCGTCGTAAAAGATGTGCGGCTTGCCCTGAAAATCGAACTTGCTCAGCGTCAGCGACCGGCTTTCCACATTCGTAGAATACTGCCGCGACAATGTCTGGAAATAGCTCTCGTCGGGGATCCAGACCTGCTTAAAATATTTGTCGTAATCTGGTCGATCCGGATCTTGTAAAATTGCCGACAATGTTTGCCGTGTCAGGCACCACCACTGGCTGCCCATGTGTGGAATCACGCCATTGGGAATTTTGCGTTTCAGACGTAATGTGCGTTGAAATTGGACGAAGCGATCGAACCAAAAACGGTTTCGTTTCCATGAAAATGGAAAGCGCAGGGTAAAGCGTTCATGATCCAAGCCGCCAACGGTCCAGGGCACATCTGCTGTTGTTGCGCTTTCGATGAAATCCGTGCGCGGGCGTTCCTCGAGGTATTCGACCAATTCTTCGACGGGTCGCAAGGGCAAGCAAGATCCAGACGCGAGATAGACGTGACGCACGAATGGAAACTGGTTCAGCATCATTTCAGATGCCACCTGCGTGGCTGCGACAATGCCCCAAGTGCCCCATTCGCAGCGATACCGGGTCGAAAATTCAACATTCGGAACGTCAGACAGAGATGCCACAAAAGCGTTATAGGTTTTGCTGTCCACCAATTTGTCGCAATGGATAACTACAGGGCAGCCGCCTGCCGCCCAGTGACGCGCGGCTTGTTCAGCGCGATCAAGGGCCGTGTGCACCAGCATGACGATCCCAACGCTCATGCCCAGTTTCCTTTGGACATAAGGCCTAAAATCTCAAGCTGACGCCAGTTGATGTATTTTTCGGACCATTTGCACCACAGTTCCGGGTCGTCTTTCAGGCTCTCAGCGTAGGCCTTGTATTCGACGGACGCGGAATAGTGTTGCCCTCGACTTAGTTCTTCTTGCGCCTTGACCGTGAACGTGTCGATAAATTTTGCGTGCAGCAAAACGCCGCTGGCTTTTTCGCCGCCCCATTCATCATAGACCAAGTTCAAACCGCGCGGCAGCAACATGTGCGTCGAACTGACGTACGTGTACTTGCGATCCCATTTCACGAGCGGGATTTTGTTCAACGCCGGTGCCTTTTCCGGCGCATCGGCAAAGAACACACGGGCGCGCGGCCCACCTTGGATCCACAGGTTCCCAAACCGCTTGTTGCGGGACAGATTGTAGTTACCGCTGTCAAACCAACTGGCGATCTCAATCGGGTCCTGCCCTGATTGGTAGGGTTGTTCGTCCAATCGACCCTTTGGATACATGTCCAGCAACATTGCACTAAAGGATTTGATGTTAGACGCATCCAGCCAGTCGGTCAGCGCCCGCAATGGGCGCGTATCGCAAAATGGATAGACTAGAAATTCATCTGGATCGACGGTCAGCGCCCAATGGCCATGCGCGTATTTCAACTGCAACCAATTCAGCCAATCCACACCGAATCGAGACCGCTTGTAACTGGCACTCGTGCGCCAAACAGATACGTCGGGCTGGTCCGCCAAATACTCGGCCGAACCATCAGTGCTGTCATTGTCCACGATTAAGAAATGATTGACCCCTTGGTCACGGTAGTAATTCAGGAAATACGGCAGCCGAATCTTTTCGTTGCGCAGGGTTGAGAACAGCAAAATATCTTCTTCGCGAATCTGCGAAGTACGATCTGCCACGCGACCCAATTCCCGACGTTTACGAACCGCACGGATGCGCCATCGCTTGCGTTGAAGCCTCAGTCGATATGACTGCCAAGCACCCAAATTTCTGCCCTTACTTTGTCGGTGTTGCCCATCCCTTATAGCAGCTTTATCAGAACATCCTTAACGCGACCTTGAAATGGTCGCCCCAAGTAGTGGATTTGTATGTTCCCGATCCGCGCGCCTCAGGGCTGGCTTGTGCCAACTCTTTAATCGTATTTATCCACAGATAGCTGTCTGAAACGCCTGCGTAAACGGGAATATCGCCCAGGGTTTCCCGCAATACCTCCAATGGGTTGCACACAATTGGCACGTTCAGGCACGCGGCCTCAATTGGAGGCAGCCCAAACCCTTCGGCAAAGGACGGAAACAGCAGTCCGTTTGAGCCATTTAAGAGGGCCGCCATGTCGGCATCATTCATGTTGTTGTGTTCAATAATCTTGGTGTCAGCGGGCAAGGCATCAAGGCGATCAAACACGTTTTTGTTGTTCCAACCGCGCCCGCCACAAATGTGCAAATGCGGGGCATCAACACCCAATTCCTGCCAGATATCCAAAAGGAACGCGTGGTTTTTGCGAGGTTCAATTGTGCCAATACAGACAAAATACGGGGCGTGTGGGCAGACGAATTCGGGATTCGGTTGCGGCAAGTCTGTTGCCAAATGCGCAACAATACCACGCGGCACCGCCCCCCAAGCGCGCATGTGCCCCTCACTGCGCACCTGTGTATCCGCGGAATTGTAGATCACAACATCGGCAAATGCCTGGGTGCGACGCAATTTTTCACGGAACACGTCAACTGTACCCGCACGCTGGAATTGCGGGAAATCCAGCGGAATTACATCGTGGATCATCACAGCGATAGGTCCGCCCAGCGCAGTTTTAACCGACTGCAAAACCCGCGACGTCAAATTGCTGTGACCAACATTAACGTAGGACGTGCCATTGGGAACGTGCTGCTTCAGCATAGAAATCAGCCTATTCGGCAGACACCTTGCCATCGACAGCCTGCGTAAATCAGACTGCGCGCTGCGTTCAATCACGCTAAGTTTGCGCTGCATAACAGACAACAAATCAGGGCGAGAGAATGGGGTTTTGCCGCTGAACCGCTGTTCCATCTCGATCAAGCCAGATTGATCCAGCAGCACGTATCCAAACGGGGTACGCGCCAAGGCAAACACAGGACAATCTTCGGCGATCAGCGCGCGCACATACGCCATTTCGACCCGATCCACGCCTGTCAGTACCCGACCCGCGCGGCGGATCAAGCGGGTGATATCAATCACGCGTGCTGGCGGCTTATTCAGAGTAATGTCCAGTTTGGTGCCATCTCCATGCATCCGCGATCATGGTTTGCAGCGTTGATCGTGCGGGGTTCCACCCTAGCTCGGAAACGGCGCGGCTGGAACCCGACACCAGTTTCGTACAATCGCCGGCACGACGCGCGCCCTCGTTAAACGGCACTTCGCGGTTGGTGACGTTACGCGAATGATCGATGACGTCGCGCACAGAAAAACCGCTGCCGGTGCCAAGGTTAAACACGCGGCTGTCTTTGTCATCTTGCAGCCATTTCAGCCCCAAAACATGCGCATCCACAAGATCGCAAACATGCACGTAGTCGCGAATGCAGGTACCGTCCGGCGTTTCGTAATCCGTACCAAAAATGGTGAGCGCATCGCGCTTGCCGTCAATCGCGTCCAACATCAGCGGGATCAAATGTGTCTCGGGTTGGTGGAATTCACCGACCTCGCCGTCTGGGTCCGCACCAGCCACGTTAAAGTAGCGAAAGATCACGTGACGCAGGCCGTTCGAAACCTGAAAATCGCGCAGAATGTCTTCGATAGCGCGCTTGGATGCGCCGTAAGCGTTGATCGGGAATTGCGCCGAGTTTTCATCTAGCACCACGTTGTCTTGATCGCCGTACGTCGCGCAGGTGCTTGAAAATACAAAGTTTTTGCAACCGGCGTCCACCGCCGCTTCGATCAGGTTTAGCGATCCGCACACGTTGTTGCGCCAGTATTTTCCCGGCTCGGACATGCTTTCGCCGACCTGACTAAGCGCTGCAAAATGCATCACTGCAACGGGCTGAAATTCAGTAAATACTTCGTCCAGACGGGCGCGATCTAGCAAATCGCCTTGCGCAAAGGGGCCGAATTTCACGGCCTCTTTCCAACCCGTCACCAAATTGTCAAATGTAACGGGCACAAACCCGGCAGTTTTCAACGCCTTACAAGCGTGCGAGCCGATATAGCCCGCCCCACCCGTGACCAGAACATTCTGCCCCATTTAGTACCCCTGTTGCGGTTTATTCAGCCGCTTTTTGCTGTCCAACAACGTCAGTAATATACCCCAACAGGTCGTCGCGCAATTCTTCGCGTGCCAAACCAAAGGCAACAGTCGCTTGCAAAAAGCCCGACTTGGATCCGCAATCAAAACGCTGACCACGGAAACGGAAACCGTAGACCGGGTTATCATGCGCGATTTCCGCAGCAATTCCGTCCGTCAGCTGGATTTCACCACCCGCGCCGGATTTCAGCTTATTCAGGTTGCCCATCACAGACGGTGACAAAATATAGCGACCAATGACAGCCAGGTTTGACGGCGCTTCTGCGGCAGGTGGCTTTTCAACCATACCTTTGACACGGACCATTGCACCCATGTCTTCGGACACGTCCAAAACGCCATAAGACGAGGTTTTCTCGGGTGCGACTTCCATCGCAGCGACCATATTGCCGCCAGTTTCCTCGTAGGCTTCGACCATCTGCTGCAAGCAAGGGGTTTCAGCCGCAATCACATCGTCCGGCAGGATCACCGCGAACGGTTCGTTATGGATCAAACGACGGGCGCACCAAACCGCGTGACCAAGGCCCAGCGCTTTGTGTTGGCGCATGTACGCGATCGCACCGCTGTCCATGTTTGTGTCTTTTAGAATTTCGAGAAGTTCGTCTTTACCCTTCTTGCGCAACTCTTGCTCAAGGTTCGGGGCGTGGTCGAAATAGTCCTCAAGCGCACCTTTACCGCGCGAGGTCACAAAGATGAATTCCTTGATGCCCGCTGCGCGCGCTTCGTCAATGGCGTATTGAATCAGGGGGCGATCGACCAAAGTCATGATCTCTTTGGGGACTGATTTTGTCGCTGGTAAAAACCGCGTGCCCAACCCTGCCACCGGAAAGATGGCTTTTGTGACTTTCTTACGCATACCTTGTCCTCAAGTATTGATCGCTCTGTACAAAGCAGGCGATGTTTTCTTCATTTTCGCATAGGATTTTGGACAAAGCACGTCCGAAAAGCCCATTTTTGCCAAATTACACGCAATTGGTGTAGCCGGTAGTCATTTTTCGTCACTTAGCCCTCGAATGGCATGAATCCGCGACATCTCTTGTTTTCGGCGCCTCGTTTTGGTGCTCAGCTTGAACGCCTTATCCGAACGTTCAGCCTTTCCAAAGAGACCACCGCGTTGTTCCCAATAGCCATCAGCGTGGAACCGAACATGGTGGTATAAAGCCGTCGGTGACAAGATCATCAAGGTGAGAATTTCCTTACTTTTCACCCTAAACTTTGCCTGCTCAAGGGCGGCTTTTCGGCCGCGAATCCCTAAGACTTCGAACGTGCTGGTGCGTGGCTTAACGTCGAACTTCTTAAAAGCGTCCGAAGCATGGGACGAAAGCCAGCCCTTGGCCAGTTCGCGTGATTGCCCATCGCTGTAGCCTTCACGAAGTCGGTGCATCAAATAGCGTACCTGTCGCGGTTCCAATCCGCCGGCGATCATATGGGTCAGCACGCGGCGACGTTCGGATCGAAGTTGGCGTTGCCAGTGATCATCACGATGCTCTTGTGCTATGTATTTGCGCTGAAACACGGCCCAACTGGCCCCGATATCAAACAGGTCCGTCGGCACACGATCAACGCGGCGTCGCACACTAGCAGCAAACCCGTGGTGAACCTGCGCAAGCGGCGCAATCGCGGTCGAATAGCCCGCCGCAGACAGGCGCATATTCAGGTCGGTTTCATCCAAGTAAAACGCATAGGCAGGATCAAAGCCGCCGAGGTCCACCAGCACGTCACGGCGCACTGCCATGTTGGTGCCTTCGGTCTTGATCGCAGTCTCTGGTTGCGGTGTCAGGATCGTGGTTTGGGTTTCGTCTACGGCCAGGTCGCTCGCCTGTCCTTGGGCATCCAGCACCCGCGCTTTCCATTGAAAACTGATACCGTTGCGACCTCGTACAAACCCGCCAGCGGCACCGACTTTGGTATTCTCAAACGGCTGCGTCAGATACGTCAACCACGTCGGTTCAGGCACGGCATCATCATCGATAAACGCGATGACTTCGCCAGCTGCGACGTTGATGCCTGCGTTGCGTGCGGCGGAAATATTGGGTTCATCGAACGTGATCGTTTTGATCAAATCCTTGACGTCATCCAGGGCGTTAATGCCTGCAGGGTCAGCCACGACAACGATTTCAAAACTGGCATATTGCAGCTGGGACAAACCCGTCACACAGCGTTTCAAAGCCATCGGTCGGTCACGGCTTACGACCACAACACTGACCGAAACCTTGGCCGATGGGGGGATCATTCCAGACCCATCTCGGCCATCATCGCTTCGATTTTTGGAACGTCTTCGGGGTTGTTAAGCTCCCAAAACTGACGGCCTTTTGCCTGCACTTCGACACAGCGCACAGCCCACCCGTTTTCCATAAACCGAAGCTGCTCTAACCCCTCAAGCATCTCGAGCGGGCCAACGGGCCACGACGGATAATCCGCCAACGCTTTTGAGCGATACGCATAAACCCCGACATGATGGAAAACCGGCGTTTCATCAGTGTTAGAGTATGTTTTTGACGTAAATGGCACGACTTCTTTTGAGAAATACATCGCCCGCAAATTTGCGTCAAAAACGGCGGTTGTGCCACCCACACGACCGGCTTTGCGGTCCTCTAGAAACCCGTTTAACGTCGCCCCGTCACAGCGCAAAACCGGCGTTGCGATGTCTTGATCAGGGGCGGCGCGCAGGCCAGTGACCAGATCCTCGACAAACCAATGTGGCGTCAAGGGTGCGTCGCCTTGCAGGTTCACGACGATCTCGTAGTTGCCGCCCAAATTCGCGTGTGCCTCGGCGCAGCGTTCGGTTCCGTTTGCGCAATCGACCGAGGTCATCACGACCTCTGCACCGAACGCTTCGGCTGCTTCGCGGATACGATCGTCGTCCGTGGCCACCACCACGCGGTCGACGCCTTGGACCTCGCAGGCCGCGCGCCAAGACCGTTCGATCAAAGACCGCGAAACGCCCAACGCGCCCTTAAGCAGTGCCAAAGGTTTCGCTGGATAGCGGGTCGATGCGTAGCGCGCGGGGATAACGATCAGGACTGACACTAGGCAGGCTTCAGTTCGACCGACGGCGCGTAGGCGATGAAGAACGGGTTGGCAAAATCGGCTTTTCCGTACTTGAGCGGCGTGTGATCGTCAAACCGAACCACGTCGCCACCTGCGCCCAAAAGTACGGCGTGACCTGCGGCGGTGTCCCATTCCATCGTGCGCCCGACCCGTGGGTAAACGTCGGCTTCGCCCGTCGCGATCAGGCAGAATTTCAACGACGATCCGGCGCTTTTCATGTCCTTGACGTTGTACTTGCCGATGTAGTCATCGGTTGCCTGATCACGGTGCGATTTTGACGCCACAACCATCAGGGCGCTGTTGTCCGCGTCCGACACATTGATCGGGGAAATCGCGCCCATTTTATCCTTGTCCAGATCGCCTGCTTCCTCAACCGATTGACCGTCAGCCAGGGTAAAAAACATCCGGTTTTTGGCAGGTGCATAGACCACGCCGCGCGTCGGTTTGCCGCCCTCGACCAACGCGATGTTGACTGTGAAATCGCCACGACGGTGGATGAATTCCTTGGTGCCATCAAGCGGATCAACGATCAAGAAAGTGTCGCCAGATGCGGTGTGCGTGTCAGATTGTTCCTCGGTGACCAGCATCATGTCGGGGAATGCTGCGCGCAGGCCGTCAGAAATGATCGCATCCGCAGCTTCATCCGCAGCTGTGACCGGGCTGTCGTCAGATTTCAATTTCACGTCAAAATCATCGGCGTCATAGATTTCCATGATCTTGTCGCCTGCCTGCAATGCCAGCTTTCGGATCACCGGTACCAAGTCTTCGTAGTTCACAATTGCTCTCCTGCTCATCGCATTTGTTGAAATGCGCTTTGTTGTCACTTATGCTGCGCTGATAACGGAACGGCAAGAATTCCGTGCGATTTTAACGTGCGCACATCGCGCTAGGCGTAAGGCAGCTCATATGTTTCAACCTGTCCGCAAACCGCAAGGTGGCTTTGCTTCCGCTCTTTCTATTCTAGAGCTGATCTACCATTCCATCGTGCGATCGGTGCGCAAGACGCACAACAATGCGTTTCTGGCGATTGCGATGAACATGTTGCAGGTCGTCATTTTCGTGATGGCGTTTTACGTGATGTTTTCGATTCTTGGGCTGCGCGGTGCGGCGATCCGTGGCGATTTTCTGATCTACATTATGTCCGGCATCTTTTTGTACATGACGCACACCAAATCGCTGGGTGCTGTTGTTGGGTCCGAAGGGCCGGCAAGCCCGATGATGCAGCACGCGCCGATGAACACAATTATCTCGATTGCGTCAGCCGCCATCGGTGCGCTGTATGTTCAGGTGCTGTCGCTGTTCATGATCTTGTTCATCTACCACGTCGCCTTTGTCCCGCTTGAAATTGATCGCCCGATTGAGGCATTCGGCATGCTGTTGATCGCGTGGTTCACCGGCGTGGCATTGGGTCTGGTTTTGCTTGCGATCAAACCGTGGTTCCCAACAGCTGTCAGCGTTTTCACCACCCTGTATCAGCGCGCGAATATGATTGCGTCCGGCAAGATGTTTGTCGCCAACACGCTGCCCGGCTTTATGCTGGCGATGTTTGATTGGAACCCGCTGTTTCACTGCATCGATCAGGCGCGCGGTTTTGCGTTTATCAACTACAACCCGCGTTACAGTACGTGGGAATATGCGTTTTATGTGGGTCTGATTTTGATCATGCTGGGGCTTATGGGCGAATTTTATACACGCCGTCATGCATCGCTCAGCTGGGGGGCACGTCGATGAAATACCTTTTTGCTGTTGTTTGCATTTTCTGGGGCGGCTTCGCTGCGGCGTCGGATTTTCCTAAATTATATGCCGTGATCGGCGTAGCGGCCGATGATGTCCTAAACATTCGCGCTGAACCAAACGCTCAAGCTGAACTGCTTGGCGCATTTGTCTACAACGCATCTGGCGTCGAAGTTGTCGCACTCAGCGACGATGGGAAATGGGGGCAGGTCAACGTCAATGAACGCGTCGGTTGGGCCGCAGTACGCTACCTGACACCGCTGTCCGACACGGCTCCATTCTTTGCCAGTTGCTTTGGAACGGAGCCGTTTTGGGGCTTGATACTGGACGAAACTGGCGTGGCCAGCGAATGGTCCTCACCCGAAAGCAAAGGCAAGGTCACAGAGTTAGAGACACTCATGACCACAACTGTCATGCCAAGAACCTTTGCCTATGCGGGCAAAATTCAGGGTGAAAATGGCAGGGTCCGCAAATTTGACGCGTTGATGACGCATAAAATCTGCTCGGATGGCATGTCTGACAATCTGTATGGCCTGTCGATTGATTTATCCCTGATAGGCGGTCGAAACCTTGCAGGCTGTTGCACGCTTCAACGCTAATCCACGACCCGCAGCGTCAGATTGATCCGCCCTCCTTTGGGCAGCAATCGAGAGGATCCAAACCTGATCTTGTCGACTCCGTGATGGGTAAGACGGGCATCACCGCCCATCACCACTACATCACCGGACGTCAGCCAGATCGACTCTGTCTTGCCGCCACGTTCTGTGTTGCCGATCCGAAACAAGCCATCGTCACCTAACGACACGGACACCACAGGCCAGCTAAAATTGGCTTCGTCTTTGTCTTGGTGCATACCCATGCGGGCCCCTTCGCCATAAAAATTGATCAAGCAGCAATCCGGTGCACGATCAACCCCAGCGACCGCGTTCCAAATATCCAAAATGGGTGCGGGAATCGCGGGCCATTTCGCCCCACCGGGGTGGTGCGACACATAGCGATACCCTGTGCGGTCGGAAAACCACCCGTATTTACCGGCCGACGTCATCCGAACGCTCATCGGTTTCCCGTACGGCGTCATTGGCGAAAACACAGGTGCCGCTACGGCAACACTGCGCACAGCCTCCAACACCGCTGATTGCGCCTCAGATGTTAAGAAATCCTTGTGAATTTCGAAACCACGCAAGGTTAAAACCGACATATCCACCTCTTTCCCAAAGATTCCTCCATTTCCAACACCTATACCGCTTGCAGGGTGCATATGTGGTCCTTATATACGCTCCGAACCGCGCAGAACCTATCTCTTGCGCATCAATCCATCGGGGCGCAGATGCCGTAACGGGTCTGCATCTCGTCACATCGCCTTATGTTATGAAAAGGGATCGAAAATATGGCCAAAGTCATTGGTATTGACCTCGGAACAACCAACTCTTGTATTGCTATTATGGACGGCAGCCAGCCTCGCGTTATCGAAAACGCTGAGGGCGCGCGCACAACGCCATCCATTGTGGCCTTCACCGACAATGAACGTCTTGTAGGTCAGCCTGCAAAACGCCAAGCGGTGACAAACCCTGAAAACACAATCTTTGGTGTTAAGCGTCTTGTCGGTCGTCGCAATGACGACGCAGATTTGGCCAAAGACAAAAAGAACCTGCCGTTCAACGTGATTGACGGCGGCAACGGCGACGCATGGGTCGAAGCCAAAGGCGAGAAATATTCGCCGGCTCAAATCTCTGCCTTCATCTTGGGCAAGATGAAAGAGACCGCGGAAAGCTATCTTGGCGAAGACGTAACCCAAGCGGTCATCACCGTGCCTGCGTATTTTAACGACGCACAGCGCCAAGCCACCAAAGACGCCGGCAAAATCGCTGGCCTCGAAGTGCTGCGTATTATCAACGAACCAACTGCCGCGGCTTTGGCCTACGGTCTGGACAAAAAAGAAACCCAAACCATCGCGGTCTATGACCTTGGTGGCGGTACATTCGATGTCACGATCCTGGAAATCGACGACGGTCTGTTCGAAGTTAAATCCACCAACGGCGACACGTTCCTTGGCGGTGAAGACTTTGACATGCGCATCGTCAACTACCTTGCCGATCAGTTCAAAAAAGAACACTCCGTCGATCTGACCCAAGACAAAATGGCCCTGCAGCGTCTGAAAGAAGCCGCTGAAAAAGCCAAGATCGAACTGTCATCCGCGAACCAAACAGAGATCAACCAACCGTTTATCTCGATGGGCTCAACTGGCCAGCCGCTGCACATGGTCATGAAACTGACGCGTGCAAAACTGGAAAGCCTTGTTGGCGATCTGATCAAAGCCTCGATGAAACCATGTGCTGCTGCGTTGAAAGACGCAGGCCTGTCCGCCAAAGACATCGACGAAGTCGTGTTGGTTGGTGGTATGACGCGCATGCCAAAAGTCATCGAAGAAGTGACCAAATTCTTTGGCAAAGAGCCTCATAAAGGCGTGAACCCGGACGAAGTTGTGGCCCTTGGTGCCGCAATCCAAGCCGGCGTTTTGCAAGGCGACGTCAAAGACGTGGTTCTGCTGGACGTGACACCATTGTCGCTGGGCATCGAAACTTTGGGCGGCGTGTTCACACGTTTGATCGACCGCAACACAACGATCCCGACCAAGAAAAGCCAGATCTTTTCGACAGCCGAAGACAACCAGAACGCTGTGACTATCCGCGTGTTCCAAGGCGAACGCGAAATGGCTGCAGACAACAAAATTCTGGGTGCCTTCAACCTCGAAAGCATCCCGCCAGCACCACGCGGCATGCCGCAAATCGAAGTGACATTTGACATCGATGCCAACGGCATCGTGGCCGTCGGCGCGCTCGATAAAGGCACGATGAAAGAGCAAAAGATCACGATCCAAGCGTCAGGTGGCCTGTCCGATTCAGACATCGAACAAATGGTTCAGGACGCCGAAGACAATGCCGAGGCGGACAAAGAACGCAAAGAGCTGATCGAAGCGAAAAACCAGGCCGAAAGCCTCATCCACTCCACCGAGAAATCGCTGGAAGAGCACAAGGACAAAGTCGATCCGACAACTGTCGAAGCGATCGAATTGGCCATTGCTGCGCTGAATGACGAGCTGGAAACCGAAAACGCGGACAAGATCAAATCTGGCATCCAGAACGTGACCGAAGCGGCCATGAAACTGGGTGAAGCGATCTACAAAGCTGCCGCAGACGAAGGCGAAGGCGCGTCGGAGCCAACAGGCGCGGACGAAGGCATGGATGATGACATACTGGATGCCGAGTTCGAAGATCTGGACGACGACAAGCGCACGTAAGCGTCTACAGAAACCGCTCAATGGGCCGGTCCGTTTTAGCCGGACCGGCCTTTGACGTTTCAACAAGGAATTCGATCCATGGCAAAACGTGACTATTACGACGTGCTTGGCATCTCTAAAGGCGCATCTGCTGACGAGATCAAAAAAGGGTATCGCACCAAGGCCAAAGAACTGCACCCTGACCGCAACGCGGACAATCCAAAAGCCGAAGAGCAGTTCAAAGAGGCAAATGAGGCGCATGAAGTCCTAAAGGACGCCGAGAAAAAAGCAGCTTATGATCGTTATGGTCATGCCGCCTTTGAAGGCGGAATGGGCGGCGGTGGACGTCAAGGTGGCGGGTTCGGCGGCGGCCAAGGTCAAGGCGACTTTGGTAGCGCGTTCTCTGACATTTTTGACGACCTGTTTGGCGATTTTGCAGGGCAACGTGGCGGCGGCGGTCGACGTGCCGCGCGTGGGTCTGACTTGCGCTACAACTTGCGTGTCTCACTTGAGGACGCATTTAGCGGTTTGCAAAAACAGATCAACGTACCAACGTCAATTTCATGCGATCCCTGCAACGGATCCGGCGCTGAAGGTGGTGCAGAACCATCAACCTGCCCGACATGTTCCGGCATGGGAAAAGTCCGCGCACAGCAGGGTTTCTTCACGGTTGAGCGTACCTGCCCGACGTGTTCCGGCCTTGGTCAGATTATCAACAACCCCTGCAAATCTTGCGGTGGCGCAGGCCGTGTCGAAAAAGAACGCGCGCTGTCTGTGAACATCCCTGCTGGCGTTGAAACTGGCACACGCATCCGCCTTGCCGGTGAAGGCGAAGCAGGCATGCGCGGCGGACCGGCAGGTGATTTGTACATCTTCATCGAAGTGTCAGATCACGAGTTGTTCGAGCGCGACGGCGTCAACCTGTTCTGCCGCGTTCCAGTTTCCATGAGCACCGCAGCCTTGAGTGGCAGCATCGAAGTGCCGACAATCGACGGTGGCCGTGGCCGCGTGCAGATCCCGTCCGGCAGCCAATCCGGCCGTCAAATGCGTCTACGCAGCAAGGGTATGCCTGCCCTACGCGGCGGTTCAGCAGGGGATATGTTCATCGAACTGGCAGTCGAAACGCCGGTGAACTTGACCTCGCGCCAAAAAGAACTGCTTAAGGAATTTGACGAACTGTCGTCAGAGAATAACCCCGAAAGCAGCAGCTTTTTCTCTTCTGTGAAATCCTTTTGGGATTCTATGAAGGGTTAAACCTTAACCTTTCTGTAACTGTGATTTGCGAGGCTGTGTGTATGACACAGTCTCCAAATTCCCCCCACGCATTTGCCGAAATGGGCAGCCTTTTCCAGATGGACGAGGCGCGGTCAGTGCCGCTGCCCTCTGGAAAAATCCCGTCCTACATTGCTGACCATCGTAGCCGATTGCGGAGCAGATTTATGGACGGCGGTGCTAACGCGCTTCCTGACTATGAGTTGTTGGAACTCGTGCTGTTCCGCGCAATTCCCCGGCGCGACGTAAAGCCATTGGCCCACACTTTGATGGACACGTTTGGCGATTTTAACCGTGTTATTACAGCGCCAATCGCGCGTTTAAAAAGCATCAAAGGTGTCGGCGACGCTGTCGTAACAGAGCTAAAAATCGTCGAGGCCGCAGCCCACCGCATGATGCGCGCGAAAGTAATGCACAAACCAGTTTTGACCAGCTGGGATGCATTGGTCGACTACTGCCACACGACCATGGCCCACCGCGAAACAGAACAGTTTCGCGTGCTGTATCTGGACCGGAAAAACACCCTGATCGCAGATGAGGAACAAGCCAAAGGCACGGTCGATCACGTCCCGGTTTATCCGCGCGAAGTAGCTAAGCGGGCCTTAGAACTGAACGCCAGTGCGATAATTTTGGTGCACAATCACCCCTCAGGTGACCCAACACCGTCGCAGCAAGATATTGATATGACGAACCAAATCCTTGCAGCCTGTCAGGCCCTAAACCTAACCCTGCACGACCATCTGATCATCGGAAAATCTTGCGAACTAAGCTTTCGCGCGGACGGCTATCTTTAACGCACCCAAACCTCGACGCGTCGATTAGCTTGGCGACCCCATTTGCTGTCATCGCAAGCCATTGGCAGCGCTTCACCAAACGCATCAACGCCCAATGACAGACGATCCAAATTTGCTGTTTCTGCGGCGGCAATAACGGCACGTTGAACGGCCTCTGCACGGCGCAGGGCAATGTCGCGATTGGCCTTTGCAGCACCATCCCCGTCGCTGAATCCTACAAACAAAATGCGCCGTGCATCGTATTTTCCAATTTCTAACGCACGCGCCAGTTGCTGCACATTGGAACGCGATTGCGCGTCTAACCGGATCGACCCTGCTTCAAAACGAAACGATGTTGTCAGGCGTGCCATACCGGTCAACGTTCTGGTCATGCGCTGCAATTCTTCGAGGGAAATTTCTGGCCCCGCAGTTGTGATTGCGTTGGCAAATCGGTTGCCTTGATCCGCGATTGAAACCTCTTCGGGCGCTTGGTCCACGAACCCCGCACGCCGAATTAGAATTTGCGCCGAAGGACCACGCGTGTATGCAAGAAAATCACGCCCGACTTTGGGTAAACGCCGCGCAGGAATGTACAAAAACATTGGCGCAGTCAGTGGGTAGTCTTCGGTTTTGATCGTGCGACGGGCGGCCTGCAAAGAAAAACCGCATGTCCCCTTTAGCGTCAAAACTTGCGCATTTCCCGTTTCCGCATAGCTGGCGATCCCGATCGCAAACGGATGTTTGGAAACGGTTTGCGCAAGATCGGCACCCCGCGCATGATGCAAAACCGTATCAGAAAGCGACAGTTTCACCGGCTTCAAAACCTGATCTTCGACCGCTTGGCCAAGACCCGTATCTGCCCCCAGCATGTGCAAATCGATCGGTGCATCGGGCCCACCCAAGTCGACCCAATTTGTGATACGTCCTGCAAACACCTCGGCCAGTTGGCGCGGTGAAATCGAGCGTACGGGATTGGACGCCGATACGATCGGCACCACCGCGTCCAACGACAAAACGCGGCTGCGGTTTGCTTGGGTCATGTCGCCCATGCCAGCCTCGCGGACGCGCTGGCGTTCACCCGGTCTGATTTCACGCAACGCCATCACGATGTCCGCCTCATTGGCGAGCAGATCGGCAAATCCTTCGTCTGTATTGGTCACGCGAAATTGAAATTCCGCCGCCAGTTTTCCGCTGCTTTCGTTGAACAAGCTATAGGTGAAACGGGTCGGTCCGATTGACGTACGTTCGGTGCGAAACCCGTGACGCAGGGCAAATCCTTCGATCAGCGCCGGCATCAATACCGACCCCATCGTAGCAGAGCCTGAGATGGACAATTCGGCAACGAAATCTTGTAGGTTCGGGCATGCCGGCCCTTCGCAGTTCAGGCCTGATCCATCGACGGTCAATTCACCGTATACAGTTTCCAGTCGGTAAAATTCGCCATCAAATCCCAAAAGGATGCCGCTAAGTTCCACCTGACCATCAGGCGACGTTAGCGTCACGTCTTGCGCTTGGGCAAAACCCGTTAGCGTAAAAAGAAAAAGAGCGGCGAAGGCCGCCGCTCGTTTCAAGGTCATAACTGATCCTATCGCAGCTTTAGTTGCTGGCGACTGTCAGGTCTTGGACCAAATTATTCAACACCAGAAAGCTACCTTTTGCGTCACATTCCGGCACGGCAAGGGTCAAATCTTGGGTTTTGACCTGTCCGCCCTGCAATTCGAGTGACTGCGCTTCGATTTCGAGGCCACAATTCATCAGTGTCACTTCGGCTTCGACGCTTAGATCGATAGTGCCATCTTGGGTCCCCATCGCGGTTGGAAAGGTATAAACCTCTGCCATCAATGGTGCCAAAGCTGATTTAATTCCAAGGCGCGTTAGAAACCCTTGTGCGGAATCAACCGCTGCCACATCGCGTGTCGCACCGGCCCAAACGTGACCTTCCTGGCCGTAATCTGCACCAAATTCACGGGCGTGCATTTCAAAACCTGTGTCGCCTTTCCATTGAATTGCCGTGCGGTCGTATTGGCCCAAATCAGGAACCGACACTTGGGCAACGGCACCTTCGCCGTTCGGGAATGCAAAAATCACCACGGCCTCTTCTGACATGGCAGGCACAGACACGCTAAGGCTGCCGTCTAGGGCAGTAGATTGCGAGAACATGATGCCGTTGTGATGGACTGTGACGTGTTCATTTGGCATGCAAGGTGCCGCCAGTTCTACATCAATCATCGCACCTTTGGATGCCGTAGCCGCGGCTGAAATCTCGCAAGAGGCGGCAGGAACCGGCGTATCCAATTTCGGTGTCACCAACGCGCTCGCAGAGGCAAGTTGAACACCGGTTTCAGGCGTCACAATCACATCGGACGTATCGGTTTGTGCCGATGTCAGCGTGATATCCTGCACTTCCAACAGCGTCCCTGCAGCCGATGCAATGTTCGCATCAACAATGGACGGCGCAATTTCAGCGGGTGCGTTTGCCGTCGCAACATCGCTGTAGCGTTGCTTGGCGGTGTCACCACTATGTATGATGAACCCGATGCCAACGGCACACGCAAGCGTACCCGCAGCGGTCAACATCTCTCTGGTCTTTAACATGATCCTGTCCCTTCTGGCGGATTAGCTCAGAAAGGTGTTTGGCAGGGAAAAAGGGCCGAGTTGTGACCGCTTGGGGGAGTCATTACGGCAAGATTGAGACAACCTTGCCGTGACCAGAGTTTAGGTAAGACGCCCGTGGCAGTGCTTGAACTTTTCACCGGACCCACACGGACACGGGTTGTTGCGCCCGGGATTTCCCCATGTAGATGGATCATTTTCGACAAATCCAGCGGCCACAGCTTCGGCTGTGGGCGCGGGTGCAGAAGGTGCCATTGCGGCCTCGCGGGCGGCCTGTTCAATCGCCATTTGCTCAGCCATCGCCTGCTGTTCTTCTTCATTCATAGGGCGAATTTGCGCCAATTTCTTGGTCACATCTTCGCGCAGGGAATCAAGCATGGTTTCGAACAACTGGAACGATTCGTTTTTGTATTCGTTCAGCGGATCGCGCTGCGCATAGCCACGAAAGCCAACAACGGAGCGCAAGTGTTCAAGCGTCAAAAGATGCTCGCGCCATTTGGCGTCGATCGTCTGCAGCAACAGCTGCTTTTCGATCATGCGCATGTTTTCCGGACCAAAGGCTTCGGTCTTACCCGCCATCACTTCGTCCGTTGCTGCGATCAAGCGTTCGCGGATTTGCTCGTCATCGACGCCTTCTTCTTCGCACCATTCCATGACCGGAACGTCGATGCCCAACTCTTCGATCACCGCGGCGTACAGGCCTTCGGTGTTCCACTGGTCCGCGTAGGACCCGGCTGGCATGTAGGCGTCGACCAGATCGTCGATCACTTCGGTACGCATGTCGATTGTGACTTCGGACAGATCCTCGGATTCCATGATTTCGCGACGCTGGGCAAAGATCACTTTGCGCTGGTCGTTCATCACGTCATCGAATTTCAACAGCTGTTTGCGGATGTCAAAGTTACGACCTTCGACCTTAGCTTGCGCACGTTCCAGCGATTTGTTGACCCAAGGGTGAACGATCGCTTCGCCTTCTTCCAAACCCAAAGTCGTCAGGACTTTTTCCAAACGCTCTGATCCAAAAATACGCATCAGGTCATCTTCGAGACTTAGGTAGAACGACGTGCGACCCGGATCACCCTGACGACCAGAACGACCGCGCAACTGGTTGTCGATGCGACGGCTTTCGTGACGTTCAGAGGCCAGAACGAACAGACCGCCCGCCGCGAGAACACGTTTCTTCTCATCAACAGTTTCGGCCTCGATCCGCGCACGAATTGCCTCTGGGTCAGCCTCCGGGTCAGCAGTGATCGCTTGCAGCACCTTCATCTCGGCGTTGCCACCCAGCTGAATGTCGGTGCCACGACCGGCCATGTTGGTCGCGATGGTGACCGCACCTAGTTTGCCTGCATCGCCGATAATTTGTGCTTCTTGCTCGTGCTGGCGCGCGTTCAAAACATTGTGCTGGATGCCCGCTGCTGTCAGCATTTGGCTGAACATTTCGGATTTCTCGATGGATGTCGTGCCAACCAGAACTGGTTGCTCTTTTTTATGCGCCGCTTTGATCTCATCGATCATCGCTTCGTATTTTTCGCGGCCGGTGCGGAACACTTGGTCGTCTTCATCCAGCCGTGAAATGTCGCGGTTTGTAGGCACTTCAATCACGCCCAGACCGTAAATCTGCTGGAATTCTTCCGCTTCGGTCGAGGCCGTGCCGGTCATGCCTGCCAGTTTCGAATACAGGCGGAAATAGTTTTGGTAGGTCACAGAGGCCAGCGTCGTGTTTTCCGGCATGATGTTCACGCCTTCTTTGGCTTCGATGGCCTGGTGCAAGCCGTCACCCAAACGACGACCCGACATCATACGACCGGTGAATTCGTCGATCAGCATGACCTCGCCGTCGCGCACAATGTAGTCTTTGTCCTTGGTGAACAGTTTGTGGGCACGCAGACCTTGGTTTACGTGGTGCACAATCGAAGTGGATTCCGGATCGTAAAGGCTGGCTTCACCCTCAAGCAAACCTCGTGCGCGCAACTGTTCCTCAAGAAATTCGTTGCCGTCATCGGTGAACGTCACGTTGCGGGTTTTTTCGTCCAGCTCGAAATGGTCGTCTTGGACAGACGGGATCAGCGCGTCGATGACTTGGTACATCTCAGAGCGATCCTCAGCGGGACCAGAAATAACCAGTGGCGTACGCGCCTCATCGATCAGGATTGAATCGACTTCATCCACGATCGCAAAGTTGTGTTTCTTTTGGAAAATCTGGGACAACTCGGCCTTCATGTTGTCGCGCAGATAATCAAAGCCCAACTCGTTGTTGGTCGCGTAGGTGATGTCGCAATCATAGGCGGCGCGCTTGGCGTCCTCGGGCATGTTGGCGACAACATAACCGGTTGTCAGACCCAAAGCGCCAAAGACGTTGGCCATCCATTCAGCGTCGCGCTGCACGAGGTATTCGTTGACCGTGACGACGTGAACACCGTCACCTGTCAGCGCGTTCAGGTATGCAGGAAAGGTCGCGACCAGTGTCTTGCCTTCGCCGGTTTTCATCTCGGCGACATTGCCGTTGTGCAGGAAAATCCCGCCCATCAGTTGCACGTCAAAGGCGCGCAGGCCCAGCGCACGGCGGGCCCCTTCGCGGCAGTTGGCGAACGCTTCGGGCAAAAGGCGATCAAGGCTTTCGCCCCCAATCGCGCGTTTGCGGAATTCTTCGGTCTTCTCGATCAGACCTTCATCGCTTAGTTTTTCGAACTCGGGTTCCAGTGCGTTGATCTTTTCGACCAGCGGGCGCACCGCTTTGACCTTTCGGTCATTAGGTGTGCCAAAGACCTTTTTGGCGAGTGTTTTGATACCGAGCATGCGATCTCCAGCCGATGGTTTATTGTGTTTGCCAGCAAGTGGCCTGTCCGCTCTTGCCCAACTGGTGCGCAGCCCATAGATAAAATGTCAGAAACGTTCCGAGCGGCGCCCATAGGGCGATGTAAGGGCCGCGTTTAACCGTGTCAATGTTACGCCATGCCGTGACCTTATCCATAGGATCAAACGATGCAAAAACCTCTCAGCTTTGTGGCCGCTCTTGGGCTGGCCGTGACCCTTGCCATGCCTGCCAAGGCCCAAGACGCCAGCACTGTCGTTGCAACCGTAAACGGCACCGAAATCACGATCGGTCACATGATCGTGGCGCGCGCGTCGTTGCCTCAGCAATACCAAGAATTGCCTGACGAAGTCTTGTTTACAGGCATTTTGGACCAGTTGATCCAACAATCAGCCCTTGCCGACAGCTATGAAGGCGATCTGCCAGCGCGTGTTGCGATCTCAATCGAAAATGAAACGCGGTCTCTTAAAGCAGGCGAACGCCTTGATGCCGCGCTTGCCAATGCGATCACTCCTGAAATTGTCCAAAGCGCCTACGACGAGCGTTATTCAGACGTCAAAGCGGAAACAGAATTTAACGCCTCGCATATTTTGGTCGAAACCGAAGAAGAAGCGTTGGCGCTGGTCGAAGCCCTCGAGGGCGGTCAAGATTTCGCAGCCCTCGCGCGCGAAAAATCCACAGGCCCGTCTGGTCCCGGCGGAGGATCGCTTGGGTGGTTTGGCAAAGGCGCGATGGTCCCAGCCTTTGAGGCCGCAGTGCTTGAGTTGGAAGACGGCGGCATTTCGGCCCCTGTGAAAACCCAGTTCGGTTGGCACGTCGTCAAACGCAACGAAAGCCGCGAAGCTGACTTGCCAACGCTGGATGAAGTACGCGCAGATCTGGTCACAGAAATCGAAGGAACCGTTGCAACGACCACAATCGAGGCCGTCATTGCAGGTGCTACCGTAGAAAGAGCCGACAGCGAAGGTATCGACCCTGCGATCCTGAAAAACCTCAAATTGGTCGAGTAAGCAACAATGGGAAGCACGCCGAACCGCTCTCCGCTTGCGCCAGCGCGCTTTCCTGACCTGCCCGTTGTGAACGGCGTTACCTTTGCCGCCGTTGAGGCCGGCGTGCGCTATTCCGGGCGCACCGATGTGATGCTGGCCAAGCTTGATGCTGGCACGACAATCGCCGGCGTGTTTACCAAATCCACAACCCGCGCGGCCCCCGTTCTGGACTGTCAGGCCAAGCTGGGGGGCGATAGCGACGCACCCGCTGCGATCCTCGTGAATTCGGGCAATGCCAACGCATTTACGGGGCGCAACGGCCAAGCATCTGTCGATGCCATCACTGCCGCAGTGTCGTCGGTTTGCGATGTGCCGCAGAACCGCGTGTTCACGTCATCCACTGGCGTCATTGGCGAACCTTTGCCGCACGACCGCGTGACCGCGCAGTTAGAGGCGCTGAACAAATCACAGTCATCCGGCGCTGTTTCCGATGCCGCCCAAGCCATCATGACAACTGATACCTACGCCAAAGGTGCCAGTCAGCGGATTGTGATTGACGGTAGGGCGGTCAACATCGTCGGCATCGCCAAAGGCTCCGGCATGATCGCGCCCGATATGGCGACGATGCTGGTCTACATTTTCACCGATGCGATGTTCGAACAAAACGCGCTGCAATCACTCGTGTCCGACCTGTCCGACAAGACGTTCAATTGCATCACGGTCGACAGCGACACCTCGACCTCGGACACGTTGTTGATGGCCGCAACCGGTGCGTCTGGTGTGAACGCTGCGGGTGACGACGGGTTTGCCAACGGGCTGCACTCCGTCATGCTGAACCTCGCGCATCAAGTCGTGCGCGACGGCGAAGGCGCGACCAAGTTCGTCGAAATTTCAGTCAGCGGCGCCAGCGACGACACAACCGCGCGGACCCACGCATTGGCGATTGCGAATTCGCCCTTAGTCAAAACTGCGATCGCAGGTGAGGATCCGAACTGGGGGCGCATCGTGATGGCCATTGGCAAGTCAGGCGCACTGGCAGATCGTGATCTGATCTCGATCAAGTTTGGCGATATGGTCGTGGCCGAAAACGGTTGGGTCAGCCCGACGTATGTCGAAGCCGACGCCGCCGCATTGATGAAACACGACGAGATTGAAATCGGCGTCGATCTGGGTATGGGCATGGGCGCTGCAACCGTTTGGACCTGTGATCTGACCCACGGCTACATCGAAATCAACGCGGACTACCGATCATGAAGACCGTATTGGTGTCTGCCGTTGCCTTGATCGACGTGGACGGGCGCGTGCTGCTGGCCCAACGCCCAGCGGGCAAATCCATGGCCGGTTTGTGGGAATTTCCGGGCGGCAAAGTTGAAGCTGGCGAAACCCCCGAAGTCGCTTTGATCCGGGAACTCGAAGAAGAGTTGGGCATAAACACCTGGCAATCCTGCCTCGCGCCGTTGACCTTTGCCAGCCATACCTACGATGATTTTCATCTGCTCATGCCCCTGTTTGCCTGCCGCAAATGGGAGGGCACGCCAATCGCCCGTGAGAACCAAGTGCTAAAGTGGGTGTTCCCCAAAGCCATGCGCGACTATCCGATGCCAGCGGCTGACATCCCGTTAATTCCAATTTTACGCGATTGGCTGTAGCGCCCGAAACGCTTCCTTTTGACCTTGTTAACTTTTTGAGCGCCTAATGTTCCTGTGATTTCTTGACAGGAGTTGAATCCATGCTGCGCACAGTAATCCTAGGGTCAGGACCCATTAACTGATTGAGCCTGTCGTGTTGTTATGATTCACGACCCCTAGTTGTAGGGGGATATGATGAGCAATTTGTATTGGCTGACTGAGGCGCAGATGCAGC
>JAQXDI010000002.1 GCA_029251465.1 Ascidiaceihabitans sp.
CGCTTGCACCCTCTGGGTGATCCATTATCCGCCACCTTCAGCCCTATTAAAATACTGAAATATAACATGTTATTGGCAGTCAGGGGTGCGAAAAGTTCAAGTTACTTGGGGAATGCGAGGTCAGAGTCCTTTCTGGCCAACAACTCGCCAGCCTCCACGACGTGGGTTGCAGAAGAAGGGGAATCCTACTCGGTTTCGGACGAGATTAACTGGTCCACGTCGGTTGAGGGCGGTGTGTCGCTTAACGGATTTTCCGGTTCGGTGTCTTCAACGACGGGTGGCAGCCTGTCCGAAACGACGACGGTGACATCCAGCACGCAGGTTCGCCGCACGGTGAGTGTGGAGGCCGATGATTACGAAGATGGGACCTTGGTCTCATACGGGTTTCACGCCTTAAGCTCGGATGCTGTGATTGAGGACGAATACACAATCATTGGGTACACGTCCGATTCAGACACATCGAGCTACAATGTCGGGCTTACATCGGAGGGCACGTCGATTGCGGTCGAGGCTTATTTTACGATGGACATCACGGAATCGCAGACAATTGAGGATTTCCTTGTCGGGGTATTTGCAACAGATGTTGCATACGATCTACTTGTCGTTTGAACGTCCTTCGGACCACCTGAAAATGGTTGTTTTCATTGTCCAAATTCGTGCGCATATGAAACCTGCTATTATCTCGTGTATTGATTGTGATGCTCTACCTTCCAGGCAAGGACTAGAGCATCACAAAATCTCGCACTGATCATCGTTCATTCTTCCGCCGGCGTTCAGTTTCGCTCTAAGTTTCGCGTAACAAATGCAACCGGGTTGGCCGCAAATGATAGCAGGGATCGTTTGCGGGAGGGGAGGATCGCGTCACTTCACACGAAACGCTCGTCATTTTCCGCGTCTCGCGACAAGTATAAAGAACCATGACCGATGACATACAGCACCTTGCGGTTGTGACCCGGCCCTTTGTTCCTGCCCGTGTCCGTCTACCGCTCTGAGCGACACCTTTGAGCGACGCAAGGCCAAGCACGGGGCGCTTAATGTCGTCGGTCTCGACAACCCGCGCCGTCTAACGCCGTGCCATCAAGAGCTGTGAAATCATCAACCAATGTGATGTTCAGGTCTTCTCCGAACACATTGTCGATATCCGCAGTGGTGTCGATGTTGCGCACAGTCAAACTGGATTGGAACGCATCTTGCACGGCGCTGGTGGTGTAAACGGCGTCGCTGACGACATCTTAGGCTAGGGATTCCTCGGGTGTCACACTGACCTGATCAGCCGCATACGACGCCAGATATGCCCAAGGTTTTCTGACGTGCGGCGTGTTTGCGTATTTGCCACCGCACAACAAAACCGTCGCATGCGCCGGGCGCTTGATCTAGCGCGTTTAGACGCTTTTGCCCCACGCGCACCCCGTGCCAAAGGCAATGCCAGCATACCTTGCACAGCAAATGGTCAAAATACCGCTTTTGACGCATTTACTACGCTTTCTCGGCTCAAGTGTCGTTTTTGGCTCGAATCTCGAACGGTTTTAGTGCTTGTCTGCGCGTGCCGAGACTCTTTGAAGAGAGTGATTGGCCAAAATAGGGAGAAAACAATGAAAAATATGGTAATCGCCGCGGGTTTCGCCGCAGCAACATCAATGGGCGCAACAGCGGCTCAAGCAGATTGTGGTGAAGTTTCGATCACACAAATGGACTGGGCATCTGCCGCAGTTGTAACGGCTGTGTCCAAGTTCCTGATGGAACAAGGCTACGGCTGCACGGTTCAAGTTGTGCCGTCATCCACAGTTCCAGCCCTCACATCTTTGGCAGAAACAGGCGAGCCTGACATTCTGACCGAAGTTTGGGCAAACTCCACACCATCTTACGAGCCACTGCTGGCCGAAGGTAAGCTGGTCGAATTGGGCAACGTTCTGTCCGACGGTGGCGTAGAAGCGTGGTGGATCCCAGCCTATCTGGCCGAATCCAACCCAGAGCTGACAACATGGGCCGGCATCATGGCCAACCCATCAGCCGTTGGTGGCCGTTTCCACGATTGCCCATCAGGCTGGGCATGCGACATCATCAACAACAACAACCTCAAAGCGTTGGACATCGAAGGGTCCGGCCTTGAGCGTTTCCAGCACGGTTCCGGCGAAACACTGCAAACGTCTATTGCTGCGGCCTATGACGAAAAAGCACCTTGGTTCGGCTACTACTGGGCCCCAACAGCTGTTTTGGGCAAGTACCCGATGGTCAAAGTTGAAGTTGCCGCATACGACGCAGATGCGCACGCCTGCAACGGCGACGTAGATTGCGCTGATCCAAAAGTATCAGCCTATCCAGCGTCCAAAGTTGTAACTGCCGCGTCCAAAGCGTTCGTTGAGCGTGAGCCAGATGCAGCAGCATTGATGGCAAACGTGTCGTTCACAAATGCACAAATGGGCGAAGTTCTGGCCTGGCGCTTGGACAAAAACGCATCCTACGACGAAGCTGCCGTGTACTTTTTGTCCAACAACAAAGAGACATGGGCCGGTTGGTTGAACGAAGATGCGACAGCCAAACTGTCCGCTTTGCTTAAGTAATCTGGACGTACTAACTACGACCTCTCCGCCCACAGAAGGCGGGGAGGTCTTTTCAATAGGGGAATACAGATATGGCCTTTTACGATGGGCTTTTTAACACGCTCGGCCTGAGCGATTGGTGTGCTGGTGGTTCGTCCGCTGCACCCATGTCGATGGCAGATTTACTCGCGCAAAATTCCGGTGAAGCGACCAAGGGGCCGTTTTTCCCGTTTCCATCGCTGGATAATCTTAACGAAAGCTGTGGCAGCATCCCGCAATCGCGTGATGTGACCAAAGGTATCGAAGAAGGGTTTTTGGCTGCCAAACCGGCGATGAAATCCGTGCTTGATCCGATCACCCAGCCGCTGAGCTGGTTGCTGGATGGTGCGCTGTGGTTGTTCACGACGACGCCGTGGTTCATCATGATCCCGATCCTAGTGGCGATTGCGTTTTGGGCGTCACGTTCGGTTGCGGTCACGGTGTTTGTGGCCTTTGCGATCGTTTTGATGGGGCTGGTTGACCACTACTTGGTTGCGATGCAAACGCTGTCGATCATCTTTGTCTGTACGGGCATTTCGGTTCTGTTGGGCGTGCCCATCGGCATTGGCATGTCGAAATCGGATAGGTTTCAGAACGGGGCGATCCCGATTTTGGATTTGCTCCAGACGCTGCCGTCCTTCGTGTACCTGATCCCGCTGATCTTCTTGTTTTCGGTAACGGAATCAAAGCTGTATGGCATTGCGATCATCCTCTACGCGATTGTGCCGGTGATCCGCCTGACCAACCTTGGCATTCGTCTGGTTGATCAAGACGTGATCGAGGCGGCAAACGCGTTTGGCATGACGTCCCGCCAAAAACTTCTGGGGGTCGAACTGCCCCTCGCGCTGCCAAACATCATGGCTGGCGTGAACCAGACCATCATGATGAGCCTCGCAATGGTTGTGATTGCATCGCTGGTGTCTGCACCGGGCCTTGGTGTGAACGTTCTGCGCGGTATTCGGAACCTTGAATTGGGTGTCGGAATTGTTGCGGGTATCGGCATTGTGCTGTTGGCGGTGATCTTGGATCGCGTGTCAAAAGCGGCCCTGACACGGGTCGACATGACCCAAGTGAAACATTGATAGGCGACTGACATGACACAAGAACCAAAAGTCAGCCTACGGGGTCTGTACAAAATCTTTGGCGCGAACGGTAAGGCCGCGCTGAAACATGTCCAAGACGGCATGGGCAAAGAAGAATTGTTGGTCGAGCACAAACACGTGCTGGGCCTGCAAGACATCAACGTCGACATGCAAGCGGGCGAAATCACTGTTGTTATGGGCCTGTCGGGCTCTGGTAAATCAACGCTGATCCGCCACTTGAACCGTCTGATCGAACCCACAGCGGGCGAGATTCTGGTAGACGGGATCGACGTGATGGGTCTGAATGAAACGGGTCTACGCGAATTGCGCCAAGGTAAGATGTCGATGGTGTTTCAAAAGTTCGCTTTGTTGCCCCATCGCTCGGTGATCCAGAACGCGGCCATGTCTTTGGCTGTGCGCGGCGAAGACGAGGCAACCCAAATGCGCGAGGCACAAAAATGGCTCGATCGGGTGGGGCTGGGCGGCTACGAACACCACTATCCGGCGCAATTGTCCGGTGGCATGCAGCAACGTGTGGGCATTGCCCGCGCGCTGACCGCAAACACCGACATCATGCTGATGGACGAGGCGTTCTCGGCGCTTGATCCATTGATCCGCACCGACATGCAGGACCTGCTGCTCGAACTACAAGAAGAGCTGCACAAGACCATCATCTTTATCACCCACGATCTGGATGAAGCGTTGAAACTGTCCGATCACCTCGTGATCCTCAAGGACGGCGCGGTCATTCAGCAGGGCGAACCACAGGACATTCTGCTGAACCCTTGTGATCCCTACATCGAAGACTTCGTAAGCGACATTAACCGTGCCCGCGTCTTGCGTGCGCGTTCAATTATGAAGCCTTTGGCGAAGGGTGCCAAATACGCAGGCGATTGCCAGATCAACGACAACCTCGAAAGCTTGATCGCGTCCTCGGGTGGTGAAACCAGCAAAACCTACCGCGTCTTGAATGGAGAAGAAGCCGTGGGTCAGATCGATATGCTGGATCTGGTGCGCGCCCTTGTGCCGCGTATCTCATCGACGCAAGCGTAACCCGCGTTAAGGTCGCAGGCTCATCAGCTTGTTCTGATCAAAAATACTCAAAAAGGCGGTGTCAATTGGCACCGCCTTTTCTATTTAGTCCGCAACCTCGGCCGCATGCGCCGCTGCCAAATCCGCCATACTGTTGAACTGGAAATCAACCGTTGGCATGGTTCCGGGGTTCATCGTGGCGCCAAACCCGTCCTTGTCAAAGCGCCGGTAAATCCATGCATTCGCCAATCCGTGTTTGTTTGCGGGGCCATGGTCGTGAAACATGCTTTCCGCTGTATGCAAAATCTCGTGTTTGGCGATCCCCTGACGCGCAAGCATTTCCAACATGTAGTCAAAATTGCGATCGGCGGGTTTGTAACTGCCGATATCCTCAGCGGTATAAATCCCGTCAAAATGCACATCCAAACGGGCGTTTGATCCGGAAAAACTCAGGTTGTCTGTGTTCGTCAGGACCACCAGCTTGTAGTGCTGCTTGAGATAGGCAAGGGCTGCGCGGCTATCCTCAAAAGCGGGCCACTGGCGCACCGATTGACCATAGGCGACGCATTCTTCCCAAGTGACGATCACGCCCCATTCTTCGGCCAAACGACGGTACACGATTGGCAGTAAGTCGCGGTAAACCGTCAAAGGTGTCCACGCCTGCGCCGTGCTTTCGTAATACGCATGTGCCTCTAGAATGTCATCACGCGACAAGGCGCGATTGACCTTGTCTGTCAGCGGCTTAAGGCCCGTGACCATGCCACTCTCCCAGTCAATCAGCGTGCCATAGACGTCGAATGTTAGGGCTTTGAAACCTGTCAGTTTCATCATTTCACCTCAGAATTGGAAGGTCGGGCGCGGCGCGTTTGGTTAGCAATTCGACACCACTGTCGCGCACGACGATGTTTTCCTCATGCACCATCATCAGGCCCGCGCCGTACCCCAGCGAAGGTTCTAGCGTCAGTACCATTCCGTCTTGCAAGACGGTGGTGTCAAAGGCGGCGTGCGACGGTTGTTCAGTCAGTTGCATCCCCAATCCATGCCCAAGGCGCCCGATGTCACCACCGCTGTCATCCAGCTCTTTGATCACACTCGACATTGCTGAAAACAGATCGCGGCAGGTGTTGCAGGGTTTTGCGGCGGCCAGCCCGGCTTCGGTCGCGCGCCACAAAACATCATAGGCCCGCTTGGCCGTGTCGTCGGCCTGTCCGATGGCCCAATTGCGATCAAAATCGCAGAAATACCCATCCCAGACACAGCCTGTGTCCATCATCAACACATCGCCGTTTTGCAGTGGGCGGGGTGGCGGCGGCGAAATCACATCGATGTACCCACCTGTGTCTGCCGATCCGACCAGGTAGGGCACGTCATCGGCCCCAAGCCCTAGGGCTGTGCGCTTGAATTCACGAAAGGTCTGATCCAGCGGTTGCCCGACGCTGACAAATTCTGGCACGGCGTCAAAACTGGCCGACCCAATCGCGCAAATATGGCGCAGCTTTTCGATCTCGGCGTCAGATTTCACCATCCGCAGCCCTTGGGTGATTGCCGTTGCGTCCACAACGTTTAGGTCTGACAGACCAGCCATCAGACGTTCCCAATCCGCCAGTGGCATCCGCATCGCGGTCTCGTGCCCCTTAGGCAGGCCGATGCGTTTTAGCGGGTGCAGCAGATCGTGCAGCAGGCTGATGCCGTCATCGTCCGGGGCAGGGGCGCTCCAGGTGCGGATATCGTCGATCCAGGATTGACGCATCAAGGCCGCGCCAATTTCAGGGATCACGGCGATCGGCTTGCCAGAGGCAGGAATAAACACGAACCACGGGCGCGTCGGGCTTTGCCAAAACAACGTTTGGAAACCGGTGAAATAGCGGACCTCGGGTTCGCTCAGCACCAAAATTCCGTCCAGCCCTTGTGCGGCCATCAGCGCTTGCGCCTTTTGGGTGCGCGCCTGAAATTCGGATGCGAGAAACCCGCGCGTAGGTGTAGTAAGATTTTGCGCTGACATTCGACCCTCCCAAGCCGTTAATAATCGCAGTTATGCTTGCTTGGCACGTCTGATCGCGTCACACAATAACGGCGTAGCGGTTTTACAAAGGGCAGCGGTTTTGGGACAGGCCAGCGACACATCGACACCAATCAAGCGGTTGGCGTTTACGACAGACCAAGGGGCTGGTGCGCGGGCGCGTATTGGTCTGATGGTGCTGGAATCCGATCAAACGATGGAGGCCGAATTTCGCGTCCTGACCGATCTTCCCGGCGTTTCGGTCTATCATGCGCGCCTTGCAAATGACGTTGATGTCACACCGGAAAAACTGGCCAAGATGGAGGCGGAGCTGCCCATCGCGGCCGCCCTGATCCCGCAAGATATGGGCCTTGCGTCAATCGGATATGGTTGCACGTCTGGGTCCACGATCATCGGCGAAGACCGCGTTGCGCACATTCTGGATGCGGCCCACCCGAACGTCCCATCGACCAATCCGCTGACAGCAGCCAAAGCTGCATTGCGCGCTTTGGGGGTGAAACGGCTGGCGTTGCTAACGCCCTATGCGCCGGATGTGACCACAGCGATGCAGGCAAAATTTGAGGCAGCAGGGATCAATGTGACCTTGATCGGGTCGTTCTATGAACGAGATGATCGGGTTGTCGGACGGATCGACGCGCAATCTATTCTAGAGGCAACTTTGGCCGTCGGGCAGGGCGATTGCGATGGGGTTTTTGTGTCCTGCACCAGCTTGCGCACCGCCGGGCTGATTGAACAGGCGGAACAGGTTTTGGGCAAGCCGGTGACGGCGAGCAATCACGCGCTTGCGTGGCACTTGCTGCGATTGGCTGGCATCAACGACACGCAAACCGGACTTGGGCGCTTGTTCCAGATGCAGGCAGCGCCGTGATAGAGGTTGATGAAACCGCTTTGGTCGCGGACCTTTCGGCCATGATCCGCATCCCTAGCGTCAACCGTTTTGGCGCGGATGATCCGGCGAACCCTGCCGAAGCCGGAATGGCTGACTATTTTGAATCGCGCCTTTTTGCCCTCGGACTGGCGGTCGATAGCCATACGGTTGCGGATGGTCGCCGCAATGTTTGGGGGCGCTTAAAGGGATGTAGCGACGGGCCCACGATCTTGTTGGCAGGGCACATGGATACCGTCGGTGTCGCCGGATACGCAGCCCCGTTTGAGCCTGCACTCAAAGACGGGCGCATCTACGGGCGTGGATCGTGTGACATGAAGGCGGGATTGGCGGCCTATTTAGAAGTCGCGCGCATCCTTCAGTCTTCGGGGCAAGAACTGTCCGGTGATGTTATCATCGCGGGCGTGATCGACGAAGAACACGCGATGCGAGGTTCCGTTGATTTCGGGATCAATGGCCCAAAAGCCGATTGCGCGATCGTGGCGGAACCGACCCAATTGGCCCTGTGCCCTGCGCACAAAGGCCAAATTTTAATGACACTGCGCACCAGCGGTGTACCTGCCCATTCCAGCATGCCCGATGCAGGCGTGAACGCGATCTACCACATGGCTGACGTGCTAGGTGCGCTCCAAGACTACGCGCGCGAACTGAGCCAGCGCGCACCTGATCCGTTCTGCGGTGTGCCAAGTTTTAGCGTAGGCGTCATTCGCGGCGGCGACAACGCGTGTTCGGTTCCTGATTTCTGTGAGATCGACATTGATCGACGCACCATTCCGGGCGAAAAATTTACGGGCGTCATGGCCGAACTGAACGCCGTAATGAAGGGCGTGCAGAGCAGTCGTACCGAGCTGAACTATCACTTTTGCACGCCGTCTTTAAATTTGCCGCCCTTGGAGACTGCACAAGGCGCGCCCGTCATGAGCGCGCTGCAAACGGCCTGCACGCAGGTGCTGGGACACCCCAGTGTTGTCCAGGTTTTCCCTGGTTCAACCGACGCCCCGAATTTCAACTGCCCGACCGTCATTTGCGGTGCGGGTGATCTGGCGCAATGCCATTCACTGAACGAATACATCGCAGTAGACCAAATCGTCGATGCTGTGAAAATTTACGTCTCTGCGATCAAAACGCTGATGGACACCAAAGGATAACGATATGGATTGGCGCACAAAACTTCTTGATCCGGCCCCGTTTGCGCGGCGCGATTACACGTCGCTTGCGACCCCTGTGTATCGCGGATCGACCGTGGTGTTCGAAAACCAAGCGGCCGTGAGTGACAGTTGGCAACAGGCTGAACACGGCTATTCCTATGGATTGTACGGCACGCCAACGACGCTGGAATTGTCGGCACGTATCGCGGATCTTGAGGGTGCGCGTCATTCGTTTATCGTGCCCGGCGGTCAGGCTGCAATTGCGTTGGTTTACCTGTCGTATTGCCGTGCGGGCGGGCATGCGTTGATCCCGATTTCGGCCTATGGCCCGAACAAAGACATGGCCGAAGGTTTGATGGCCAATTTTGGAGTTGAGGTTGAGCGCTACGACCCAATGATCGGCAGTGGGATCAGCGATTTGATCCGC
The DNA here is from genome assembly GCA_029251465.1 of Ascidiaceihabitans sp. Taxonomy (GTDB): domain Bacteria; phylum Pseudomonadota; class Alphaproteobacteria; order Rhodobacterales; family Rhodobacteraceae; genus Ascidiaceihabitans. The sequence continues at coordinate 9,175 of JAQXDI010000002.1, forward strand.
AAAAACACCCAACTGATCTGGTGCGAAAGCCCGGGGTCCGTGACCATGGAAATCCAGGATGTGCCGGCGATTGTGGCTGCGGCTCATGCCCGCGGCGTTCCGGTTGCGTTGGACAACACCTATGCTGCGGGGGTTTATTTTGACGCGTTTGCGCATGGCGTTGACGTGAGCATGCAGGCGCTGACCAAATATATCGGTGGGCACAGTGATCTGCTTTTGGGATCGGTTTCTGTGCGCGACGAGGCGGGATATGCACAAATGGGTCCGATATATCGCCAGCTTGGTTTGGCAGTGTCACCAGATGATTGCAGCCTTGCCTTGCGCGGATTACAGACTTTGGCCGTGCGGCTGGATAGATTGGAACAGTCGACATTGGAAGTCGCTAAGTGGCTGGATCAAAATGACTTTGTCGAAACAGTGAACCACCCTGCATTGCCGTCTTGCGCAGGTCACGACATCTGGAAACGTGATTTCACGGGGTCCGCCAGTGTGTTTTCTTTTGTCTTCAAAGACAGCGTGACGGGCGAACAGGCGATCACATTTCTGGACGCGCTCAGGCTGTTCAAAATCGGACTTAGCTGGGGGGGCGTAAATTCTTTGGCTGTGGTGTACCCGCAGGTTGATCGCCCTGACACAGACTACGGCGGCCGTTTGGTGCGGTTGAACATCGGCTTGGAAAACCCGCGCGATTTGATCGACGATCTAGCGCAAGCCTTGGCTGTGATCCGGTCGTCGACCTAACGGCTGCGGATTTCAATGTTTCCATTGTGCGCAGTGACGTGCCATCGTTCCAATCACACCAAATGGGGCGGGGCATGGTATCTGAACGCACGGTTTTTAAAGACGACCGCAAACTGACGTATTTGAATGCCGAGGGCGCTGACAAGCCGCTGATCTCGCCGGTGCCTGCGCAGGTTCTAGACGATGCGCGCCGCTATCGATTGCAACGGTTTCGCGATCAGATGCAAAAGGCGGATGTCGCGGCATTGCTGCTCTATGATCCGATCAATATTCGCTATACGTTTGACTGTTCGAACATGCAGGTTTGGACCGCACACAATCCGATGCGCTATGCGATGATCCTTGCGGATGGCCCCGCGATCATGTGGGAATTCAAAGGCTGCGAGCATCTGAATGATGGCCTGCCGGGCATCGACGAACTGCGCACGTCTATTGCGTGGATGTTCATGGCCAAAGGCGAAAAGGCGGGCGGCAACCTTGTGAAATGGGCGGACGAGATTGCCGATCTGGTGCGCGAACATGGCGGTGGCAACGCGCGGATTGCGGTCGACAAGATGGACGCGCCGGGTGTGTTTGCCCTGCAAGATCGCGGCCTTAGCTACGTTGAAGGCTCTGAAATCACCGAACGCGCCCGATCGATCAAATCGCCGGCCGAGATCGAGCTGATGCGCTGGACCATTCGCGTGTGCGAAGCGGGAATGGCGCGGATTTATGAAAACTCGCATGCTGGCGTCACGGAACGTGAACTTTGGGCGCATTTGCATTTTGAAAACGCGCGCTCGGGCGGGGACTGGTTGGAAACCAAGCTGCTCACTTGCGGCCCCAATACAAACCCGTGGTACCGCGAATGTTCGGATCGGGTGTGCCAGCAGGGCGAAATGATCGCCTTTGATACCGACATGGTTGGCCCCTACGGTTATTGTGCGGACCTGTCACGGTCTTGGACCTGCGGCTATGTGCCGATGACTGACACGCAAAAGCGGATCTACGCCACGGCCCTTGACCAGATTGATCACAACCTCGCATTGATGCAACCGGGTATGAAATTTGCCGAATTTAATGCACGCAGTTGGGCGATCCCTGCCGCGCACCAAGACTACCGATATTCGCTGGCCGTGCACGGTGTCGGGATGGCGGATGAGTGGCCGGTTGTGCCCCTGCACGTCGATTTTGACGACACTGCGATGACCGGCGAATTCGAACCCGGAATGGTGCTGTGTGTCGAAAGCCTCGTGGCCGAAGCAAGATCCGAAAGCGTCAAGCTGGAAACGCAGGTGTTGATCACCCAAGACGGTTATGAACGGCTCGATAGCTTTCCGTGGGAGCAGATCTAGGGAAAAACTGCACAACGCAGTTTTCGGGTTTCTCAGGGGCACGCGCGCCTCTAAGGTCAAGGGAATTCTGGTGCGTGCGAGGGTCCCATGGCTTCGACTAAAAACATTCTGTTCATCATGTTCGACCAATTGCGGTGGGACTATCTGAGCTGTTACGGGCATCCGTATTTGCACACGCCAAACATCGATCAATTGGCCGAACGCGGCGTGCGGTTTTCGCGCCACTACATTCAATCACCGATCTGTGGCTCGTCCCGGATGAGCACCTACACAGGGCGTTACGTGCACAGCCACGGCGCGTCTTGGAACAACATTCCGCTCAAGGTCGGCGAGCTGACGATTGGCGACCATCTGCGCAGCTCCGGCATGGGTTGCTACCTCGTGGGCAAAACCCACATGAAGGCTGATGTGGAGGGCATGAAACGTCTTGGTCTTGCACCAGACAGCGTCATTGGGGCGCGCGTGGCGGAGTGCGGATTTGACGTATTCGAACGTGATGACGGCATGCGCCCCGAAGGGCCGGACGGGCCGTACGACGAAAACGGGGCACTCGCCTACAACGATTATCTGCGCGAAAAAGGCTACGACAGCGACAACCCGTGGCACGACTTTGCGAACTCTGGACTAGATGATGAGGGCAACGTGTTGTCCGGCTGGTTCCTCAAGAATTCAACCCAAGCGGCCAACGTCGAAGAAGACGACAGTGAGACACCCTATCTGACCCGCCGCGCGATGCAATTTATGGAACAAACCGACGGCCCGTGGTGCTGCCATCTAAGCTATATCAAACCGCATTGGCCCTACATTGTGCCCGAACCTTATGCATCGATGTATGGGCCAAATCACGTGCCATCCCCTGTGCGCACGGACGTGGAATTTGAGGGCGCGCATCCGGTGCTAAAAGCGTTCATGACCACGCCGGTGGGCGAGGCGTTCAGCCGTGAAGACGTGCGAAATGCGGTTATTCCTGCCTACATGGGCCTGATAAAACAGATCGATGACCAGATGGGTGTGCTGTTCAAATGGCTGACGGACACGGGGCGCATGGAGGACACGATGATCGTGCTGACCTCGGATCACGGTGATTTTCTCGGGGATCACTGGATGGGTGAAAAGACGTTCTTTCACGATGCCTCAACCAAGGTGCCGCTGATCATTTACGACCCGTCGCCACAGGCTGACAGCACTCGCGGCACCGTCTGCGATGCGCTGGTTGAAAGCATCGACATGGCCGCGACCTTTGTCGATGTCGTCGCGGGCGAGGTGCCTGATCACGTCCTTGAGGGGGAATCCCTGTTACCGATTTTGCACGGAACCGCGAACAGCACGCGGCGTGACTATGCGATCTGTGAATACGACTATTCCGGTTCGCCCATCGCGACCAAACTGCAGGCGGATGTGCGTGACGCGGTGATGTTCATGGTTGCGAACAAGCAATGGAAATTGATCCATTGCGAAGGCGGCTATCCCCCAATCCTGTTTGATTTGATCAATGACCCTGACGAGCTGGTCGATCTGGGGCAAAGCGCGGATCACGAGCCCAAAATCGAAGAAATGTACGCGCATTTGTTTGCATGGGCGCGCAGACCTGCACAGCGTACGACACGCTCGCGCGCGCAGCTCGAAGAGATGCGGACCAAGTCACGTGGGCGTGGCATTGTGCTGGGCATTTACGATGAAAACGACGCACCGCTTGAAATTACAACAAAATACCGTAACCGCACAGCGCCGCCCTTTGCCGCGCGGCATGGTAAAAAGGCGGGCGCTGTTTCTGATCTAGATTAACGGTTGCGGTGTTGGTCATACATGCGTTGCACGAACAGGCCAGTAGGCCGCTGGCGCAGTTCGCGGTAGACCTCGCGCATGTAGGCGGGGCAGGCGGCTTGATTGGGCAAAAACCCTTGATAACCTTGGGCTAATACCATCGGTCCAAGCGATGCTGCCACCGCCAGATCAGCGTATGTCAACCGATCTCCGACCAGAAATTCACGCCCGTCGGCCAGCAATGCATCATATTTGTCAAAGCCTGCGTAGATCGTTTTAAGGGCATCGTCAGACACCTGCTGATCCAGTTTTAGCCCCTTGTACATCAAGGCTTTGATCACCCGAAACGCCACCAAACAGGTTAGTTTTTCGTACCAAGGGACACCTGTGGTGATCGACGACCAGACGGCAGATTTGTATTGCAGCAGGTTGAAATATGACCATGCCACAACCGCATTTCCAACGTCGTGGCGCACAAAATGCTGCAACTCGTCCATTTGTTTGAACAGATCAGGTTCGGTAGTTTCATCAGGTCGCAACCGTTTTTCAGCCGTGGCCAGCGGATCAAAATGCGCCAGAATATTCGGATCGGCGATGATCTTGTTGGCATCTGTGTTCTTACCATCAAAGACAAACAGCGGGTATTCGTCCGCCCCGACCCCCCAAGATTTTAGTGCAAGAACGTGAAAAATCGGCGCGTGCGGACGTTCGGTAAATGGGACCTCGTAGTGTTCCAACATCCAGCGCCCCAGATCGACATCCGTGGACGGGAGCAGCGTGATCAGCAGATTGTCTGCGGTCATTTCATTCTTCCTTCAGGTGTCAAATTCAACATGGAAATGTTCTGGGTGTGGCGTACCATTGCTGTCGATTTGACCGGCAGCGCCCTTGGTACGACGCAAGTTTTTCTGTTTCAGCAGGGGCGTCAGAATTGCCGGAATTACCGCCATATTGATCTGCGCGCCGATGCAAGTGTGCATGCCGTAGCCCCAGATAATGTAGGTTTCCCACGATCTGTCTGTGCGAAATTCGTTCGGTTTATCAATCACTAAACTGTCGAACATCGCTGAAAACGTCGCGGCGAACACCATGGTGCCCTCTTTGATTTTGACCTGTCGCAGCGTAGACTGGGCAACCACCGTGTCACGGGTTGCGCGGCGATAAACAACGGGGTTGTGCGGGTTAAATCGCAAGCATTCCCAGATCGTGTTAGCCACCACTTGATGATCACCACGCAAGGCCGCCTCATGCGCAACTTTTAGTGCGTCGGGGCGGTTCAGCAACTCGTCCAACGCAAAACAGGACGCTTTGGAAATGGTCGGGATCGCGCCAATCAGCAGCCCCAAAATATTGTTGCGGATACCCAGATCATCCATGCCGGGTGTGTCCGCGCTTTGCAGTTCCAGCATACGATTAAGTATGGTTGGGTCGGTGGATGGATTTGCCTTAAGATCGGCAATCACCTTATCCAAATAGCTCCGCATTTCAGCGGCGTAGCGCATTGATTTTGCGTCAAATCAGGATCTGCGCCAAGGTCTTCAAACAGATACCAGAAAAGAATGGTCGCCCAATCCTGCATGGTTTCTTTGTCCGGGCCACCAGCGCCGAAATAGGTGTTTGTCATGTCCCACGGCACCTGCAACGTCAGCTCTGGCACGATATCCATCTTGCCGGTTTTCGAGGCCCCGACGATCTCGTTTGCGAGGCGTTCTGCGCGGGGTCGCACCAGCTCTTTGACGTCCGTGTTGCGCATCGCCAAATGCACCGCAGAGGTGTCGCGGGTGTAGTCCCAGCCGGGCTGCATTCCGAGGAAAAAGTTGTCGCCGTCGGTCAGCTTTCGCATCCTTGAGCCATAGACGACCTCAAAATCCGCATCGCGGTTCAGGACGTCGTGAACGTCGTTATGACGGGTGATGACGGCGGTGCCGGTGTTGTCATAGGCTTTGACGAATACCTTTGAGATCGAAAAATTCGGTACAAAAGCACGCAAAAAACCGAACACCAAACGTTGGGTCGACGCCTTGCCAAACGCGGCTGCGAGGTTGGCTTTTACACCACCTCCGCCGAACAGAGCGCGAATGCCAACACCGATTAGGCGGATCAGGCACCAGATCCCTTGAAGCCAGCCCAAAATAACCCTGAAGAGGGTCGTGAAAATATTTGTAATCGCAGACATGAAATTAACCCTTTCAATGGGTTAAGTGGGATCAACGATGCCCATCGCGATCATCCGCAAGGACGTCATGGAAGGGATTAAAAAGTAGTCCCCGCCGCGACATTCCACAAAGGTTTTGAGCTTGTTCATCACGTAGGGCGGTTTGCCCGTGGCCGGATCAGAGGCGATGGTGTGGCGCTTGTGATGCTCGTGATTACCCAACATCGGGCAGGTGTTATTGCCTTCGTGAAAATCCAAACCGTATTGGATCCATTGCTGCTGCACGAATTCGAATTGACGGAACAACGAGGTGCCCATCAGCATCATTGCCACGCCCTGTTCGGTGTTGTCGTCCTTGCTGTCAAAGTTTGACGGACCGTAGGGCAGGCCACGACGCAACACGCGACGGCGGCGGTTTAAGGCTGTCGTTGCGTCCTTATTTTCGGGCTGCACACCGGTTTCAGGATCAACGCCAACTGCGTTCACAGGGTCCAGATAGTCACGTGTGTTGACGCGGCGCATGTGCGCGCCGACAGGGCATTTCAGACCCGCCATGTCATCCGCATAACGGAAATCTGACGCCTCCGGGGATCGGATGTAGTCGATCTGCGCTTTGGCCGCGCGCCCTGCTTCTGCGACTGGATGTTCCGCATCGGGATCAACATCGAACCCCATCTTTTTGCCAAACGCGCGCCATTCTGTGTAGGTCGAAACCTTTGACAACGGCACACCATCGGACCAGCGGCCGCACATCTTTGCCATCAAGGTTTCGCGGGCTTCGTCCAGTGGTACGTCCATCTGGGTGGCATAAGTTTCGGCTTCTTCTTCAACAACTTGCGAAAAGGATCCTACGTTTTCGTGTAGCTTGCGGTAGGCCATGAAGGTGCCGTTGTGGCTAAATTCGAACGGGCGGGCGCAGGGGGGTAATTCCTGGGATTCGTCGGGATGACCCATGATGAATTCACCGGTTTCCAGCGGTTCCCAACCGTTGCCCATCAGCTTGCCGCGACCAACAACTGCGGTCTTCATGCGATCGTCCGGGTACTGGCCTTTGAGCACCGGATCGCCGATGCCGTCGGTAAAGCCGAAGTGTTCCTTGGGCGTTGGTATTTTCACGCCTTGAATGTCCTCGAAAACGGCCGAGGCAGATTGGAATTCAGCCTTGCCATCACGGCTGTTGCCCTTGAGGATTTTGACGCCGCCATTGGTCTCTTTGCACCATTGCTTTAGCAGCTTTGTCTGCTATTCGAGCGCGTCTACGGGTTCGTCCGTGCCGGGTGTTTTCAACTGGGCATTCAGCGAAATCCACATGTGCACGTTGTTGGCGTCATTGCCGTCGCCCGCGCGGTTGCCTTGCCAAATGGGGTCCCAATGCTTGTCCCAGTTGCCGGCCTCTTCTGAGGTTTCAGTTTGATCGCGATCACCCAACATAAATGCGCGCGCTTTCATGCCTTCGATGAATTCAAACGGCATGCCTTGCATGGTTCGCGACGGGATTTCCAGTTTCAACATCCCGAAAAATGTAAACGCGATGTTCATCGTGCATTGTGGTTTTTCGGGGCCAACAACTCCGGCCTCAAGTTCTTGTTTTGATGGCCAGCGCGCTGATGTTGTCACCTGCCGGCGCACTTTGTCGACGAACTTGCGACCTTCTTCACCGCTTGCGATGTTCAGGAAAAAATAGCGCGCAAAAGGAAATGAAAATCGACCATAAGCACGGGTGACATTGCCTTGAATGTCTTCGAGGTTGAGGGGGCGTTTCATGTGCTCCGTCCAGTCTTTTTATTCAATTTGTCCATAGCAGCCACTGAAATGACGCCGGGAACTTGTGTAGGTTCTGTGCGATCTGAAGGCTTGTTTGCCGTCAGGAACGCCGCGAAATTTTTGTGAAGATCACCGGCAGAAGCGCCTTGATTTTCCACTGCAAACGTTGAAAATTTTTGTTGAGAATAAAGTGATTTTAGCACCGATGGCAGATCGTCATAGGTGGCCGGGGTCAGTGGCTTTTCGCCGTTTCAGATAACGTATTTCACAGCCATAAACGCGATAAGCACGGTTAATGCTGCGGCGATGATAAACGTCCAGAGCGTGTTCCACCCTAGCATCGGCACATCAATCCACCCCAAAACCCGCATCACCAACGCAACCATGGCCACAAGGGCAGGGATCAAAACCGCCAATAGTAGTGGTTTGGTTGCAAGCAGGTGAAACTTGGGCAATTCCATGTAGTAATCATGAAACGGCATGGTTGTTTCGACGTGGCATTTATCCAGATACTCGGCAAAGTCATCCGCTGTATCAACGTCTTCAAAGCCGACGCAATTGGAATAGACGTCCTGAATTTCCAGCTCCATCGTGTTCCAAAGTTCGCGGGCGTAAGCGGCGCGCACGTCTTTTTGTTCCGCTTTGCTGAGGTTGGTTGGCAGCGGTTCACCGTCGCGCGTGATCGCGTCGATGTCTGCGGCAAACACCAGATAGGCGCAGTTCAATTGGTCAACGTGTTGGGGCACGACCGTGTTCACACCTTTGACCGTGGCGACCAGCGCGTTTTGCCCGATGCGTCCGTTATAGACCGCGTCATTCAGCACGAACATTCGCGCCAAGTGGTTGCGTTTGTTGCGCGAAAACGGGCTGTTGATGCCGGTATTCTGGGTCGCGGGGGATTGCATCGCTGTGGGCAATTTGGCCAAGGCGATCCGCACGTTTTGTTCAAACGAGGTGTGGTTTGCGTTGCTTTCCGATGAATCTTTGATCGGGGCGAAAGTGGTCAGAAAAATATGACCTGAGTCTAAATCAGCCATCTAAAATATCCTTAAGGTGCAGCGTTGCGCACGCTGTCAAATGTATCTTGTTGCTCGCGCACATAGCGTTCGCGGTGCACATCTGCGCGCTCGGTATCGAGGCTGGCGACAGGGCCAAATCCGGGGTCACCAAGGTCGCCTTGGATGTTCAAAAGCGCGACATTGTAGGTCTTTTGAAACTCTTCGGCGGATTGCGTTGCGTGGGCTTTTTCCAACCCCAGCAGGGCGTCATACACTTTGATGCAACTTTTGATGTCACGCTGTGCGGATCCGGGCGTTGCGTTGTAATAGTAGTCGTTGCCGATCTGATTGTAGGTGATGTAATTCTTGAACGGCGTGATCGGGATTGACAGGGGATACTTGATCGAGGAATACCAAAACAGGTTCAAACCGTTGGGAATACCGTCCGAAAATGCATCGATGTACTGATCCCACGTGCCGTTAAAATTCGAGCAAAACAGAACGTAATCGTTCTTGAGGTTCGTTTGCTTGCCTTGTCCAAGATCGGGCCATTGATCCGGTTTGATAATGACCCAACGGGCAAAATGGATCAGCGACAGGCCCAGAAGGCCCATCAGATTGGATGGAACACCGCGCGCGGCCATGAACAACAAGCGGTTGATCTAAGTGATTTTCGGGTTGCTTGGCGTCACGACGTTCATCGCATATGCCTTGCCAGCTACGTTTGACATGGTCTTCCAATCGACTTGTTTAAAAAAACATCTCAAAATAAGCTCGCCGAAACGAACTACCTATAAGTGTAATTACACAGATGCGGATGAGTCAATTGGTTTGCGCAGGGCAGGTGCCCCGTTTTGTGTCACAGCGCGAAAAATCGGCGCTGTTATTGCAGAACTGAACCCTCGTGCGTGCAATTCGGGCGTCTGATCGCCAGCAATTGACGTGCAGTTGCCGTTTGCCCTTGGCGCAGCAACACGCTGGACATGGCAAATTCGACCAAGTCACGTTGTGCGCGTGATCCACCAATGCGGGCGTGGTCTTGGAGTGCGATTGTCAGATGCGCTTGGGCCTCGGCCCAGTTTTGCGCAGCGATCGCCCCAAATGCCTGTGCCAGAACTTTGACGACATCACTAGCGGGCCCTTTGGCCCCGTCGATAATCCGTGACAGCGCGTCCGAATTGCCGGCCATTGCGTGGGCCAATGCTGCGTGTACATCCACAAAAGCCAGTCCCGGTTTGGGAAAACACTGCGCGGCGTAATCGCTGACCGCAAGCCAACGTTCCGGTGCAATCTGCACCCCACGTCGCTCGGCGCGGTACAGGATCGAGGCCATGTCGGTCATCACGTTCAGGCTGGGGCTTTGCGTTTTTGCGGGCTGTAGATCGGCATCAATCACCGCCCACATTTGATCCGTGTCGCCCTGTTCCAGCGCCCAAAGGGCCGAATGCCAAGACAAATGGCAATGCAGCAATCCGGCACGATCATAGTTGTGCATCCAGTCGCTGAGATAGTCACGACCAGCTGCGGTTTCACCGTTTTCGTAAAACAGATGCGACTTGATGTGGGCGGCATTTGCGTTGCGTGGGTTGCCGTTAAGCGAGGTTTTGATCATCGCGGCGGCGGGGCCAACCTGACCGGCCTCCATCTGCGAAAAGGCGTGCTGGCCGGTGAACCACCAATCGTCCCCGTACGCAGGGGCCAGTTGGCTGGTAAAGGCCAGCAATTCCGCCTCGCGTCCGGGCTGTCCGCTGAACCCGATCAAGCTGAATACGCCCGTGCAGGTTTGCGCGATCAAGGCGTCGCGTGGGTAGTCCAGAACATGCGCGCGAATGGCGGCGTATCCGGCAGCGACTTTGCCTGTCAGCAACAGGGAAAACGCGTTCACATGCGCTTGTTCTTGCGTGGTTAGTCCGGTGACAGATTGGGCAGCCGCGACAGCTGGCGCAATGGCGTCGCGATTGCCCCAAACCTGATGGTGACGCGCCAACGCGATGTGCGCGAGCGCGAAATTGGGGTCAGCAGCGATCGCCGCCTCAAACTGTTCAGCGGCCCCTTCGGTTGCGGCCAAGGTGCGATCAACCGCATCAACATAGGCGTCACGGGCCACTTGCGACGACGTGCTAAGCGGGTTGCCGTAACGATCTTGTAACATGTTGACCCTTTATCATTATCGCAACTGAAACCATCTGCGCGTTATTCGAGTTCGACCAATAAATCCTTCGCATCGATCTGGCCACCAGCAGCCACATGCACGGCTTTGACCGTGGCGTCGCGTTCGGCGTGGATGCCTGTTTCCATCTTCATCGCTTCGATCGTCAAAAGCAAATCACCTTCTTTGACCTCGGCCCCGACAGTCGCTGCCACCGACGCGACAACCCCTGGCATTGGCGCGCCGATGTGGTTGGCATTGCCCAGTTCCGCCTTGGGGCGTTGCAGGGTGGTGGCCTTGACCAAACGGTTGGGCACACGAATGACACGCGGCTGGCCGTTCAATTCAAAGAACACTTTGACCTCGCCGTCCTCATTGGTTTCACCGACCGCTTGCAGACGGATTTCCAAGGTCTTGCCGGGATCGATTTCAACCGCGATCTCGTCCCCTGGCTGCATCCCGTAAAAGAACGTGTGCGTCGGTAGGGTCCGAACCGGGCCATAGGTGCGGTGGCGGCCCATGTAATCAAGGAAAACCTTGGGGTACATCAGGTAGCCGTTCAGGTCTTCGCCGTCGATGTCCTTGCCGTTCAACTCAGCGCTTAGCTCTGCGCGTGCGGCGTCCAGATCAACAGGGGCAAGATGCGCGCCGGGGCGTGTCGTGCTTGGCGCTTCGCCTTTCAGAACCTTGGTTTGGATGCCCGCAGGGAAGCCGCCCGGAGGTTGGCCTAAATTGCCGCGCATCATGTCGACCACGCTGTCAGGGAACGCCACATCGGTGTCTGCATCCTCGACCGCGGCACGGTCCAACCCTTGGGACACCATCATCAACGCCATGTCGCCAACAACTTTGGACGACGGTGTAACCTTTACGATGTCACCGAACATTTGGTTCACGTCGGCGTAAGTCTGGGCGACCTCGTGCCAGCGTTCCTCAAGGCCAAGCGAGCGCGCCTGTGCCTTGAGGTTGGTGAACTGACCGCCGGGCATTTCGTGCAGGTAGACTTCGGACGCAGGGGCCGCGAGGCCGGATTCAAACGCCACGTATTGCGCGCGCACGCCTTCCCAGTAATCGGAAATGTCGCGGATCGCAGAAATGTTCAGTCCAGTGTCACGGTCGGTGTTGCGCAAGGCCTCGACGATGGAGCCAAAGCAAGGCTGCGAGGTGCCGCCAGAAAACGCATCCATTGCCGCATCAACCGCATCAACGCCGGCCTCGGCTGCGGCCAAAATGGTCGCGCCGGCGATGCCAGATGTGTCATGCGTGTGAAAATGGATCGGCAGGCCGACTTCGGTTTTCAACGTGCGTACCAATTGACGGGCGGCGGCGGGTTTCAGCAACCCTGCCATGTCTTTGAGGCCCAGCACATGCGCGCCTGCGGCCTTTAAATCGTGGCCCATTTGCACGTAGTATTTCAGGTCATACTTGGCGCGGTTCGGGTCCAGAATATCGCCAGTGTAGCAGATCGTACCTTCGCAGACCTTGCCCGCCTCGACCACCGCGTCCATCGCGACGCGCATGTTTTCCACCCAGTTCAGGCTGTCAAAGACGCGGAAGACGTCAACGCCGGATGCGGCCGCTTGGGCCACAAACGCCTGCACCACGTTGTCGGGATAGTTGGTGTAGCCGACGCCATTGGAGGCGCGCAGCAGCATTTGCGTCATCACGTTTGGCATCGCTTCGCGCAAGTCACGCAGGCGTTGCCACGGGCATTCCTGCAAGAACCGGTAGGCGACATCGAACGTCGCACCGCCCCAACATTCGACCGAAAACAGCTGCCCCAGATTGGCGGCGTAGGCGGGCGCGACTTTTATCATGTCGATGGACCGCATCCGCGTGGCAAGCAACGATTGGTGCCCGTCGCGCATTGTGGTGTCGGTCAACAGTAGGCCCTTTTGTGCCTTCATCCAATCGGCGACGGCTTGCGGGCCTTTTTGTTCTAACAAATTGCGCGTGCCCATTTGCGGTTCTGCCAACAAGGCCGGCGGCTTGGGGGCTTTCATGCCATCAGCGGGCATGGGGCGGTCTTTGGTTTCGGGATGACCGTTCACCGTGATGTCCGCGATGTAGGTCAATACTTTGGTGCCGCGGTCACGCCGCTTGACGAATTTGAACAGCTCGGGCGTGTTGTCGATAAACGTGGTGGTGTAAGTATTGTCTAGAAATGTCGGGTGTTTCAGCAGGTTTTCCACAAACGCGATGTTGGTCGACACGCCGCGAATACGGAATTCACGCAGGGCGCGGTCCATGCGGGCGATGGCCAGTTCGGGGGTCTGCGCCTTGGCCGTGACCTTGACCAACAAGCTGTCGTAATAACGCGTGATCACGCCGCCGGAATAGGCCGTGCCGCCGTCCAAGCGGATGCCAAAACCGGTTGCCTCGCGAAAGGCCGTGATGCGGCCATAGTCGGGGATAAAGTTGTTCTGCGGATCTTCGGTGGTGATGCGGGTCTGCAAGGCATGGCCGGTCAATTGCACTTCGGATTGCGATGCTTTGCCTGTGGCCTCGGCAATGGTTTTGCCCTCGGCGATCAGGATTTGCGCCTGCACGATATCGATGCCGGTCACTTCTTCGGTCACGGTGTGCTCGACTTGGACGCGCGGATTTACTTCGATGAAGTAGAACTTACCGTCGTCCATATCCATCAGGAATTCGACGGTGCCGGCACATTCATAATTCACGTGCTTGCAGATTTTATAGCCCAGCTGGCAGATTTCTTCGCGCTGCTCGTCGGTCAGATAGGGGGCAGGGGCGCGTTCGACGACTTTTTGGTTGCGACGTTGCACAGAACAATCGCGTTCAAACAGGTGGTACATGCCGCCGTGACTGTCGCCGAGAATTTGCACCTCGACGTGGCGGGCGCGCATGATCATTTTCTCGAGGTACCCCTCGTCATTGCCAAAGGCCGCTTCGGCCTCGCGCCGGCCCTCAAGCACCTTTTCCTCGACTTCGTCCTCAGAGAAAATCGGGCGCATACCACGACCGCCGCCGCCCCATGACGCCTTAAGCATCAAGGGATAGCCGACCTCGGCTGCCTCGGATTTGATCGCTGTCATATCGTCGCCAAGGACTTCGGTGGCTGGAATAACTGGTACACCGGCCTCCATTGCGACGCGGCGGGCTGATGCTTTGTCACCAAGCGCGCGCATTGTGGCGGCTTTGGGCCCGATGAACGTAATTCCGTTTTGCTCGCAGGCGTCAACGAAATCAGGGTTCTCGGACAACAGCCCGTAACCGGGGTGGATCGCGTCTGCGCCACATTCGCGCGCGACGCGGATAATTTCATCGATGCTGAGGTAGGCGGCGACCGGCCCCATGCCCTCGCCGATACGATACGCTTCGTCCGCCTTAAAGCGGTGCAGGCCCAGCTTGTCTTCTTCGGCAAACACGGCGACGGTTTTCTTACCCATCTCGTTTGCGGCGCGCATGATGCGAATTGCGATCTCGCCTCGGTTGGCGATAAGGATCTTGTTAAACTCGGTCATGGTGGCTCCCGTTTGCAGTTGCAGCATTGTTAGGGTGTTTCACATCCTGCGTAAACGCGTAGAATTGGGTAGAATGACCTTAAAACGGCATTAAATCGACCTGAAACGCCGAATGAGTGCCCTAAGGGCACTTTCGGAACGGATGTATACCATCGTGAACGAAATCAGGAGTTTATCTGCGCAATTCGAACGGTTTGGGCAGTTTAGCGAGGGTTTCGGCCCCCAGCTGGCCCATGTTGGCCTCAAGATCTTTGGCCAATATACTGGCCAGATGATCAGGGCCCTTTTCGCCCAAAGCGCCCAAGGCATAGTGCCACGCACGACCCAACATCACAAAGTTTGCACCCGATGCGAGCGCGCGCAGAATATCGAGCCCGCTTTCGACGCCACTGTCTAAAATCAGCGGGAGCGCGGTCGCTTTGCGGATCGCTGGCAGCGCGTCAATGGTGGCAGGGGCCCCGTCAAATTGACGGCCCGCGTGGTTGGACACCCAGATGGCATCGACGCCAATTTGCTCAAGCTTTTTGGCATCGGTCGGACGGGTCACGCCCTTAACGATGAACGGACCATCCCACGCGTCCCGCAGCCATTTGATATAGCTCCAGTCCGGTGAGGTGCGCAGCAAATAGCCGACATGCGCGGTGGTGGATCGCCCTTTGGCGCTGGCGTCGGTGTATTTATCCAGCATCCGCATGTGAGGCATGCCGGTGCGCATGATACCTGCGGCCCATGCGGGCTTTGTCGCAACCTGGGCCAGCAAACGCGGCGTTAGTTTTGGTGGATTGGTCAGGCCGGAACGGGTCTGGCGTTCGCGCCGTGATGCGACAGGTACATCGACCGTCAGCACCAGCGTTTTAAAGCCGGCGGCGCGGGCACGATCCAACATATCCTGGCGAATTTCTTCGTCACGCGGCGGGTACATCTGGAACCAGCCGTGTTCACCCAAATGCGGTGCGATGTCCTCGGGCATGGCGGTGGCGACGGTGGACAGGCTGTAGGGGATGTTCAATCGTTTGCCCGCTTGCGCCAGCATCCGTTCCGCGCCTGGCCAGATCAGGCCTGACATGCCGATGGGCGAAATCCCGAACGGCAAAGGCATTTTCTGCCCCAAAAAGGTGGTCGACAAATCCGGCGTGAATTCGCCGTGCAGCACGGATGGCATCAGCCCGATGGCGTCAAATCGATCGCGATTTCGGGCTTTGGTGCGTTCTTCGCCTGTGGCGCTGTCAAGATATTCCCAAACAAAATGCGGGATACGGCGGCGCGCACCTTCGCGCAAATCAGAGAGGGCGGGGTATCTGTCATCTAAGCTCATTTCGCCTTGTGACCGACCAGCCCCCTAAATGTCCAGCCGCATCACCTAATCAGCAATAACTTAAATCATTTATTAAAAGCATTTGATCAAAATGAGAATCATCGGACACGCAATCATTTCAGGAGCTGAACACATGCAGGCACTAATTATCGACAAAGAGGCCGCGCGCCTAGATCACAGCCTAATCTCATTGATGGAGGCGGGTGTTTATGTGACAGGAACCGCAAGTGTCCATGTCGCAGAAATCTGCATTTCACGCATGTCGGTTGATCTGTTGGTTATCGAAAAAACCGCGATCGGGGATGCGTTCGGCGATCTGTTGGGGATGGCAGAAGAACGCAATCCGCATCTTGTGTCGATCCTGCGAACGCCTGATGTTGGCACGGATCATGATGAACTGCTGCCGCATTTTCCGTCATTGCATTGTGTCCTGGGTGAAGACGTTTCAAACACCTTTGCTGTACAATTGGGCCTTGCGTCCTTGCGTGCGCGAAAGTGCTATTCGCCTGCGTCGACGGATGCCAAAATCATGGTGCCAAACGCTACAGCTATCGCGCCACAATCACCGCTGGTGACGCGTGTGACCGCACCATTGCGCGATTTCGCCGAAGCATCCTGATCCCTGTCTGCATAGGTTCAAATTTGATATCGGGAACATAGCAAGAGCAGCTTTCGCTTTACTCAGGGCCGCGCTATGGTGCGGCCCATGAGCAGTTATGACGAAATGGACGCCTTTGAAGGCGCATCCCTATCTTCGCGCGCGATGGCCGCGCGTCCGCAACCCTATCTCGAGGGATTGAATCCCGAGCAACGTGCCGCGGTTTTGCATGTCGATGGCCCGGTTTTGATGCTGGCGGGCGCTGGCACGGGCAAAACCCGTGCGTTGACCGCCCGCATCATCCATTTGCTGAACACAGGGCATGCGCGCCCGAACGAAGTGTTGGCCGTGACCTTTACCAACAAAGCCGCGCGCGAAATGAAGAATCGCGTCGGCATCGAAGGCATGCCGTGGTTGGGCACCTTTCATGCGATCTGTGTGAAACTGCTGCGTCGTCACGCGGAATTGGTCGGGTTGAAAAGCAACTTTACCATTCTGGACACCGACGATCAGGTGCGACTGCTGAAACAACTGGTCCGCGCCGCCGAAATTGACGACAAACGCTGGCCCGCGCGCCAGTTGGCGAACATCATCGATGGTTGGAAAAACCGTGCTTTGACACCGGACAAAGTGCCGGCCGCGGATTCTGGGGCGTACAATCACAAAGGTATTGAGCTGTATGCGCAATACCAGACCCGTCTAAAGGAACTGAACGCGACGGATTTTGGCGATCTTTTGCTGCACATGGTGACGATTTTCCAGAACCATCCGGACGTGCTGCAACAGTACCAGCGCTGGTTCAAATTCATCCTTGTTGACGAATACCAAGATACCAACGTCGCCCAATATCTTTGGCTGCGATTGCTGGCGGCTGGGCACAAAAACATCTGTTGTGTTGGTGACGATGACCAGTCGATCTACGGTTGGCGTGGGGCCGAAGTGGGCAACATCCTGAAGTTCGAAACCGATTTCCCCGGCTGTCATGTCGTCCGGTTGGAACAAAATTACCGCTCTACCCCGCATATTTTGGGCGCGGCATCTGGGGTGATCAAAGGCAACACGGGGCGCCTTGGCAAAGAGCTGTGGACCGAAGAAACGACAGGTGAAAAGGTCCGTCTGATCGGTCATTGGGACGGCGAAGAAGAAGCGCGCTGGATCGGCGACGAGATTGAATCGTCTCAAAGTGGTACACGAGGAATGGCCCCCAAGTCATTGGATGACATGGCGATTTTGGTGCGGGCCTCGCATCAGATGCGCGTGTTCGAGGACCGGTTTTTGACCATCGGGTTGCCGTACCGCGTTATCGGCGGCCCCCGGTTTTACGAGCGGATGGAGATCCGCGATGCTATGGCCTATTTTCGCGTTGTGATCAGCCCCGACAACGATTTGTCGTTTGAACGGATCATGAATACGCCCAAACGCGGGCTAGGCGATAAAGCACAACAGACGATCCAAATGACCGCGCGCAGCAACGGTGTGACCTTGGTCGAAGGTGCGCGTTTGGCCGTCGAGCAAGGCTTGATCAAAGGCAAAGGTGCCAAGGAGCTGAGCAAGCTCGTGGACGGTCTTGCGCGGTGGTCAAAAATGACGCGTGGACCCGTCGTTGCGCGGACTATCGGCGACGATGACGTCATTGATGACGGCGCGCCCGAGCGGGTCGAGTACGGCGAGCCCGAACTGAACCACTTTGAATTGGCGCAAATAATTCTGGATGAAAGCGGCTATACGGCGCATTGGCAGAACGACAAAAACCCGGATTCCCCCGGGCGATTGGAGAACCTCAAAGAGCTGGTCAAAGCGCTGGAACAGTTCGAAAATCTGCAAGGATTTCTTGAGCACGTCAGCCTGATTATGGACAACGAAAGCGACGATGGCGGCGCGAAAGTGTCGATTATGACGTTGCACGCAGCCAAAGGTTTAGAATTCCCGCAGGTGTTTTTATCTGGGTGGGAAGACGGGCTTTTCCCGTCGCAAAGATCTATGGATGAAAGCGGAATCAAAGGCTTAGAAGAAGAACGTCGATTGGCTTATGTTGGCATCACGCGGGCAGAAGAGGTGTGCACGATCAGCTTTGCCGCCAACCGTCGTGTCTTTGGTCAGTGGCAATCCTCCTTGCCATCCCGCTTTATTGACGAACTGCCAGAAGACCATGTGGACGTGCTAACGCCCCCCGGTTTGTACGGCGGCGGCTATGGTGCCGCGGCCCCGAAATCGTCGCTGCACGAGGCGGCAGCGGAGGCAAATGTCTACAATTCCCCGGGCTGGAAACGCTTGCAATCGCGCGCGCAAGAACGTCCCGTCAGCCAACCCAAAGAGAACCGAAATACGGTGATTGATCTGCAAGCGGTTAGCAGTTTTACGATGGGCGAACGGGTGTTTCATCAGAAGTTTGGCTACGGAGTTGTCACTGGAATTGAAGGCGACAAGCTGGAAATTGCGTTCGAAAAAGCTGGAACCAAAAACGTCGTATCGCGCTTTATTTCTGGGTGCGATGACATCCCGTTTTAGCCCGTTATCCTAAGGGACAGCGCAAGATTTCCTGAAACATGCCGTCTTCGCGCTCACCGCTTAGGGTCAATGATTTGATTGAAAACGGGGAGGGTAAGCAGGATGCGAAATGATCGTTTGCTTGCGTCATAACGGCGTCGAATTGATCGCGTTTTAACGGGCCTGTGAGGGTCATGTGAAATTGGAAGTCTTTGAAAAAATAGGGATATCCCCACTTTATCAGATTTGCATCTTGATCCGCAGTCAGGCGGGTTTGGCGGCGACGAGTGAGGTCTTGGTCCGTTGGTGGTGCGCGAAAACTGTCCAAATCTGAAACTGCGCGCCCTGCGAGATCAGCCAGTTCTGAAACATCACCGGTGGGTACAAGTGCGATAAAGCCGCCGATCTGTGCAAGCGTCAGCCCTTGCAGCATGACCGGTCGGACATCAGCACAAAAGCGTTTGAATGCGTGTTTTAACCCGTCTGGTGTTTGGCCATCAATCAACCGAAATGGTGGTTTGATTGTGCCGTGAAATCCGTACTTTCGCGGTCGTTTTATGATCCTGTCATCAGGGGTCCCAACCGCAGATCCCGTCGCGATATCCCAGCCTAACCACGTCGCGCCGGCTTGCGCCAAAGGCCCCGGTTCAGGTGTCAAATAGACCGCGTAGCGGGTAAAAATCATCCCCAATCCACATCAAATTGGGTGACCAGTTTACCGACCTGATCTGGCGACAACATGCGCGGATCCATTCCATTGGTAAGCAACGCCAGTTTCGCTGTTTCCTCAAGTTCTTCAATGGCATAGGCGGCGGCCCACACGTCTTTCCCAGCGACAACGGGGCCGTGATTGGCCAAAACGACGGCACTCCGCTTGCCAGCAAGCCCGCGCACCGCATCGCCCATACCGGCATCACCCGGCATGAAAAACGGCAGCAGTTTCACGCGGCCTAGTTTCATAATTGCGTAGGGGGTCACTGGCGGCAGCATGTTGTCTGCGTCCGTGTCCGGCAACATCGACAGCGCCACCGAATGGGTTGAATGCAAATGCACAACGGCGCCGGTCTGATTGCGTGTGTCATAAAACGCGGTGTGCAGCGGAATTTCTTTGGTCGGTTGGTCGCCTGACAGCAGGGTCAGGTTTTCGTCCAGATGACTGATGCGCGCGGGGTCCAAAAACCCCATCGAACTGCCGGTCGGCGTCATCAAAATTGTGCCATCAGAAAGGCGCGCAGAGATGTTGCCTGACGACCCACCGGTCAGTCCGCGATCGAACATCGATTTGGCGATGCGGCAGATGTCTTCGCGCAGGCGGGCACCTTCGGTCATTGGGATTGTTCCATCTTGCCAAGGGCCTCTGCAAAGAAGTTAGTGTCGCCAAAGTTGCCGGATTTCAAGGCCAGCGCCATGTCGCCAAACCGTACAACCGGAACGCCAGCCGCCAGTCGCGGCCCGATTTCGAGCACTTTCGCCCCAAGACCGGATACGACTGCGCCCGAGGTTTCGCCACCTGCAACGACCATGCGTTTGATGCCGCGCTGCGCGAGCACAGCCGCCAGTTCTGCGAACATGTTTTCAATGGCTTGCGCGGCGGCATCCTGGCCAAATGTGGTTTGTGCTGCCCGAACGACATCTGGATCAGCAGAGGAATAGACCAAGGGCGAGGTCGATTTTTCCATCACCCAATCGGCAATTTTTGTAACGTCTGCTTCGCCGTAGATTACGGCGTGCGCGGTGACCTCATAGCTGGGGGCTAGGGTCTGAAAGGCTGCGACTTGTGCGCGGGTGGCGCGACTGCATGATCCCGATAGCACAACGCCGCGCTGCGACACGCCGACCCAAGCGGGTGCGCTGGGGGCAATGCCAAAGTTGTAGGGCAGGCCAATAGCAATGCCTGATCCGCCGCACAACAACGCGGCACCAATTGCGGCGGCACCGATGTCGAACAAGTCTGAATCCTGGATGGCATCGACGATCAAATGTCCTTCGGTTGCTGTCATCGCGGACTTGATCGCTTCGCCACCTTTTGCGACGGTTTGCGCGGAAATATGTCCGACGTCTCGCGTACTTTGTGCCGCCAAAACACGACGCAAATCCGGGTCCGTCATTGGGGTCAGGGGGTGATCTTGCATCCCGCTTTGGCTCAGCAAAACGTCGTTCACGAACAGATGCCCTTGGTACACCGAACGCCCGTTTTCGGGGAACGCAGGGCACACCAATGTGGTCGCAACGCCCATGCGGTCGGCCAGCGCGTCTAGCACCTGACCGATGTTGCCTTTGGCCGTGCTATCGAAGGTCGAGCAGACCTTGAAGATGATCTGGCTTGCCCCTTGCGCCAATAGCCAGTCGCAGGCCGCAAGCGACGCGGCGATTGCATCGGCCAATGGCGCTGTGCGGCTTTTGAGCGCGATAACGCCAGCATCCAACGCGCTATCGGCCGCAGCATCCGGCACGCCGATGAACTGGGAAACGCGCATGCCGGCCTCGGCCAAGGTTAGGGCAATGTCGCTCGCGCCGGTGAAATCATCTGCGATGACGCCAATTTTCATGTGTCGAAATCCTTGATCGGCCCCAGATCGAGCCGGTGAATGTGAGGGGCAACACCTGCAGCAAAGCGGTCGCGCACCAACGGATCGTGCCCGGGAATAATCAGGTTCGGGGCACTGGCCAGTGTCATCAACCGCTCGAACCCGTCCAGCATGTTTTGCAGATCGACCACGATGGGGAACGGTTTGCGCTGGTACAGGTTTTCGTAGAAATGCGCGGCATCCGATGCCAGCACCATCCAACCGCTTTGGGTTTTGACGCGCACGGCCTGCAAGCCACGTGAATGCCCGCCAATGCAATGCACGGTAACGCCATCAGCAATTTTTGCGTCGCCGTCATAAAACCGGACTTTGCCAGAATACAGCCGCTTGATCGCCTCGCAAATATGGTCGGCGGTGTAGGGCATGCGCAGGGTGTCGTGGCACATGCAGGGGCCTGTGGCAAAGGCCATTTCGGCCTCTTGCAGGTGCAAAGTGGCGTTGGGAAACAAGTGCAAACCACCGGCGTGATCGTAATGCAGGTGAGTTACGATCACTTGGGTGATGTCGTGTGGCGTGATGCCGAGCGGCGCAAGTGCTGCAACCGGATCTAGGCGGATAGGGCGATCGCGCGTGCTGGCTTCGGCGGTGTCATAGCCGGTATCGACAAGGATGTTTTGATCACCACGGCGCAGCAGCCACATGAAATAATCCATGGCATGCGGGGCATCGTGATTGTCATCAAAGATAAAGCTGTCCGCACGGGTGCGCGCATTGCGGTCCGCATATTTGACCGCGTGAATTTCCCAATCATCCGAGGCGTTCATTGGCGCACGCCAGCAAATGTGCGCACGTCACGCCCGATCACCATATTTTTGACGGCACCGTCAAATGCTAGAAAATGCGGCGTTTTCAGGTGCGTGGCAAAGGCGGTGGCGTCGTCATAAAGCTCGTACAAGAACACTTCGTTCGGACGGTCAGGGTCAGTGCACGTGTCAAAATACGAGCATCCGGATTCGGTCAGCGACGCATCTGCATTGGCGTGCATAAGCGGCAAAAAAACGTCCCATTGCGCAGGATCAATGGTCAGGGTGACAACAACGGCAAACATCAGCGGTCTCTCATTTTTGGCGCAGTGCGCAGGGAAATTGGCAAGCGGCATTCAGGTTCTTTATGACTGCGCAGGCAGATTTTGCAAAGTTTTGCGCGCCTGCAGCATGGTTTTTCTTACAACGATTAGGTGTCATGCTCAAACCACTCGGGAGGTTGTGGGGGAACGGTTCGTTATTAATGTATGCGATAATGTATGCATTGACAACAATTAGGATATGACGCCATAAACAAGCAGCTTAAATTGGCGATTGACAAGGACCCACATGAAACAGAATTTTGATATTGCCGTTTTCGAAGGTGATGGCACCGGGCCAGAAATTACAGCACCGACTGTCGATATTTTGATGGGCATGGCGCACAATAACCCTGCGTATTCCTTGTCGTTCAAAACGGCCGCTGCAGGGGCGGCGCATTATGCGCAAACCGGTGAATCCCTGCCTGATGCGTCCATGGCAATTGCCCGCGCGTCTGACGCAATTTTGCTGTCCGCGATGGGCCTGCCGGATGTGCGGTACAAAGACGGCACCGAAATTTCGCCGCAAATCGATCTGCGCAAAGCGCTGGTGTTGTTTGCAGGCGTGCGTCCTGTGACAATCAAAGCAGGGCAGCCAACCCCGTTGAATTTGCCTGCGGGCAAGGACGTTGATTTTGTACTGATCCGCGAAAGCACCGAAGGGTTGTTTTACACTCAAGGGCGCGGTGAAGTGACCAAAGACGAAGCCCGCGAAACGCTGCTGATCACCCGAGACATTTCGGAAAAGCTGTTCAAGTTCGCCTTTGATTTGGCCAAAACCCGCAAGGATGCAGGCCGTGGCCCCGGCAAAGTCACCTGCGTGGACAAGGCCAACGTGTTCCGCGCCTTTGCCTTTTTCCGCGAAATGTTCGATGCCGAAGCCGCCAAGCACCCCGACCTGATCGCCGATCACGCCTACGTCGATGCGACCGCTCTTTGGATGGTGCAAAAGCCGTGGGACTTTGACGTCATGGTCACCGAAAACATGTTTGGCGATATTTTGTCTGACCTTGGGGCGGGCTTGATGGGCGGGCTTGGGCTGGCCCCGTCTGCTGACATCGGGCTGCACAACGCAGTGTTTCAGCCGTGCCACGGATCGGCACCGGACATCGCAGGCCAAGGGGCGGCGAACCCCATGGCAATGATTTTATCTGCGGCGATGATGTTGGATTGGTTGGGCCTTCGCCACGACAATCCGGCGATGGTCGCAGACGGTGTTCGCCTGCGCGAAGCGGTCGAGCGGGTTGTCTCCGAAGGCACCGTGTTGACCCGCGATTTGGGCGGAATTGCCAGCACGTCTGATGCCGCAAGTGCGGTCAAGCGGGCGCTATCGCTCGGATGATCAATGTGGCCTGCATAGGGGCGGGGTATTTCGCGCAATTCCACTAGGACAGTTGGGCGCGCATGGACGATGTGACGCTGGTGGGCGCATGCGATCTGGACGTCGCGCGCGCGCGCGCCACGGGCCTGCCAGCCTTTGATGAACTACGCGCAATGCTGGATCAGGTGCAACCTGACATTCTGGACATCATTCTACCGCCACACGCCCACGCCGAGGCGATCAGAACGGCCCTCGCGGCGGGCATCAAAACGCTGATTTGCCAAAAACCGTTCTGTGCATCCCTAGCGCAAGCCCGCCAGATCACAGACGAGGCGCAGGCCAACGGCGTGCGCATTATCGTGCACGAGAATTTCCGGTTCCAACCGTGGTATCGCTGCATCAAACAAGCACTGGACGATGACCTGCTGGGCGACGTGTTGCAGATGACATTCCGACTGCGCCCAGGGGACGGGCAGGGGCCCAATGCCTATCTGGACCGACAACCCTATTTTCAAAAAATGCCAAAGTTTTTGATCCACGAAACGGCGGTACATTGGGTTGATACGTTCCGGTTTTTGCTCGGGAACCCGGTTTCTGTCTACGCAGACCTGCGCCAAATCAACCCTGCGATCGCGGGCGAAGACGCAGGGTTTTTCATCTTTGAGCATGCGAACGGTGTGCGGGCAATTTTCGACGGCAATCGCCACCTTGATCACGCAGCAGACAATCACCGACGCACCATGGGCGAAGCGCTGGTCGAGGGCACCAAAGGCACGCTGACTTTGGCCGGTGATGGGTCCGTTTACTTGCGGGAATTTGGCGGAATTTCTCAAACCGAACTGCTGGCACCGGACATATTTGATGGATTTGGCGGTGATTGTGTTCACGGGTTGCAAAGTCACGTGATTTCAGCCTTTTTGGGCCACAGACCTTTTGAGAACCTCGCGAATGATTATCTGAAGGTCATCGAGATAGAAGAAGCGATCTATGCCTCGGCGTTGCACGGAAAAAAGGTGGCGCTGGAGGAGTAATTTAGGAGGGCATACATGCCTTTATCCAGCTCCCAGCGTGCAATTCACGAGTTGCGCCAACTGATCTTTTCAGGCGAATTGGCGGCTGGTTCCGATCATTTGGAAAGCGAGCTGGCGGATCGTTTGCAAATGTCGCGCACGCCGGTGCGCGAGGCGGCGTTGACGCTCGAAACCCAAGGGTTACTGACCCTGCGACCGCGCAAAGGTGTGCGTATTTTGCCTGTTTCAGCCGATGACATGCGCGAAATTTACGATGTTCTGACCGAACTTGAAGGGCTTGCCGCAGAACGCGCCGCTGAGGCGGGATATAGCGACGCCGCGCTTGCGGATTTGGGACAATCCATCGCCGATATGGACCGCGCGATTGACGATCAAGAATTGGATGCATGGGCGCAAGCCGATGAACGGTTTCACACCGAACTGGTGCGTTTGGGGCAAAATTCACGCCTGATCAGCATCGTCGCCATGATGAGCGATCAGGTGCGTCGCGCGCGCGCAATGACCCTGTTTATTCGTCCTCTGCCGACCAAATCAAACGACGATCACCGTGGCGTTTTTGATGCCATAAAACGCGGCGATGTGACCGAAGCGGGGCGCATTCACCGCGCCCACCGTGCGCAGGCCAAGCGGATCATCGTGGATCTGCTTGAAAAACATCGCCTGCATCTGCTTTAGCTGGCAATGCGCGCAGCTTTGGGCGTCATGCCTGTCCAGCTTTGAAAAGCACGGTAAAACGAATTCGGATCGCGGTAGGCCAATAGGAACGAAACTTCTTCGGTGTTCAGGTCGGTATGGCGCAAATAATGCAGGGCCAATGTCCGCCGAGTATCATCCAGAACGGCTTGATAAGATCGACTTTCTGACGATAAGTGTCGCTGCAAACTACGTGTAGACATGTGCATGCGACTGGCCGTTTCGGTGATGTTTGACAGGCCACTTGGCAGCATCTCGCTTAGGGTCTTTCGCACCCGCGCGGTCATCGTTTGTCCTGCACTCAACGCTTCTAGTTCGCGGCGGAATTCCGGTTCCATTGTCGCCCATTGCGCGGGATTCCGGGACAGCAAAGGGCGTGCGGCGTCTTCTTTGAGAATGCTGAGTTCGGGGGCATTGCAATACGTGATCTCAATGCCGAAATAAGCAACAAGCGCGTCGTGACATTCCAATTTTTCAGACAAAACGATCTTTGACGGGCGCACAGGGTGGCCTGTACAAATACGCATGGCCTCAACAAAAAATACCATCTCTGTGGCGGCAAATTGATGCGGTAAATCGAGGCCGGTAACAGTGCTCGATTTCACCAAACGCAGGTCATTGCCATCGGGCAAGATGTCCAAACGCAATGGGCCGACCAAAGGTTTGAACACCGACAAACGCTCTAATCCGACCAAGACCGTCGGGCTGCACGTGAACGCGAAAAATGCTGGGTTGAAGGGGCCGCGCGCATAGGCCTGACCTAAAAACAGCGGTAAATCGGGGCGATTGGCAAGCCCGACTGCGGTGCTCCACCCGTCAAAATACTGCTCTGCACTGACGCCCCGGCCTTCGGTTTCAAGGTAGTCTGCGGGCAACTCCATTTGCGTCAAAACGTCGTCAAGCGAGATTTGCAACAGCGCGCAGAATTGCTCCATTGTGCGGGCGATTTTGTATTTTGGGGCGTGGTCCGTCATGATCAATCCGCTGATGGTTTTTGTCAAAATAGGCGTCTGCCTAACAAAAGGATACAGGGCGTTGTCAAAGATGGCGCGATTTGTTGGTCAATTGGCGCGAACCGCGACCGTGACAAGTGCGTGATTTGATTGGTGCGCCTTAAGGTGCGATCCGTGTGCCAAACAACGTTTGGGTGTGTCTGATGATTGTGGTTAGTCACATCAATCACGTACCTGCGTTTTGACGAGGATACTTACGCTTGAAACTGCCCGAATTGCCCTTGGTGAAAGATCAGGCCGGGCACGTCGCGATAGGCGGCTTGCGTGATTTGGCCCAAGATCATCGTGTGATCGCCAGCCTCGTAGGTCGTGTGAAGCGTGCAATGAAATTGCGCCGCACAACCCGCGAGAAGTGGCACGTCATCTGCGCCAACCGTCCAGTCGAACCCGTCAAAGCCGTCGCCTTGGGTCGAGAAATGCTTGGCCAGTGCAAACTGATCCGCGCCTAAAACATGGATGCAAAAAGACTGTGCTGTTACAAACGCATCATGACGCCGCGATCCGCGGCCGGGGGCCCACATCACCAACGGTGGATCCATCGAGATCGAGGAAAACGAATTTGCGGTCATCCCCAGCGGCCCGATTTCGGACTGTGTGGTAATCACCGCGACACCTGTCGCAAAACGACCCATAGCCGCGCGAAAATCATCGCGCGTGTCAGGGCCGGGGGTAAATCGTTGCTCATGAGTCATGGGCGCAAGCGGTGCCACGAGGCGGCGCAATTGTCCACCGCCCGTGATGCGCCTGCGTCAGTTTGTGCTTTGTTGAACCAAAGCCGACAAATCGATACCGATTTGATCAATTGGCCCCATCGCATCGATCCGTTTCAGTGCACCTTTGGCGTCATAGTAGCTGATCAAAGGGGCGGTTTGCGCGTGATACGCCTTTAGGCGGTCGCCAACGGTTTCTGCGTTGTCATCTGCGCGCCGCTTCATTTCCGTGCCGCCGCATTTGTCGCAAACCCCTGATGTTGCAGGTGTTTTGAACGTGTCATGGTACCCTTCGCCGCAGCTGCCGCACGTGTAGCGACCTGCGACACGCTCGACCATTGCGGCGTCATCAACGTCCAAAGAAATGGCTGCGTCGATTTTCTGACCGGTTTCTTGCAGCAGTCCATCTAGGGCCGTGGCCTGCACATCGGTGCGGGGAAACCCGTCGAGGATCACGCCTTTGGCGCAATCTGCCTCGCTCAGGCGATCACGTAGAATGTCGATGACGATCTGATCGCTGACCAAGTCGCCGGCTTTCATCACGGCCTCAGCGGCGCGGCCCGCTGCGGTGCCAGCAGCCACCGCAGCGCGCAGCAAATCGCCTGTGCTCAGCTGAACGTAGCCAAATTTACCTTCTAACATCCGCGCTTGCGTGCCTTTGCCAGCCCCCGGAGGGCCCAGCAAAATCAGGACGGGCGGCGTTGCTGTGTCGGTTCCATCCATGTCGATTTACGCCTTGTTCATGCGGTTGGCGATTAGGTCGTCCACCACGGACGGGTCCGCCAATGTCGACGTGTCGCCCAGCGTGTGGTGGTCGTTTTCAGCAATTTTACGCAGGATGCGGCGCATGATTTTGCCAGAGCGGGTCTTTGGCAAACCGGGGGCCCATTGGATCAGATCTGGGGATGCGATTGGCCCGATTTCGGTGCGCACCCATTTGCGCAATTCCAGACGTAGCTCTTCTGTTGGTTCTTCGCCGTTCATCAAGGTGACGTAGCAGTAAATGCCTTGGCCTTTGATGTCGTGCGGATAGCCCACAACCGCGCTTTCGGCAACTTTGGGGTGGGCGACCAATGCGCTTTCGACTTCGGCGGTGCCCATGCGGTGGCCAGACACGTTGATCACGTCATCGACGCGGCCAGTGATCCAATAATCGCCGTCTTCGTCGCGTTTGCAGCCGTCACCGGTGAAATAGTATCCGGCGTAATCCGCGAAATACGTCTTTTCGAACCGCTCGTGATCCCCCCAGACCGATCGCATTTGACCGGGCCAGCTGTCTTTGATGCACAGCACGCCTTCGACGCCGTTGCCTTCGATGATTTCGCCTGTGGCAGGTTCCAGAACGACAGGTTCAATGCCAAAAAATGGCTTCATCGCGGATCCGGGCTTCATGGCGTGGGCACCGGGCAGAGGCGTCATCAAGTGGCCGCCGGTCTCGGTTTGCCACCACGTATCGACGATGGGGCAGGTGCCGCCGCCGACGATCTCGTTGTACCAATTCCACGCTTCGGGGTTGATCGGCTCACCCACTGTGCCCAGAAGTTTCAGCGACGAAAGATCACATTTTTCAACGAAACTATTGCCTTGCCCCATCAGTGCACGCAAGGCGGTGGGGGCGGTGTAGAATTGCGCAACTTTGTGTTTTTCAACAACCTGCCAGAACCGCGAGGCGTCGGGGTAGGTCGGCACACCCTCAAACATCAGCGTGGTCGCGCCATTCGCCAGCGGGCCGTAGACAATATAGCTGTGCCCCGTGACCCAGCCCACGTCTGCGGTGCACCAGTAGATGTCGCCGTCTTTGTAATCGAACGTGATTTCATGCGTCATCGCGGCGTAAACCAGATAGCCACCGGTCGAATGTACCACACCTTTTGGCATGCCAGTTGATCCGGATGTGTACAAGATGAACAGCGGATCTTCGGCGTTCATTTCTGTGGGGGGGCAGTCGGCTGACGCCTCGGCGGCCAAGGCGTTGTAGTCGTAGTCGCGCCCATCAACCCAAGTGGTTTGCCCGCCGGTCCGTTTCACAACCAGACATTTCACTTTGTCAGAGGTGTGCAGCAACGCTTGGTCCGCATTGGATTTCAGCGGGGTGTTGCGCCCACCGCGTGGGGCCTCGTCTGCGGTGATCACAACTTTGGCTTCTGATCCGTTGACACGGGCGGCCAAAGCGTCTGGCGAAAAGCCTGCAAAAACGATGGAATGGATCGCGCCGATGCGGGCAGAGGCCAGCATCGCATAGGCCGCTTCGGGGATCATTGGCATGTAGATGACAACACGGTCGCCTTTGCCAACGCCCAAGTCTTTGAGAACATTTGCCATTTTGCAAACGTTTTTGTGCAGCTCGTTGTAGGTGATGTGCAGGGCTTCGTCGTCGGGGCTGTCGGGTTCCCAGATAATCGCGGTCTGATCGCCGCGCGTTGCCAGATGCCGGTCCACGCAATTGGCGGCAACATTCAGTGTGCCATCGGCGTACCAGTTGATCGACACGTTGCCCAATTCGTACGACACGTCCTTGACCTGCGTGTAGGGTTTGATCCAATCGACGCGCTTGCCGTGTTCGCCCCAGAACGCATCGGGGTCCGCAATCGACGCCGCATACATCGTGTCATATTTCCCCGCATCGACATGGGCATTTGCAGCCATTTCGGCGGATGGAGGAAAAGTTTTCGCGGCGGTGTCTGACATTGGTCGCTCCTGACGGTGTGTTCTGTTCGTACGGAACGACGGCGCTGACAATCGCACCGCGTCCTCCCTTGGCCGAGATAATACCGCGATCTGAAAAGAAAGGAATAACTTACGGTAATATAAGGGTTTGCTTGTAAATCTTTTTCCCTGCGCAACTGTGGTTTGTAAATTTAGATGTAAACGCTGTAAATTTCTCCGTGTTTTCCACCTTTTGCCTGTCAAAGCCTTTGCAGTGAAGCCTTTGACAATTTCACCGGCATCGTTGCGTAAGTTTCGTAAAGGTTAACAATGCCCTGCGACACATTGTTTCTTTAACGATTTTCCTGCGATTTTGGCCAGAATCAGAGGCGGCTTACAAAAGCCCGCGTTCCTCTAGAACTTTGCGGGCCACGCGAAAGCATTCCAGCCCTTGAGGCACCCCGCAATAGATCGCGATGGCGTGCACAGCGGCGCGGATTTCCTCGACCGAGCAGCCGTTGTTTATGGCCCCGTTGCAGTGGATTTCCCATTCGTGCATTTTGCCAAGCCCACCCAACATCGACAGGTTCATCAAGCTGCGGGTTTTGGCGTCAATCGCGTCGTCGCCCCACCCAAAACCCCAGCACCATGCGGTCATGGCCTCTTGGAAGGGGCGGTTGAAATCATCCGCCGCATCCAGATTTTTCTGCACATAGTCGCCGCCCAATGTGGCTTTGCGCTGGGTCAGGCCCGCTTGGAAAAGGTCTTCGTCGAAAAGGCTCATGGTTTTGGTATCCTTGGGTGAAACGTGGTGCGCATTTGTCCGCGCTTTTATCGCGATAATGGAGGCAGGCCAAGCGATCAGAACCGACATCAAATGTGCCATTGCTGGCGGTTACGGACCTGCGTACACCTGATGCACCACACAAACTGATGCGTGACGCTACCAACTTTGAGGACCCCCAAATGCCTGACACTTTGCCCAACACAATGAACGCGTTTGTTTTGCACCGCCACGGTGGCATGGACGCGATGGACTTTCACGACGATTGGGCGATGCCGCAGGTTGGCCCGGACGATGTGTTGATCAAAGTCGGGGCCTGCGGGCTGAACAACACGGACGTCAACACGCGCTCGGGCTGGTATTCCAGCACAGTGACCGAGGCGACAACCGGTGGTGCCTATGATGATGTCTCGCGAGAGGACCCAAGCTGGGGTGGCGCGCCAATCCAGATGCCACGTATTCAAGGGGCCGATGCGGTGGGTGTGGTTGTGGCTGTGGGGGCCAATGCGTCAACGGATTTGGTCGGCAAACGTGTCATGACGGATTGCTGGCAGCGCGACTGGTCCGACCCGATGAACCGCGACAAGACGGGTTATTTTGGCAGCGAACGTGACGGTGGCTTTGCGCAGTTTACAACTGCTGACCGGCGCAATGTGGGTGTTGTCGATAGCGCGCTGACTGATGCAGAATTGGCGACCTTTTCATGCAGCTACACCACCGCCGAAGGCATGTTGTCGCGCGCCAATGTCGGTGCAGATGATGTGGTTTTGGTGACGGGGGCCTCTGGTGGGGTCGGGTCGGCCCTGATCCAACTGGCCAAACGGCGCGGGGCCAAGGTGGTGGCGATGGCATCGGAGGCAAAGCATGTCCAAATGGCCGATCTGGGGGCCGACGCGTTGTTGCCGCGCAGCCCGGAAAACCTGAAACAAGCGCTGAAAGCAGCGATCGGCCAAGACACGGTTACCGTTGTTGCCGACATCGTGGGTGGCCCATATTTTGGCACCGTGATCGACGTTTTGGCGCGCGGTGGGCGCTATACGTGTTCCGGTGCAATCGCTGGCCCGATTGTCGAATTGGACCTGCGCACGTTCTATCTGCGGGACTTGACGTTCACAGGATCGACCGTGGTTCCGACCCATATTTTTGGCGACCTGATTGGCTATATTGAACGCGGCGAAGTCCGCCCGATGCCGGCCCAAACCTTTCCGCTGTCGCAATTGCGCGACGCCCAGCAAACCTTTATCGACAAGACCCACGTCGGCAATATCGTCGTTATCCCGTGACGTTGGCGTTTCGCCATTTTAGGACCTCTGAACAGATGGATGTGCACAATACTGCATGCGGGTAACGCGTGCAGGCACAACCTCCGGTACGCCTGCACGGTAATTCTGACATAAACCCTTGGCACCTTGTGGGGGGTCGGCTAGCCTCTGATTCAGTTGGGCATCTGCGCCCGCACACAGGGAGAAAAAAATGAACAAGATTGCACTGGGTGCCATTGCTGGCACGCTGACATGCGCCTTTGCACTAGAGGCAGCCGCGACCGAATGGAATGTATCTGTTTGGGGCAAACGCCGCGCCTTTACCGAGCACGTCGAAAAGTTGGCCGAATTGGTATCCGAAAAAACCAACGGCGAATTCACCATGAACATCAGCTATGGTGGCCTGTCCAAGAACAAAGAGAACCTTGATGGGATTTCTATCGGTGCGTTCGAAATGGCGCAGTTCTGCGCGGGCTACCACCGTGATAAAAACCGCGTTGTAACGGTTCTGGAATTGCCATTCTTGGGCGTTGAAAACCTCGCGCAAGAAGTTGCGGTGTCCAAAGCCGTCTACGCCCACCCCGCAGCTGCCGAAGAAATGGCACAGTGGAATGCGAAACTGCTGATGACCTCGCCAATGCCACAGTACAATCTGGTTGGCACCGGTGACGCGCGCATGACGCTCGAAGATTTCAAAGGCATGCGCGTACGTGCAACCGGTGGCATCGGCAAAGCCTTTGCATCCGTTGGCGGCGTTCCGACATCTGTGACCGCGACCGAAGCGTATCAGGCGATGGAAGGTGGATTGGTCGACACGGTTGCGTTTGCCCAGCACGCGCACTTGTCCTTTGGCACGATCAACCAAGCGACGTGGTGGACAGCCAACTTGAACCCGGGCACGGTGAACTGCCCGGTTGTCGCAAACATCGACGCCTATGACGCACTGTCTGATGCCGAGCGTGAAGCGCTCGATTCCTCAATTCCCGAAGCGCTGGATCACTATCTGGCCAACTACGGCGAATTGCTGGGCCGTTGGGACAGCGTTCTGGAAGAAAAAGGCGTGAAAAAAGTCGAAATCAGCGACGACGTGATTGCTGAATTCCGCACCATCGCCGCTGACCCAATACGCGACGAGTGGATCAAAGACATGGAAGCCCAAGGCCTGCCGGGCCAAGAGCTGTATGATCTGGTTGTAAAAACCTTGGCCGAGGCCAAAGCGACTAATTAAGACCAAACAACTGGGTCGTCCCAATCGGGGCGGCCTACTTCGTTTTCGATCAACGACCCCATCTGGGCCCTTGTTCAAAAACGGTGAAAATGCCGATAAAAACGGGGGGATAGACCATGGCAGGCTCAGGTGCTGTGCTGGAGGATTCCAGTCTGCTCAGTAGATTGGATCGTGCACTTTTACCGCTGGAACGTGTGTGCGCGTTGATCAGCGGCCTCGCGATTTTCTCACTGATGTTCCTTGCGGCGTATTCCGTATCGGGGCGCAAATTCTTTGGCTCGCCGATGCAAGGCTACGTCGATATCATCGAGTTGATGATGCCGATCATCGCGATCATGGGCGTCGCTTACGTGCAGCGTGATGGCACGCACATCCGCATGGATATGCTGGTCAGCAAGCTGAGCGGGCGCACCTTGTGGCTGTTCGAACTGGTGTCGGTTCTGATGATCCTGATTTTGATGCTGGCGCTGATGTGGGGGGCTTGGGATCACTTCGCCCGCTCGTTTGATTGCGCGCGCCCTTGGTGCAGCAAAGACAGCACCACCGACATTTATCTGCCACTTTGGCCGTCAAAACTGGTGGTGCCGTTTGCCTTTGGGGTGCTGGTTTTGCGGCTGATTTTGCAGGTCTGGGGCTACAGCCGGGCGTTTATTTTCAACCTCGAAAACCCCGCTGGCGTTCCTTTGAACCTGACCGTAGCAGAGCAGGCGGCCATCGAGGCCCGTTCCTTGGAAGGGGCAGACTGATGGATAGTATTTCAATCGGATTGTGGGTGTCGGGCGGCATGCTGGTGATGGTTTTGCTGGGCATGCGGGTGGCGTTTGCCGCCGGTATGGCGGGCTTTGTCGGGCTGGTTTGGCTGCGCTGGAACGGATTTGACTACGACCCCGAGAAATTCGGCAAGGCGTTGCAAATCAGCGTGCGGATCGCCGGTCTAACCCCACAATCCAAAGTCAGCGCCAATGTTCTATCACTGATCCCAGTGTTCATTCTGATCGGCTATTTGGCTTACTACGCCCACCTGACAACGGCCCTGTTCGAGGCCTGCAAACGCTGGTTTGGCTGGGTTCCGGGTGGCTTGGCGGTGTCCACCGTCTTCGCAACGGCAGGCTTTGCTGCGGTGTCTGGGGCGTCTGTGGCGACGGCGGCTGTGTTCGCGCGCATCGCCATCCCCGAGATGCTAAAGCTGGGCTACAACAAACAATTCGCAGCAGGCGTCGTGGCGGCAGGGGGCACGTTGGCCTCGCTGATCCCGCCCTCTGCGATCCTCGTGATCTATGCTATCATCGTCGAACAAGACGTGGGCAAACTGCTGCTCGCGGGCTTCATTCCCGGTGCGTTTTCAGCGATCGTTTACGCGGGTTTGATCATCGGTATCGCGATGACGTTCAAGACGGTTGGCCCGCCCGTGCGCGGGTTTACGTGGACGCAGCGGTTTGCATCCTTGCCACCGGCCTTGCCCATCGTGGCGGTGGTCGTGATCATCATCTTTTTCGTCTACAACCCGTTTGGCGATGCGTGGGGCACCCCGACCGAAGGCGGCGCAATCGGCGCGTTCATCGTCTTCTGCATGGCGCTGTATCGGGGCATGCGCTGGGGGCAATTGAAAGAAGCACTGCTGGAAACCGCCAAGCTAACGGTGATGATTTTCACCATCATCTGGGGCGTGCTGATCTACGTACGCTTCCTAGGATTCGCCAAATTGCCAGACGCATTTTCGGATTGGATTACTTCGTTAGAAATGTCGCCAATGCTGATTTTGGTCTGTATCCTACTGGCCTACGCGGTGTTGGGCATGTTCATGGATGCCATCGGAATGCTGCTGCTGACGTTGCCGGTAGTCTACCCTGCAGTGATGGCGCTGAACGGCGGCGAATACGTGTCTGCGGCGGACAGTGCGTTCGGAATGTCGGGCCCAATGTGCGCGATCTGGTTCGGGATTTTGGTGGTTAAAATGGCCGAGTTCTGTTTGATCACACCGCCCATCGGGCTGAACTGTTTTGTGGTAGCGGGCGTGCGCGATGACCTGACCGTGCAGGATGTGTTCAAAGGCGTGATGCCGTTTTTCGTGGCCGACGCTGCAACAATTGCGGCCCTGGTTGCCTTTCCGGGTATCGTGCTGTGGTTGCCGTCACTGGTCTAGGCGGCTGTGAACGAGAATGGCCGCCCGCCAAAAGATTGCGCACTCGCGCCTTTCGGGGTCTTATTCAGCGGCGATTGGCTGGGATGTCGATAGTGTCGTCGCGAACCTGTGGCGCTCTGCCATAGCATCACAGATGATGTCGGGCGGGGCCAATTGCTCGGGCGTGCTTAGCTGTTTGGCGGACCAGCGGTGTGCGTTCAAATTCATCCCGCTCAGCGCGGACAATGGGATGGCTAGACACAAGGATGCGGCAATCGGCGACAACCATAGCGTCACAAGCCCCAGCATGATCCCCGCGACAAGCAATGTACCGATGACGGTTTCGAACAGGTGAAACTTGGTCATGACGGCGACAGAGTATTTTCCGCCCCCGCGTTGTTGCGGTGTCCAGGTTTCGCTAAATCCTACTGTCCTGCGCGCAACCGAGATGGATTGCTGGACCATCAGGATCGGTGCGTAGGCCACAGACAGGATGATTTCCGTCACAACTGACAGGACTAACCGCGGTGCGCCGCCAACGTCTCGCATCTGAATGCCGGTGCGCGGGGCCATCACTGCCCCGATGATCTTGGGGGCCAAAAGCATGGTGTATACGAACCCGAGGATGGCCAGCCCGTTGCCGATATTTATTTCTGGCCAGCTGACTTGCGGGTCATAGCCGCTGAAATAATGCACAGCGTTGGTGTTTTTACCGTCCCCGAATAGCGCCCAGACCAGCAACAACATCAGCCAGGCGGGCGAGGTCAGATAGCTGATGATCCCGCAGAGCAGATGCAGGCGTGACACCGGATGAAAACTGCGTGTGCCAAGCAGACGCAGGTGTTGCAGGTTGCCTTGGCACCAGCGCCGGTCCCGCAAGACAAAGTCGATCAAGGTCGCGGGGGCTTCTTCGTAACTGCCCTGAATATGAGGCAAAAACCGGACCGACCATCCCGCGCGGCGCAACAATGCGGCCTCGACAAAGTCGTGCGACAAAATGAGGTGCGAGGGGCCGCGTCGCGACGACAGGCGGGGCAGGCCGGCACAACTGGCAAATGCCTCGGTTCGGATGACGGCGTTGTGCCCCCAATAGTTGCCTTCGCGGTCCGTCCAGCGTGCCAGTCCTTCGGCAGGGGCCGCCCCGTGGATGCGCGAGGCAAATTGCAGCATTCTTCCAAACAGGGTTTGCGCCCCGATAAGCCTTGGAAAGGACTGCACCAACCCCGCGCCTGGATCACTGCCCATGGCATCGGCCAATTCAACAATCGCCGCGCCGCTCATCAGGCTGTCGGCGTCCAGAACCAGCATCGCGGGGTAGGCACCGCCGTAGCGTTCAACCCACTCGGTCAGATTGCCCACTTTGTAGTCGGTATTTTCGACCCTGCGACGATAAAAAACTTTGTTCGGAAACGATGCCCATAGCGTTTGGAACGCCTCCAATTCCCGCTTGGCCGTCAGATCATCGCGCGTGTCAGACAGCACAAAAAGCGTGAAGGTATGGGCCGATTTTTCGATCTTTAATGCAGCAATCATCGCAGCCGCGTTGCCAAAAACATCGGATGTCACTTCGTTGTAGATTGGCATCAACAGGGCCACATCAAGCGGTTTGACGAGGTCCTGTGTTGTGGCACAGGGGCGCGGGTGGCGCATTGCCACAACCCCCGCAACGGCCGTGGTGACAGACAGCGAAATCCAGAAAAACGTGAAGGCCATCAGCCCGACCACGACGCCTTCAAACCAGGAAAAACCGTTGATTGCGAACCACTGCGTAAAGGCGGCAAGCAACCCCAAAGTGGCCAAGATCGCTGGCAGAAAGACGCCAATCCGCCAACGACGCGTCGTTGGATGTGCCTGCATTGCCAGCGCTTTGGGATCGCGAAATGGTCGGTCCAGACGCTGGATCGGTCGCAGCAAGGGCCGCGGTGCCGGCATTCGCCCGCCGTGTTGCAAAGGGGTTATGCTGTCCATCGGTAAAGCCAAACCTCGCTGACCGGTGTGTCGCCCTTGACCAGTTGCGCGCGCAATTCAATTCTGGTCGCATCTTGAGGGGTGAGGTGAAATGCCAATCGCACGTCGCCCGTGCCCGGATTACGCTGCAAAATGCCCTCGGATACTTTGCCTGCGTCGTTGGTGATCAGCATCTGGATATCGGACAAGTCACCTGCAAAAATCGCGTGGTCCGCAAAGTCGATGGCAACGATTGTGTCAATCTTATCAAAGGCCTTGCCGATCCGTGTGTTCGACACGCGTGGCAAATCGGGCAAGCCGGTTGCTTTGTCGCCCCATGCCATTGCGTAGCCAAAGCTGTATTCTGATCCCGCTGCCATCGGTTCTGACGGGCGCCAGTACGCGACGGTGTTGTCGTAGATTTCTTTGTCAGACGGGATTTCAACCAGCTCCACAGATCCTGCCCCCCAGTCCCCGTTCGGGGTGATCCAGAGAGACGGGCGGTTTTCGTAAAAGGCTTGCAAATCACCGAATTTCTCAGGATCGTGGGTGCGTTGCATCAGGCCGAAACCGCGCGGGTTTTCGTCATTGAAAACGCTGATTTCAAGTTCTTTTGGGTTGGCAAGTGGCCGCCAAATCCGCTCACCGGTGCCATTCCACATCAGCAGGCCGTCGCTGTCATGCAACGCCGGGACGAAAATCTTGGAAACGGCCACGGTTGGTTTCATCAAACAGGAACATCGACGTCAACGCACCAAGCCCGACATGGTGCAGATCAACGCGCGGGAACAGCGTGGCTGTCACATCGACATTGGTCGTATCGCCCGTCGATATCTTGAAGGTATACGCCCCGGTGGTTGACGGCGAATTCAGCAATGCGTGAACGGTAAACACCGTGTCGCCCGGTGCGGCGGCTTGCACCCAGAAATCGGTAAAGTCGGGGAATTCTTCACCGCTTGGATCGCCGGTGCACAACGCCAATCCGCGCGCTGACAAGCCGTATCCCTGACCTTTGGCAACGGCACGGAAATAGCTGGCCCCTTGGAACACAACGAATTCATCAAAGTGGCTGGGCGTGTTCAAGGTGGTCCTCAGGCGGAACCCAGAATAGCCCATCGTATCATCGACAGGCAAATCCGGCAGATCGCCCCTGATCTCGAACAGCGACAGATCGTAACCTAGCGTTTTGGTGATGCCGTCCTCAACGATGTTGATTGTGGCGGGGCGCGTTGTGTACAAACCGGCCGTGAACAGATCCATCTTGAGGGGGCGGTCTTCGTCAATCCAAATGCCGTTTTCGGGATCAAACTGGATCTTGTTGAAGTCTTCAAAAGACAGGTTTTGCCATGGCGCGGGGATCAGTGGCTTTGGTTCGTAATCTTGTTGTGCCAGTGCGCGGGCTTGCTCCAATAACCACTCTGTGCTGAACGGCACCTCTGCCGTTATCAAATTTTCTGCAGACCATGCGGCAGACCAGGGAGAGGTCGCAGTCGAGGCTGCGATGCCAGCCAAAAGGGCGCGTCGGGAGATCATCATAACGAAGTCAACTTTCTTATGTGTTGATCTTTTTGGCTAGGACTGTGGTGCCAAAAAGATCAAAGGGCCGAAGCCGGTGAGGTTGGTATTT
Source organism: Ascidiaceihabitans sp. (assembly GCA_029251465.1). GTDB lineage: Bacteria > Pseudomonadota > Alphaproteobacteria > Rhodobacterales > Rhodobacteraceae > Ascidiaceihabitans. The sequence goes on from JAQXDI010000002.1 coordinate 48,000, forward strand.
TCTGCATTCAGAGTTCAGCGTATTCATAAATACATAAGCGACCCGCAGCGATGTCACAAAACGCCGGACCTCAAAGCGGCAAGGAATTACTGAAGTTTTTATCGATAAGTCATGTTTCATGGGCCGGTTTTTGCCGAGTGTTGGATTCCGCAGAGGGATCGGCAGATGCGCGTCCCCGCGGGGGGGGGAAGAGCGGCGTTTCCCATGCCGCGCACTGAAATTTCTGGAACGCGCGTCAGGGGCTAAAACGCGCAACCGTCAGTCTAGGGTCAGGACTTATAACCAAAAGATAACGGTTGCTGCGAGAGCTATTGCGGAGAGAAAGACGGTTGGGGATCTGTCGTAGCGTGTAGCTACGCGTCGCCAATCTTTGAGCCTGCCG
>JAQXDI010000012.1 GCA_029251465.1 Ascidiaceihabitans sp.
CGCTTGACTGCACCGCCTTGTCTGGTAGCAAGCTGATATGGCGGGCCTGTAGCTCAACTGGTTAGAGCAGAGCGCTCATAACGCTTTGGTTGCGGGTTCAAGTCCTGCCGGGCCTACCATACGCCATACAAATCAATGTGTTGACGGGATTTCGGGACATAGAAGCATCAGTGTACTAGCCTGATTGTACAGCTTGGCGCGAATGTGTGGCCCTGACGGAACAGCAAAGAGGCGGAAAGATTTCCCGCCTCTCAGTCTTCGTTAGATGTTTAAGTGTCGCGCGGTAGGACACGGGATTGTCTGCCCAACCGCGCTTTGCCAGTTAGTCAGAGTTTTTTTAAACCTCGGAAACATCGCCAAACAGATGGCTGACCGAAAAGCCACCAACTGGCTCAGATGTTCCATGGCACGAGAAACACCCGTTATATTCCGCAAAGGATTTCTGATCAAAGGTTTCCATGGTCGTATTGGCCATGACCGGCGTCCCTGCGACGTTCGTCAAAACGTCACGTTCCGGGAACGCGCCCATCTTGCCCCAGCTTGCGCCAGTCAGGATATAGTTCATCCGCGGATCCGTTTGCGACAGCATTTGTTTTGCAGCCTCGCTGCCGTCTGCCCCCAGATAAAAGCCGGACAAGGCATTGATCACAGACACATTCGACGAGATGACATCGGTATTTGTCGCAGCCGAAGCCGCCGTCGGATCACTGCCCCATGGGCTGACACGCACCGCATTGGTCGGCGTTGTCACCGCATCACTACCCGATGGTGTGATTTTGCCATCAACGAGCGACGCGAACTCTTTGTTGGCGTTCGTCGGCGTGCCATCCGAGATCAGCCAGCCGTCAGAGGCCAGCGTAGTCATGTCGGAAAACGTCTGTGTCGCCCCAGCTGTGTCATTGTAGGAATAATCAACGTTGGGGGCATTGTCGTAATGCTCGAACGTGGCCCAGATCATCTCGGGGTGACCGTTAACCGATCCCACAACGTGGATGCCGATCATCGCCAAATCAACGGTTTGCGTGCCCACCTGCTTCAGCGCACCGGTGGTGCCGTCAGCCTCAAACACTGGAACCGTGGAATTTTGCACGATGTAATGATCCGGATTTGCGACCGAGAACGCGAGAACCCAAGACGCTTTGACCTCCAATGCCATCGAAAGATAGTCGATCGCAGATTCGACTTCGGATACGGTTGGGCGTGGACCATCCCCCCCAAGCAAGGAACCCGAGGGCACCACACCTTTGCACAAAAGACCGTAGATCGCCGTGTTCAACGGGATGTCTTTTGGCTTTAGAAAGCCGTTCTTGAGGCCATATTCAATCGCGCCACACACGGCTTCGGCGTTTGCGGGAAATTCGGTAAACGGCAGTTCGCCGGCCGCGCTCGCAAGATTTGCAGCCCTGACATAGCCTTAGGGTCGGCTGGTGTAGACGTCATAATAGACCAACGAACTGCCGGTCGAAACGCTGGTGTCGCCTTGCGTGAACAGCACGCCGTTGCTGCCTGCTTGTTCGACCCCGTCAACCGGATTGCCGTCGGCGTCTTCGTCCACTTTTGATTGGCGGACCAAGGTCTGGCCATTCGATTGTGTCTGAAGCGCACCGCTGTCAAAACGGTACATGAACTCGCTCGACAAAACGTAATTTGTGGCCGCTGACGTTGGTTTTGGATCAGAAGGCAACGCCGGATCGTGGCCACCGCCCAATCGGTTAACCGTAACGGTCGAGGTCAACCAAAGAAACATTTGCGACGCCCATTCGAACGCATCACAGTTGCTTGCCGCTGCGTTAAACGCTGGTCCATCGGGCGGAAAGACATAAACCAGCCCGTTGTCGACATCGTAAATCGGCCCAAGACCTGTCGGTGCCCCGTTTAATTCCAGTCTGGCCCAGCTGTCGCTGAACCCGCTTTCTGACACATCGCACGACAAATTGACGTCCGATGGCATGTAAGCAAGTGCCAGAGGATCCGCCGATGCTGGCGCGGCGACAAATAGCAGGCCGGTTGCTGATAAGGTTGAAAGAATTTTATTAAGTTGCATTAAAAGAATCTCCTAAAATATGTAGTGAGGCCACACTACTACCTTAAATTGCATTTCTGCAAAGATTCTCGTCTAAATTGATCACTTTGGGGTTTAGGTTTATGAAAAATCCAAACAAAAACAACGCGAAAGCCCCGCTTCTGAGTTCTGTAAAAAGGGCCAAAAACCAGCGTTGTCTATCCAGCCAAGTTCCAAAAGAATGATCCGCGGGTCAGCGCGTCTAACGTGTCATGATCGTTGGCTCAGGTGCCATGTCACGGCCATTTCGGCTACGGTATCCTGATCTGCGTCGCGGATGTCGATGGTGACTTCGAATGCGACTTTGCCGATGGAGTTTAGCTCTGCCAGCAAATCGGCACTGGGCGTTGATGTTTTGGCGTGTGCGGTCAGTGTCCCTTTGGCGATTTTGACGTAGGCGATGCGCGCGTCCTTGGCGACGGGCCGCACGGTCAGAATGACAGGTGCCATCGCCCCGGCCATTGCCGCCCCCGAGGCCGCCTCGCCCAACGTGAACATCGCGCCGGCATGCTGGGTTTGGATATGATTTGAGGTGTCCGTGCTCTGATCCAGTTCGGCCGAGGCCACGCCATCACCAAGCTCTAACAGGCGGACGCCAACGTGGTTTTGAAACGGCACGATGGTGCCCAGCTGCGCTTTTATCATGTCGAACGGGGTCATGGGGCATCCTTTTGTAGGTTTTGAAAACGCTAGGTGTGTCGCGCTCAACGGGCAAGCCGTGCCGTTGCGGCAGGCCGCTCAGCGATGTTCAGCGCGCGATTACAATATCAGCCCGCAGGCCGCCCAAACGGTCACTGGTGCCGAGGCGCAAAACCCCGCCATGGGCGCGGGCAATATCCGTCGCAATCGCAAGCCCCAAACCGACGCCACCGCCGTTGTCCTGATTGCGCGCCGGATCAAGGCGCGTGAAGGGGCGCTGCGCATCTGCACGCCGGCTTTCGGGGATACCTGGGCCGTCGTCTTCGACCCGCAGGCGCAGCGATTTTTCGGTCAGCGTCAGCGATACTTCGGCCCGCGAGCCATAGCGCACCGCATTGCCGATCAAGTTGTCGAGGGCGCGGCGCATCGCCCCTTCGCGCAGCATCACATCGCCCGTGCCTTCGGTTTCAACCAGCGTCACATTGCGCCCGGCACGCTGCGCATCCTCAACCACTTGCACGATCCATGTCTGCACCGGAACCCGTTCCGCCGGACTGCCTTGTGCGCCTTTGGCAAAATCCAGAAACGCATCAATCATCTGCTGCATTTCGTTGACGTCATGTTCCAATTCGGCACGCTCGTCGTCCTCTAGCATCGACAGCGACAATCGCATGCGGGTCAGCGGCGTGCGCAAATCGTGGCTGACACCCGACAACATCAGTGTGCGCGTTTCGATTTGGCGTTCAATACGCGCCCGCATGTCGACAAATGCAGTGCCTGCCGCACGCACTTCGATCGCACCACTTGGGGTGTATGGCATCACATGGCCACGCCCGAACGCCTCGGCCGCATTGGCCAAACGTTTGATGGGTCGCAGTTGATTGCGCAGGTAAATCATTGCAATTACTGTAAAAATCATGCCGAAAAACGCCATGTTTACAAATAGTTGATGCGGGTTTGACGCTGAAATCCGGCGGCGCTCAAATTCGAGCACAACCCAGGTGTCCCCTTGCATCGCAATCACTTGAACGCGCTTGTCTTTCAGCAGATTTACGGATGCGACCTGATTTACGATACGTTTCAAATGGCGCGACATCACACGACCGGTGAAATCGTACCAGACGCGTTGATCCTCGCTGTGGACATGTTCGGGACTGGCAGGTGTCACGCTGATCAGCAACGTTTCGGCCGCCTGCCCTGTGTTTTCGCTTAGCACCAGTCGGATTTCGCGGGCCACTGTGTCCGTCATCTGCAACGTGACATCCTCAAAGTGGCGCTGCATGAACAGCACTGTGACCACCAATTGCAGCACCACAATCGGCAGCAGCAAAATCAACGCCGCCCGCGCATAAAGCGAGCGTGGCATATAACGTTTGAGCCAATCAAAATTCATAGTTAAACCATACGGGCCGCAGCAGATGAACGAAAGAGCTTTGCAATGACGCCTCCTGATGATTTTGACCCGGTGATCGGGATTGCCGAAACGCTAGAGCCCGGATTGCGCCGCATCGTGGCCCCGAACCCCTCGCCCATGACGTATCGTGGCACGAACACCTATTTACTGGGCACCACGGATATCGCAGTGATTGATCCCGGCCCTGACAGCACTGCGCATCTTAACGCGATTTTGGCGGCCATCGCGCCCGACCAACGGATTTCACACATCATCGTCACGCATTCGCACCTTGATCATTCCCCCCTTGCCCGGCCCTTGGCCCAACGATGCGGTGCACCGATACTGGCCTTTGGTGCGGCAACTGCGGGACGTAGTGTTGTGATGCAACAGATCGCCGACAGCGGTTTGGTTGGCGGTGGTGAGGGCATCGACACCGATTTTGAACCCGATCAGATTTTGGCGGACGGCGACACAATTGTTGGCACTGACTGGTCGCTGAACGTCATCCACACCCCCGGCCATCTGGGCAATCACATCTGTCTGGAATGGAACGACGCCTGCTTTACTGCAGATCACGTGATGGGCTGGGCCAGCTCGCTTGTGTCGCCACCCGACGGCGATCTTACGGACTTCATGGCGTCCTGCGCCCGGCTGCAAGATCGTACATGGCGGGTGTTTTATGCAGGTCACGGTGCGGCGATTGACGACCCAAACACCCGACTTGAGTGGTTGATCGGACATCGCAAAGCCCGCGAGGCCGCGATTCTTGCGCATTTGGCCAACGGCCCCGCCAATGCGAGCGCCTTGGCCCGTGCAATTTACCTGGAAACTCCTGTGGCGCTACAAGGTGCTGCCACACGCAATATTCTTGCGCATCTTGTTGATTTAAAAGAGCGATTTCTAATTTCGCCGATAGGTGATCTGACGGCCAAAGCCGATTTTCGACTGACCTGACCCGCCTGATTTTGATTTTCTTTTCAAAACTGCGAAAACCCTCTGGACGGCGCAAATCGGCATTGCTATATCGCCCATACCGTTCCGACGTAGCTCAGTGGTAGAGCAGTTGACTGTTAATCAATTGGTCGTAGGTTCGACCCCTACCGTCGGAGCCATA
>JAQXDI010000025.1 GCA_029251465.1 Ascidiaceihabitans sp.
CTTCATCGTAAATCTCCTCAGATATCTTGCCGAGAAAATTCTACTTTTGAACACCGCTAATTTTAGGGGGGATTACCAGGATGTCTGCAATGTATCTAAGTTATCCATTTCTACGGCACTCGGTATTGAGGGAACCGTCGGTGATTGGGTCATCCGAATGTTAAGCGAACAAGAGTAATCCTTCTCAATGGAACATACTCCTAACCCTTCTAGACTGTTCCGCGAAGAGAAAATCATACAAACTTTCCCCCTCAAAACCACCAACCCTTACTACCATATCCTTACCCATGAAACGTAGAACCTCTATCGCCTCCGTCTCCGCTTTGTTTGCGGCGCCTGCTATGCCTTTGGCTGCGGCCTCTTCAGCGGTGCCAGCCACCCTCACCCAACATTTTGCCAAGGCCAAGTTGCTCGCCCGTTGCCATGACCGTGCATCGCCTGAGATGTTCATGCGCCTGATGAAGCTCGACGGGGACACCGCCCGTGGCGGGTTCAACCTGCTGCAAGACAAAGGTGTGATCGGCAATGGCATCGACGGGATCACCCGCGCGATCAATCCGCTGAACACCCATTGCGTCCCGAACGAGGCCGTGCGGGCAACGGACTTGGCGAAAATGGCATCTGACATCGCAAAGCGCGTGCGTGACATGGCCAAACGGCGGCTGGAAGCTGTTGAAAAAGAACTGGCAGACGATGCGCCAGAGCCAGAAACCAGCGATCCCGAGCCCCCGAAGGCCGACGCTTAGGACGGTTTGCCGCAGACCCACACGCAACACACGATGCGTTAACCGGTCGCTAAGGTACGTTAATATTTTGATAAATTATCTAAATAATTCAACACGTCAGGCGATGCCACACAAATAAATTTACCTCAGCGAAACCCTGCTCAAAACCGCCCCTTCAGGACGTACCCCTTGCAAGAATCGCTTACAGGTGTCATATAGATTAATGCAAACGTTATTCTTTTTCGACCCACTGTCTCGTTTATTCGGCTTCAGTCTATCGATCACAGACCGACCACGCCGGGCCATCGCACTCTCGCGGATGGCATATAAACTTGGAGACTACGGATATGGCTACTGGCACCGTAAAATGGTTCAACACAACTAAAGGCTTCGGCTTTATCGCACCTGACGGCGGCTCTAAAGATGTGTTTGTACACATTTCTGCTGTTGAGCGCGCAGGCCTGACAGGCTTGGCTGACAACCAAAAAGTAACATTCGACATCGAAGCTGGCCGTGACGGTCGCGAATCTGCGACAAACATCGCACTTGCATAAGCTTTGTATCTGACCTGATCACAGGTCTGTTACACGACAAATTGACCGGCTCTTCTGTTAGGAGGGCCGGTTTTTTGTTGCTTAGGGTTGCCTAATCAACGGAAAATAGCTGTAATTTCAACAGTCATTTTTCCAGTCAAGGAGCACCCCATGCGCCGCCGTACCTTTATCGCAAGCGCGCTTGCAACAGCCACTTTGCCACACGTTCTGTCTGCTCAAACGACGGTGTTTGATCCGACCCCACAAGAGGTGCGCATCAAAAAGAGCTTTGCCCCCGGTCAAATGCTGATCCTGCCCCGCAGCTACTACCTGTATTTCGTCACCGAGGAACGCAAAGCGATCCGCTACGGCGTTGGCGTTGGGCGCGCAGGGCTGGAGTTCACCGGCACGGCATCAATTGATGTGAAAAAAGAATGGCCAACGTGGCGCCCCACGAACGAAATGATCGAACGGGACCCAAAGGCCTACGCCCGCTTTATCGGCAACACCGACGCGCAACCGGGTGGTCCGTCCAACCCGCTGGGTGCCCGCGCGCTGTATTTGTTCCAAAACGGCAAGGACACGTATTTCCGCATTCACGGCACGACGCAGCCGGACTCCATTGGGAAATCGGTGTCCAACGGCTGCATCCGTATGCTGAACGAGCACGTCAAAGACCTGTATGAACGGGTGCCTTTGGGTACGGTCGTCACAGTTCTTTAAACGGCCTTAGGCCGCGTTGGCTTTTTCTTCGATCGCAGCTGTGGGGGCTGGCAGGGCCAATGCCTCGTCCGGCATCTGATCGGGCAATGCCAATTCGATTGCGCCAGTTTCAGGATCAAATGTGATCATGGGTTTAACGGACAAACCCGACACCACCTCATTCACCTCGGCCAAGGCCCGCGTGATTGTTTCCCGCTGGGTTTCATTTGGCTTGGTTGCTGCGAATTTTTCAAATAGCTGCTTAAACATCGTTATCCCCTCAGTTTTGAACGTCGACCCATTATGCCACACCGCGTAGGTAGTCTCAGGGGAAAGAGGCCGCGCACGTCCCCATGGATGGGTGCAAACAAAAAGGGCCAGCGCAGTGCGCCAGCCCTTTGGTATTGTGTTCAGAACGGTTGAAGTTACTTCAACGCTTTGTCGCTGATCACATGCGTCCACGCGCCCTCAGGGGCTGCGGTGATCACGGGATCAGATCCACCAGACAACAACGCGGCAACTGTGCGCTCGTAGTCGGCCGGGTCCAACGCGCCGTTGCTGCCTGCTGTCAGCTTGGCAACTTCGCCCATCATACGGCGCTGGTGCTTTTCGGTTTGGGCACCGGATGCATCGTTTTCAAGAACGATATCTGCGGCCTCATCCGGGTTTGCCTCGGCGTATTTCCAACCCTTCATGGACGCCCGCACAAAGCGGACCATTTTGTCCTCGAATGCCGCATCAGCCAGCTTGTCCTCAAGAACGTACAAGCCATCCTCTAGCGTCGCGACGCCCTGTTCTTCGTATTTAAAGACGTTCAGATCGTCAGCTGTCAGACCCGCATCGATGATCTGCCAATATTCGTTGTATGTCATTGTCGACACGCACGCCGCTTGGCCTTGCAAGATCGGATCAACGTTAAAGCCTTGCTTTAGAACTGTGACGCCGTCTGCACCGCCTTCGGTTGGGATGCCCAGTTTACTCATCCAGCTGAGGAACGGGAATTCGTTGCCAAAGAACCAAACGCCCAGTGTTTTGCCCGGGAAATCTGCCGTTGTCTCAACGCCTGCGTCCTTGCGGCAGGTCAGCATCATGCCCGACGATTTGAACGGCTGCGCGATGTTCACCATCGGCAATCCTTTTTCGCGCGCGGCCAAAGCGGATGGCATCCAGTCGACGGTAACGTCAGCGCCACCACCGGCCAAAACTTGGGTCGGGGCAATGTCCGGGCCACCGGGTTTGATCGTGACGTTCAGGTCTTCTTCGTCGTAAAACCCTTTGTCTAATGCAACGTAGTAGCCGGCAAACTGCGCTTGCGTGACCCATTTCAGTTGCAGTGTCACGTCGTCAGCCGCTTGCGCGAACGTGCCCATGACACTCAGCGCCGTAGCAGCGGCGACTTGTCCAAAAATCTTCATTTTTCTTCTCTCCTAGTTGGTTTCAGTTTTTTATTATTCAATTGGCCCGCCCGCGTTGGGACGGATGCCAAAACGTGACGGCCTTTTCGATCAAAGCAATAGCACCATAAAACGTCGAGCCTGCGATGGCTGCAACCACGATTTCTGCCCACACCAGATCCAGAGCAAGTTGGCCCACTGAGGTCGAGATGCGAAACCCCATACCCCTGATCGGCGAACCAAAGAATTCCGCAACAATCGCGCCAATCAGCGCAAGCGTAGAGGCAATCTTGAGCCCGTTAAAGATGAACGGCATGGCCGCAGGCAGGCGCAGCTTGATCAGCGTCGTCCACTTGCTGGCACCGTAGGTATGCATCAAATCACGTTGCATCGCATCGCTGGCTTGCAGGCCTTGCACCGTGTTCACCAGCACGGGAAAGAACACCATGACCACGACAACTGCAGCCTTGGATTGCCAGTCAAATCCGAACCACATCACAAGGATCGGCGCCATGCCAACAATCGGCAACGCCGCCACAAAATTACCGACAGGCAGAAGCCCGCGTTTTAGAAAATCAAACCGGTCCATTGCGATGGCTAGCAAAAATGCCGACCCGCAACCGATGACGTAGCCGCTTAGCGCGCCCTTGATGACGGTCTGCACAAAGTCGACCCAAAGGATCGAGGTCGAGTGTGCAAATCTGATCGCAATGGCGGACGGGGTCGGCAGCAAAATCGGGCTGATTTCAAATCCGCGTACGATGCCTTCCCAGATGCCGATCAAGGTAAGCCCGAAAATGACCGGCACGATCAGCGACAATAACCGCGATTTGGGCAGCTGTGACAAGCGGACGTTCAACATCCATCCTGCGATCCAGATCACCACAGCAAAAATCAACCACCCCATCAGGACATCCCCATCCGGCGCAGCATCACACGTTGCACAACTCCGATGATCGCAACAAGGCTCGCAGCCAGTGCTGCTGCCATGATTAACGCAGACCAGATTTGAATGGTTTGCCCGTAATAGCTGCCGGCCAACAAACGTGCACCAAGGCCCGCAACCGCGCCTGTCGGCAATTCGCCAACAATGGCACCCACAAGGGATGCGGCCATCGCGATCTTAAGCGAGGTAAAGAAATACGGCATCGACGACGGCAGACGCAGCCGCCAAAACGTCTGTGCGCTTGATGCATTCCATGTGCGCATCTGATCCAGTTGCATCAGGTCAGGCGAGCGCAGCCCTTTGACCATGCCAACCACCACCGGAAAGAACGACAAGTACATCGAGATCATCGCCTTGGGCAGCAATCCCGAAATGCCAACCGCATTCAGAACCACAATGATCATCGGCGCGACTGCCAAAATCGGGATCGTCTGGCTGGTGATCACCCACGGCATCACGCTCATGTCCATCGTGCGGTTGTAGACGATTCCGACAGCCAAAAGGGTCCCAAACACCGTGCCCATTGCAAATCCTAACAAGGTCGCGCTGAGCGTGATCCACGAATGATAGATCAGCGAACGTTTCGACGTGATTTTCTTTTCGACCGTCGTCTTCCATATTTCACGGCCCACTTGGTGCGGGGCAGGTAGTTTGGGTTTGTCTTGCGACCACGTGTCCGAAATCAGCTGCGACGTGCTCAGCGTCACGTCTGCGCGCTTGGCCTTGTCATAGGCCCAGGCAGAGTTCAGAAAAATTGCGGCCACGTACCAGATCGCGAAAATCGCGACCACAACGGTCAGGACTGGAACAAAAGCTTGCCTCATGCGCGTTCACTCATCTGCGTGGCCTGCGCGCAGCCCGTCACGCACCCGGTGCGCGATTTCCAGAAATTCCGGACTGTCGCGAATATCCAGCGGGCGCTCCTTGGGCAACGTGCTTTCGATCACGTCGGTGATCCGGCCGGGGCGCGGTGACATGACGACAATCTTGGTGCTCAGATACACCGCTTCGGGGATCGAGTGGGTGACAAAGGCGATGGTTTTTTCCGTCCGTGCCCACAGTTTCAACAGCTGTTCATTCAGGTGGTCACGCACGATTTCATCCAGCGCGCCAAACGGTTCATCCATCAGTAGAATGTCAGCGTCAAAGGCCAAGGCCCGCGCGATAGAGGCGCGCTGCTGCATCCCACCAGACAGTTGCCACGGAAATTTGCGTTCAAATCCAGCCAGCTCAACAAGGTCCAGCACGCGCTCGACCCGCTCTTGCTGTTCGGCCTTAGAATAGCCCATGATTTCGAGCGGCAGGCTGATATTGCGGCCAATGCTGCGCCACGGATACAAACCTGCAGCCTGAAAAACATAGCCGTACGCACGCGCTTGGCGCGCTGCAGCCGGACTGACGCCGTTCACCGAAATCGATCCGCCGGTGGGCTGCTCTAGATCCGCCATAACCCGCAGAAACGTGGTTTTCCCACAGCCGGACGGACCGATAAAGCTGACGAAATCACCCGCTTCGATGTCGAGCGACACGCCTTTCAGCGCATGCACAGGTCCGTCGTTGGTTTGAAATGTCAGGTCCAGATTATTGGCTGAAATCACAGGTGCCTGAGAGGCGGACTGCGCCGCCTCTGTGGTGCCGTTTTGCATTTAGATCCCCGCTGGAATGTTCAAAGGATCGCGCTGGATCATTTTGGGTTTGGTCAGCTCTTTCCATTTTGACAATGCTAGGTTTGCCGATGGGAAAGCAGGGCGCGGCACGAATTTACCACGACCGGGTTGCGGTTGCGAATTCTGGCCCCACGCCCAGATGACCTCGCCGCGTGACAGCGTGTAGCGCGACTGTGCAGCGACTTCAAAGCCCTCGAAGACGTTGTAATCTAACACAGAATGGTGATTGGCAGGGGAAATTGTTTTGGTAATTTTCGGATCCCAAACCACGATATCTGCATCGGCCCCTTCGACGATCGCGCCCTTTTTCGGATAGATGTTCAGGATTTTTGCCGCGTTGGTTGACGTCGCTGCCACAAACTCGTTTGGCGTCAGACGGCCGGTTTCGACCCCTTCGGTCCACAACACGGCGAGGCGTTCTTCTAGCCCGTTTGAACCGTTGGGAATGATCCGAAAATCGTTGCGGCCCGCGCGTTTTTGTTCGGTGTTGAACGCGGCGTGATCGGTCGCAACCACTTGCAATGACCCGGCCTGCAAACCAGCCCACAAGCTGTCTTGGTGGTCCTTAGACCGGAACGGCGGCGACATTACACGACGCGCAGCATGGTCCCAATCCTTGTTGAAATATTCGCTCTCGTCCAGCGTCAAAAACTGGATCAAAGGTTCGCCGTAAACCCGCATGCCCTTTTGACGGGCACGTCGGATTGCCTCGTGGGTTTGCTCGCATGACACGTGCACGATGTAGAGCGGCACGCCGGCGGTATCGGCGATGGTGATCGCGCGGTTGGCGGCCTCGCCTTCCAATTCCGGCGGGCGGGAATAGGCATGACCTTCGGGGCCTGTGATACCTTCGTTGAAATATTTCTCTTGCAGTTCGGCCACCAAATCGCCGTTCTCGGCGTGGACCATAGGCAGCGCGCCCAGCTCGGCACAGCGCTTGAACGAGGCGAACATTTCGTCGTCCTCGATCATCAACGCACCTTTGTAGGCCATGAAGTGTTTGAACGAATTCACGCCCATTTCAACCGCATCTTTCATGCCGTTGAACACGTCTTCGTTCCAGCCGGTGATAGCCATGTGGTAACCGACGTCAGAACAAATTTGCGGGGCGGATTTGCGGTGCCATTCGTTGATCGCGTTCTTTAGATCACCGTCCGCGCCGGGCAGGCAGAAATCGACGACCATCGTGGTGCCACCAACGGCCGCAGCCCACGTGCCGCTTTCAAAAGTTTCCGCCGCCGTCGTGCCCATGAATGGCATTTCCAGATGCGTGTGCGGATCGATACCGCCCGGAATGACGTACGCGCCTTCCGCATCGATGTATTCATCGCCGGTCAAATCCTGACCGATCTGTTTGATCACTTCGCCTTCAATCAACACGTCCACTTTGTATGTGCGATCTGCTGTGCAAACCAAACCACCTTTGATCACTTTGCTCATCTTGTCTCTCCTAGTCGGGCCCTGTCATTCGGACCTCAAATATCTTGAGGATTGGGATAAATCCCCTGTGCACCCTCGTGATTAAACGGACCCGTAGCAGCCCATGGCCGCCCCGTGCACGCCAACATCCAAGGGACCAAAATCGCTTTCCACACAGAGTGAAAAGTATCCGGCAATCGGCATAAACACCACGCGGTATGCACCGTCCGTGCGTGTCACGGTCCAACATGTTTGCGTAATACCGCCGCTAAAGTTCACTGTCGTTTCAAACGGATGCACCAAGGCTTGTTTGAACGCATCCATATGGCGCAAATCGCGGTCCGTCTCGATGCGCGTATCATCGATTTCAACCTGGATCAGCGCCGTAATCCGCTGTTCGATGCTAAGGTCAAGGTCAAGCAACATTGGTGTGCCTCACCCGACAATTTCAGCTGTTTGAACCACAGCATGCATCAAAACATCCGTGCCCGCCATCGCCCATTCACGCGAGATTTCCTCGGCCTCGTTGTGGCTAAGCCCATCTACACAGGGGCACATCACCATCGCAGTCGGGGCCACACGATTGATCCAGCACGCATCGTGCCCCGCGCCCGAAATCAGGTTCATGTGCGAGTATCCCAACCGTTCGGCAGCGGCACGCACGGCACCAACGCAATCTTCATCAAAGGTCACGGGATCAAAACCGCCGACCTTTTCAAATTCGATGCCCAGCCCCATGTCGTCGGCTATTTTTTGGGCGTCACCACGCAAGCGCGCCTCCATGTCCTCGATCACCGACACGTCAGGTGAGCGGAAATCAACGGTAAACACGACCTTGCCCGGAATGACATTTCGCGAATTTGGAAACACGTCGATATGTCCTGCCGCACCTACCGCATGCGGGGCATGTGACCACGCGATCTCGTCCACTTTCTCCAAAATCCGCGCCATGCCCAAGCCTGCGTTTTTACGCATTGGCATGGGTGTTGATCCGGTATGAGAATCCTTGCCGGTCAAGGTCACCTGCGTCCAGCTTAGGCCCTGCCCGTGGGTGACGACGCCAATGTCTTTGGCTTCAGCCTCCAAAATCGGGCCTTGTTCGATGTGCAACTCAAAGAAGGCGTGCATTTTGCGCGCGCCCACTTCCTCGTCTCCACGCCAGCCGATCCGGCTCAGCTCATCCCCGAAGGTTTTGCCCTCTGCATCAACGCGGCCATACGCCCAGTCTTGGGTTTGGATGCCCGCGAAAACGCCGGATGACAGCATCGCTGGGGCGTAGCGCGTGCCCTCTTCGTTGGTAAAATTCGTGACCACAATCGGATGCTTGGTCTTTACGTCCAAATCGTTCAGCGTGCGGATGATTTCCAACCCCGCCAAGACCCCCAAAACGCCGTCGTATTTGCCGCCCGTGGGCTGTGTATCCAGATGCGATCCGACATAGACCGGCAGCGCATCGGGGTCTGATCCCTCGCGGCGCGCAAACATGTTGCCCATCTGGTCCAAACCCATCGAACATCCCGCAGCCTCGCACCAGCTTTGGAACAACGCGCGTCCTTCGCCGTCTTCGTCCGTAAGGGTCTGGCGATTGTTCCCGCCCGCAACGCCCGGCCCGATCTTGGCCATATCCATCAAGCTGTCCCACAGCCGATCTGCGTTGATCCGTAGGTTTTCACCCGGAGCTGCCATAATATCCCCCTGACGTCGTTTGTGGCTTAGGTTTTTTACCACTTGGTAAATACACGATTGCGACTGCGCCCTAGTCTGTCAAGAACTGGTTTGCTAAATAGGCGCTCAGGCCGCAACATGAGCCTGTTTTTGCAGCAAAGGCCCACGGCAAATGACCACTGGCACCGAAAAGAAACCCAGTCGCATTCAATTGCGAAACCGTCACCGCATTTTGGATGCCGCCCTGAACGTGTTTTCGCAACATGGTTACCGCGGTGCGACCCTTGATTTGGTCGCCAAAGAGGCAGGAATCAGCAAGCCAAACATCCTGTATTATTTCAGTGGCAAGGAAGAAATCCACGTCACGCTTTTGAACCAGCTGATGGAAACCTGGCTTGATCCGTTGATCGAGATGGATGCCAGCGGCGATCCGATGACCGAACTGTTGGCCTATGTGCAACGCAAGCTGGATATGGCGCGCGACCTGCCGCGGGAAAGCCGCCTGTTTGCCAATGAAATTTTGCAAGGTGCCCCGCGGATGGGGCCACATTTGGCGTCCGATCTGAAACCGCTTTTTGACGAAAAATGCGCTTTGATCGAAACCTGGATACACGAGGGAAAACTGGCAAAAGTCGACCCGCGCCATCTGATCTTTTCGATCTGGTCCACAACGCAACATTACGCTGATTTTGAGGCGCAAATCGATGTGCTGATGCCTAAGCGCGCCAAAGAAGACGGTGCCACTGACTACCTGAATGCGATGTTTACGAAGTTGCTTTCTCCTTAACGAAATCGGGCCAGAAATTAACCTTTGCACGCGTTTTCAAAACAGCATTTAGACTTTGTTTACGTTTGTGAACGATTGGTAATCCTTGGGTGAAGGGGCGTTTTAACTGATCTGTATCAGGAGGATCGCATGTCGACTATTTCAGGCTTGGGCGCACCAATTTTGGTGCCGTCGAGCAATTCAACAGCAACCAACGAAGACAACGGCGAGGCTGCAAAAGCAAACGAAACCGCAAATGGCACAACCGAGGCCAATGAAACCGACACTGGCAATACGACAGGATCCGACAGCGGATCGTCTGGCCAGAATTCCGGCGGAACAGCTTTGTCTGATACGCAGGCGGTTTCAGCCCAAACATCACCGACATAAACGGCCATTGTACCGTCCACGCAAAGCATTGTTCTGGCCCAGATAGAGCCCCCGTCAAGCGCGCAAAGCGAGGCCGCAGCACGCCAGATCGCCAAAGCCGCCCAGCAAGCCTACAAGCAGCAATCGATCTTGGACACACTGACAAGTGCCTCACCAAAAATGGCCGATTTGACCACGCTCCAGCCGCAGGAAACGCTTCAACCTGACAGTTCAGCCGAGGCAAAGGGATCGCCGGTCTGATCATGAGCCTGTGCGTTCGTCGCCATTCCATTTCCACATCGGAATGGCGAAAAACGTTAGCAAAACCTTAAATATTTAGGCAAGTCGCAAAGGCGCGTTTAGATTTGATTAACAATTGCGCGCCACCGTGGAAGCAGCGCAGATCGCGCCCAACCCATCATCAGGAGGATCAAATGCAAGTCGTTTCAAGTATGATCAGCCAAGCGCAGGCGGTGCCAAAAACGCCTCAGGTTTCGCAACAAGACGTGGCGATAACCCATGCACCACCCGTGGCCGATCAAACATCAAAGGTCATTTTTCAAAACTTCGACACACCAACCAGGGCAACCCCGCAAAGCGTTGTTCAAGCGCAAATTCAGGACACGAAAACCCAGCCTTCGATTGAACAAAACGTCGCGGGCGAGCACGCATTAGAGCAACAGGCACAAGCCGCCGCGCGCAGAAAATCAATAATGGAGATGTTGCCCACCAACCCGACTGAGGTAACAAAATTGATGTCTGCGCTGGCCGCAGCAACGTCAGCCGAAGCCATCGCAAACATCAAGTTGGATGCCCTGCCAGCAGACTAAAAACTGACAAAGCTCCCATCCAAGATATGCACCTCGGATGGGCGGGAGATTTCGTTACTCGGCCGCCGTGGCAGACGGGTTGTTTGGGTGCGTTGTCCAGTTGGCGTAATCTGGATCAACTGTGCGCCCTGTGCGTGGATCGGTTTGGCCAGCAGCCACCTGCTCCATTGTGATGCAATCCTCAACAGGGCAGACATTGACGCATAAATTACACGCCACACATTCCGCGTCGATCACTTCGAACACGCGGTCCGCAGACATCGAAATCGCTTGGTGCGAGGTGTCTTCGCAAGCCGCAAAACAGCGCCCGCATTTGATGCAATCGTCTTGGTTGATCTTGGCCTTGGCGATGTAATTCAGGTTCAGGTACTGCCAATCTGTCGTGTTTGGCACCGCCTGCCCCATGAAATCATTGACGCTGGTGTGGCCCTTTTCGTCCATCCAATCGGACAGGCCGCTGATCATTTCCTGCACCACTTTGAACCCGTAGGTCATGGCCGCTGTGCAGACCTGAACATTGCCGCAGCCCAGCGTCATAAATTCAGCCGCATCGCGCCACGTGGTGATCCCGCCAATGCCCGAAATCGGCAGGCCAGCAGTTTCAGGAAAACGCGCAATTTCCGACACCATCGACATCGCGATGGGTTTGACCGCAGGGCCGCAATAGCCGCCGTGCGTGCCTTTGCCGTCGATGCTGGGTTCGGGCGACATCGTGTCCAGATTGACCGACGTGATCGAGTTGATCGTGTTGATCAACGACACCGCATCCGCCCCACCACGACGGGCCGCCGCCGCAGGTTTACGAACGTCGGTAATGTTTGGGGTTAACTTTACGATCACCGGTTTTGAATAATACTGCTTGCACCAGCGCGTCACCATTTCGATGTACTCGGGCACTTGGCCCACCGCCGCCCCCATGCCGCGTTCCGACATGCCGTGCGGGCAACCAAAGTTCAGCTCGATCCCGTCAGCGCCCGTCGCCTCGACCCTTGGTAGGATGGCTTTCCACGCTTCTTCTTCGCAGGGCACCATGATCGACACGATGACCGCGTGATTGGGGTAGTCGGCTTTGACGCGCGTGATTTCTTCGAGGTTGGTTTCCAGCGAGCGATCGGTGATCAACTCGATGTTGTTCAAGCCTAGCAAACGACGATCCGCGCCGTAAATTGCACCGTAGCGCGGGCCGTTGACGTTGACGACAGGCGGTCCTTCTTCGCCCAGCGTTTTCCAGACAACGCCACCCCAACCGGCCTCGAAGGCGCGGCGCACGTTGTATTCTTTGTCCGTTGGCGGCGCTGATGCCAGCCAAAAGGGATTGGGGCTTTTGATGCCGATGAAGTCAGTTGTTAGGTCAGCCATTTTACACGTCTCCCATCAGCGTCGCGTGAATATCCATCGCAGCGTCACGCCCCTCTGCCACGGCTGTGACAGTCAAATCATCGCCGCCAGATGCACAGTCGCCACCAGCCCAAACACCGGTCAATGACGTCTGGCCAGATTCTGTCACGGCGATCTTTTTACCATCCAAATCGGGGCCCGCATCGGCCTGTAGGGTCTGGCCAATTGCAACCAAAACCTGATCTGCGGCCAGTCGTACCGTTTGACCGGTGCCTTGCATGTCATCGCCGACGTATTCGAATTCGATCTCACGCACGGCTCCGTTTCCATGCACCGTAATTGGCACCGCATGCGTCATGATCCGCACGCCCTTTGAGGTCGCCAAATCCTGTTCAAACACCGACGCGTTCATGCGATCCCGCCCACGGCGATACGCCAGCGTGACATTCAACGCCCCCAACAGTTTCGCCTGCACCGCAGCATCAACCGCCGTCATGCCGCCACCAATCACGACCACATCTCGCCCAATAGGAACGTCTATGGCATTTGGCGCTTGGCGAAGGTCAGAGATGAAATCTACCGCATCCAGCACACCAGTTTTGTCCGCGTTTTCAAGGCCCAGCGCATTGACGCCCCCCAGCCCAATCCCGAGGAAAACCGCATCATAGTCAGCCTGCAACCCGGTTAACGGCAAATCAGCCCCGAGGCTTTGACCATGTTTGATCGTTATCCCACCAATTTGGCACAGCCAGTCGACTTCGGCCTGCGCGTAGCCGCCTGTGGTCTTGTAGGTCGCAATTCCGTATTCGTTCAGGCCACCTGATTTCGGGTGCCCGTCATGCACCACAACATCATGCCCCAACATTGCCAAACGGTGCGCACAAGACAAACCAGCTGGGCCAGCGCCAACAACCGCAATGGTCTTGCCCGTTGATGCTGCGCGCTCAAACGGATGCACGCCTTTTGATTGCAAGTGGTCCGTCGCAAAGCGTTGTAATTGCCCGATCAGAACCGGTTTGCCCTCAGCGGCTTCGCGAACACAAGCCTGTTCGCACAGCGTTTCAGTCGGGCAAACCCGTGCGCACATCCCACCCATAATATTCTGTGACAGGATCGTTTTTGCAGCCGCGTCTGGCGTCCCTGTCGCGATTTGGCGGATGAACAACGGAATGTCGATGTCCGTCGGACACGCCGTAATGCAGGGCGCATCGTGGCAAAAATAGCAACGATCTGCGGCCACCAATGCCTCGTGATTGGCCAATGGCGGGTGCAAATCTGCGAATTGGGTTTCGTAGGCTGCGTCATCTAGACGACCTGCTACAACACCTGGGGTAAAGGAATCCTGGGTCATGTTGCTCCTGTGGCAAAGCCAAATTGCTTGCGTGTTAGGACAACGCTGTCACGAACTAATTTTTTTATCAACTGGTAAAATTCGAAAAACGAAATTCCGCATGGCGACTGCCTAGGCTTTAATCACTTTTGCACGGCCGCGATCAGCTCCAGCACTTTGGGGCCAATTCCTTCGACAATCCGCTTAACGCCCTGCGGGTTCGGGTGGATGCCGTCGCCTTGCATAAATGCCCCAAGAGCCGCCGGATCAGTACCCGCACCACCGAGACCTTCAAAAAAGCTTTGGAGGTACAGCGCCCCGTAGGCCTCTGCCAATTCGGGGTAAATCGCGTCAAAACTGGCTTTGTACTCTGGTCCGTAATTCCCGGGCGCTTGCATTCCGATGACCAGCACCTGAACGCCCGCCGCTTGCGCCGCAGCCAAAATTCCGTCCATGTTCGCGCGACTGTTCGTCGGATCAAGACCACGCAACAGATCGTTGCCACCCAACGTCACGATCATTGCATCCACGTCAGGCGTCAGCGTCCACGCCGCACGCAACAGCCCACCCGCAGTGGTGTCACCAGACACACCCGCGTTGATCATCGCCACGTCAGCACCCTGTGCGGTCAGCCAGTTTTGCAATTGCGGCACAAACCCGTCTTCGACCTGCAACCCGTAGCCTTGGGTCAAACTGTCCCCGAGGGCAGCAATCGTCACGGTCTGGGCCGCAGCCACAGTCCCCCAAAAACTAATTACAATCGCGATGATCGCCTTGCGCATCCTGATCCAACCTCCATGTCCAACCGTAACCCCTAATAAAGGCGCTCTTGTATGTCCGATCCAGTCCTTGCCCTAAAAGATGTGGCATTGTCCCTCGATGGCAACGCTGGCAGGGTCGGTATTTTGCATGATATTTCGCTGGAAATTGCGCGCGGTGAAACGGTTGGGCTGATCGGGCCATCCGGTTCCGGCAAGTCTTCGTTGCTGATGCTGATGGGCGGTCTTGAACAATCGACGGCTGGCACGATTGACGCGCTTGGACACGATCTAACATCGATGAACGAAGACGCACTGGCACGGTTTCGCCGCGATCACATGGGGGTGGTGTTTCAGTCGTTCCATCTGATCCCGACGATGACCGCGCTGGAAAATGTCGCCACCCCGCTGGAATTGGCCGGCGCGCGCGACGCCTTTGATCGGGCCAGGGCAGAACTGGATGCCGTGGGCCTCGGGCACCGCGCCGATCATTATCCGTCGCAAATGTCAGGGGGTGAGCAACAACGCGTCGCTCTTGCCCGTGCATCTGTCACGCGGCCAAAAATCTTGTTGGCGGATGAACCGACCGGCAATCTGGACGGCGCCAATGGCGCTGCGATCATGGATTTGCTGTTTGGATTGCGCGACAAACGCGGGGCGACTTTGGTGCTGGTCACACACTCAAACGCACTGGCCGCGCGCTGTGATCGCGTCGTTCGATTGGCCGACGGACGCATCGCACTGCCACAGCAAGCCGCCGCAGAATGAGCATCGCCATCGCCGCCCAATTTGCCCGACGTGAATTACGCGGCGGCCTACGCGGTTTCCGCATTTTCCTCGCGTGTTTGGCGCTCGGCGTTGCTGCCATCGCAGCCGTCGGATCGGTCCGCGTCGCAATCGAAACCGGATTGGCACGCGAAGGGGCTGCGATCTTGGGCGGCGATGCCGAACTCGAACTGACCTATCGATTTGCCAGCGACAACGAACGCAAATGGATGACGGACAACGCAATTGCCGTGTCAGAAATCGTCGATTTCCGGTCCATGGCTGTGGTCGGCGCGGGCGATCAAACCGAACGTGGCCTGACGCAGATCAAAGTCATCGATAACCTGTACCCGCTGATCGGCTCCGTCGCACTGTCACCCGAGATGTCATTGGCAGACGCATTGATGCCGCGTGACGGACTGCCCGGTGCGGTGATGGAACGGGTGTTGATCGACCGGTTGGGGCTGGAAATCGACGACACATTCCGCCTTGGAACCCAAGATTTCCGCTTGTCAGCCGCCTTGATGCGCGAACCGGACGGGGCTGCGGGCGGGTTCAACCTGGGGCCACGCACCATCGTGCGCACAGCGTCCCTTGAAAACTCATCGCTGCTTGCTGCGGGGACGTTGTTTAGCACAAAATACCGATTGGATCTGGCCGACGACGCCGATCTTGCGACTTTGGAAACGGACGCACGAAAGCGGTTTGAAAACAGCGGATTGCGTTGGACGGACGCGCGCAATGGTGCACCGGGTATCGCTGAGTTTGTGGATCGTTTGGGCGCGTTTCTGGTGCTTGTTGGACTGTCCGGTTTGGCCGTTGGCGGTGTCGGTGTGTCGGCCGCCGTGCGTGCCTACCTCGCCGAAAAAACCAACGTTATCGCGACCCTGCGCACCCTCGGGGCCGAGCGGCGGACCATCTTCCAAACCTATTTCATCCAGATCGGGGTTCTGTCCGTTGTCGGCATCCTGATCGGGCTGGTTTTGGGTGGGCTCGCACCGGTTCTGCTGGCACCGCTGATCGAAGCCCGCCTGCCAATCCCTGCAAGTTTCGCGATCTATCCCGCCCCCTTGGCAGAGGCTGCGATTTACGGCATTTTGACCGCTTTTGTCTTTACCTTGTGGCCCCTTGCCCGCGCCGAAGACGTGCGGGCCGCCACCTTGTTTCGCGACGCTCTTGGCGCATCAAAGCTGTTGCCACCCTTTCGCTACTTGATCGTTATCGCCTTGGCTTTGGCCATTTTGATCGGGTTGGCCGCGTGGTTTTCGGGCACGTGGCGGCTGACGCTTTGGACTGCGGGTGGCATCGCTTTTGCCCTCGTCATTCTGGCGTTGGCTTCCGTGGTCATTCGCTGGACATCGCGCCGTGGCGGGCGATTGTCAAAGGGACGTCCGGCGTTGCGATGGGCGCTCGCCTCGATCTCGGGCCCACGCGAAGGGGCGTCGTCGGTCGTGCTTTCGCTGGGTTTGGGCCTATCGGTTTTGGCGGCCGTCGGGCAGATCGACGGCAACCTTAGAAAAGCGATCTCGGGCAATTTGCCTGACGTCGCACCGTCGTATTTTTTCGTCGACATCCAGCGCGACCAAATGGCGGGCTACACCGAGCGTTTGGAAAACGACACGGCCGTGCGCCGCATCGACAGCGCCCCGATGTTGCGCGGCGTCATCACACAGATCAACGGCAAACCGGCCAAGGAAACCGGCGGCGATCACTGGGTGCTGCAAGGCGACCGTGGCGTCACCTATTCCGAGGCACCGGGCGAAAATACCCGCATCACAGACGGCGCGTGGTGGGACGCAGATTACGCCGGCCCGCCCCTGATCAGCTTTGCCGCAGAAGAAGCCGCAGAAATGAACCTGAACCTTGGCGACACGATGACAATCAACATCCTGGGGCGCGATATCACCGGCACAATATCGTCCTTTCGCGAGGTGGATTTTTCGACTGCCGGCATTGGTTTCATCCTCAGCATGAACCCATCAGCGCTGGCCGGCGCGCCCCACAGCTTCATTTCGACCGTCTACGCAGAACCCCAAGCCGAGGCCGCAATTTTGCGCGATCTGGCACAGAAATACCCCAACATCACCGCGATCCGGGTGCGCGACGCGATTGACCGTGTGGCCGATGTGCTGTCCGGTTTGGCGGCCGCAACATCCTACGGGGCGGCGGCAACTTTGCTAACGGGTTTCCTCGTTTTGATCGGCGCGGCGGCGGCTGGCACCAACGCGCGCACCTACGAGGCCGCTGTCCTCAAGACCCTCGGTGCCACGCGTCTGCGCATTTTGTACAGTTTTGCAATGCGGGCTGCCTTGCTCGGATTGGCCGCTGGGCTCGTTGCTTTGGCGGCGGGAATTATGGGGGGATGGGCGGTCAGCAGGTTTGTCATGGACATCAGCTATTCCGTCATCTGGCCCTCGGCTCTTGCCATTATCGCGGGGGGTGTTATCGCAACCTTACTTGCGGGTCTCGCCTTTGCGTGGGCCCCGCTCGCGGCGCGCCCTGCCCAAGTGTTGAGAGCAAAAGAATGAATGATCCCTACTTTTTCGGCTATGGCAGTCTGGTCAATCAAGACACCCATATTTACCCGAATGCGCGTCACGCAACCTTGCAAGATTGGCGGCGGGCATGGGTGCGCACCGATGCACGTGACGTCGTATTTTTAACGGCGGTGCCTGCGATTGGTCACCGTATCGATGGGCTGATTGCAGCAGTGCCGGACGCGGATTGGGCAGCACTTGATCTGCGCGAAGGCGGCTATCAACGCATTTCATCGGATGGGAACGTCGCGCATGTTGGCGATCCTGTGGCCGAGATTGCACATTACGCCGTTGATCCCACTGACATGCGCAAGGGTGGCGCGCACGTTATTTTGCTCAGCTATCTGGACGTGGTTGTGCAAGGGTATTTGCGCGAATTTGGCACCGATGGTGTACAGGCGTTTTTTGACACGACGGACGGATGGGACACGCCCATTCTAAACGACCGTGCAACGCCGAAATACCCGCGCGCGCAGGTTTTAACCGCATCTGAAACGCAACTGGTTGATCAACATTTATCGCGGTTATCGGCGCGCGTGCAGCAAGGTCATTAGGCGGCCCTGACGCGCGAATGGTCCCTGATCTTCGTCATCGCCGCCCGAGTTGATGACGCCAATCGCCAACCACCATGCGATGCACCCAAAGATCACGCCAGCCGCCGCCTGCCCGATCAGTACGCCTGCCGCGCCAAAGAAATATGCGCCGATCAGCACCGCAGGCACCATCGCAATCGTGTTGCGCCCCCAGTTCATCCATGTGGAATAGAACGGATGGCCGAGGTTGTTGAATGCCGCATTGCTGACGAACAGAACCCCGTTGAAAAAGAACGCCAGCGCAAGCGGGCCGCAGAACAGGAATATCAGCTCTAGCGTCAATCCTTCGGCGCTAAACAGGGCCGCGATTTGTCCACGCAAAACGAATAACGTCAGCGTCACCACAACGATAACCATCGCCGTGAACAACAATGCGGCGTTAAATCCAGCGCGAACGCGGGTGAAGTCTTTGGCGCCGAAATTTTGCCCGATGATCGGTCCAACCGCGCCCGAAGACGCAAAGATGATGCCGAATGCCACAGGGGTCAGCCGCCCGACAATCGCCATTCCTGCAATCGCGTCTTCGCCATATTGCGCCATGGACCGCGTCACAAAGGCTTGGCCGATTGGCGTTGCCAACTGCGTCAGAATTGCCGGCAAAGCGATGGCCAAAATAGGTGGGAAATCGCGCCGCATACTGCCCAGATCAGGACGTTCGATACCCCCGTGATGGCGGATGATCGGCAGCAACGATGTGCTCGCAATAACCAGCCGCGCGGCAACTGATGCAAGGGCCGCGCCCGTGAGTTCCAGATCCAGCGCAAAGATCAGGATCGGGTCAAGAACCGCATTCACGAGTGCGCCGTAGATCGTGGCCATCATGGCGCGGCGCGCATCGCCGTACGCGCGCAAAACAGCCCCGCCCATCATACCGATCACAAGAAACGGCAAGGACGGTACAACGATGCGCAGATAGCTTTCGGCCAGATCAGCGGTGTGTCCGGTGGCCCCCAGCAGCTCGACCGCGGGGCGCACATTCAGCCAGACAAGGCCTGCAAAGATCGCGCTGAAAAAGACCCCAAACGTCAGGCCAGTTGCGGTGCGGGCGCGGGCCAATGTGTCGTCCCCAGCCCCGAGGCTGCGCGCCACCAACGCCCCCACGGCAATCGCCATGCCGATCCCAAAACAGGTGGTGAAAAACAGCACGGCACCGGCGTAGCCAACGGCCGCAGCCAGTTCGGATTTCCCCAGCATCGAGATAAAGATCATGTCGACAAAGTCGACCAGAAACACCGCCATCAACCCGACAGACGACGTCAGTGACATCACGCTGACGTGGCGAAACAAATTGCCGGTTACGAATTTGGCTTGTGCGTCGCTCATGGCGTGTCCTTTTTCTGAACGCAGCGACGCCGCGTTCAGGTGAGGTTAGCGCGCTTTGATCACTTGCAAAAGCGGCATCACGCCAGACATATCGGGACCATGGCTTTGGCCGGTCAGCGCCTTGCGCAGTGGCATGAACAGGCCACGCCCCTTGCGCCCTGTCGCGTCTTTGACGGCACCGGTCCATGCTTTCCAAGTGGTGGTGTCCAGCGGGCCTTCGGGCAGCAGCGCCATGGCTTGGGCCACGAACTCTTTGTCCTCGTCATCGATGTCAGGTTCTGCGCCGTCACGGAACAATGTCCACCAGCCGTCCAGATCCTTGAGCGTGGTGATGTTGTCGCGCGTCACGGTCCAGAACGCTTCGGCCAGATCGTCGGGCACACCAAGGGCTGTGATCTGGTCTGCGACTTTCGCCAGCGGCAAGGCTTGTAGGTAGTGACCCGTCATCGGGAACACGTCTGCGACGTCGAATTTCGTTGGGGCCGCGCCGAAATGGGACAGTTCGAAACCGTCGATCAGTTCAGCCATTTCCATGCGCAATTCGATCGGATCCGACGATCCCAATCGCGCCATCATGCTGAGCAGCGCCATCGGCTGAATGCCTTGTTCGCGCAGATCGCGCAGGGCCAAAGTGCCAAGGCGTTTTGACAATGCTTCGCCCTGTGGGCCGGTCAGCAACGAATGGTGCGCAAAGGCGGGCGGCGTCGCGCCCAGCGCCTTCATGATCTGGATTTGGGTCGCCGTGTTGGTCACGTGATCGGACCCGCGCACAACGTTCGTCACACCCATTTCGGTGTCATCCATAACGGACGCGATTGTGTACAAAACCTGCCCGTCACCACGGATCAAAACCGGATCACTGACGGACGCCGCATCAATCGAGATATCGCCCAAAATGCCGTCGTTCCATTCGATCCGCTCGTGATCCAACTTGAACCGCCACACGCCATTGCCCCGTTCGGCGCGCATCGCTTCACGCTCGGCTTCTGACAATGCCAAAGCGGCACGATCATAGACCGGTGGTTTGCCCATGTTCAGCTGTTTCTTGCGCTTTAGGTCCAGTTCGGTTGGCGTTTCGAACGCCTCATAGAACCGGCCGATGTCGCGCAGTTTGTCCGCAGCGGCGGCGTATTGATCCAGCCGTTCTGATTGGCGTTCAACCCGATCCCAATGCAGGCCCAGCCACTCAAGGTCTTGCTTGATCCCGTCGACGTATTCTTCTTTGGAGCGTTCGGGATCGGTGTCGTCGATCCGCAAGATGAACTCGCCCCCCGCCTTGCGCGCGATCAGAAAGTTCATCAGCGCCGTACGCAGGTTGCCAATGTGAATGAAACCTGTGGGCGATGGGGCAAAACGAGTGGTGGTCATGAGCGGTTCTCCTGTAGCGGGCTAGGTGTCATGATAGATATCATAAGTCCAGTGATCGTGCTGGTAAGGTGTGCGTATCGCACACCACGCGTCTCACTCGTTATCACGCCAGCGGTTGGCAATGGGATAGCGACGATCCAGCCAGAATGCGCCTTTGGTCAGGCGGGCACCGGGGGCAGACTGGAACCGTTTGTATTCAGAAATGTAGATCAGGTGTTCGACCTTTTTGACCACATCACGATCAAACCCCACGGCCACGCAATCTGCAACTGACGCGTTGTTGTCGACCAGCATTTCCAGCAACGCATCCAGCACCGGATAGTCGGGCAAGCTGTCGCTGTCTTTCTGATCGTCGCGCAATTCGGCTGAGGGTGGTTTCGTGATGATCCGTTCGGGAATGACCGCGCCAGCAGGGGCCATCATCCAGTCGCGGTGATTTTCATTGCGCCAGCGGCAGGTTTCGAACACGCGGGTTTTGTACAAGTCTTTGATCGGGTTATAACCGCCCGCCATGTCGCCGTAGATCGTCGCGTAGCCCACTGCGACCTCGGATTTATTGCCCGTGGTCAGCAGCATGGAGCCGAACTTGTTGCTCATCGCCATCAACAATAGACCGCGCAGGCGGGACTGAATATTTTCCTCAGTCAGGTCATCCTCGTACCCCTCGAACAATGGCGCCAGCGTGTTGGTGATCGCATCACGCCCCTCTTTGATCGGGACAAAATCATACGTGCAGCCCAGCGCGGTCGCACAGGCCTTGGCGTCCTCCAAGCTATCGGAGCTGGTGTATTCCGACGGCAGCATGACGCAGCGCACGTTTTCAGGGCCAAGCGCGTCGGCGGCAATGGTCGCAACAATGGCGGAATCGATCCCGCCGGACATGCCCAACAGCACTTTTTTGAAACCGGTTTTGCGCATGTAGTCGCGCAACGACAACACCATCACGTGATAGTCTTGCTCCCACTCATCGGGTTGCTTGACCTTGTCACCGTCCATGATCCGCCAGCCGTCAGCCCCGCGTTCCAGATCGATGTGCGTGATTGCTGTTTCCATAGCCGGCATTTGCAGCGCCAACGCACCACCGGGGTTCAGGGCAAAAGACGCGCCGTCAAACACTTGATCATCCTGACCACCGACCATGTTCAGGTAGATCAACGGCAAACCCGTTTCGACAACACGCGCGACCATCAGGTTCATGCGGGTGTCTTGTTTGCCCCGATAATACGGCGACCCGTTCGGCACCAACAGGAATTCCGCACCGGTTTCAGCCAGCGTTTCAGCCACATCCTCGTGCCACGAATCCTCACAAATCGGGCTGCCGATGCGGGTGTTGCCAACGCTGTAGGGCCCACCTAAAGGCCCCGCATCAAAGATACGGACCTCGTCAAAAACCGTCTCGTTGGGCAAGTGATGCTTCAAAACCTTAGAGGCGATCTTGCCGCCCCGGCAAATCATGTAGGCATTGTACAGCTTGTCGTCCTCGACCCACGGGCAGCCGATCGCCAAGGCGGGGCCGTCCGCGCAATCGATGGCCAATTGTTCAACCGCAGCGATGGCTGCGTTGTGAAACACCGGCTTCATCACCAAATCTTGCGCGTTGTAGCCCGTGATAAACATCTCTGGCAGCGCAACCATGTCGGCGTTTGCCGCCCGCCCTTGTTCCCAAGCATCACGCGCAAGCGCTGCGTTGCCGGCAATGTCCCCCACGGTTGGGTTCAATTGGCACAGGGTTATGCGAAATCTATCGGCCATCAGGCGCTCCGATCCTATCAGATATCTGGGTCTTGAGGCACCTATATGCCTAAGGCGTTGGGCAGAAAAGCCCTTTGAGAGGCCCAGGCCGACAAGTCCAAGTTGCAAATGGCCCGCTGACGTCCGCCTGCCGCAAATCAACCCTGCAAAACCCATTGCGAGGTGGCTTTGCTTCTTCTAGGCTACCCCAGCCTGCGCAGGGGGTGTGCGGGCCAAGAATCTTAGACCAAATTTGGGCAGGTCCTATATGAAACGTCTTCTTTTGATCCTGAGCCTGTGGGCTTTTCCTGTAGCGGTATTCGCGCAGGATGATCAGGTGCTGAGCAAGCAATATGATGACGGCGGCATCTACGAGGGCACGTTTCGCGGCGGCCTGCAGCACGGGTCTGGCACCTACAAATTGCCCAACGGCTACGAATACTCCGGCGAATGGGTCGACGGCGAAATCAAAGGCGAAGGCGTTGCGAATTTTCCCAACGGCTCGGTCTACGAGGGCAATTTTTCTAAGGGCAAACCCGACGGCTTCGGTAAAATCACCTTTGCGGATGGCGGCACCTACGAGGGCGACTGGCTGGGCGGCACAATTATCGGCAGCGGCGTCGCACTTTATGCCAACGGCGTGCGCTACGAGGGCGAATTCCGCAATGCCAAGCACCACGGCAAAGGGGTGATGCAAAGCCCGGGCGGCTATGAATACAAAGGCGACTGGATTGACGGGGTCAAAAATGGCTTCGGCACGATCACCTATCCTGACAGCGCGGTCTATGACGGCGACATCGTAAACGGGCAACGCGCGGGCACCGGCACGCTGACGATGCCGGATGGATTGGTCTATGTTGGCCTCTGGAAAGACGGGCAAATCGACGGGGCTGGCACGTTGACCCAACCCAACGGTGACATTTACGAGGGCGACCTCGTGTCAGGCCGGCGCATGGGTAACGGCCGCGTCACGTATGCAAACGGCGATGTCTATGATGGTCAATTCGCCGATGATCGCCGTCACGGCACCGGCACGTTTACCGGCGAAGACGGCTATACCTACGTCGGCGCTTGGGTAGCCGGCCAAATCGAAGGCCAAGGCCGCGTCAACTATCCTGACGGGTCGGTCTACGAGGGCAGCTTTCGCGATGATCTGGCCGACGGAACCGGCAAAATCACCTATGTCGATGGCTCTACCTATGAGGGCGCGTGGGTCGCTGGCGTGATCGAGGGCGACGGCAAAGCGACATATTCAAACGGCGTGATCTACGAGGGCGGGTTCAAAGGCGCGCGCAATCACGGCAGGGGCGTGATGACCTATGCGGACGGCTACCGCTATGAGGGCGAATGGCTAAGCGGCCAGCGTCACGGCAACGGCAAGGCCACCTATCCTGACGGTACAATCTACGAGGGCACATTTGAAAACGGGCAGCGCAGCGGCATTGGCAGCATCGCAATGGCCAACGGTTTCAAATACACAGGCCAGTGGCAAACAGGCGAAATTAACGGCACGGGCACCGCGACGTATGACAACGGCGACGTCTACGAGGGCAACTTTCGCAACGGCAAACGCCAAGGCGACGGAACCATGCGTTACGCCACCGGCGAAGAGGCCCGCGGCAACTGGGAAAACGGCGCGCTTAAGTAAAGTCGCCGTATCTTCCCGCATTTCACGAAATATCCTGAAAAAACCCACTATGGCGGAAATTTTCGATTAGTTTTCTTGCAATAATGCTGTACCTGCCATTTAGTCGACCGGTCAAAGATATGCCTAAGTTGCAAGGCTTTCGGAATATCACGTTGAAAGTGTGTTGGATTGCAATCAGTAGAAGAATTTTTCCAAAAGCAGTGCGATTGTTTCGCTCGAAATGAACTTGTGGAAATTTCCAATCAATTTTCTTTGCCCACGGCAATCTATTTTGGCGAACGGATCATGGTCTTTAAAAACGTGAAGGCGATCCAGGCCGTTTTATCGATCAAGCGCACGGCGCTATTGGAAGCCAATTATACACGCACCGCGTATCGGATTATCGCCGAATCCATTTCAGCCAAGAACCATTTGTCAGCTTGGGTCGAATTCCGTCATTTTGACAAAAGCGGTGGGCTGATTACGACCAGCACGTCACGCTATTTTTGCGCGCGTCTAAAAGAACGCAAATTACGGGTGCAATTGATCGAATACCTGGAAATTCCTGTTCTGAAATCCACCGACAAAGCGGTTAAGTCGCTCGTTGGGAATGATCACCATTCAACGATTGCGCCGGTGTAATCAAAGAACCCACCACTGCGGTGCGGGTTCAACTGATCCATAACTGTCATCAAATTGCCTGCCGCCTCGATCGGTACAACGGACGGATGGCGGCCCAGATATTTTGCCGTAAACGCACTGGCGACCGTGCCGGGGTGTAACGATACGACGCAAGACTGAGGATGGCTGCGCGCCAGTTCAATCGCGCTGGTGCGAACGATCTGGTTTAGCGCTGATTTTGCGGCGCGGTAACTGATCCAACCGCCCAAACGGTTGTCAGAAATCGATCCAACCCGTGCGGACAAAACTGCCAGGCAACTTGGCCGCCCCTTGGCCAGCAAACGCCCCGCGTGCGACAACACCAATGCAGGCCCAATCGCATTCACCGCAAATTGCTGCGCCATGGCGTCCGCCTGGATTGCCTTAATGGATTTTTCGGGTCCGGCACCGTCAATCTCAAGCGCGCCGGTTGCCACGATGATGCGGTCAAAATCACCGCCCAACGCGGACAAATGCGACGACACGCTTGCCTCGTTCGTGATCTCGAAACCATCGACTGACCGCGACACCCCGACGACATCGTCACCGCGGTTTTGGTGCACAGACACCAATGCCTGCCCGATGCCGCCTGACGCGCCTATGATCAAAACCCTTGCCATGGGCGAGACCTAGCAGGCGACACCGCGCCTTCAACCTTTGTTTAAACAAAACAAATCGGCCAAAGCTGAGCCACTGAATTTTCTATCTTTTCATTTACCATTGCGCGTTTATAAAGAGCGTGATGAACAGATCCGCACATATCACTCCGCTTCGCCAACTTGGCGCTGCATCGCTGTGCGACCTACTGATCCTATTCCGCCTCTGAGCGTGTCTTCCGGCACGTCCGCTCAGAGGGTTTTGGAACGTGCCAAGGATCAGACACAAAAAAGAGACATCACATGACATCTTCACAAGACAAAGTCGTAATTTTCGACACCACATTGCGTGACGGCGAACAATCCCCCGGCGCAACAATGACCCATGATGAGAAACTGGAAATCGCTGGTTTGCTCGACGAAATGGGCGTAGACATCATCGAGGCCGGATTTCCCATCGCCTCCGAGGGTGATTTTAACGCCGTTTCCGAGATTTCCAGAAACAGCGTGAATTCCGTGATTTGCGGTTTGGCCCGCGCCCAAATCGGCGACATTGATCGCTGTTGGGAGGCCGTGAAACACGCAGCCCAACCGCGCATCCACACGTTCATCGGCACATCGCCTTTGCACCGCGCCATCCCGAACCTGACCAAAGACGAAATGGCAGAGCGGATCGAACAGACCGTCAGCCACGCGCGCAATCTGTGCGACAACGTGCAGTGGTCACCGATGGATGCGACCCGCACCGAATTCGACTACCTGTGCCGCACCGTCGAAATCGCGATCAAGGCCGGTGCCTCCACGATCAACATTCCCGACACGGTTGGCTACACCGCGCCACGCGAAAGCGCCGAGCTGATCCGCCGTTTGATCGAAATGGTGCCGGGTGCTGACGAGGTCATTTTTGCCACGCATTGTCACAACGATTTGGGCATGGCGACCGCCAACAGCCTTGCCGCAGTCGAAGCAGGTGCGCGCCAAATTGAGTGCACAATCAACGGCTTGGGCGAACGCGCCGGCAACACGGCATTAGAAGAAGTCGTGATGGCCATGAAAGTGCGCAACGACATTATGCCGTTCCAAACCGGCATCGACACAACCAAACTGATGAACATTTCGCGCCGCGTCGCATCAGTTTCCGGCTTTGCCGTGCAGTTCAACAAAGCGATTGTTGGCAAGAACGCCTTTGCCCACGAATCCGGCATTCACCAAGACGGCATGCTGAAAAACGCCGAGACATTCGAGATCATGCGCCCCGAGGACGTCGGCTTGGCCGGAACGTCTTTGCCCCTTGGCAAACACTCGGGTCGCGCCGCCTTGCGCGCCAAGCTGGAGGACCTCGGGTTCGAGTTGGGCGACAACCAGTTGAAAGACGTCTTTGTGCGGTTCAAAGAATTGGCCGACCGCAAAAAAGAGGTGTTTGACGACGATTTGATCGCCTTGATGCACACGTCTTCGGACCCGGCAAACGATCACCTCAAGATCATTTCGCTGCGCGTTCAATGCGGCACCGAAGGCCCGCAAAAGGCTGATTTGGTCATGTCGGTCGACGGGGTCGAACACTCCACCAGCCAAACCGGCGATGGCCCTGTGGATGCAACATTTAACGCGGTCAAAGCCTTGTTTCCACATGGCGCAAAACTGCAAGTCTATCAGGTTCAGGCCGTGACCGAAGGCACCGACGCCCAAGCCACAGTGTCTGTCCGCATGGAAGAAGACGACCGCATCGCAACAGGTCAGTCGGCCGACACAGACACGGTTGTCGCATCCGCCAAGGCCTACGTGAACGCGCTAAACCGTTTGATCGTGCGCCGCGAAAAAACCGGCACGGACAAGGCTGAAATCAGCTACAAAGACGTGACTTAAATTACGATGCCCCCTGCTAACCTGCTGGGGGCATTATTTATTTCGGTAAGGATCGCGCGCACTTCGATCCGTCGACAGTGAACTTTGGCTGCGCTCGACGATCTGTTCAACCGCATCCGCCAGATGGTTTTCGCCAATGGCAGCATCCCCCGCAGCGACCCGTAATTTATGCGCCTCCAGCAGCACTTCTGCGTGGTTTGACCCACGCGGCGGAATGAATTTGTAACACGCCAGCTCGATCAGCAACCCCAGCGGATCCTTGAAATAAATCGAATCCATAAAGCCGCGATCTTTGACCCCGGAATTGCCAATCCCGCGCGCGACCAGCCGGGCCGGCACTTGGGAAAACATCGCGCGGTCCACTTCGAATGCCAAATGGTGCACACATCCCGCATCTGTCGGCGGGCGGCCACGATCAGCCGTGCGGTCTTCGTTTGTGAAAATCGTGATCAGCCGCCCATCACCGGGATCAAAATACAAGTGCCCTTCGTTCGCGTCATCCAAGTTGGGCTGATCAAAGATAAATGGCATGCCCAACAGCCCTTCCCAGAAATCAATCGAGGTCTGCCGATCCGCCCCCATGATCGTGATGTGATGCACTCCAAGTACTTGAATTTTCCGCATGATTTACCTTTCTGAGCGCTGGTTCCCCAAATCTTAGCATGGCACCTTGCGCATTCCAGTCAAAATGCGCGGATAACTGCCACAAATCCGCGCCCAAGCCCCCTTTCGCCCAAGCGTCAGCATGCCTATAATATGCAACGTCCGCGTGTTCCGATTCACGGATGAATTAGTATTCTTTGGCAAGGCGCACACGTATGTCGATCTTAAGTTCTATTCGTGGTTTGTTCACGTCCGATATGGCGATTGATTTGGGCACCGCGAACACGCTGGTCTACGTCAAAGGCAAAGGCGTCGTACTGTCCGAACCGTCCGTGGTCGCCTACCACATCAAGGATGGCGTCAAAAAAGTACTGGCCGTGGGCGAAGACGCCAAGCTGATGTTGGGGCGCACGCCCGGGTCCATCGAGGCAATCCGCCCGATGCGAGAAGGCGTGATTGCAGATTTCGACACCGCCGAGGAAATGATCAAACATTTCATTCGCAAGGTGCACAAACGCTCGACGTTCTCGAAGCCAAAGATCATCGTTTGCGTCCCGCACGGTGCCACGCCCGTTGAAAAACGCGCCATTCGCCAGTCGGTTCTGTCCGCTGGTGCCCGTCGCGCGGGCCTGATTGCCGAACCGATTGCAGCCGCCATTGGGGCCGGCATGCCGATCACCGATCCGACCGGCAACATGGTCGTAGACATCGGCGGCGGCACAACCGAAGTTGCGGTTCTGTCGCTTGGTGACATCGTTTATGCCCGTTCGGTGCGCGTCGGTGGTGACCGCATGGACGAGGCGATCATCAGCTATCTGCGCCGTCAGCAGAACCTTTTGGTGGGTGAAACCACCGCCGAGCGGATCAAAACGTCTATCGGAACCGCCCGCATGCCCGACGATGGCCGCGGCACGTCAATGCAAATCCGCGGTCGCGATTTGCTGAACGGTGTCCCGAAAGAAATCGAAATCACGCAGGCCCAAATCGCCGAAGCGTTGGCCGAACCCGTCCAGCAAATTTGCGAAGCCGTAATGACCGCCCTTGAAACCACACCGCCCGATTTGGCCGCCGACATCGTTGATCGCGGCGTCATGCTGACAGGTGGTGGCGCGTTGTTGGGTGATCTGGATCTGGCCCTGCGCGAACAGACCGGCCTCGCCGTTTCTATCGCCGATGAATCGCTGAACTGCGTGGCCTTGGGCACAGGCAAAGCGCTGGAATACGAGAAACAACTGCGGCACGCCATCGACTACGATAGCTGATGTGCTTGCCAGAATGTTCGAAATTGCGGACACTCTGGCCAACAGCAATCTAAATGCCCTGATTTCAAACACGGCAGGAAACCCTCGCGTTGGCCAAGGACAGATCAAACAGTCAGGACTACGGCGCCCCGCTGCGCAAGCTTTTGCTGAGCGTGATGGTTCTGTTGTTGATCGCCGTGTTCCTGCTTTGGCGTATCGATAGCCCACGGGTCGAACGGTTCCGCGCCCAAGTCACCGACCGGATTGTGCCGAATTTCGACTGGGCAATGGCCCCTGTCACGGGCATGGCCAACCTGCTGCGCGATTTCCAAAGCTACCAACGCATCGCCGAGCAAAATCAGGAATTGAAACGCGAACTGCGCCGGATGAAAGAATGGAAAGAGGCCGCACTTCAGCTCGAAGAAGAAAACGCGCGGCTGCTGGATTTGAACAAAGTGCGGCTTGATCCACGTCTGACCTTTATCACCGGCGTTGTGATGGCGGATTCAGGATCACCGTTCCGCCAATCCGTGCTGCTGAATGTCGGCGCGCGTGACGGGCTGATTGACGGCTGGGCCACGATGGACGGGATCGGGCTGGTGGGTCGCATTTCCGGCGTCGCCAAAAACACCAGTCGCGTGATTTTG
This sequence comes from Ascidiaceihabitans sp., assembly GCA_029251465.1. Classification (GTDB taxonomy): domain Bacteria; phylum Pseudomonadota; class Alphaproteobacteria; order Rhodobacterales; family Rhodobacteraceae; genus Ascidiaceihabitans. The sequence goes on from JAQXDI010000025.1 coordinate 30,000, forward strand.
CTGACCGATGCGTCCAGCCGTATTCCAGCATTGGTGCAACCATCGGGGCAGCGGGTGATTGTGGCAGGTGACAATTCCGCGGTGCCGCCGATTGATTTTCTCGAAAACCCCAGCCTTGTGCGCGCCGGTGACCGCGTCGTCAGTTCCGGTGATGGCGGCGTGTTTCCGGCCGGTTTACTGATCGGTCAGATCGCCAAAGACCCGGGCGGACGCCTGCGCGTACGCTTGGCCGCCGACTACGAAAGGCTGGAATTCCTGCGTGTGATGCGCAGCTATTCCAACGAACCCGTCTCAGATGTCAGTTCAGTTCTGACCCCCGCGCGTGCAACGTTCCAAGGATCGCCACAAACGACTGAGGTGGTAGATGAATGATCACTCCTCTTATCGGGTTTGGGTCATGCGCGCGGCCTTTATCCTACTGACGTTGTTCATTTTATTTGTGCATCTTTTGCCGCTGAATTCTGCGCCAAGCACCTGGGCTTTGCCAAACCTGCTGATGGGGTTTGCCTTTGCCTGGTCCGCGCGTCGGCCCGAATATGTCCCCGCTATTTTGCTGGGACTGGTGCTGCTGCTGGCTGATCTGCTGTTGCAACGCCCCCCTGGGCTGTGGGCCGTGATCGTCTTGTTGGCCAGCGAAAAGCTCAAGTCGCAAGCCCCCACATTGCGGGCAGCAACATTCCTAACGGAATTGGCCACCGTGACCGGTCTGATCATCGGCGCGACTGTTCTCAACCGCGTCGTCCTCGCGGTCTTGTTGGTTGATGTTCCGGGCCTTTGGCTTACGCTCAACCAGATGGGCATGACCGTGCTGTTTTATCCTGCATTTGTCTTTGTGACCCACGCAATCATGGGCGTTCGAAAATCCGCGCCCGGCGATCTGGACACACTCGGAGGACGGGCATGAGACGCAAACGAGGTGATACCGAAGCGACCCATCGCCAGTTGTCCCGTCGCGCGTTTTTGCTGGGCGGTGCGCAGCTGGCATTTATGGGCGCATTGGGTGTGCGGATGCGCCATTTGCAAGTTGATCAAGCCGATCAATTCCGCCTGCTTGCCGAAGAAAACCGGATTAAATTCAAACTATTACCGCCAGCACGCGGCGAGGTTTTCGACCGCAACGGCGTGCGACTGGCCCAGAATATCCCGACCTACCAGATCAAAATCGTGCGCGAAGATGCCGGCGACGTCGAAGACGTGCTTGCCCGTCTCGGCAAGATCGTCACGCTGGATCCCGACACGCTGGATGACGCGCGCAAACAGATCAAACGCAGTGCTCCGTTTTACCCCGTCACCGTCGCCGACAACGTCGCGTGGGGTGACCTAAGCCGCGTGTCCGTTAACGCACCCGCCTTGCCCGGTGTCACCCCCGAGGTCGGCCTGTCGCGCGTGTACCCGTTGGGTTCGGATTTTGCGCATATTCTGGGCCGTGTTGGGCCCGTCAGTGACTACGATCTTGACCGCATCGAAGACCCCGATCCCCTGCTGCGCATCCCGCGCTATCAGATCGGCAAGGTCGGTGTTGAAGCCAAACAAGAACTGCGCTTGCGTGGCAAAGCCGGCACCAAACAGGTCGAGGTTAACGCCGCCGGGCGCGAGATGCGCGAACTGGATCGCCGCGAGGGCCGCGCCGGTGCGGATTTGCAGCTCAGCGTTGATTCCAAGCTGCAAAACTACGTCCAAGCGCGCCTTGGCAAAGAAAGCGCCAGTGCCGTGGTCATCGATGTGGAAAACGGCGATTTGGTCGCGATTGCGTCGTCACCCACCTACGATCCAAACCTGTTTGTGAACGGCATTTCCGTCGCCGATTACAAAGACCTAACGGACAATAAATTCCGCCCGCTCGCCAGTAAGGCCGTCCAAGACACCTACGCGCCCGCTTCGACCTTCAAAATGATTACGGCATTGGCAGCACTAGAAGACGGCATCGTTGACCCCAACGACACCGTGCGCTGCAACGGCCATCTGGAAATCGCGGATCGCAAATTTCACTGCTGGAAACGGTCCGGGCACGGGACCATGGATCTTAAAAATTCGCTGAAACGCAGCTGCGACGTCTACTACTACGATCTTGCGCTCAAAGTCGGGATCGAGAAAATTTCAGCGATGGCAAAAATCTTTGGCCTTGGTGTGCGCCACGACGTGCCCATGTCAGCCGTTGCGCGGGGTTTGGCCCCAACCAAAGACTGGAAATCGAACACCTACGGCAAAGATTGGGTGATCGGAGACACGGTAAACGCATCCATCGGCCAAGGCTTTGTGCTGGCCTCGCCGCTGCAACTGGCCGTGATGGCCGCACGGATCGCAACGGGGCGCGAAGTACAACCGCGCCTGATCAAATCCATCGATGGCGTTTTGCAGCCCAACGGCGCGGGCGCACCTCTCAAGGTTGATCCAGAGAATTTGCGCCGCATTCGCCAAGCGATGTATTCCGTTGTGAACGATCGCGGTGGCACTGCAGGCAGCAGCAGAATCGTGGCAGACGACATGCGCATGGCGGGCAAAACCGGCACCGCGCAAGTCCGCTCTGTCATCGTCAAAAACTCCGAAATGCCGTGGGAAAAACGTGACCACGCGTTGTTTGTGAACTTTGCCCCCTACGACAATCCGAAATACGCGGTTGCGGTGGTTGTCGAACACGGCGGCGGTGGGTCGAAAACCGCCGCACCAATCGCGCGCGACATCACATTGCAGGCGTTGTACGACGGCGAACCACCGTTGTCCGCGTATCCGTCTGACGCCCGCAGCCGCATTTCTGCACAACAAAAACGCTTGCGCAAAGTACGCCCTGTCGCCGACATCGGGGGCAAAGACCAAGCATGAGCTATCTTGAATACTCCGTCAAATCGGTCCCCGCCGGACCGCGCAAAATCCTGTTCCTGAACTGGCCACTGGCGATCTTGCTGACGACCGTCGCGGGCGTTGGATTCCTGATGCTTTATTCGGTGGCGGGCGGCAGTTTTAGCCCTTGGGCCGAACCGCAGATGAAGCGATTTGCCGTCGGGCTGGTGCTGATGGTTCTTGTCGGCGTCACACCGATCTGGTTCTGGCGAAACGTCGCGGGCTTTGCCTATGGTGTGACAGTGTTGCTGTTGATTGGCGTCGAATTCTTTGGCGCTGTGGGCATGGGTGCACAGCGCTGGATTGACCTCGGCTTCATCCGCCTACAACCCTCAGAGCTGATGAAAATCACACTCGTCATGTTTCTGGCCGCCTACTACGACTGGCTTCCGGCCAAGAATAAATCCAAACCGCAATGGGTGCTTTTGCCGATCTTGGTCATCTTGCTGCCCACCGCGTTGGTGTTGAAACAGCCGGATTTGGGGACCTCGATTTTGCTGGTCACGGCGGGCGGCGGTTTGATGTTTGTGGCCGGCGTGCACTGGGCCTATTTCGCCGCTGTAATTGCAGCTGGCATTGGCCTGATATCTGCCGTTTTTGTCGGGCGCGGCACCTCTTGGCAATTGCTGCAAGACTATCAATTTCGCCGGATCGATACGTTTTTGGACCCCAGTTCCGATCCGTTGGGCGCTGGTTATCACATCACACAGTCCAAAATCGCGCTTGGATCAGGTGGATGGACGGGGCGCGGTTTTATGCAAGGCACCCAAAGCCGCCTGAACTTTCTACCCGAAAAACACACCGACTTTATTTTCACCACCTTAGCCGAAGAATTCGGCTTCGTGGGCGGTATTTCCCTCTTGGCGTTGTACCTGTTGATCATCGTGTTTTGCGTTCAATCCGCAGTCTCAAATCGGGACCGATTTTCGAATTTGCTGATCATGGGCATTACGCTCAATTTCTTCCTGTTCTTTTCGGTGAACATGTCGATGGTCATGGGGCTGGCACCTGTTGTCGGCGTGCCGTTGCCACTGGTCAGTTACGGCGGATCAGCGATGCTGGTTCTGATGATTGCCTTCGGACTTGTGCAAAGCGCGCATGTCCACCGCCCCAGATAAATAAGGTTCCGAGATGACAGTTAACGTGTTTTTTGCAGCCAAAGCCGAACGCTGGCCGCACTATGAAATGCCCCTGAAAGACGCGATTAAAAGCGCAGGGATTGACGCCGATGTCAGCCCAGATTTCGCCCCTGATCAGGTCGACTACATCGTCTATGCGCCCAATTCGGACGTTCAGGATTTTACGCCGTTCACGCGGGCCAAAGCCGTCCTAAATCTGTGGGCAGGCGTCGAAGGAATTGTGGGCAATAAAACCCTAACCTTGCCGCTCGCGCGCATGGTTGATTCCGGCCTGACCCAAGGCATGATCGAATGGGTTTGTGGCCATGTGATGCGCCACCATTTGGGTATGGATACCCACATCAAAGGCGACGCAGGCGTCTGGGCCCCCAGCGCACCGCCACTGTCGTGGGACAGGAATGTTGTTGTCTTCGGGTTGGGCGAACTCGGCACAGCGTGCGCGCAGGCCTTGGCGCAATTCGGGTTTAACGTCAGCGGCTGGAGCCGGTCTGCCAAATCAGTCCAAGGCGTAGATTGCCTGCACGGGCCGGATGGTTTGAACGACGCACTGGCGCGCGCAGAAATCGCGGTGCTGTTGCTGCCCGACACCCCTGCGACAACCAACACGTTGAACGCCAAAACCTTGGCGCAGATGCCAGCAGGTGCTGTCATTATCAACCCGGGGCGCGGGCCGTTGATCGACGATGATGCCTTGCTGCCGGCGCTGGACACAGGGCACATTTCGCACGCAACGCTTGATACGTTCCGCGTTGAACCGCTGCCAAAGGATCATCCGTACTGGGCGCATCCAAGCGTCACAGTCACCCCGCACATCGCCGCTGAAACGCGGCCAAAATATTCATCGCTCACGATTGCAGAAAACATTCGGCGCGGTGAAGCGGGCGAGCCGTTTTTGCATCTCGTCGATCGGTCACTGGGGTACTGATCGCGGCGTTACGCGACCAGTCCGCGCCCTTTCAGCAATGCATCAACGCCGGGCAATCGCCCGCGAAATGCCACGTACAACTCAGCCGCATCGCGACTGCCGCCTGTCGACAGGATGTTGTCCTCTAACGCGCGGGCACGTTCCGGGTCGAACGCGCCGCCGGCCTCTTCGAATGCGGCAAAGGCATCGGCGTCCATCACTTCGGACCACATGTAGCTGTAATAGCCTGACGAATAGCCGTCGCCGGAAAACACATGCGCAAAATGCGGCGTTGCGTGGCGCATCGAAATCGCGTGTGGCATGCCCAAGTTTGCCAATATTTCGGCCTGTTTGGCCATCGGGTCTGCAGGGGCGTCACTGTCGTGGAATTCCAGATCAACCAGCGCAGATGCCACATATTCCACAGTCGAAAACCCCATGTCGTAGGTCGCTGCGGCAAGCACTTTTTCAAGCAATTCGGGCGGCAGCGCCGCACCCGTTTCGGCGTGCGTTGCAAATTCGGACAGCACCTCGGGCACGTCCAGCCAATGTTCATACAACTGGCTTGGCAGTTCCACAAAGTCGCGGGCAACAGACGTGCCAGACACGGATTCATACGTCACATTCGACAGCATTTGGTGCAGCGCGTGACCGAATTCGTGAAACAACGTGCGCGCGTCGTCATAGGACAACAACGCCGGATCGCTTTTGGCAAAGTTGCACACGTTCATGACAATTGGGGCCTGCGCGGCTGGAAATTTGGCCTGCGCACGCATGGCCGAACACCACGCGCCGGACCGCTTTGATCCGCGTGCAAAATAATCACCGACAAAAACCGCAACATGTTCACCGTCACGGGTCACTTCCCATGCGCGGCAATCTTCATGGTACAGCGGCACATCAAGCGGCTGAAATTGCAGGCCAAACAGACGTGTGGCACAGGAAAATGACGCTTCAATCATGCGGTCCAACTGAAAATACGGTTTCAATTCGGCCTCATCCAAATCGTGCAATTCGCGGCGGCGGCGTTCTGAATAAAACCGCCAATCCCACGGCTCCAACTCGCCGTTGACGCCATCGCTATTCATCATTTGTTGCAAGATCCAAGCGTCCGCATTGGCTTGGGCTTTGGCAGGTTTCCAAACCGACATCAGCAAGTCGCGCACAGCCTGCGGTGTTTTCGCCATTTCGGTTTCAAGCTTGTACTGCGCGAAATTCTCGTGCCCCAGCAATTGCGCCCGTTCTGAACGCAACTGCAACGTCTCAGCGGCAATTTCGCGGTTGTCCGTTTCGCCGCCATTGGCACCACGTGCACCCCACGCTTTGTACGCAATTTCACGCAGGTCACGACGGGTCGAGAATTGCAAAAACGGCACGATCAACGAACGGGACAGCGTCACAATTGGGCCATCAACGCCCTTTTCTTTGCCAGCGGCACGCGCGGTCGCGACGACAAATTCAGGCAAACCACCTAGATCGGTTTCGGCCAATTCCATGAGCCATTCGCGTTCATCGCCCAGCAGGTTTTGCGTGAATTTTGTGCCCAACACAGCCAGCCGTGCTTTGATTGCTTTGATCCGGTCTTCCTCGTCGCCCTCAAGGGCCGCACCCGCACGCACAAACCCACGATAGCTTAGCATCAAAACACGCGCTTGCTCATCCGTCAGATCCAGCGTTTCACGTCCGTTCCAAACCGATGCCACACGCTGAAACAGGGCCTTGTTCGCTGAAATCTCAGAGAAATGCGCGGCGAGCTTTGGCGAAAAATCACGCTGCAATGCCTCGCGGGCGGGGTTACTGTCTGCCCCTGCGACCGTGTAAAACGTGCCCAAAACCTTGTCTAAATCCTTGCCCACAGCCTCTAGGGCCTCAACTGTATTGGCAAAACTCGGCGCGTCAGTGGCACCAGCAATCACCGCGATTTCAGCGGCGTGGCTTGCCAATGCAGCATCCAACGCGGGCGCGAAATCATCGTCAGAAATTTTGTCAAACGGAGCGATCTGAAACGGCGTGTCCCAGTCGGCAAGCAACGGATTGGTCATGGAGGTCTCCTTTGTAATTGAAACTAGGGCGCAACAGGTTAATTAACAACGCCATGCCACAGGGTTTCGACATATTTGCGCGCATCGTCTTGCTGCCTTTGCTTTTGGTGCAAGGATTGATCGTGCGCGCCCGTGCGTTGGCACTGCCAGAGGCGGCGGGGCCGCGACACGGCAGCCTTGGGCACGGTCCAAAATTGCGCGTGTTGATGGTCGGTGACAGTTCTGCTGCGGGCGTCGGTGCCGATATCCAAGATAGCGCGCTGATCGGGCATGTGACCCGAAATCTAGCCACGACACATCGTGTGGATTGGACGTTGTTTGCCAAAACCGGTGCCACCACGGCCAGCACACTGGACCGATTGCGCCAACTGCCGCTTGCGGATTTCGACGTCGCGATTGTCGTTCTGGGCGTGAATGACGCGACGCGTTTTGACGGGCTGAGCAAGTGGCTGGGCTTGCAACAGACCCTCACCAGACGGCTGCGTTCGGAATTCGGCGCGCAGCACGTGTTTGTCAGCGCCTTGCCGCCTTTGGGTCAATTTCCGTTGCTGCCCCATCCGCTGGCGTGGGTTCTTGGGCGTCATGCCACGCGGCTGGACAACGCCCAAAAGTCCCGGTGCGCTGGCGGTCCGGCACTGCATTACGTTCCGATGGAACTGGATCTGGATGTTAGCGCCATGGCACCCGATGGCTTTCACCCCGGCCCCGCAGTTTACGCGGCTTGGGGCGCTGGCATGGCTGAATTTATCCGCCGCACACTGGGCAATCAGCCCGTGGCGCGATCATGATTTTGCGACTTTCGCCATACAGCGCATCGTAGATCAGCAACTCGCCGCGCAACGGCGTGCCGGCCCCTGTCAGCACCTTGATTGCCTCAATCGCCATCATGGATCCGATCACGCCGGGCAACGGGCCAATGACGCCGGCCTCAGCGCAGCTGGGGGCTAATTCAGGTGCTGGAGCCTGCGGAAAAATACACTTATAACAAGGGCTTGCGTTTTTTGGGTCAAAGACGCTGAGCTGCCCTTCCCACTGGGTTAATGCGCCCGAGATCAAAGGTTTGCCCAGTTCGACACAGGCCTTGTTGACCAGATAACGGGTTTCGAAATTGTCACATCCGTCCAGAACCAGATCATAATCCGCAATCAATTCACGCGCATCATCCGCGCCCAACCGGCGATGATACGGGCGCACGGTGACATGCGGGTTTTGAGCGATCATTGCGGCTTGGGCCGAGAACACTTTGGGCATGCCGATGTCTTGATCACGGTGAATAACTTGGCGCTGAAGATTGGCGTTTTCGACCACGTCATCGTCGACGACGCCAATTGTCCCGACACCAGCCGCCGCAAGATATTGCAAGGCAGGCGCGCCCAAACCACCAGCCCCGATCACCAGAACCTTGGCCTGTTTCAGCGCCTTTTGCCCTGGCCCGCCGACTTCGCGCATCACGATGTGACGGGCATAGCGGTTCAGTTCGGTGTCAGAAAACAACGGTGCATCTGTTTCAGGCTGATCCGCAGGTTGCGCGCGATTACGCAAATGCGACAGCCCCTTGCGATACGCCCAAACCAACGCAGCCGCCCCAAGCAACAACAGCCACGGCATCGCAGTTTCCCCCGTCGCCATGCGCAAAGGATTGCCTTGAGGCAGTATAAAATGCAGTAAAATGACAGCGACCAGCATCATGCCAATCATCGCCCAGCGCATGGGTTTGGGCGTGTTCAGCGCCATGCCAAGCCCCCAAAAAACAGCGCATAAAACCAGAACCAATGCCATCAGTCGCGCCCGGTCGATCCAAAGCCGCCCGCGCCGCGCGCAGTTTCATCCAGCACGTCGACTTGCGTGAACACCCCTTGCACCACGGGGGCCACGACCAATTGCGCGATGCGCATGCCGTGCGTCACCTCGAACGGGACGTCGCTGGTGTTCAGCAAAATCACCCCCAAAGGTCCGCGATAATCGCTGTCGATTGTGCCGGGACTGTTGGCCAACGTGACGCCGTTTTTCAGGGCCAGACCGGATCGCGGGCGCACCTGCACTTCGAACCCCAACGGGATTTCCAGACGCAAACCTGTTGGCACCAACGCGCGGGCACGGGGGGCAAGCATCACCGACGCGCCGTTTTCCAGATTGGCGCGCACGTCTGCCCCCGCCGCCCCTGCGGTTTCATACGACGGCAACGCGATTGACATGTCACTGCCTGCGTCGCGCGTGATCTTGATCGAAACGCTCACGCCAGCGTCTTTGCGATGCGCGCGACCAAGCGTTGGGCGACTTGGGTTTTCGACATGCGCAGCCACGTTTCGACGCCATCATCCGAAATCAGCAAAATCGCGTTTTCACTGCCCCCCATGATGCCCGTTTCCGGCGACACATCGTTGGCGATGATCCAATCACAGCCCTTGCGTTTACGCTTGGCGATAGCGTTGTTTCGGACGTCGTTGGTTTCGGCAGCAAAGCCCACAACCAATTGCGGTCGGCCCTTTTTCAGCTGCGCGACATGGGCCAGAATATCGGGGTTTTCGGCAAACGTCAGTTCGGGCAAACCGTCTTTGGTTTTCTTCAGCTTCTTGTCGCTGGTGCTGGATACCCGCCAATCAGCAACGGCCGCCGCAAAGATCGCGACGTCTGCGGGCAACCAATCTTGCACCGCTTGCAGCATCTGCGCTGCCGTCTGCACGGGCACAACCGTCACGCCGGTGGGCGGCGGCACATCCGCAGGGCCGGTGACAAAAACCACCTCGGCCCCGAGGGCTGCCAGAGCCGTCGCAATCGCCGTGCCTTGCGCACCAGACGACCGGTTCGCGATGTAGCGCACCGGATCAATCGGTTCGTGCGTCGGGCCGGATGTGACCAGCACGCGCTTGCCCTCCAACGGACCAGCGGCCAATTGCGTTTCAATCGCTGCGACAATTTCCAGCTGTTCGGACATCCGTCCGGGTCCAAATTCTCCGCACGCCATGTCGCCATCATTCGGGCCGATCAGCGTGACGCCGTCACCTTGCAACGTCGCGATGTTGCGCTGCGTTGCGGGGTGCTGCCACATGCGCACATTCATCGCGGGCGCGATCATCACCGGCGTGTCGGTCGCCAACAAAAGCGTCGAGGCCAGATCGTTGGCAATCCCTTGCGCCATCTTGGCCATCAAGTCAGCCGTCGCAGGGGCCACAAGGATCAAATCCGCGCTGCGTGACAATTGGATGTGGCCCATTTCGGCCTCATCTGTGAGGTCAAACAGATCGCGGTACACTTTGCTGCCAGACAGCGCAGCAACGGACAGTGGCGTCACAAATTGTTCAGCTGCACGGGTCAAAACCGGCGTGACATCCGCGCCACGTTCGCGCAACCGACGGATCAAATCGAGGCCTTTGTACGCCGCGATTCCGCCACCGATGATCAGTAAAATCCGTTTGGCACCAAGCATGATGTGCCCCTTTTATGACTGGCCTTTGAACGCGACCTTAATCGCGCGAGACGCAATCTGCCAGCCCTTCGGACCCGATGCTATTTGAAGGCCGCGCAGGGGTCGGGGCGCGACAAGCTTGGGGCGTAGATGATTTGATCAAACCCGCCCTCGGGCGCTTGGCCGTCTTCGGATTGACCGATTGACCACAGAGTTGCTGTGGGGGCTGCACGGTTCAGGAAACGAGGCACGCCCCAGTCTTTGCGGGCATGACCGTTGCCCAAAATCACGACAACGGGGCCGCCGGTTTCATTCAACGCTTGGATCGCGGCCTGCGCCAAACGCGCATCGCGCAGGCGCTGGACATCGACCATTCCGGGCAGTGTTTCTTCTGGCAACGCATCGCAATGAGCCGCAAATTGCAACGCTTGTCGCGCAGCCTGTTCTGCGATTGGCAGATCCTGATCCAAACCATAAAGTGTCGGCTGATCGAACGCCTGCGTCACGTCCCCTTCAACGACGCCGCGCAGAACCGAACGCGGCACCGCACCGCCGTAGATGCGCGCATCAGGTGCCGCGGCAAAAATCGGGTGATACATCGCAAAATCGGGCCAGCCCGACGCATCCCATTCCAAAACCGATTGCATGTTTTCGAGGTCAGGCACCAAATTGGGGTCAACCCGCGCCACCTGATCCTGTGACAGCATTTCGAACACCAACGCACGTGGCGCGATCTGTTCTACGATCCGCGATTGGGTGTCGTGATGCACGGGATTGTCATGCGTTTCGCCGATCAAAACGATCTGCGCGTCGGGCGCGCCCGTTTGCGCCGCAACACCACAGCCATGCCAAATCAGGAAAAACGTAATCACATATTTCATGCTAGAAAGTGATGCACTTCCTTGCTTTGGGCCTCAAGCGTTTTCCGCATTTTCGCGAACGCCGCTGCCTCAAGTTGGCGCACGCGCTCTTTGCTCAGGTTCAGCTCTTTGCCGAGACATTCCAATGTGCGCGGCGTGTCGAGCAGCTTGCGTTCACGCACGATGAAACGCTCCCGCTCATTCAGGGCCGTCATCGCCTCTAGCAGCCATTCGCGCAGTTGCGCCGTGTCGTGGGCCAGCTCAACCTTTTCAGCCGCCTGCGCGCTGTCATCCTCTAACGCGTCGATCCATTCACGGCCCTCGTCGTCGACAGACTGCGTGGCATTCAAGGAATAATCAGAGCCGGACAACCGCCCCTCCATCATCTCCACGTCATGCAAAGGCACGCCAATCTCGGTCGAAATCATCTGGCGCAATTGGAATTTATCCAGCGTTTCACCCGCCGCGGCACTTTCGCGTTCCAGGCGGGCCTGAACCCGACGCATGTTGAAAAACAGCGACTTTTGCGAAGACGTGGACCCGGTGCGCACCATCGACCAGTTGCGCATCACGTGGTCTTGGATGCTGGCTTTGATCCACCAAACCGCGTAGGTCGAAAACCGCACGCCGCGATCCGGGTCAAATTTGTCAGCGGCTTTCATCAGGCCCAAACCGGCCTCTTGGATCAAGTCATTGATCGACGCGCCGTAGCGTTTGAATTTGTAAGCCATCGACACCGCCAGCCGCATGTAGGCGGTGATCAAGCGGTGCAACGACGCCTCGCAACGGTCATCCCGCCACGCATATGCCAACCTCAATTCTGTCTCTGCATCCAACATTTCTGCCTTCATGGCAGTACGTGAAAGAGATTGGTCGCGCGCTGTGTCCAAAGCCATTGATACGTCCCCCGAGGTGTTGTGCGCTTGAGTCGCGCTTCCGATAAGTTTACGCAGCAGGTCAGGGATTGGTTCACTTAAGGGTGGAAAAAATGTTGCCAGCATTGACTTTTGTACTAGGAGGCGCTGCATCCGGGAAATCCGTGTTTGCAGAAAACCTTATCATTAACAGTCAGTTAATGCCGGTCTATGTGGCCACGTCACGGATTTGGGACGACGAAACAAAAACCCGCGTCGAGGTGCACAAATCGCGCCGCGATGCGACTTGGACAACGCATGAAGCCCCGTTTGATCTTGGTCCGGCACTGGCTCAGACACCCCCGAAATCCGCGATTTTGATCGACTGCGCGACCATGTGGCTGACCAATCATCTGCTTGATGAAGCCCCACTGGATGCCGCGCAAACTCAGCTGTTCGCGGCCCTCACCAACTGCACATCCCCCATTGTGATCGTGTCGAACGAAGTCGGCCAAGGCATCGTGCCCGACAACTCTTTGGCCCGTCAATTTCGCGAGGCCCAAGGGCGGCTGAACATCGCCTTGGCCGCCCGTGCGGAACTGGTGGTGCAGGTCGTCGCAGGCCTGCCGAACGTTCTAAAAGGAAACCTTCCATGACGACGACAACTTGGCACTGGGTGCGCCACGGCCCCACGCATCAAAAGACATTTGTGGGCTGGCGCGATGTGCCTGCGGACGTGTCAGACACCGATCATCTGGCACGGCTCGACGCGCATTTGCCCCAAGACGCGCTGGTCATCAGTTCCGATCTGATCCGCTGCGTCCAAACCGCTGATGCAATCACAAACACGCGGACCCGACTGCCCGCAAACCCGCATCTGCGCGAATTGCATTTCGGATCATGGGACGGCGTCCACTTTAGCGAAGTCTCGGAAAAGCACCCGGTCCTAAGCCGGGCCTACTGGGAAACCCCCGGCGACGCGACCCCGCCCGGCGGCGAAAGCTGGGACGAGGCCGCCCACCGCGTCCACACCACAATGCAGCACATCACCCGGCAAAACCCAGGACGTGACATCATCGCGGTTGCACATTTCGGGGTGATCCTGACGCAGGTGCAAATGGCGCTTGGCGTGACGGCCGCAAAAGTTCTGGCGCATAAAATCGACAACCTGTCGGTGACCAAAATCGCATGGGGCCCAAACGGCGCGCAAGTCCACGGCATCAATCACGTTGTGTGATGGCACCACGCACAATTCTCTGTTTGCGCTCTTTGGTGCGTCCGATTTAGCCTGCTCGCATGACATATGATTTATACATTGGTGATCGCACCTTCTCGTCCTGGTCGCTGCGCGGCTGGCTGATGCTCGAAAAATTCGGGCTGGAGTTTAACACACATTTCATCGGGCTTTACGCCGGTACGATGGCGGCGGATATGGCCCACCTTGCCCCCGCCAAACTGGTCCCGACGCTACAGCTGCCAGACGGCACGGTTGTGGGCGAAAGCCTGGCCATGGCCGAAACGCTGGCAGAACGTCACGCCGATCTGGACATGTGGCCAACGGATCCCGCAGCCCGCGCCACTGCCCGCTGGGTCTGCGCCGAAATGGCCAGCAGCTTTGGCGCAATTCGTGGCCAATGCCCGATGCAATTACAGCACGTGAACAAAGGGTTCAGCGTCGATGCGGCCCTACAAGCCGACCTTGATCGCATCGAAACACTCTGGGCACACGCCGCCACATTCAAAACCGACGGACCGTGGTTGTTTGGCCGCTACTCTTTAGCCGACTGCATGTTCGCGCCCGTCGCCGCACGTATCATCGGCTATGATCTTCCTGTCTCAGCCGCAGCACGCGCCTACTGCGACACAGTAATCAGTGACCCCACGTTCAAAGCATGGCGCGCCGAAGGGTTAAAAACCACCTACGACCCTTTCCCCTATGACATGGGTGTTCCGACAGTCCCTTGGCCCTAAGCCTCCAATTTGTTCTGATTAAAAATACTCAAACACACATTAACCAAACATAAACGCCCCTCCGTTAGCCATTAACCAAGATGAATTAACGTTATGCTATCGGGGGGCTCTATGCTCGCACGCGCCTACACAGTCGCATTCCAAGGGATCGAGGCCCGCACAGTCGAGGTCCAATGCGCCGTCTCGCCCGGCATGCCAGCCTTTTCGATCGTCGGCTTGCCCGACAAAGCAGTGTCCAAAGCCCGCGACCGCGTGCGCACAGCCCTCGCCGCAATGGCAATCGCGCTGCCGTCCAAGCGGATCACGATTAACCTGTCGCCCGCAGATTTGCCCAAGATGGGCTCGCACTTTGACCTGCCAGTCGCAGTGGCCCTGCTCGCCGCACTCGAAATCATCCCCAAGGACGCCAGCGAAGGGGTCGTGGCACTGGGCGAACTTTCCCTTGATGGCGTGCTGATGCCGGTCGTTGGCGCGCTGCCCGCAGCCATGGCCGCTGCAGAACACGACCGCGCATTGCTGTGCCCCGCCGCGTGCGGGGCCGAAGCCGCGTGGGTCGGAAATACCAACGTCATCGCGGCGGCAACACTGGGCGACATCGTGCGCCATTTCACCGGACAATCGCCAATTACGCCAGCAAAACCGGGCGAGGTTACCAGCGATCCATCAACCCGCGATTTGCGCGACGTCAAAGGACAAGAACGCGCCAAACGAGCGCTGGAAATTGCTGCCGCAGGCCGTCACCATCTGATGTTCGTCGGCACACCGGGGTCCGGAAAATCCATGCTGGCCGCGCGTTTGCCCGGTATCCTGCCACCACTCAGCGCAACAGAAGCGCTCGAAACGTCGATGATCCATTCGCTGTCAGGGTTGCTTGACGCAGGCGGCATTTCGAAATCACGCCCGTTTCGTGAACCGCATCACACGGCCTCGATGGCCGCGATCATCGGCGGCGGGCGCGGCGCTAAACCGGGTGAAGTGTCGCTGGCGCACAACGGTGTCTTATTCATGGACGAATTTCCCGAATTTCCGCGCACTGTGCTGGAAACCCTACGCCAACCGATCGAAACCGGCGAAGTCATGGTCGCGCGCGCCAATGCCCACGTGAAATACCCGTGCAAATTCATGCTGGTCGCCGCTGCAAACCCCTGCAAATGCGGCTATCTCACTGATCCTGGACGGGCCTGCGCGCGCGTACCACACTGCGGCCAAGACTACCTCGGGCGCATCAGCGGGCCGTTGATGGACCGCTTTGACATGCGCGTCGATGTCCCTCCCGTCGCCTACACAGACCTTGATTTGCCCAGCACTGGCGACACCTCTGCGCAGGTCCGTGAACGGGTCACAGCGGCCCGCGCGGTACAATAAGACAGGTATGCTGAAACGCCAGACATGCGCTCGAACGCCGATGCCGCAGGCGAGGCTTTGTCACACTTCGCAACGCCTGACACAGAGGGCAGGGAATTGTTGAACCGGGTTGCAGATCGCTTCAAACTGTCCGCGCGCGGATATCATCGCGTCCTGCGGGTCGCCCGCACAATCGCCGATTTGGATCATTCAGATGAGGTGGGCAAACGACACATCGCCGAAGCCGTCAGCTTCCGTCTGACCAACCTGGGCGACGGTTGATCCAACCCGCCAGCCTGTCCAACGTCGCACGCGCTTCGGGCACGTAATTGTGGAAAAACGGCCAAACATGCGGCACGTCTTTTTCCAAATGCATCTGCACATCGACACCTTGGCGCTGCAATTTGGCAGTGATCCGGCGGGTGTCATCCATCAAGATTTCGGTGTCCCCAACGGTCAACCACACAGGCGGGGCGTCGGTAAAATCTGCGAACAGCGCGCTTGCACGTGGGTCCGTCGGATCATGTGTACCCAGATACATCTCGGCCATATCGCTCACTCGGCTGGCCGGTAGAATGACGTCATGTGCTGCGTTCACTGTGACGCTCACGCCATCAAACGTCAGGTCACACAGCGGCGAAAAGGCGAACACACCTGCTGGCACCGGCGCGTTTTCGGCCAAGAGTTGCCCCAACAAGGCCAGAACCAAACCGCCACCGGCACTGTCACCACCCATCACGATCTGATGCGGTGCATAGCCGCGCGCCAGAACCGCGTCATAGGACGCGCGCGCACTGTCAATTGCAGCAGGAAAGCCGTGTTCAGGGGCCAGCGGATAACTTGGCAGAATCGCATCAACGCCCGCCCGCTTTGCCAATTGCCCGATCATCGCTGCGTGGGTTTTCGGACTGCCACAAACATTCGCGCCGCCGTGGAAATACAGGATCACACGTTCGGCGTCAGCCCACGGCCCCGTCAGGTGCAAAGCCTGCGCATCACCCAAAACAATCTCTTCACGCTCCACATCCCGGGGGCCATGGAACATGATTTTGGCTTTGCGTTCAAACGCACGGCGAAACGCGACAGGGTCCGTCGCCCGCGCCAATTGCGGTTTTTCAACCCGTTTCAGGATTGGATTGAAAATTGCCTTTTGCCAGCTCACACGCGTTTCGCTTCGATCGCTTCCCAGATTTTGGCGGCGATGTTCACACCGTCAAATCGCTCGAGCTCTTGGATGCCGGTGGGCGAGGTCACGTTGATTTCGGTCAGGTAGTCACCGATGACGTCGATACCGACAAAAATCTGGCCTTTTTCCTTAAGCAACGGGCCAATCCGCGCGCAGATTTCCAAATCACGTTCCGTCAAACCGATCTTTTCGGGACGACCACCGACGTGCATGTTGGACCGCGTTTCGCCCGCAGCAGGGACACGGTTGATCGCGCCGACAGGTTCGCCGTCGACCAAAATCACGCGCTTGTCGCCGTTCGAGACGTCAGGTAAAAATTTCTGACAAATCAACGGCTCGCGGCTAAAGCCAGTGAACAATTCGTACAGCGAACTCAGGTTGCGATCCTCTGGTGTCAGGCGGAAAACGCCAGCCCCGCCATTGCCGTACAGCGGCTTGAGGATCATGTCGTTGTGCTTGGCTTTGAACGCACGGATCGTGTCCAGATCGCGCGCGATTGTCGTCGGCGGCGTCAAATCAGGGAAATCCAGAACCAGCAGTTTTTCGGGGTAATTGCGCACCCAGAACGGATCATTCACGACCAAAGTGCCCGGGGCCAGGCGATCCAGCAGATGCGTGGACGTGATGTAGTGCATGTCGAACGGCGGGTCCTGACGCAGCCAAACCACGTCGAAATCTGCCAGATCGACTTCTTTCAGGGGGCCAAGTTCAGCGTGATCACCCTGGACGCGCTGCACCGTGAAATCATGGCCGCGCGCCGTGATGCGCCCCTCTTGGTAGGCCAGTTGATCGGGGCCGTAGAAAAACAACGTGTGCCCGCGCGCCTGCGCCTCTTCGGCAAGACGAAAGCTGCTGTCGGCGTCGATGTTCACATCACCGATCGGATCCATTTGAAACGCGATTTTCATGGGGCACCCCTATTTATTGCTGTCTCTTAGATGGCGCAGCCTAGCGGGGCTTGCAATGGGGTCAGCCGTGGCCAAAAGCGTTTTCGATGATCTTCACCTCGCCAAAATCGTTCACAAGTGCGACATCAAAGCGGACATTCGTCAGTGTCCCGCGTGGCGTTTGACCCAGAAATTCTTCGCCCGCCACGTAAATCCGTTGCATCTGGCGGGGGCTGACGCGCTGGACGGCGCGATCAAAAGACCGGCTTTTCTTGACCTCGATAAAGATAAATCCGTCGCCGTCGCGTGCGATCAGATCGATTTCACCCGCGGTGCCGCGCCATCGTCGCCACCCGACGGAAAACCCGCGACGTTCATAGTCTGACGAAACGCAATCTTCGGCGGACAGACCAGCGTGATACGCCATTTGACCGTTTGCCGATTTTCCCGCTGTTGCCGTCATTCGTGATCCTTTTCCAACCCCAGCGCCATCTGGTAAACTTGGCGGCGCGGCGTGCCATGGGCGGTCGACACTGCGTCAACCGCATCGCGCATCGACATCGTGCCCAGCGCGACCTTTAGATCCGTTTCTATGTCGGCTTCGCTAACGGTTGGTAAATCGCCGCGATCAATTAGCAGAACGATTTCGCCTTTGACGCTGCTGCCCGCATAGCTGTCGCGCAGTTCGGCCAACGTACCGCGGCACACCTCTTCGAATTTCTTGGTTAACTCACGGCACACAACGGCCTGCCTGTCGTCACCCAGCACCAGCGCCGCGTCCTTGAGCGTGGCCGCGATCCGCTTGGGCGATTCGTAAAATGCGAGGGTTGCGCGGATGCCAGCCAAGCCTTGCAGCGCTGAGCGGCGCGCCGCTGTCGCATTTGGTAAAAAACCTGCAAAGTGAAATGCATCCGTAGGCAGGCCTGCCACGACCAGCGCGGTTAGAATCGCAGACGGCCCCGGCGCGCAAGTTTGCATCACATCCGCGGCCGCCGCCGCACGCGACAATTCAAACCCCGGATCGGCGATCAACGGCATCCCCGCTTCGGACGCGTAAGCCAGTGATTTACCGCTCTTTACCGCAGAAATCAGGCCATCCACCACGTTTGGACCCGAATGGTCATGCAGCGCAATGATGCGCCGCCCGTCCAGTGGAACGCCGTGAATATCCATCAGTTTGCGCATGGATCTGGTGTCTTCGGCGGCCAACATATCGGCGCTGGCCAGCACATCGAGACTGCGCAACGTGATGTCGCGCGCCGTCCCGATCGGGACACCCACGAAATACAATCCCGCGGCAAGGGGAACCTTTTGAAAATTCAACGCTGGACCCGCCTTTCATGACGTTTATTATCGCCCAAACAATCGCGCGACCAGCAAGGTCTGCGCACCCAAGGGAGTACCAGTCTAGATGTTCGCGCTTTTCCAATCCGCCCGCAAGACGTTGCGACGTTTGAAACTGCCCATTTTCGGGTCCGTGATGGCGATGACACTTGCAGCCTGTGACCCCGCAGCGCTTACGTCGCTGTCAAACAATGGCCCCAAGGTCGATAAAAACGTACCGGTTGCGGTGGCCCTGTTGGTGCCGCGCGGCGGTGGATCAGCAAGCGATGACTTGTTGGCGCAAAGCCTTGAAAACGCCGCGCGCTTGGCGATCCGTGATTTACAAGGCGTGCAAATTGATCTGCGTGTTTACGGAACCGGCGGCAAAGCGGCCACTGCGGCCAGCCAAGCGGCCCAAGCCGTGAACGACGGTGCCAAAATCATCATCGGCCCGCTGTATGCCGAAGCGGCCAACGCGGTCGGCGTGGCGGTTGCCGGTCAAAACGTAAATGTGCTGGCGTTCTCGAACAACGCAACGATTGCGGGCGGCAACGTCTTTGTGCTTGGGCCAACCTTTCAAAACACCGCCAACCGCATGGTGTCTTACGCAAAATCGCAGGGCAAGGATCGTATCGTTGTGACCCATGCGCAGGATGTCGCCGGACAGTTGGGGCGCAACGCTGTGTCCAACGCGATTGCCTCGGCCGGCTCGACCCTTGTGGGATCCGTTGAATATCCGCTGTCACAACAAGGCGTGGTTGCCGCGATCCCCAAGATCAAAGCTGCCGTCGACAATGGTGCCGCGAACGCTGTGTTCATGACCTCGCCCTCTGCATCTGCACTGCCGTTGTTGACGCAACTGTTGCCTGAGGCTGGTGTGAAATCACAATTCATCGGCCTGACGCGCTGGGATATTCCCGTGCAAACGCTCGATCTGCCCGGCGTTCAAGGTGGCTGGTTCGCCCTGCCCGACCCTGCCCGCAGCGCCGCGTTTCGATCCAAATACGAAGCCGCCTATGGCAAAGCACCACACCCGATTGCAGCCTTGTCCTTTGACGGGATCGCCGCCGTTGGCGCGTTGATGAATGGCAAAAAGTCTAGCCCGTTGTCGACAGCAGCCATCACGCAAAGCGCTGGATTTCAGGGGGCCACGGGCATCTTCCGGTTGCGCCCGGATGGCACAAATGAACGTGGTCTTGCGATTGCGACCATCCGCAACAGCCAAGTGGTTGTGATCGACAACGCGCCTGCCGGCTTTGGTGGCGCAGGCTTTTAAGCATGCGGCCAGTTCCGTCTGACGACAGGCCGCTGGTCTGCGATCCTGACCTGATTTTTGACGCCAGCGCTTTTGATCAAGCGCTGGCGTTAGCCCGTCAGGGCAAGCCTGCCGATCTGCGCGGCACGATGGTCGCTTGGCTAAAGGATGCGCAAAAACAGGGGCGCGCGGCGATTGCCGATGGGTTCAAGGCGCAGCCATTTGCGTCTCGTGCCATGACCCGCGCCTACACGTATCTGACGGATCATCTGGTCTGTGCGGCGATGACAATTGCGGCGACCTGCCTGCATCCCAATCCCAACCCGACCGCCGGCGAACGCCTGTCTGTGATTGCTGTTGGCGGGTACGGGCGCGGCGAAATGGCCCCGTTTTCTGACGTCGACCTGTTGTTTCTGTCACCCTACAAAACCACCGCTTGGGCCGAAAGCGTGGTCGAATCCATGCTGTACATGCTGTGGGATTTGAAACTAAAGGTCGGCCATTCGACCCGCACCATTGCCGACTGCATCCGCTTGGGCAACGAAGACGCGACCATCTGCACCGCGATGCTGGAACACCGCTATGTGACGGGGGATGTCGCCCTTGCGCACGAGCTTGAGGAACGCCTGTGGGCCGACCTGTTCAAGCCCGCAACCGGCCCCGCATTCATCGAGGCGAAACTGACCGAGCGTGACAAACGCCACGAGCGTCAGGGCCAGCGCTATGTGGTTGAGCCGAACGTGAAAGAGGGCAAAGGTGGCTTGCGCGATTTGCAGTCATTGTTCTGGATCGCCAAGTACATTCATCAGGTGCAGGACGCGGCTGATCTGGTGACCAAAGAGGTTTTCACCGCTGAGGAATTCAACAACTTTGTCGCCGCCGAGGATTTCCTGTGGGCCGTGCGCAGCCATCTGCATTTGATCACCAATCGCGCCACCGAACAGCTGACATTCGACATGCAGGTCATGGTCGCCGAGGCCATGGGCTACTCCGATGTCAAAGGCCGGCGCGCGGTTGAAGTGTTCATGCAAGCCTACTTTATTCACGCCACCGAAGTCGGCGATCTGACCCGCATTTTCCTAACCAAGCTTGAGGCGATGCACGTCAAAGCGGAGCCGTTACTGGAACGCTGGTTCAAGCGGAAACCCAAGGTGAAAAAAGGCTACCACGTCATTCACAACCGTTTGGCGATTGTCGATGATGCGGAGTTTTTGTCGGACAAATTGAACCTGCTGCGCTTGTTCCAAGAGGCGTTGCGCACCGGCATGTTGATCCATCCCGACGCTATGCGTTTGGTCAAATCCAACCTGCAAGTGATCGACGACGACATGCGCAACACGCCCGAGGCGCGCACGATTTTCCTTGATCTGATGCTGAAACATGGCAACCCCGAACGCGCCCTGCGCCGCATGAACGAACTCGGAATTTTGGGGGCGTTCATCCCTGAATTCAAACACATCGTGGCGATGATGCAGTTCAACATGTACCACTCTTACACGGTGGACGAACACACGATCCAATGCGTCGCCAACTTGGCCATGATCGAACGCGAGGAACTGGTCGAGGAACTGCCGGTCGCGTCCTCGATCCTCAAGGACGGGGTCAACCGGCGAGTGCTGTACGTGGCGATGTTGCTGCATGACATCGGCAAAGGACGGCAAGAAGATCACTCGATCTTGGGCGCGCAAATGGTCCGTCAGATCGCGCCGCGGTTGGGTCTAAAACCTGCCGAGGTCGACACTGTTGAATGGCTCGTTCGCTATCATTTGCTGATGTCCGACATGGCGCAGAAACGTGACATTGCCGACCCGCGCACCGTGCGTGATTTTGCCAAGGCGGTAAAGACAACCGAACGGTTGGGGCTGCTGTGCGTATTGACCGTTTGTGACATTCGCGGCGTTGGTCCGGACACGTGGAACAACTGGAAGGCGGTGCTGATCCGCGCCCTGTACCGTCAAACCGAAGTTGCGCTGGAACAAGGCATGGAAGCCCTGAACCGCGAGAACCGTGGGACCGAGGCAAAGAAGGGGTTGCGCACTGCCCTAAAGGACTGGCCACGCAAGGATTTGCAGATCGAAACCGGACGGCATTACGACCCCTATTGGCAAGGGCTGCACATCACCGCCCATGTGGTTTTTGCGGGCCTTTTGCGCGGCATCACCGAGGACGAAATCCGCATGGATTTGCACCCCGACGAGGACCGCGACGCCACCCGCGCGTGCTTTGTTATGGCGGATCATCCAGGCATCTTTGCGCGGCTTGCCGGGGCCTTGGCTTTGGTCGGGGCCAACGTCGTGGATGCGCGCAGCTACACGACCAAAGACGGCTACGTGACGGATGCCTTCTGGATCCAGGACGCCGAGGGCCAACCCTATGAAGGCACCCGTTTGCCCCGCCTGCGCAAGATGATCGAGCGCACTTTGGCAGGCGAAGTTGTCACCCGCGAGGCCATCGTGGACCGTGACAAAGTCAAGAAACGCGAGCGGGCCTTCCGCGTGCCGACGCACATCAGCTTTGATAATGACGGGTCCGAAATCTACACGATCATCGAGGTCGACACCCGTGACCGCGCAGGGCTGTTGCATGATCTGGCGCGCACGCTTGCGGCCTCGAATGTCTACGTCGCAAACGCGGTGATCGCGACCTACGGCGAACAGGTCGTCGACACGTTTTATGTGAAAGACATGTTCGGGCTAAAATACTATTCCGAAGGCAAGCAAAAGACGCTGGAAAAACGACTGCGCGCCGCGATTCTAGAAGGGGTAGAACGCGCAAGCAACTAACGCCAAATGTTTCGCGTGCGAAACAATTTTCCATTCAATAACAGTTTATTAACTAGTTTTTCCTTGCCTTTTAGACCCTTAGGGAAACGCTGTGCAACGCGCGGCCCTGTCACGAAATGACAACATTTACAGCGACCAAAGCAGAAAGCCAGCCATGCAAAACCTTGCCCGTGTTCAATCCCCTCGTGTTATCCGCATCGGCGGTGGTATCGCGTCGGAACTGCCCGAGGTTTTAGCGCAACTTGGCCTGTCGCGCCCGTTGATCGTGACGGACGCCAATCTGATCAAGATCGGGCATGTGAAACGCCTGACGGACATCCTTGGTGACATCGCGTGGGGGCTGTTTGACGAAGTTGTCGAGGACCCGACGGATGCTTGTGTTGACGCGGGGCTGGCCGCGTTAGGCGCGCATGACTACGACTGCATCATCGGGTTTGGCGGCGGCAGTCCGATCGATACGGCCAAGGCGGTGTCGTTCATGGCGGTCAATCCCGGCCACGTGCGCGACTACAAAGCGCCGGCGCAAATCGATCGCTGCGGCCTGCCGGTCATCGCGATCCCGACCACGGGCGGCACGGGGTCTGAATTGACCCGTTGGTGCGTGATCACGGACACGGACCAGCCGGAAAAATACAACCTGTCGGGCCTTGCTTGTGTCGCTACAGCCGCGTTGATCGACTGGACATTCACCACGACCAAATCTGCGCGCATCACCGCGGACACCGCCGTTGACAGCCTGACCCACGCGATCGAGGCCTACGTCAGCAAGCGCGCGCATCCCTACACCGACGCCTTTGCCCTGTCCGCGATGCCGCTGATCGCAACCCACGTGCGCACCGCCTGTTCGGACCCTGAAAACGGCCCCGCGCGCGAGGCATTGATGCTGGCCGCGTCCCAAGCGGGGATGGCGTTTTCGAACGCCTCCGTCGC
This sequence comes from Ascidiaceihabitans sp., assembly GCA_029251465.1. GTDB lineage: Bacteria > Pseudomonadota > Alphaproteobacteria > Rhodobacterales > Rhodobacteraceae > Ascidiaceihabitans. The sequence continues at coordinate 53,722 of JAQXDI010000025.1, forward strand.
GTTGGTCCACGGGATGAGCCGGCCAATCGGCGCGCATTTCCACGTCGCGCACGGTCTGTCCAACGCGATGCTTTTGCCTGCGGTCACGGCGTTTTCGGTGGCTTCCGCCCCGGCCCGTTACGCCACCGTGGCCCGCGTGATGGGATGGGCGCAGAGCGGCGATACGGACGTCATCGCCTGTGCGAAGTTGATCGAAGGCTTGCGCGTGTTGAACGACGATCTGGGTGTGCCGTCGCCCAGCGCCTTGGGGCACACAGCAGACGATCAGATGCTGCATTTGATGGCCGGTCAGGCGCGCGCGTCTGGGTCGCCGCAGAACAATCCGCGCGTACCAACCGAGGACGAAATCGTCGCGCTGTACAAAGAGATGTGGTGAGGGGTCAGGTCCAGTCAGACCCGTCGCCCGCGCGCCAGAATGTACAGGCCGGACGCCACGATCAGCCCGCAGCCAATCAGTGTCGCAGCATCCAGCGTTTCGTTGAACACCAGCACGCCAAAACCCAGACCCACCAACAGGCGTGAATAGCAGAACGGCGTGACCACCGAAACTTCGCCCACGCGCATCGCCCGCATCAGCCCGGAATAGGCCAAAACACCCCAAATGATTGCACCGCCCAGCGCGCCTGATGCGATGTAGGTTGGCACGATGAACGGTGTGCCTTCCCACAACGAATAGAGCACGCGTTGCCAAATCACGCCCCGCAAACCCGAGCATGCCCAGCACTGCAAAGATCGAAAACACATCGAAACTGCTGGCGGTGGGGCGCAGCACAATCATCACGCCGATCAGCCCGACAAAGATCGCCGACCACCGCCGCATGCCGACCTTTTCGCCAAAGAACACGGCCGCGCCTGCGACCACGACAATCGGCGTTGCTTGGAGAATTGCTGTGGCCGACGACAGGGTACTGAGCGCGATTGCGAGCACGTAAAATAGGCACCCGAAGACTTCGAAACAGGCGCGCACAATCATTGGCCGCGACAGGATTTGGGGGTTGCGCAGGGGTTCGCCGCGCATGCGTGCTGTGATCGCAAACAAGATCACGCCGCCTGCGCCAAAGATCACCAGAACCTGCCCGATTGGCACCGTGGCTGAGGCAACTTTGAGGAACATGTCCTCGATTGCGAAGCGGATCATCGCGGCCACCATCCACAGCGCGCCGATCACTTTTGAACGTGGGTCTGTTTTGATCACCGGTGCCATGGCGCTACTTTTTATTGTGTTTCTTGATGGCTTTGATGGTCTTGCCGAGGACTTTGTCTTTGACCTTGCGCTGCGCCATGTTGGCGGAATTTGTCGCGTCTTCGGTCACCAGTTTTTGCCAGCGTGCCAGACGCGTGGCGTCGAGTTGTTCGGCCTCGACTGCCGCACGGATTGCGCAGGATGGTTCGACCGTGTGCGAGCAGTCGTTGAATTTGCAGTTGGTTGCCAGTTCTTCGATGTCCTCGAACACCTCGCCCACGCCAGCGGCGGCATCGGCCAGTTGCAATTCGCGCATGCCCGGTGTGTCCATCACAACGCAGCCTTCGGGCAGGAAATACAGTTGGCGGCGCGTGGTGGTGTGGCGCCCGCGCGCGTCGATTTCGCGGATGGCAGCGGTTTCGATTTCGTCACTACCGGCCAGCGCATTTGTCAGCGTCGATTTGCCGACGCCAGACGTGCCCATGAACGCGACGGTCTGGCCGGGCTTGCACCACGGTGCCAGTTTTTCACGTGGTTCACTGCCACGGGCGTCCAGCGCAACCACGTCGACCAGTTCGGAAATGCTGCGGGCCTGATCGATGTAGTCAGCGGGATCATCGCACAGGTCGAGCTTGGTCAGCACGACAACCGGCGTGACGCCTGCATCAAAGGCCAACGCGATGAACCGTTCCAGCCGCGCGATGTTAAAATCCTGATTGCACGAGGTCACGACGAACGCCGTGTCGATGTTGGCGGCGATCATCTGCACTTGGCGATCAGACCCGGCGGCCTTGCGTTTGATCAGGCTTTTGCGTTCCAGCAGGCGGCTTTCGCGCGGGATTTCGGCGTTGAACAGCAGCCAGTCGCCCACTGTCGCCTCATGCCCGCCTGCAGGGATCATCGCGTCGATACCGTCACCGACCACATGCGCGCCATTGCGGTGCACCTCGCAGACACGCACGGGCGGCGATGCGGCCATTTCATCCATGTCGGTTTGTGCTGAAAAGAACGTCTGCCAGCCCAACGCGCCAAGCGTCGACAACGGGGCCGCCTTGGGGGTGTCACCGAACAGTTGGGAATAATCCCTGCTCATTGCTGATGTTTCATCTGGGGTCGTGTCCTTGGTGGGTTGCCCCTGCTTATCGCATTTCCTGCACGCACTGCCATCGAAACCTGCACAGCGTACAGCTAGATTGACACGCATGGCCGCTTTGGGTCAGTTACCACAAGTTCACGCAACACAAAGGCGCGCCCCTTGAAACCCATCCGCATGATGTCAGGCTTTCTTACCGTGGGGTTCTGGACCTTGATGTCGCGCATCCTTGGCTTTGTGCGCGAGATTTTGATCCTGTCGCTGATTGGTCCGGGTCCGTTGATGGACGCATTTGTTGCCGCATTCCGTTTGCCCAACATGTTCCGCCGGTTCTTTGCCGAAGGGGCATTTAACGCCGCCTTCGTGCCGATGTTTTCCAAAAAGCTGGAGGGGGACGAAGACGCGCAGAAATTCGCCAATGACGCGCTGAACGGGCTGAGCGTGGTTGTGCTGATCCTTGTTGCAGTGTCGATGATCGCGATGCCGTTTCTGGTGCTGGCCACGGCAGGGGGCTATGCCCAAGACGCGCGGTTTGACGTGACAGTTGGCTACGGGCGCATCGTGTTTCCCTACATTTTCTTCATGTCCTTGTCGGCGTTGTTTTCCGGCATCCTGAATTCCACGGGGCGCTTTGCCGCGGCTGCTGCGGCCCCGGTGTTGCTGAACATCTTTGTCATCATCGCGATGGTGGCGGCCTATTATTCCGGCGGCACGGTGATCAACTGGCTGATCTGGACGATCCCTGTGGCCGGTGTTGCCCAACTTGCGCTGACGTGGATTGCTGCGTCACATGCGGGGTTCAAGCTGCGGTTTGGGCGGCCGCGCTGGACGCCGGATATGCGCAAAATGGTGGTGGTCGCTATTCCTGCCGCACTGGCGTCGGGCGTGATGCAGATCAATCTGGTGGTCGGGCAATACGCGGCCAGCAGCTATGAAAGCGCGGTCAGCTGGTTGTTCGCCGCCGACCGTCTGTATCAGTTGCCGCTGGGGGTTGTTGGCATTGCGGTTGGCATCGTTTTGCTGCCCGATTTGTCCCGCCGCTTGCAGGCTGGCGACGAGGCCGGCGCGCGCACCGCATTTTCCCGCGCCGCCGAGATTTCACTGGCCCTGACCATCCCTGCCGCCGTTGCGTTGATGATCGTGCCACTGCCGCTGGTGTCCGTGTTGTTTGAACGCGGCGCTACCGATTCCGATGACGCCGCCAACATCGCCGTGGCCGTGTCGATCTACGGGTTGGGCCTGCCCGCCTTTGTGATCCAGAAATTCCTGCAACCGCTGTATTTCGCGCGCGAAGACACCCGCAGCCCGTTTCGTTACGCGTTGGTTGCGATGGTCATCAACGCAGTTTTGGCCATCGGTCTGATCCCGATCGTCGGCTGGTTTGCGCCCGCAATCGCCGCCACGGTGTCTGGTTGGGTGATGGTCGCGCTGCTGGCCATTGGCGCACGTCGTTTGGGGGACGTCGCACGCTTTGATACGCAGTTTCACAAGCGCATTTGGCGCATCGTTGCCGCCTCGTTGTTGATGGGGGTTTGCCTGTGGTTCGGCAATGTGTCCCTTAGCCCCGCACTTGGTCTTGATTGGATCAAATACATCGCGCTGACCGCACTGATTGGCATCGGCGTTGTCAGTTATTTCGCCATCGGGCAGTTGTTCGGCGCGTTCAAGTTGTCCGAATTCAAAGGCGCCGTGCGCCGTGGTCAGCGCCGCTGAATCATCGCGCGCAGGCGGCCAACGCCCCCCGGCACCACAATCACCGACAGCATAAATCCGCAGATAAAGCCGGACAAATCCGCGATCCAATCCAGGCCAACCGCAAAGAAGATGCCGAACACCAGTTGGATGCCCATCAAAAAGCCGATCAACCGGAACGCCTGCAATTGCTGGGTGCCGCTGTTCAGCGCCTTTTGCCAAAGCAGGAATGAATACGCCCCGATCAGCCCGTAGACACAGGGCATCGCGCCGATCAGCCAAGCCTGATCTGTGATCAGCCCGAACATGATCGCCCCGAAAATGCCGCTGAACACAAAGACGAGGACGACGGCCAGTTGCCCCATGACTTCGCCGACCATTTTGCCCAGCGCCAGCAGGATCACCCCCGCAAAAATCGCCGAGGTGAAGGACCCGTGCACAAACGGGTAGGTCAGGAACCGAACCATGAATTCGCCGCGCATCTGTCCGTTGCTCAGCATCCAGTCAAACGCGTTGCCGTGAAACCCGTAGTCGCGCACGGCGGCCAGTCGCCAACCGACAGCGTCCGAACCGCCCAGCAGCCCTTGGGAACCCAGCGTAAACGCGCCCTCAATCCCCATGATAATCACGAACAAAACCCAGACAACCGGCGGCAACGGGTTCAGGGGCGAGGCGTTTGGATCTTGGTGCATCAGGTTACTCTTTATCAGGGGCTGTTGACGGGCTTTGCGCCCATGGGTAAGCCAGCTTAGCAGATTTGCCCAGAGCTTGAGGACAATACAGATGACCCAATCCACGTTCACCCCGCGCGTTTTCTCAGGCATCCAGCCATCCGGCGGGCTGCATTTGGGCAACTATCTGGGGGCGATCAAACGGTTTGTGACGATGCAAGACGAGGTGGCGCAATCGATCTATTGCATGGTTGATCTGCACGCGATCACCGTCTGGCAGGACCCCAAGGATTTGCAGCACAACACCCGCGAATTGGCGGCAGGGTTTATTGCGTCGGGCATCAGCCCGGAAAAGTCGATCCTGATCAACCAATCTCAGGTCCCCGAGCATGCGCAACTGGGTTGGATTTTCAACTGCGTTGCCCGCATGGGTTGGATGCAGCGGATGACGCAATTCAAGGACAAAGCCGGCAAGAACGCGCAAAATGTATCGCTGGGGTTGTTCGGTTATCCGGCGCTGATGGCGGCCGATATTCTGGTCTATCACGCCACGCACGTCCCCGTGGGCGATGATCAAAAGCAGCATCTGGAACTGACCCGCGACATCGCGACCAAGTTCAACCACGACTACGGCGTTGATTTCTTTCCAATCACCGAACCCGTGATCGAGGGCGCTGCGACCCGCGTGATGTCCTTGCGGGACGGCGACAAAAAGATGTCGAAGTCCGATCCCTCCGATGCCTCGCGCATCAACATGACGGACGATGCCGACACGATTGCCAAGAAGATCCGCAAGGCGAAAACCGACGCTGACGCGTTGCCCTCCGAAGCCAAAGGGCTTGAGGGGCGTCCAGAGGCACGCAATCTAGTCAACATCTATGCCGCGCTGGCAGACATCAGCGTCGATCAGGTGCTCGCGGACGTTGGTGGCAAGAACTTTGGTGCGTTCAAACCGATGCTGTCCGATCTGGCCGTGGCCAAGCTGTCGCCGATTTCTGGTGAAATGGCGCGGCTGATGTCCGATCCTGCGGAAATCGACCGCATCCTTGCCAAAGGTGCCCAGCAAGCGCGCGAAATCACCGTGCCGATTTTGCAGAAAACCTATGACATTGTCGGGATGGTGCGCCCCGCGGTTTGACTTCGTAAGGTGGGCGTGTCGCCCACCACACCTTGAAAACGAACGCCACCCGCCAAACATGTGAACGGTACGATTTAACGAGAGAGATTCATGCCTGCCCCCAATCTTGACGCTTTGAATTTCCTGCTGACCCGCCGGTCCCGGCCCGCCAAAACTTTGGCCGCCCCTGCCCCGGATCGCGCCACGTTGGAAAAACTGCTGACCGCCGCCGTACGCACGCCCGATCACGGCAAGCTGGAACCCTGGCGTTTTATCGTCATCGAAAAAGGCGCGATGGCCCGTCTGGCAAATGTGGCGCAAAACCGTGGGACGGCTTTGGGGCTGGACCCTGAACAGATTACCAAAGGACGCACCCAGTTCGATCAAGGGCATCTGGCCGTCGCCGTTATCGAAGTGCAAAAACCCTCACCAAAGATCCCTCAGCTGGAACAAACCTATTCTGCCGGTGCCGTCTGTCTGGCGTTACTGAACGCCGCGCTCGCTGCGGGTTGGGGGGGCAATTGGCTGAGCGGTTGGCCCAGCCATGACCGTGATTTTATGACCCAAGCCCTTCGGCTGGACGCACACGAGCGCGTCGCAGGGTTCATCCACATCGCGACCGAATCCTCGGCCCCGCCAGACCGCCCGCGCCCTGATTTGACAGCAATAACCACATGGCTCGACACGTGATTTTTTCATCCTTCTTTGCCGCCCTCGGCCAAATCGGCGATCCCCGTTTTCGCCGCGTCCTTGGCCTTGGCATCGTTTTGACGATTGCTTTGCTGATCGGGGCCAGCGCCGGATTTGTCTGGCTCTTGAACACGCTGGCGGGCGAATCGGCGTTTCTGCCAATCATCGGAGAAGTCCGCTGGCTGAACGATCTGGTCAGCTGGGGCTCGATCTTTTTGATGTTCTTCCTGTCCATCTTTTTGATGGTGCCCGTGGCGTCAGCGATCACATCGATGTTTTTGGACGAAGTCGCCCAAGCGGTCGAGGACAAACACTATCCCCAACTGCCCCGCACAACGCCTGTGCCGTTTGGTGATGCCTTGCGCGATACGGTGAATTTTCTGGGCGTTTTGATCGGCGCAAACATTCTGGCGCTGTTCGCCTACATGTTGCTGCCGTTCGCCGCCATGTTCATCTTTTGGGGGCTGAACGGGTTCTTGTTGGGGCGTGAATATTTCATGCTGGCCGCCATGCGTCGTGTCGGGCGGGATCAGGCGAAAATCTTGCGCAAACAGCACATTGGCACCATTTGGCTGGCGGGCACGCTGATGGCGATGCCCCTATCAATTCCGTTCGTAAACCTGTTCATCCCGATCTTGGGCGCCGCGACGTTTACCCACCTGTTCCATCGTCTATTATCGAGTCGAACCTAAAGAAATCCATGTCATCCAAGGTGATGATTTCGAACAGAATAATCGACGACACCACCCCCCAGATCAACAGTGACACAACCGTTGTGATGATGGCCTTTTTCGGCAGATTGTGAACTTCGGGCGCGCCGGAATGGGTGCCCGGTTCGATGTTTCCCAGATCGCCTTGGGTCTTTACCTTGATCGGCAAAACCACCAGAAACGTCATCCACCAGATGACCGCGAGCAGAACAAGTGCGGATGTGATCCCCATGATCTAGACCTGCTCCAATTCGACCAGACATCCGTTAAAGTCTTTGGGATGCAGGAAAATAACCGGTTTGCCATGCGCGCCGATCTTGGGCTCGCCGTTGCCAAGAACCCGCGCACCCGTTGATTTCAGGTGATCGCGCGCGGCGATGATATCGTCGACCTCGTAGCAGACGTGGTGCATGCCGCCCGACGGGTTCTTTTCCAGAAACCCGTTAATCGGGCTGTCGTCGCCCAGCGGGTATAGCAGTTCGATCTTGGTATTTGGCAGCTCGATAAAGATGACTGTAACGCCGTGGTCCGGTTCGTCCTGAGGCGCGCCAACTTTTGCGCCCAACGCATTCCGGTACTGATCTGCCGCCGCCTCAAGATCGGGAACGGCGATGGCGATGTGGTTCAGACGTCCAATCATGATGGGCTCTCCGGTTGTTGTGTTTTCATCGGTTATGCGGCGGACATGAGCCGCGTGCAAGGGACGCACCGCCGCACCCTGTTTACCTTTTCTCTTCCATGATCCGCGCGATGTTAACTGTCTGTTAGCCGTAACTTCATAACGTCAGGATAGATTTTAACTTAGCGAGGCTACCGATGGACAGTATTGACCCTTTCGCACCGACCTTGCCTACACCAACGGCAAACCGGCCCCTTTTAGGCCTGACCGTGTTGGTCATTGAGGACAGCCGTTTCGCGTGCGAAGCGATGCGACTGTTGTGTTTGCGCAGCGGTGCACGGATCAGACGTGCTGACAGCGTGCGCTCTGCGCGCCGCCACCTGAAAGTATACCGCCCGACAATTGCAATCATCGATATCGGCCTGCCCGATGGCAGCGGCATCGATCTGATCGCAGATCTTACGTCGACATCCCCGCGCCCAGAAGTGGTGATCGGGACATCCGGTGATGATTTCGAAGCAGACGTTATGGCCGCCGGTGCTGATGGCTATCTGGCCAAGCCGCTGACATCGTTGTCGGTGTTTCAGGAATGTATCCTGTCTTGCCTGCCCTCAGATCGTCGCCCAAATGGGCTGCGCGCGTTGTCTGACGAAAACGTTGAACCCGATCCGTTGGCCTATCAGGATGATATCGCCCATGTGGCGGACGTCTTGGAAGAAAACAAAGACGAACGTGTGCTGGATTACGTCGCGCAATTCACCAACGGTGTGGCGCGCAGTGCTAAGGATCGCCCGCTTGCCCAAGCAGCACAGGCCTTGGCCGATCGTCGTGCCCAAGGCAAAGCGGCCGCATCAGAAACTGCAAAGCTGGCAGGGCTGATCCAACTGCGGCTTGCCGACAGCATCGCGATTTAAAATCTACGTTTGGGTTGGGTCGTCATTGGGGCGCACCAACCGCGTCAGATCGCTAAGCCGTTCGATCTGACGTCCGTCACTGTCAAAGTTGGACGGATTAAGCCACGCGGCAAATGCTTCTTTTAACGCTGGCCATTCCAGATCAATGGCAGCAAACCACGCCGTATCGCGGTTGCGGTTTTTCACGATTGTGGCTTGGCGAAAGACACCTTCGTAGCTGAACCCAAGACGCTGGGCGGCGCGGCGTGACGGCATATTCAGCGCATCACATTTCCATTCATAGCGCCGATAGCCTGCCTCAAACGCCCAAGCCATCATCAGATACATCGCCTCTGTCGCAGCGCGGGTGTTTTGCAACGCAGGGCTCATGTTAAAGTGCCCGACCTCGATAGACCCCGACTGCGGGGCGATCCGCAAATAGCTCGCCACCCCCTCAAATGCGCCTGTGTCCAGGTTTTTGATCGCATAGAACACGGTGTCGGTCATTTCTTGGGCCTCACGCGCCCACCGGTAATATTGCGACGCCGATGAAAACGGGCCGTATGGCAAATAATCCCACACATGATCGTGCCCCTCGAACGCGCGAAACAGCAAAGCTGCGTGTTTTTCAGCCTCAAGACGTTCTAGTCGCACGCTTGTGCCGGTTAAAATGCCAGGAAAAGGCGCATCCGGTTGGGACCAGCCAGTGACGACGGGGCCCACGCGGCGCTCGGAGGAAGGTGTGTTGTTCATACGCGAACACTAGGCGGGGAATCGCCAAGGGCCAAGCCCTGATAGACGCAATTCAGCCTAAAGAAGCAGCCCCGGATCGGTGCCCATTTCCATTCCTGGAAAAATGGATTGCTCAAGCACAGAGGTTTCAAGCCCCACCAATCCGCGCATCACCCAAGCCGCTTGGGCGCGCACGTCGCCGGTCGGCATCAGATCGCGCCCTTGATACAAATCAGAGGTGCCAAGGCCGGGCCAGTTGCCATGCACTTTGCCGCCTTTGATCGCACCACCTGCGGTGATCATCAGGCCGCCAGTGCCATGATCCGTGCCGCCGGTGCCGTTTTCCCGCGCGGTTCGCCCGAATTCTGTCATCACCACAACGGCGGTCTTTTTCCAGATATTGCCGCGCAGGGTGTCGCGCAGATGGTCCAGCGTTTCGGCCAAACGCCCCAAAGCCAAACTTAGGTTGCGTTCTTGGGCTTGGTGCGTGTCCCAACCGTTCAGCGAAAATGCCGCGACGCGGGCGTCAGCGCGCAAACGTTTGGCGGCGAATTTCGCGACCTTCAGGTGGGCTTTGCCCCGCCCTGCGCGCTGCATTTGGGCCATCATATCTTCGCCGTTGTCCGCCATTTCACCCATTTGCCCACCGTCAGGTGACGACAGCAAACGCGCCTCGGCCAAGGCCGCATGCATGGCAGGGTCGTCTTGGGTGATCAAATCCATCAAACGTTCGGCTTGCGGGCTCATGGTGAGGTCAGCCTCAGGCGACCAATTGGCCACGGGTGCGGCCCCTTTCAACAAGGCCATGTCGCCGCGTCCGATCGCATACGCCGTGTCGGCCTGAACGCCCGGAACCGCCTGCAACATGCGGTTCAACCAGCCATCACGCACGCCACCCGTCGACAAGGATTCGGTGCCGGCCTCGAGAATATCCTGACCGTCAAAATGGCTGCGCTTGTCGCGATAAGGCGTCGATACGGCATGCACAAACCCCAGTTCGCCGGCGGTCCACATCGGCATCAAACCGGCCAACGCCGGATGCAGTGAAAAATACCCATCCAGATCAAGCCCGCCGTTTTCAGGACCGCCCTTCAGCTTTTGGCGCAGCTTTGCGTAGGCCGGATCGCCGTAGGGTTGGACCACGTCCAAACCATCAAACCCTCCGCGCAAAATGATCACAACCAACCGCGTATCCCACGGTGCGGCGGCAAAAATAACGTTCGTAAACAACGGGCTAGCAGCCAACGAACAGCCGATCAGGCCAGAGCGGGCTAGAAAATTGCGACGTGACAAAAGATCCATAACGTATTCCTAACTAGCGGCGCTGAAATGCGGGAGAGGCCAAGATCAAGCCAATTGCTTCGGTTTTGCTTTCTGCGGCACCAGCGGCAAATCGCACGGGTTCGCTGGCAAAACTGCCAAGTGCTGCGTCCACAAAACTGCGCGGATCGGGCAGATCAGGTTGCAGGATTTCCGGCGCGCCCATCGCCCAGCGCACACGACCGGACAAGCCCTGCGGCGTGATCCACTGCGCGTCCTCTTCGGGCCAGCCGTCTGGACCATTTGGCTGTTGCCAGTTTTGACCCATCATCGCCATCGGCACCATGATCGCGTTTTTCATCGCCTTTTCATCCAGCGCCTCGATCGGACCACGCGGGATCGCCAAAGCCCGGCAGGCCGAGCCCACAAAATCGACAGGGAATTTGAAATTCATCGCATCGCGCTGCCATGCTGCGGGGTGTTCCAGCATCGCTGTGTAGACGGCCATCAGCTGCCCGTCGGTTTTGGTAAACGCGTCGGTCATGTGTGCAATCAGGTCCGCATCCGGCGTGTCGGACACAAAGTGAACGGCCAATTTCGTTGCAATATGGCTGGCGGTTGCGGGGTGAACCGACAAATCCTCAAGCGCTGCGAGCACCGGTTTTACGTTCGCGACATCATCGTATTCAATGCCCAAAACCGTTTCTGTCCCCGGTTCGGCATAGTCTTTGCGAAACTTGAAACCGACCTTTGACTGGAACGACAGGCCGGTGAACAATTCCGCCAATTGGCGCACGTCTTCTTGGGTGTAGGGGCCGCCCACGCCCAGCGTGTGCAGTTCGAGAACCTCACGCGCGAGGTTTTCATTCAGGCCAGCGTTCTTGCCATTTTTCTTGATTGCCCGGATCGAGTTTGGCCCAATCGCCTGGGACTGATCGAGGTAGTGCAACATCAGCGGGTGCAGCACTGCCGCCTTGACCAAATCCGCAAACCGCAGGGTCAGGTTCGGGCGCATCGTTTCCTCGATGTAGGGACCCGTCGCACGCCGGATCAGGCCGCGTTTGCCGTGGGCGGTAAAATGGTCACCCCAGAAAAATGCGAGCCGTTCAAAGAAACCGCTGGTCGTGTAGGTGCGCCGCAACATCGATTGGCCGAGCCATTTCGCTTTGTCTTCGCGGGCGATCCGGTTCAACACTTTGCGTTGTTTGTGGGCCTCAGCAGCGAGGTCGGTTCCACGATTGTTACGCCGAACTTTGCGCCACTCTTCGATCTTGACCATGCGCGCGCGAAAGATGTCAAAATGTTCGATCGGGAATTGCTGCGCGATAGCGTCTTGGGACGTCAGCCCGTCCAGCATCGCATCAATCGAGTCCACGCGCCCGACAACAGGTGACAAGCCGCACCCAAAGCGGATTTCGGCAAATTCTGAGTCAAACGTGGGCACGCAGGCGGGTTCCTTTCGCTGGATCTTGCGCTTTATATAGCAAGAAGCGGCGAGGTTTTCACCTACGCCGCTTCTTAATCTACGTCACATTGGCGTCGTTCCGCCGTTTTATTTGCAATTAGTCTTGGGGGATGACCCGCAGGCCCAATTCCATCAACTGATCGCTCAGCGGTTCGGACGGCGCGGACATCATCAAGTCTTCGGCCCGTTGGTTCATCGGGAACAGAATGACTTCGCGAATGTTCGCCTCGTCTGCCAGCAGCATCACGATGCGGTCGATCCCGGCCGCACAACCACCGTGGGGCGGGGCGCCGTATTGGAACGCGTTAACCATGCCGCCAAACCGCTTTTCGACTTCGTCTTTGCCGTAGCCTGCGATTTCAAAGGCTTTGAACATGATCTCTGGCTTGTGGTTCCGGATCGCGCCGGACACCAATTCGTAGCCGTTGCAGGCCAGGTCATACTGGTAGCCAAGCACGTCCAGAGGGTCGCCTTGCAACGCTTCCATGCCGCCTTGGGGCATTGAAAACGGGTTGTGTTCAAAGTCGATTTTGCCGGTTGTTTCGTCTTTTTCGTAGATCGGGAAATCGACGATCCAAGCGAATGCAAAGCGGTTGAGGTCGGTCAATTTCAGTTCTTCACCGATGACGTTGCGGGCACGTCCTGCGACGCCTTCGAACGCTTTTGGCTTGCCGCCAAGGAAGAATGCCGCGTCGCCAAGGCCAAGGCCCAGTTGCAATCGGATGGCTTCGGTGCGCTCTGGTCCGATGTTTTTGGCCAGTGGGCCTGCCGCTTCCATGCCGCCTTCCACTTCGCCGGATTTCAGCTTGGCTTGGGCTTCTTTTACGGTGATGCCCAGTTCTTGGGCCACGGCATCTGCCGTTTTTTCGCGCCAGAAAATGTAGCCCATGCCGGGCAGACCTTCTTTTTGCGCAAACGCGTTCATGCGGTCACAGAATTTGCGTGACCCGCCTGTGGGTGCTGGAATGGCGCGGATTTGGGTGCCGTCTTGTTCCAGCAACTTGGCGAAAATCGCGAAGCCGGAGTCGCGGAAGTGATCCGAGACAATTTGCATTTTGATCGGGTTGCGCAGGTCAGGCTTGTCCGAGCCGTACCAAAGGGCCGCGTCTTTGTACGAAATCTGTTCCCACGTTTGGTCGACTTTGCGCCCGCCGCCGAACTCTTCGAACACTCCGATCAGCACGGGTTCAATCGTGTCGAAAATGTCTTGCTGCTCGACAAAGCTCATCTCGAGGTCGAGCTGATAGAAATCGGTGGGTGAGCGATCAGCACGCGGATCTTCGTCGCGGAAACACGGGGCGATCTGGAAATATTTGTCAAAACCGGACACCATCAACAGCTGTTTGAATTGCTGCGGCGCTTGGGGCAGTGCGTAGAATTTGCCGGGGTGCAGACGGGACGGCACCAGAAAATCGCGCGCACCTTCGGGGGAGGATGCGGTGATAATCGGCGTTTGATATTCGCGGAATTTCTGATCCCACATGCGCTTGCGGATTGACGACACAACGTCAGAGCGCATCATCATGTTGCGCTGCATTTTTTCGCGACGCAGATCGAGGTAGCGATATTTCAGGCGCGTTTCCTCGGGGTATTCCTGATCGCCAAACACCAGCAACGGCAGTTCAGCAGAAGACCCCAAAACTTCGATGTCGCGCACGAACACTTCGATTTCGCCGGTCGGGATTTTGGCGTTCACCAGTTCTGCGTCGCGTGCTTTGACCGTGCCGTCGATGCGGATGCACCATTCCGACCGGATCTTTTCCATGTCTTTGAACACGGGGCTGTCGGGATCGCACAGCAATTGCGTCATGCCGTAGTGGTCACGCAAGTCGATGAACAGGATGCCGCCGTGATCGCGGACCCGGTGGACCCAGCCAGAAAGACGGACGGGATCGCCCACGTTGGCGGCCGTTAGATCGGCGCAAGAATGGCTTCGGTATGCGTGCATGGGGCTGGTCCCTTTGTTGGGCGTAAAACTTTGGGCAGATACACCGCCCGACGGGTGGAAAGTCAAGGGAACGCGGGCAATGTTCGCGCAAATCGGCTGCATTCGTGCCCGTTTACGCCCGTTGATGACTGGGCGTCACGGTTCCCTTTCGCGGAATGCCGGTTAGCATGGCCGCAACTGAGGATTTGGAGGCGATATGGACGTTTCAGGCAAGACTGCATTTGTGACCGGAGGTGCGTCGGGCATCGGGCTTGAGATCGGGCGCGTTCTGATGGAACAGGGCGCGCAAGTGATGCTTGCGGATCGTGATGCAGACGGGCTGGCGGCGGCCAAGGCGGATCTGGGAAATGTGCGAACCGTGGTGTGCGATGTGTCCGATCCCGCGTCTGTTCAGGCGGCCGCTGACGCGACAATCGCAGCCTTTGGCAAGGTGCACATCGTCGTCAACAACGCCGGCGTTTCATTGGCAGGATCGCCCGGTCGCACGCCGCTGAAAGACTGGCAATGGATCGTCGACATCAACCTGATGGGCGTCGTTTACGGGGTCGAGGTGTTCACCCCGTTGATCCAGTCACACGGCGAAGGTGGCTATTTCATCAACACCGCGTCGATGTCCAGCCACCTCGCGACGCCGCAGTTGGGGGCGTATACGGCCACCAAATTCGCGGTTGTCGGTTATTCTGAATCGCTGGCCCAAGACCTCGCACCACACAAGATCGGCGTGTCCGTGTTGTGCCCCGGCTGGGTCAAAACAGACATCAACAAAACCCACGAAGGTCGCCCATCAGGGCACGACCAAGACGGGGCGTTTGCCGACAATCCCGGCATGCAAATGATCTCTGACGCGGTCGAACAAGGGTTGCCGCCGCGCCACGTCGCCGAGTGGACGTTTGAATCGATGCAAGCCGGTCGGTTCTACATTTTCACCCACCCCAGCATGCGCCGCTGGATCCAGAAACGCGCATCACTGGTCGATGCCGATTACGCGGCGTGTGTGGACGACCCTCGGTTCAAGGATCGCTAGCTGCGCACCCTCGTGTTGTCAGGATCATACGGCCCCGACGCGATGACCTGCGCCGCGATGATCTGCCCGATGCAATCCACGTTGAACGTCGTGCCGATGGTCGCAAAGGCCGGTTCCACAAAGGCGTAGGCGAGGTTCATGCCGACGCGGTGCCCCCAATCGCCTGACGTCACGGTGCCAACCACGCGGCCATCGACCATCACGGACGCGCCCGGATGCGCGGGCAATTTGTCTGTGTCCAAACGCAGCGAAATCAGCTGGCGCGTGGGGCCTGCGTCGACCCGTTTGACCAAGGCATCGCGCCCGATAAAATCGCCTTTGTCCATTTTGATGAACCGGTTCAGGCCTGTCTCGAACGGATCGAATTCGGTGATCAAGTCTGCCTTCCAGTGCAAATACCCTTTTTCCATCCGCATGGATTCGACGGCACGCGCGCCAAACAGCTGGAGGCCGTGTTCTTGGCCCGCTGATCGCAGTGCCAGATAGGCGGCATAAAGCAGCGCGTTTGGCACGTGGATTTCATAGGCCAATTCGCCGGAAAAGCTGACTGACATGACGGTCGCCGGTGCAATTCCGACAAAGCATTCGCGCACTGACAGCCACGGGAATGCTGCCGCAGACCAATCACCGCGGCTGACCGCGCCTAGCACATCGCGCGCTTTTGGGCCTGCCAAAACAAGGATCGTTTGGTCGTTGGTCAGCGATTTGATCTGCACGTCTTCGTCGGCTTTAAGGTTCGATTGCAGCCAGTCCATGTCGTGAAATTCTGACGCGGCGGCTGATCCGTACCACGTACGCGCGTCGTCGATATTTGCCAGCGTTGCCTCGCCCTTGATCATGCCGTGGTGGTTCAGCAAGTAGCCCAGACCGACCTTGCCGGTTTTGGAATTCACCCGCCCGCAGATCATCCGGTTCAGGAATGAATGCCGATCCGCGCCAGTGATTTCGAACCGGTTGAACCCGTTGACTTCGGCCAAGCCAACGGCGTTTTGCACGGCTGAAACTTCGGATGCGACGACGTCAAATGCCTCGTTGAAATAGTATCCGTGGGTTTCGTGGAATTCCGAAGACGGGCGAATGTAGTCGACCCGTTCCCAGCCGTTCACCACGGTGAATTCCGCGCCTTCTGCTGCCATGACCGGCGTGATCGGAGTCGTCTTGGCAGGGCGTCCGGCGGGGCGGTGTTCGTGCGGGAAATGGAAGCGGAATTCGTTCTGGTAATCCTCGATCGCTTTCAGCGCTGTGAGTTCGACGTTTGCGTGTCCGGTGAACCGGCGCGGGTCGATCACCCACGTGTCGTAACATGCCTCGCCGTGCACAATTTGTTGGGCCAGCAGCCAGCCGTGGCCACCGCCCTCGCCCAAGCCCGCGCGCAGTCCAATGATGCAAAACGCGTTGCGTTTGTTCGGGATCGGGCCGACCAAAGGCGCGCCGTCGATGGTGTAGGTGATCGGGCCGTTCACGATGGTGTGAATGCCGGTTTCGGCCAACGCAGGCATGCGCGCAATCGCACCTTCTAAGACGTCTGTCACGCGGTCCAGATCATCGGGGCACAGCGCGTTCACGAATTTTGGGTCGATCCCGTCCATGCCCCAAGTTTTGCAATCTTGTTCGTAGAAACCGACCAGCAAACCGTTCTTTTCCTGACGGCAATAGTAGTCCGAAATCGGGCAGCGCAGCAGTGGCATGCGGTGGTCGGATTGCGCGATTGCGGGGATATCTTCGGTCAGGAAATATTGGTGTTCCATCGACATGACGGGGTGGTGCACGCCCATCATCGCGCCGACTTCGTTCACGCGGTACCCACAGGCATTCACGACCACATCGCAGTCAATGTCGCCCTTGGTCGTGTGCACCGTCCAAGTGTCGTCCTTGTGCTGGGTAAGACCGGTGACGGGCGTGTTGCGGTAGACTTCGGCGCCGGCCTTGCGGGCACGCCGCGCCAAGGCCTGACACAGCTGCGCGGGGTCAATGTCGCCGTCCATCGGATCCCACAAACCACCGATCATATTGTCGGTGGAAATCAGCGGGTGACGGCGGGCACATTCAGCGGCGTCCAGCACTTCGAATTCGACATCCATGCCGCGTGCCATCGATGTGAAATGGCGATAGCCATCCATCTGCGCCTCAGTATTAGCCAACCGGATACCGCCGTCGCCGTGGTGGTAGTTGATCGGATAATCGGGATCGTTCGCGAGCTCTTGGTACAGGTTGATCGAATGGGTTTTCAGGCCCACCATCGTTTGGTTCATGCCAAAGTTGGTGACTTGGGCTGCCGAGTGCCACGTGGTGCCGCTGGTCAGCTCGTCACGTTCGACCAGAACCACGTCGCTCCACCCTTCTTGTATCAGGTGATACAGGGTCGAACACCCTGCAATCCCGCCACCAATCACCACTGCTTTTGTCCGCGTCTTCATTTCGATACCCTAAATTTCGTTGCTTGCCTTAAAGGCGCAAAGGTCGGTCACATCGTCAATTCGGAAACTATAGATTTCGCATTTGCAAATAGACGATTTGGCTTTGCTTGGATCAAACACGGGGCTGGCGCGAAAATTCACGATGGGCCTATGGTCAAGTGAACGTCGAAAAGGGCCGCGCATGACCGATACTCCGAAACGTGCAGGACGGCGTGCGCGCCACGCATCACGTGCGGCCGGGCCTGATGTGAACCCTTGTCCGCCGGGGGCTGCGGGTGGCCAGTACAAGCCGCTGCGCGAGGGCGAAATTCAGGCGATCTGCGACACGGCATTGCGGTTGCTGGCCGAACTGGGGATGGGCGAAGTGCCCGAAAGGCTGGCAAAGATTTTCCTGCAAAACGGCGCGGGTTTGCGTGACGACGGGCGTATCACATTTCCGAATTCATTGGTCGAGGACGCCATTGCGCGCGCGCCCAAGACCTTTGTTTTGCACGGGCGGGATGAGGATCGTTCGATCGAAGCTGGCGGCGACAAAGTTTATTTTGGAACCGGCGGTGCTGCGGTCCAGACGCTGGACATCGACAGCGGTTTGTACCGATCCTCTACCTTGCAAGACCTGCACGATTTCACCCGATTGCAGGACCGGTTGGACAACGTCAGCTGGTTCACACGCTGCTGCATCGCCACGGATTTGCCGGACGTTTTGGATCTGGATGTGAACACCGCCTACGCCTTGATGCGCAACACCACGAAACCCGTCGCGACGGCGTTTACCGTGCCTGAGAACGTCGCACCCATCGTGAAAATGTTCGATATCGCGGCAGGTGGTGACGGTGAATTTGCCAAGCGTCCGTTCGTTAAGGCGCACATCAGCCCGGTGATTTCACCCCTACGCTACGGCGAAGACGCGGTGGACACCGTGTTCGAATGTCTGGCCCACAACATACCCGTGTCGTGCATCACGGCCGCGCAATCGGGGGCCACGGCCCCTGCGACTTTGGCGGGGTTCCTTGCCCAATCGCTGGCTGAAACGCTGGCCAGTCTGGTGATGGTGCACGTGATCAAACCGGGGCATCCGATGGTGTTTTCGAACTGGCCTTTGGTGATCGATTTGCGCACCGGCGCTTTTGCCGGTGGTGGCGGTGAAATTGCCGTTTTGAATGCAGCGTCGGCGAAGGTGTCCAACTGGCTTGGCCTACCTTCGGGCGTGGCGGCGTCGATGACCGATGCCAAGGCGTTGGATGCTCAGTACGGCGCGGAAAAAGCGATGACATCATTGGCGGCGGCACTGGGCGGCGGTAATTTGATTTACGAAAGTTCAGGCATGACGGCGGCCCTGTTGGGCGCAAGTTTTGAAGGCTTTGTGTTGGACAATGAAATGCACGGCCACACCTACCGCATCCTGCGCGGCATCGAGGTAAACGAGGCCAACCTTGGCTTTGATGCAATCTGCGAAGCGGTGCTGGGCGACGGTCATTTCTTGGGCGGTGCGCACACGATGGCCGCAATGGAGCGCGACTATTTCTACCCGCCAATTGCCGACCGCGAAAACCCGAAAACATGGGAAGACGCGGGCGGATTGGATGCGTGGGCACGTGCAAAAATCACGGCCAAATCGATACTGGCAGAGCATCACCCAACCTATTTGACAGACGACCAAGATGCCGCGATCAGGCGACAATTTAGCATTCTCAACTAATTGCCTACTGCTTGTCTTTGGCGGCGGCGTCCTCTGGCATGACATCTTGAACCGCTTGCGTTGCGGCGGCCGAGATCGCTGATTTATCATCCTCCGTCAGATTGGACGTGTCCATGGATGGCAGTGCAACCCGGACTTCACGGCGGGCAAATTCCAAACCGTTGGCTGCAAATTCAGCGTTCACCCGGTTAAAGATTTCCTTGCGCAGCGTGAACTGCGTGCCGGGTTTGGCCATGAATTTTCCGCGAAACACCATGCCGACATCATCGATTTCCAGCATGCCTTGGGATTTGAACGGTTGCAGGAAATCATCCGCGAATTCAGGAACTGCCAGCATGTCCTGCCCGATCTTTTTAAAGATCTTTTTCACCTTGTTCGGGTCCGTTCCGAACGGCACCGTAAAGCGTAATTTCATGATCACCCAGTCGCGCGAAAAGTTGGTGATTTTCGGGATTTCACCGTAAGGGATCGTGTGCACCGGCCCCTTGTGGTGGCGCAGTTGCATCGAGCGGATCGAGATGTTTTCGACCGTGCCCATGGTCCCGTCCACGGTGACATATTCGCCCGTGCGAAAGGCGTCATCGATCAGGAAAAAGATGCCGGACACAACGTCCGTCACCAGCTTTTGCGCGCCAAATCCGATGGCCAAACCGACGATACCGGCACCGGCCAACAGCGGGGTCGTATCAACGCCGACATTGCCCAGACCCAGCAGGATGAAAACGACTACGATTGCAGCGCGGCTGACCCCGAGAATGAGCGGCAGGACTGTCGACAGGCGCGACCCACCTGCGCCACCGCCGTCACCACCGACCTCTTGGGCGTCAGGGTCGTAACCTGCTGCGGTTTGTTCGGCCGCCAGTTTGCGGTTGATGTACAGCGACACCAATTCGTACAGCAGGTAGCCGATCGACATGATCACGAGAAATTCGATCATCGATGCGGCAAGCCGTGGGCCAACGCCAGCGGATGCGATGTTGGACGGGCTCATGCCCCAAAAACCTGCGATACCGATAATGACCATTCCGAAAACAACGACGCGGCCGATGCGGATGTAGGACCGTTTTGCCGACAGATAGGCGCGTTCTGCGACCGGGCCTTCGCCGGTCATCGGAGGGGACAAATGGCGCACCAAACCGCGGATCAATGTGTCTAGTGCCGGTGCGAATAACATCAGCGTCATGGTTTTGTAATGGGGGTAGGTGCCCAGCAATTCAAAGTTGCCATAGCTGACGACGATGTTGATCACCCACCACACGGCGATGATCACGAAGATCGCAAAATAGGGGTAAACGCGCGCGATGCGGTCCTCCATCACGCTGACGTCTGGGTGGCTGCCGCGCATCATGCTGACCGCGCCGGCCCGGTACGTCCACATCAGCCACACCAGATAGACATGCATCGCGACGTTCAGCCAAAACGCCAGTCGCGTTTCAATTGATGGCACGCCGTACATGTTGTGGAACTGGATAAACGCGCCCGAAAACCCCAGCAACATCGCGATCCAGAACTGGTGTTTGCAAAACGCGCGGGCGGTTGGTGAATCGACGTTCAACAAGCGGAATTCCGGGTTCAGCGGCGCGAAAAAGAAGAATGCGACAGCCAGAGCAAGCCTTGGGAAGCCGATCAGATAAGGGCCGATCAAGGCTACAATTGCGAAAACATTGTCAGGCAGGATGATGCGCCCGACAGTCTGGGCGACGATCACAAAGACGATCACCGACGCCACTTGGGTGGTCAGCCGCTGCACCAACAACTGAATGACTTCGCGCAGTTGCAAATTTTCAGGGTCGGCTGGGGGCAGGACGCGCCAGTCTCTGGTAAAGCGACGAAAGGCGATTTCGGCAAGCGCACCGGCCCCGAAAACGATGACCATATAGCCCAGCGCCGTCAAAAGACCGATGCCGCCACCGATGCGTTCAAAGAACGTGGAAAACGCGGTGAATTGACTGTTGTAAAGCACTGGCAGGCGATCAACCGGCAGCATGACGGACTTCGCTGCACCCGTTGTCGCGTGATAAAGGAACTCGGAAAAACCGGCGCTTTCTTGGGTACTGGATGCAACGGCCTGAGCGTTCAATTGGTCCAGCAACAGCGTGCGCACCTCGCTGTCAGACAGGCGCGACATTAGCGCATTTGCAGTCTCGGTCGTTAGTGGATCCGGCAGCGTTGGCGTGGTGTCGACAGCCCCGCCAGTGCCAAGCATGATCTGGGCCTCAGCCGCAGCGCCCCACGCCAGAACAATCAAACAAAACGCCATGAGGGTACGTAAAAACATCGGGCTGGCTCCTAAAGCTCGTTGTTTTCACTTTGATTGTGAAACTTGCAAAACTTCAAGTGTGAATGTTTTTTTGCCGTAGCCGCGGGTGCAAAGTGGATGGCCAATCGCGGGTGGCTACGTGTCGACCCGATACCGCGTCAGAAAGCTAAGCCGACCCTCGGATAGTTGTGGCATCGGTTCTTTTGCCCCGTGCCAACTGTCATCGCCGATTTGAAACGCGTAGGCCAAGTTCGGTTTGTAGTTCATCTTTTTGACGGTCTCGAACTGGTCGCCACGTTTTTCAAACAACTCGGTGCCAGTGTCAAAGTTGCTTTTGTCCAAGGGAAAGTACATCTGGAATGTCACAAGCCCGCCGTTTTCACCATCAAGGTGGGGGCGAATGCGTGTGCCCGCGCGGTCCAGTTGAATGCGGGTGTGGGCCTTGCATTTCTCAGGCGGTGTCATCCCCAATTTACTGAACAGCAGCGCAATGACCTGCGGCGATTGCATGACACGGTCCATAGTCAGCCACACAAAACCGACGCGACGGTGCGCTGTGTCAAACGCGTTTGGCGAAATGGTTGTCTCGTATCTTTGATACCTGCCGTTCTGAAAATATTCAGGACTGGGTATCGGTTTCAAATGGGTGATGTGCGGGGATGACAGCAGCAGACAAATGTACGTCTGAGCGTCAAACACCGGATCAATCACAAAATGTGCATAGGGTGAATGTTCAACCTGCGCGCGGTTCAAGGCATCAAGCATGAACTTAAGGAGATGCGCGTAAAAATCATCCGCCGACAGCTGCAGCAAATCTAACGCGCCGGCTTGGTCTTCGATTTCTTTGTTCCAGCGTCGGTGTATCCATTCATCGGATCGTCGATCAACAGCATCCAAGAGCCCAACCAGAACGGTTTGCGCACCGTCCAAATCCGCCGTTTTCAGCTTGGCCAAAGCGCTTTTTAATTCGGTCTTCAGCTCTAAACTTCTGTTTTCTTCGAGCACGCGCAGGGCACTGTCTACAGACGAGACCGGTTCGACTTTGCGTGGCCCCAGCGCCGTAAAAAAATCAAAAAGCCACCCGAAGGCGGGGTAATCCCCCCGTTTTTAATGGGGCTCAGCCGTAGAATTTACGCAGCTGTTTTCAGTTTCATGGCGGGTGTGATGCCGCCGATTGCCATGTTGGGTCGTTCGTTGTTGTAAGTCCAGAGCCATTCGGTTGCCTGATCCTGTGCCTCCTCGATGGTTTCAAAGATGTATTGGCTCAGCCATTCACCGCGCACAGTGCGATTGTAGCGCTCGATATAGGCGTTTTGCTGCGGCTTTCCGGGTTGGATGTATTCAAGCCGAATGTTGCGTTTTTCGGCCCATGCCATGAGCGTGCCACTGATATATTCGGGTCCATTTTCCACACGAATAGCTTGCGGCTGACCGCGCCACTCGATGATCTGGTTTAAGCTGCGCACGACGCGTTCCGCCGGCAACGAGAAGTCCACTTCTATGCACAATCCCTCGCGGTTAAAGTCGTCCAGCACGTTCAATGTCCTGATCGAACGACCGTCTGCCAGCTGATCCGCCATGAAATCCATGGACCACGTCTCGTTGGGCCTGTCAGGGACCGCCAGAGGCTCAGGCTTGTCCCGCTTCAGCCGTTTCTTTGGCTTGATCCGCAGGTTTAGTTCCAGCTCGCAGTAGATCCGGTAGACGCGTTTGTGGTTCCAGCCATAGCCTTGCACGTTCCGCAGATACAGAAAACACAGGCCAAAGCCCCAGTTACGCTTGTTTGCGGTCAGGCGTTCCAGCCAATCGGCGATCTCTTCATTCTCATCGCTCAGGATTGGGCTGTATCTGTAGCACGTCTCGCTGATCTCAAACGCACGGCAGGCCAACGCAATGCTGACCCCTTGTCGTGCGACCGCATTCATGGCCATCTCTCGTCGTAGAGACGGCCTTAACGCTTTTTTCCAAGCGCTTCCTTCAACAGGTCGTTCTGCATGCTCATCTCAGCATACATGCGCTTTAGGCGGCGGTTCTCCTCCGCCATATCCTTCATCTCGGATATCAATGACGCATCCATCCCGCCAAACTTGGCTCGCCATTTATAGAAACTGGCGCTACTCATCCCATGCTCTCGGCAAAGCTCAGAGACGGGCATACCACCCTCCGCCTGCTTCAAGATGCCCATGATCTGCGCGTCGCTGTATCGTCCGTTCTTCATCGTAAATCTCCTCAGATGTCTTGCCGAGAAAATTCTACTTTTGAACACCGCTAATTTTAGGGGGGATTACCGTATGATTAGGCAATCAACATGTTGTGTGCTAAGCTCCCGATACAAACAACAAGGAGTAGTAAGATGATCGAAGCTAGTGGCGGAGTAGTTAATTTTATTGCGATCTTAATTCCCACACTCATGTCTTTGTATTATGGGTTTAGATGCCTATTCCAGACTGATGCTGCGATTGCTGATTGGGGTATTGGTGCAGCGTCCGAGAGCATGGTTAAGATATGTGGATGTTACGCTCTAAGTCAGGGCGTAATGTATGCGGTTATCCTGTTCACCTCACCAGCAGGTGCTTGGGAACTTTTTGCTTTCTCAACGATCTGGGCGGCTTTGTTCTTGTACTTCAGCTACACAACCAAGAATAGCGCATGGGCTGAGATAGAAGGGGTAAATCCTACTAATGAGCCAATCATAGTAAGTGGGATTATAC
>JAQXDI010000061.1 GCA_029251465.1 Ascidiaceihabitans sp.
ATGAAAATTTTCGGGTTTTGGCGTAGCTCAGGTATAGCATAACTTCAGTAAATCAGAATTTTTCTAACTGAAGCATCGATAAATTGCAGATAGTAGTATAGCATAGCTATATGAGGGAACTGAACGGAATCCATCTTGGCATGCTGCGTTCGGTCGAAGCTGTCGCGCGTCTTGGTAGTTTGCGTATTGCGGCCGATGAGCTGGGTGTCACGCCAGGGGCTGTAAGTCAGCAGATCATAAAGGCCGAAGCTCAACTGGACCGGCAGTTGTTCGAACGCCTTCCAAAAGGTCTCGTTCCGACCGCCATTGGACATCAGCTTGCAGAGCATCTGAACGACGGGTTTCGCGAGCTCGCGAAAGGCATTACCGCAATGCGGCCCAACGCAACGGATGCAATCACAATTTCTGTCGCACCGGTGTTCGCTGGAAAGTGGCTTGTTTGGCGCTTGAGCCGTTTTTCGGCAGAGCATCCGTCCATCCGGGTGCGGATTGATGCCTCAGTCGACGTGATTGACCCACGCGCAAACGCTGTGGACGCTTGTATTCGTGTCGGGTGGGGCGACTGGCCAAATGTTCATGCGGAAAAACTGTTCGACCAACGGGTGTTTCCTGTTTGCGCCCCGTCGCTGGCAGACACCATTGTGGCCCCTTCAGATTTGACAAAAGTTCCGATCATTCACGAGTCAACATCGATGTTCGGCTGGGAAGTGTGGCTGGGCCCGAATGATATGCAGGCAAGCCAGCTTGGCGATGGACCAATGTATTCGGACGCGTCGCTATGTCTCGATGCGGCGATTGCCGGTCAGGGGGTGTTTCTTGCATGGGAAACGCTTGCTCACGATGCCTTGATGGCGAAACGCCTTGTGGCTCCACTACCGGGACGTTTTCGAACTGGAATTGCGTATTGGTTCGTCGAGCCAGAACGGGCGCTCCGGTCCCCCCAAGTAGAAGCCTTCCGTAACTGGTTGCTGAAAGAACTTGCGCAGGCGCGCTCATGAAAGGTCTGCGTTCGATTGCTGTAACAGGTGCGGCTGGCCGGATCGGGCGCGTCATTTGTGCTGAAGCGCGCAAAAGAAACATTGATGTGGTTGGCATTGATGCCATCCGGAGTGATGGGGTTTTTCAAGCAGACGTGCGCGACACAAACCAGCTGAGCAGATTGCTTGAAGGCGTTGACTGTGTTTTCCATTGTGCGGGGTTGCATGCGCCACATGTTGGGCTGCAATCCGACGATACGTTCAAATCGATTAATATTGATGGGACTGCAAGCGTTCTGCGCGCCGTTGAGATCGCAGGTACAGGTCGTTTCGTGCTGACAAGTACGACCGCTATTTATGGAGGTGGTTCGGCAATCGGCCTCGCACCCGGCAGGAACGGCTTACACCATCCGCATTGTAACTAATTCTAAAACCTTCGATACAACCAGTAAACAAAGTGGGTTTTTGGTGAGCTCTCTAAATCCCAAAACAATTAAGCATTTGATTTAGAGCATATTTTTTCAATGCTATGGTGGGTCGTGAGAGGCTCGAACTCCCGACATCTTCGGTGTAAACGAAGCGCTCTACCAACTGAGCTAACGACCCGATAACGCGGTGTTTAGACAAACCTCTGGGGCGGCGCAACCCTCAAGTTAAACGTTTTTGTATGCCATCTTTCAGATGATAAACTACACCCTGCCCGCCCGGCATTTCTGCCAGTCCCGGAATCCCCAAACCCAGCACCGTTGCGCGCAACATTCGTGATGTAATGCCATGCGTTACCAACACGGCTGGTCCGTCCAAATCTGCCAAAAACGACTTGCAGCGGGCTTCGAGTGCGGCAAACCCTTCGCCCCCCGGTGCGCGTTCATAAAGCTCAAGCGCACCGTCCGGCGTGTCTGCGAATTCACCCGGAGCCGCCAAAGTACTGCGAACTTTACCAGACCATTCGCCAACTTCAATTTCGCGCAGACGATCTTCGGTTCGCACAAAGGCCACGGTCCCCGACAACGCGATCGCGGCCGTTTCAAACGCGCGCCCTTGCGGACTGGACAAGGATTTAAACCCATTTAAATCAATTGCTTGCAATATTTCAGCCTGCCGACGCGCTTGTTGTTTGCCCGCCTGCGTTAACGGAGAATTCAAGGCACCTTGCATCCGCCCTTCGGCGTTCCATTCGGTTTCGCCGTGGCGCAAAATATAGAGTTCGGGAAATGTCATCTAGGTCTGATCCATTGGCCGAGAAATCGGCGGTTCTGTCTCAGCTAGAGCAAAAACCGCCCTCTATGCAAGAAGGCGGTTTTGAAGTTGGTGTGAAATTTTATCCGAAGCTATTCAGCGGCGCTCGGCAAAGTGTTGGTTCCGCTGGCCTCGGCATTCGCGTCCGACGGCATCAATTGACGAATTTTTGTCACCATAACGCGGCCATTCGGCATTTGCTTGACGCGATGCACTTTTAGTTTGCCCATTGGTTGCAAGTTCAACTCGCGACTGTCGCCGATGGCTTCACCCAAGACAGCAAGCGTTGCTTCCACGGCAGGTTTAGCGTCTTTCTTTTTGATGCCAGAGCGTTCGACAACCAGATCAATGAGCTCTTTTTTACGCATCATCGGACCGCTGATCACTGGCTCAGGCGCGCCAACCACGACAGGAGTCGCTGCGGTCTGTGATAGGCTGACGGCTACTGGTTGTGTTGCAGCGGTAGGAGCTTTGGCCGTAGTGGATTTCTTAGCGGTTGCTTTGGTCGCTGTTGTTTTCTTGGCCGTTGTCTTTGGTTTTGTGGTGCTCATCTTTGCCTCGTGGGTCACGCGAGCACTTCGAACGCCCGCTGTTTCTCGATTGGAAACAGTATATTCAACTCTGAGGCAAATATCCAGCGCAGGCTTGACCTTGGCGTTTAAATCACACACTGACGACGCTGTATTGTAGAAATCTGGGGAGTAACAATGAAAAATTCACTATATGCAGCGGCCGCACTCATCGCTCTTGGGGCAGCGCCTGCCATGGCAGGATCACTGAGTGACCCGATCGTGACGCCTGTGTTGATCGCGCAAGAAACGACCGCCAGCAGTTCAAGTGCGACCGCGATGGTTGCGATGCTCGCGCTTCTTATGGCAATTCCGGTGCTAGACTGAACTGCAGAAAACACCGTTAAACTGAAAAAAGCCGCTCAACCATTTGAGCGGCCTTCTTATTTTCTAAAATCAACGACGCGTCAGTGTGCAGTCGCCGCAGGTTGAACACCTTGGGACGCCGCGGCCGCAGCAGCTGCCGCCTCTTCTGCAGCTTCATTCCATTCGATCGCGTCAGGTACAGAGGTCAGAGCATGCTTGAGTACTTCTGACACATGCGAAACAGGAATAATCTCGAGTCCAGCTTTCACATTTTCCGGAATATCCGGTAAGTCCTTTTCGTTTTCTTCGGGAATCAGAACTGTTTTGATTCCCCCCCTTAAGGCAGCTAAAAGTTTCTCTTTAAGGCCTCCGATCGGCATTGCATTGCCGCGAAGGGACACTTCGCCGGTCATTGCGATGTCTTTTCGCACGGGAATACCCGTCAAAACCGACACAATTGATGTGACCATTGCCAATCCAGCTGACGGACCATCTTTTGGAGTGGCGCCGTCTGGAACGTGCACGTGGATGTCGATTTTGTCGAATTTGGTCGGCTTTACCCCGATTTTCGGGCTGATAGAGCGCACATAAGATGACGCCGCGTCGATAGATTCCTTCATCACATCGCCGAGCTTACCGGTTGTTTTCATTCGCCCCTTACCCGGCAAGTTCAACGCTTCGATCTGCAACAGCTCTCCACCAACAGAAGTGTAGGCCAAACCTGTCACGACACCAATCTGGTCCTCTTTTTCGGCCAGACCATAACGATATTTTGGAACGCCCAAGAACTCATCAAGGTTGTCGGCAGAAACCGTGACAGATTCCGCTTCTTTTTTGATGATTTTAGTCAACGATTTACGCGCAGTTTTTGCAATTTCACGTTCAAGATTCCGAACCCCTGCTTCGCGTGTGTAGTGACGGATGATCGATGTCAAAGCATCTTCTTGAAGTTCAAATTCACCCTTTTTCAAGCCGTGGTTTTTAACCTGTTTGGCGACAAGATGCTGTTTTGCGATCTCGCGCTTTTCGTCCTCTGTGTAACCAGCAAGCGGTATGATTTCCATCCGATCAAGCAACGGGCCAGGCATATTGTAGCTGTTGGACGTGGTCAGGAACATCACGTTCGACAGGTCATACTCGACCTCTAAATAGTGATCGACAAACGTGCCGTTTTGTTCCGGATCAAGAACCTCAAGCATGGCTGATGCTGGATCGCCACGGAAGTCTTGTCCCATCTTGTCGATTTCATCGAGCAAGATCAGCGGATTGATCGTTTTCGCCTTTTTCAACGCCTGAATGATTTTACCGGGCATCGAGCCAATGTACGTGCGACGGTGACCGCGAATTTCGGATTCATCACGTACGCCGCCCAGCGAGATGCGAATAAATTCGCGCCCAGTTGCCTGGGCGACAGATTTTCCTAGCGACGTTTTACCAACCCCCGGAGGGCCAACCAAGCACATGATCGGGCCTTTGATCTTGGTCGAACGTAGTTGCACCGCGAGGTATTCCACGATGCGCTCTTTGACCTTGTCTAGACCGTAGTGATCGTCATCGAGGATCTTTTCAGCGCGGCTCAGGTCTTTTTTCACACGGGATTTCACGCCCCATGGAACGCCTAAAATCCAATCTAAATAATTGCGCACCACTGTCGCTTCGGCGGACATTGGCGACATATTCTTCAGTTTTTTGACTTCAGCGTCGACTTTTTCTCGCGCTTCTTTGCTCAGCTTGGTTTCGGCAATCTTTGATTCGAGCTCTTCGATCTCGTTTTTGCCGTCTTCGCCGTCGCCCAATTCTTGTTGGATTGCCTTCATCTGTTCGTTCAGATAATATTCGCGTTGCGTGCGTTCCATCTGGGTTTTGACGCGGGTTTTGATCTTTTTCTCGACTTGCAAAACGGACATTTCGCCCTGCATCAGGCCATAGACCTTTTCCAGACGTTCCGAGATCGACAGTGTTTCAAGCAGGTCCTGCTTTTGTTCAACTTCTATGCCCAAGTGGCCGGCCACGAGGTCGGCCAGTTTTGCAGGCTCAGTCGATTCACCAACAGCGGCAAGCGCCTCTTCGGGGATGTTTTTCTTGACCTTGGCGTAGCGTTCAAATTCGTCGCCAACCGTGCGCAACAGCGCCTCTGTGGTGACAACGTCACCCGGAATTTCGGTCAGATATTCGGCGCGCGCCTCGAAAAATCTATCGTTTTCAAGGTATTCCGTGATGCGCACGCGTGCTTGACCTTCGACCAAGACCTTGACCGTGCCATCAGGTAGCTTGAGCAATTGCAGCACGTTGGCCAGCACGCCCACCTTGTAAATGCCGTCGCTTTCAGGGTCATCTTCGGACGGATCCATCTGGCTCGACAACAGGATTTGTTTGTCGTCTGCCATCACTTCTTCTAGCGCACGCACCGATTTATCACGGCCGACGAACAGCGGGACAATCATGTGCGGGAAGACCACGATATCGCGCAATGGCAATACGGGGTATGATGCGTTCAATGGCTCTTGCATGCTCTTTTCCTTAGTTTGGCAAGACAGCGCGGTCCCTTATCAGGCAACTCTCAGCTGTCTCCTTCTCGGAGTTAACAGATTGTTATCTTGCCTGCCTGTTTCAAGGGTTAGAATGGCCTTCTGGCGCGGTGGGTGCAATGCTGTCTGCCCCAATTGCCCTGATTAATTACAAAAAACTCTTAAGATTGTTTATGCGTCTTCGAAGTTCGCGTAAA
Source organism: Ascidiaceihabitans sp. (assembly GCA_029251465.1). GTDB lineage: Bacteria > Pseudomonadota > Alphaproteobacteria > Rhodobacterales > Rhodobacteraceae > Ascidiaceihabitans. The sequence continues at coordinate 5,817 of JAQXDI010000061.1, forward strand.
AAATGGTCCTGCGACTTCGACCAAAGCGGCAGAGACGATCAGTCCGGTGCCCAATGCTTCGCGCAGGCCAAAGGTTTCATCCGTCAGTACCGCGGCCGATATGACCGCCACGACGACTTCGCTCATGAGCAGCACGCCAACGCGTCCCGGCGTTAGATATGCGCAGGGCCAGATCGTCAGGAAGAACATCGGCAGGGTCAAAATGCCGATGACCAAAATCAAAACCCAAGCCGCCTGAATGTCACTAAATTCGGGGGTTTTGCCCATGATTTCGCCGCCCAGCGCCAGCATTAGCGCCGTGACGATCAATCCGCCCAAGATAAAGGCGATCATTTGATCGATCGGTGCCACCCTTTGCAATCGATACAATTGCAGACTGCCGAGCGACCACGCGATGCCGGACAACAGCGCCATCCAATCACCGATGCCTTGGGGGCGTGGGAACGCGCCGTTTGGCGACAGCACCACGATCAAACCACCAAGCCCCATGATCAAGGCCAACACGCGGAACCACGTCAGCCGTTCGCCCAAGAACACCAACCCCAGCAGCGTGCCCCAAACGGGGGCGAGGTAGAACAAAAGGATCACGCGGATCACATCGGTGAAATAGATGCTGGTGGCATACAGGCTAAGGGCCGTGCCGGTCAGTGCGCCGCAAATCAGCAAGGCTAGCCCCCCTGCGCACAGGCTGCGCGCCCGCATCACGATCACGGGCAACATGATCAGCGCGCTGACAGCGTAGATCGAAAACCCGGACCATGCGGCCTGAAACCCAGCCTCGCCCAGCATCCGCAGCGGGATCCAGAATAAGCCCCAGATTACGCCGCCGATCACCAGCCACAAAGATGGGGCCAAAGTGCTTTTCAAAAGTTTGTGCGTTTCATAAGGGTTCGATGTCGCCCTGCGCGCGCCCTGAATGGAAATCAGACTGCCACTGCGTGAACGTGCCAGCGACGATTGCGTGACGCATGCCGTCCATAATGTCCTGGAAGTACTGCAGGTTATGCCAGGTCAACAACATCCCCGAGATCATCTCGTTGCTGCGAAACACGTGGTGCAGATAGGCGCGGCTGTAGCTCGAACAGGCCGGACAGCTGCAATTTTCATCCAGAGGGCGCGGATCATCCGCGTGGCGCGCGTTCTTGATGTTGACCACACCGGCGCGCGTGAACACCTGCCCCGTGCGCCCTGAACGCGACGGCAGCACGCAGTCCATCATGTCGATGCCACGGGCCACAGCACCCACAATATCGTCGGGCTTGCCAACGCCCATCAGGTAGCGCGGTTTATCGACGGGCAGCTGATCGGGCGCGTAATCGAGGCAATCGAACATCGCCTGTTGCCCCTCGCCCACAGCCAGACCGCCCACCGCGTAGCCGTCAAAACCGATGTTCTTCAGCGCCTCGGCAGATTCCTCGCGGAAGTCCTGCTCAAGCCCGCCTTGTTGGATGCCGAACAGCGCATGACCGGGGCGATCCCCGAATGCATCCTTTGAGCGTTCAGCCCAGCGCATCGACAAACGCATGCTTTCGGCGATGCGATCACGATCCGCTGGCAGCGCCGGACATTCGTCAAAACACATGACAATGTCAGAACCGAGCAGCTTTTGGATGTCCATCGAGCGTTCCGGCGTGATCTCGTGCTTGGACCCGTCGATGTGGGATCTGAACGTCACACCTTTTTCGGTCAGCTTGCGCAGGCTGGCAAGGCTCATCACTTGGAACCCACCGCTGTCCGTCAGGATTGGGCGATCCCAGTTCATGAACTTGTGCAAGCCCCCCAAACGGTCGATCCGTTCAGCCGTCGGGCGCAACATCAAGTGATAGGTGTTGCCCAGCAGAATGTCGGCCCCTGTGGCGCGCACGCTTTCGGGCATCATCGCTTTGACGGTGGCGGCCGTGCCCACAGGCATGAACGCAGGCGTGCGGATATCGCCACGCGGCGTTTTGATCACGCCGGTGCGGGCTTTGCCATCAGTGGCGTGTAATTCATAACTAATTTTGGTCATGCCCCCCTGTGGCGCAAAACGCGTCTTGGGCCAAGCCCTGTTGCACGTCTATAGCTTGAATTTTCGCCAAAAAATCCCCATATATAGCGGCAATAGTATATTTAAGGATACATAAATGCCGTTCGAAGACCTGATACTGGACCTGTTGCAACAAAACGTAATCTACATCCTGCTGGCTTTGCTGTTCATCGTGCTGGTGTTCAAATCGGTCCGCATCGTGTCACAGTCAGAACAGCATGTGATTGAACGCTTTGGGCGGCTGCATTCGGTGCTTGGGCCTGGGATCAACATGATCGTGCCGTTCCTTGATCGGGTGGCGCATAAGATTTCCATTCTGGAACGTCAGCTGCCAACCGCATCTCAAGACGCGATAACGCGTGATAACGTGTTGGTGCAGGTGGACACATCGGTTTTCTACCGCATTATCGAGCCGGAAAAGACAGTCTACCGGATCCGCGACGTTGACAGCGCGATTTCCACAACTGTTGCAGGGATCGTGCGGGCCGAACTGGGTAAAATGGATCTGGACGAGGTGCAGGCCAACCGGTCTTCCTTGATCGAGACAATCCAAACACATGTGGAAAGCGCTGTTGATGATTGGGGCATCGAGGTGACGCGCGCCGAAATTCTGGACGTGAACCTGGACCAAGCCACCCGCAACGCCATGATGCAGCAACTGAATGCCGAACGTGCGCGTCGTGCGCAAGTGACCGAGGCCGAAGGGTCCAAACGTGCGGTCGAACTGTCTGCCGACGCTGAGCTATATGCGTCCGAGCAAACCGCCAAGGCGCGCCGGGTTCTGGCCGATGCCGAAGCCTATGCCACCCAAGTGGTTGCCACCGCGATCAACGAAAACGGCCTGGAAGCGGCGCAGTACCAGATTGCCCTAAAGCAGGTCGAATCCATCAACAAAATGGGTGCCGGCGCTGGCAGTTCCACAATTCTGATCCCCGCCCAAGCGCTTGAGGCCTTTGGCGATGCGTTCAAACTGTTGAAGGGCAAAGGCTGATGGACATGCTGGTTTCGATCTGGTGGGTCTGGCTTGCCACGGCCTTGGGGTTGGCGGTGCTTGAGGTGCTGTTGCCCGGCTTTATCTTTCTGGGCTTTGCCATCGGCGCTGTGATCATGACAGGTATCATTGCCCTGTTCCCCACCGCGATGACCGCCCCCGTGGCGATCGCCGTGTTCACAGGGTTGTCTTTGGTGTCTTGGATCGTCTTGCGGGTGATGTTTCGCAAGCAAAGCAGTGGCGCACGCCGCGTGATGCACGACATCAACGACTGAACTTGAACCAACACACGTATCGCGGCACAGTGATGATGCAGATCAAAAGGGTGCCGCGATGAACCAGATGCAATCTTCTCCGCTTGTTGATGTCACAGACGCAGTTGGCGTGCGCACTCTGACCTTGGGGGCCGCCCCCGCGCATCCCTTGTCGCTGGCGATGATCCAAAGCATTCATGCACACCTGCACGATGCCGCGGGTGATCCTGACGTGAACGTCGTGATCCTGTCCGCCCCCGGCCACATCTTTTGCGCAGGCCACGACCTAAAAGAAATCAACCGCCACCGCGATGCGGATGACCACGGCGAGGCGTTCTTGCATGAACTGTTCGACGCCTGCGCACAGATGATGCAAACCCTCGCTACCTTTGCGAAACCGACAATCGCTGTGGTTGACGGCATCGCCACGGCTGCTGGCCTGCAAATGGTGGCGTCCTGCGATCTGGCCTTTGCCAGCCCGCGCGCGCAGTTCTGCCTGCCCGGTGTCAACAACGGCGGGTTCTGCACCACGCCAGCCGTCGGTGTCTCGCGCAGCATCGGGCACAAACACCTAATGGAATTGCTGCTGTCGGGCGAAAACAAATCCGCCGAGTGGGCGCTGAATGCAGGGCTGATCAACGAGGTGATAGCCTCTGATACCTTGTACGAACACGCCCACGGTTTCGCGATCAAGCTTGCCACCCGCAACGCAGGGCCGATCAGTGCCGGCAAAGCCGCCCTACACGCACATCGCGACCTGCCACTGGACCAAGCCTACGCGCTTGCCACCCCCGTCATGGTCAGCCATTTTATGGACAAGGGCCGCCTTGCCGCTGAAAAAACCAGCAAGTTCAAAGGTTAACGCCGTTCCTGTTGTGAGGGTGCCCAACCCCTGCTAGCCTGAGTGTTCACAGGGGGAACCACATCACATGGAAAATTTGAATTTCGGCTGGGAAGAATGGATCGCATTGCCCGGCCTGGGCCTCCCTGCGCTAAAGGCTAAAATCGACACCGGCGCGCGCACGTCTGCGTTGCATGCCCATGACATCGAAGTGTTCGGGCCTGCGGCAAAACCCAAAGTGCGGTTTTTGGTGCATCCCATCGCGGGCAACGATCGCGTCACGATCACCTGCTCTGCCGATATTGTGGACCGGCGCGAGGTGACCTCGTCCAATGGCGAATCCGAATTGCGCTATGTGATCGAAGTTGATTTACACGTGGCCGGTCAAAACTGGCCCATCGAGGTGACGCTGACCAACCGTGCCGGCATGAACAGCCGCATGTTGCTGGGGCGCCAAGCGTTGCAAGACCACATTTCGATCACGGCCTCGGAAAAACGGCTGCAACCGGACCTGAGCTATGATGTCTACCATTCCGCCGATATGCGTCGCAGTGCCCCCAAACGCGCCTTGCGGATTGCGGTGCTAAGCCGCGAGGCAAACTATTCCACACAGCGTCTGGTCGATGTGGGCGAGGCGCGCGGTCACGTGGTCGAGGTTATCGACACCACCCGCTGCTACATGGCGATAAACGCGATGTCGCCCGAAGTGCACTACGACGGCAAACGCCTGCCCCGCTTTGATGCGGTTGTGCCGCGCATCGGGGCCTCGATCACGCCCTACGGCTGCGCGGTGATCCGGCAGTTCGAAACCATCGGCACCTATTGTGTGAACGGCTCGGCCGGGATCACCGCGTCGCGCGACAAATTGCATGCGCATCAGGTTTTAGCCTCTAAACAGATCGGCATGCCGACCACCGCCTTTGCCGCATCCCCCAAAGACACCACCAACCTGATGGGTTTGGTCGGCACAGCGCCCCTGATTGTGAAACTGCTTGAATCCACCCAAGGCAAAGGCGTTGTGTTGGCCGAAACCAAAAAGGCAGCCGAGTCTGTCATTGACGCATTCCGCGGCTTGCGCGCCAACTTTTTGGTGCAGGATTTTGTCAAAGAGGCCGCGGGCGAAGACATCCGGTGCTTGGTCGTCGGAGGCAAAGTCGTGGCGGCGATGAAACGCACAGGGGCTGACGGCGATTTCCGATCCAACCTGCACCGCGGCGGTTCTGCCAAAGTTGTGCGCATTTCAAAAGAAGAACGCGAGACAGCATTAAAAGCCGCGCGCGCGTTCAATCTGGGCAAAGCCGGCGTTGATCTGCTGCGCTCTGAAACCGGCCCCAAAGTGCTGGAGGTCAATTCATCCCCCGGATTTGAGGGCATCGAAAAAGCATCCGGCAAGGACATTGTCGGCCTGATCTACGACATGATCGAAGAACGCGTGCGCCCGCAACCCGCACGAAAGCGTAAGGTGTAACGCGCCGCCACTGGACGGGGGCCAACGCAAACCCTATATAAACACTCAGGAAACGCCAAAAGACGAATAGACCGGAGCCACAATGTCCAACGAAATGCTAGAAGGCGCACCTTTGATTGTGCCATCAACCACCGATCACCCGATGTATGACGCCGTGGTCGAGGCGTGCCGCTCGGTCTATGACCCTGAAATTCCGGTGAATATTTACGAGCTGGGCCTGATCTACACCATCGACATCAACGCCGACAACGAAGTCAAAGTGTTGATGTCGCTGACTGCACCCGGATGCCCTGTTGCGGGTGAAATGCCCGGTTGGGTCGCAGATGCGGTTGAACCCATCGCCGGCATCAAACAGGTCGATGTGGAATTGGTCTGGGAACCACCGTGGGGCATGGAAATGATGTCAGACGAGGCCCGCCTCGAGCTGGGCTTTATGTAAGCGCGCTGCTTGTGATGCGTATGCAGTGCACCTAAGTTAGGATCAAAGGAGCCGATCCATGTTTTCCATTCCCGGTAAAAATGCCGTGTCCATCACGCCAAAAGCAGCCTCGCAAATTGCCAAACTTATGGCGTCTGGCGGGCACAATGGCTTGCGCATCGGCGTCAAAAAAGGCGGCTGTGCGGGTATGGAATACACGATGGATTACGTGGCTGAACGCGATCCCAACGATGAAGTTGTGGAACAAGATGGCGCGCGCGTGTTGATCGCGCCCATGGCGCAGATGTTCCTGTTTGGCACCGAAATTGATTATGAAACCACGCTGCTGGAATCTGGTTTCAAGTTCAAAAACCCCAATGTGACCGAAGCCTGTGGCTGCGGTGAATCGATCAAGTTCGACGGCATGTAATGGCACTGAGCGACGAAGAAATCGGTTTTGTCACTGACCTCTTCTCGGATTTGGGGCCTCTCACAACACGAAAAATGTTCGGCGGTTTGGGGATTTACCTGGACGGCTCAATCTTTGCGTTAATGCGCAGCGACGGGGCGCTTTTGCTAAAGGGCGCAGGCGACATGATCGACATCTATGACAACGCAGGCTGGGACCGCTGGACGTATCAACGCAAGAATGGCGCGCAATCCGCAATGCCCTATTGGGAAATACCGGACGAGTTGCGTGATGACCCATCTGCCGCCTGTGACTAGGCACGACGCGCAATCGCCCACCTATAGGCAGCGCAATTCATTGCTCGCCCTGCCGCCAAGTGTTACCACGTTGAAAATTCAAAAAACGGGGATCAGCAATGCGGCGTAAACTGGCAGCAGGCAACTGGAAAATGAACGGCTCGAGCGCGGCTTTGGCGGAATTGTCAGCACTCACAGCGCCTGCAGACTGCACTGTCGTCATTTGCCCGCCTGCCCCCCTATTGTTCCGCGCAGCAGAAATCGGTGCAGCAAACAGCCTGCACATCGGTGCCCAGGATTGCCACCACGAGAACGGCGGCGCATTCACCGGCGACGTGTCAGCCCCGATGATCGCAGACGCTGGTGCCAGCTACGTCATCGTCGGCCATTCCGAGCGGCGCGAAGGTTGCAATGAACGCAACCGTGATGTGCGCGCCAAGGCCAAAGCCGCGTGGGCCGCGGGGCTCATTGCAATCCTGTGCATCGGCGAAAGCCTTGAGGATCGCGAGGCCGACAACACGCTGGATATCATCGCTGGGCAATTGTCAGGCTCTATTCCCAACGGCGCAACCGCAGACAATCTGGTCGTCGCCTACGAACCGATCTGGGCCATTGGCACCGGCAAAGTCCCGACGCTGGATCAAATCAAAGAGGTCCATGATTTCATCCGCGCCGAACTCACCGAACGTTTTGGCGCAACGGTCGCAAACAACATTTCCCTGCTATACGGCGGTTCCGTAAAACCGGGCAACGCTGCCGAAATCTTTCAGGCAGAAAACGTAGATGGCGCATTGGTCGGTGGCGCCAGCCTCAAAGCCGACGACTTCAATCCAATCATCGCAGCCCTCGCCGCATCCTAAGCCTGTCTTGATCCAAAATACTCCGGAGCGCGAGGCAGCGCCTCGCACCCCAGCTATCCTAATTCGTAATGATCTCAGGCCCCATCACCGCGTTCGGAATGAACGTCGAGATGATTGGAATGTAGGTCACCATGATCAGGAACACGAACAGCACGGCCAAGAACGGCAAGGCTGCGCGCACGACTGACATCATTGGCATGCCCGCCACACCGGACGTCACGAACAGGTTCAGCCCAACCGGCGGCGTGATCATCCCGATTTCCATGTTGACCACCATGATGATGCCCAAGTGGATCGGATCAATACCCAGTTCAATCGCAATCGGGAACACCAAGGGTGCCACGATCACCAACAAACCCGACGGTTCCATGAACTGACCACCGATCAGCAAAATCACGTTAACGAGGATCAAAAACACCACAGGGCCAAAGCCAGCGCTCAGCATCGCCTCGGCAATGTGTTGCGGGATTTGTTCGTCCGTAAGCACGTGTTTCAGGATCAGCGCGTTGGCGATGATGAACATCAACGTGACCGTCAGCTTGCCAGCCTCAAACAGCGCATCGCGCACGTCGCGGTGAAAGAACGCCGTGATGATCGCATGCGGTTTTTGCAGCAGGGTCAGGTTTTTCTCGCCCTCGGGGCGGCTCAGCGGGCCCATGTCACGGTAGACAAACACCGCGACGAGGAATGCGTAGACCGACGCCACAGCAGCCGCTTCGGTCGGCGTGAACAACGCCTTGGTCAGGCCCGGAATGCCGTAAATTCCAACCATGATGATCACGATCAGCATCAGGCCCCAGAACGCGTCACCAAAGCTGCGCAGCACTTCGCCCCAGCCCTGCCACTGACCTGCCGGCATATTTTTGATGCGCGCCATGATGTAGATGGTGATCATCAGCATGGTGCCGGCCATCAGGCCTGGAATGATCCCTGCCAAAAACATCCGTCCCACGGACACGTCCGTGGCAGAAGCGTAGACCACCATCACGATACTCGGCGGGATCAAAATGCCAAGCGTGCCTGCGTTGGCAATCACCCCTGCGGCGAATTCTTTGGTGTAACCCGCCTGCGTCATTGCGGCGATCACGATGGATCCGATGGCGACCACAGTGGCAGGCGAAGAGCCCGACAAGGCTGCAAAGATCATGCACGCAAACACACCCGCAATCGCCAAACCGCCGCGAAAATGCCCGACGCAAGCGATAGAAAACCGGATGATCCGTTTAGCCACACCACCTGTCGACATGAACGTCGAGGCCAGAATGAAAAACGGGATTGCCAGCAGCGTGTAGTGGCCCGCCATGGCCTGAAACAACGTCTGCGCGATAGACGCCAGCGACGTGTCGCTCAGCACCAGTAAAAAGATAATCGATGACATGCCAAGCGAGACCGCGATCGGCACACCGATCAGCATCATGGTGACAACCATGGCGAAAAGAACTGCGACTTCCATAGCTTATGACCCTTGGTTCATGTGTTTGACGGCTTCGACATCGTCTTCGGCCTCGTGGCTGACGATCAGGCTTGTGGCCTCGTCTTTGACCAAACGCACGGTGGCTTGGATAAAGCGGAACAACAGCAAGCCGATGCCAATGGGCAGGATCGCGTAAGGAATAAAGCGTGGAATTTTCTCGTATTCTTCGCCCTCATTCATGATCGGTTCGATCCAGCGTAGCCATTCAGGCAACGGAATATCGATGACTTCGTACCAGCCGCGATAAGACGAGCGTTTCATTTCCTCAAACCCCGTCGGGAACCAGCGCCCCGTGGTCTGTGGCAGGTTGGCAAAGTTCGCCCAATAGTCCCACGCGCCCTTTAGAACCAAGCTTGCGTAGACAAGGCAAACAGCGGCGGCAATCAACGCCAACAGTTTGCGGGTGGGTGGTAAAAACAGGTTGATGACGGCGTCGACACCCAAATGGGCGGTGACTTTGACAGCGTAGGACACTCCAAAAAGCACCAACCATGCGAACAGGAAGGTCACCATTTCAAGACCCCAGATCAGACCAGTACCAAAGCCGTAGCGCAACACGACATTCGCAAAGGTGATGATGGTCATAGCGCCCAGCAACAGCGCGATCACGGTCTCTTCAAACTCGTGTACAAAGCGCGCCAGCGCCGTTTTGGGTTCATAGCGTTGTGCCACGGACCTGCCCTCCCCGATAAATCTTGGTGTGTAAATCTTGGTGTATTTGCAAACTGCGCCCGACCAGTTTGCAAACCGGTCGGGCACGATAGCTTTGACGATTAGTGCTTGGCGTTGATCGCTTGGGCTGCGTCGATGTTTTCTTGGCCAACGTCGCCAACAAACTCTTCCCAAACAGGTTTCATCGTGGATACCCAAACTTCGCGTTGCTCAGCTGTTAGCGTGCGCACTGTGCCGCCCGCATCGATGATCGCTTGCTTGTTGGACGCGTTCACAGAAGACGATTCACCGTTACGCGCGGTTGTGACTTCTTCGATGATGGTGGCCAGCTGGTCACGGACATCGTCTGGCAGGCTGTCCCAGAAATCAGTCGAGGTCACCAGCAAATAGTCGATGATGCCGTGATCGGTTTCGGTCACACCGTCTTGAACTTCAAAGAACTTTTTGCCATAGATGTTGGACCAGGTGTTTTCCTGACCATCGACAACGCCGGTTTGCAACGCACCGTACACTTCGGAAAACGCCATTGGCTGCGGGGATGCGCCCATCGCAGCCATTTGCGCCTTTAGCACGTCAGAGTTTTGTACGCGGAACTTCAGACCATTCGCATCTGACGGCACGTTCAAAGGCACGTTTGCCGACATTTGCTTCATGCCGTTGTGCCAGAACGCAACGCCCAAAAGACCACGACGTGTCATAGATTCTTTCATTGCCTGACCGGTTTCAGAGTTCTGAAACTCGTCTACAGCGTTGATGTTTTTGAACATGAACGGCAAGTCGAAGATGCGGAATTGCTTGGTGAACTGTTCGAATTTGGACAGCGATGGGGCCGCCAATTGAACGTCGCCTTGCAGCATCGCCTCAAGCACTTGGTTGTCGTTGTACAACGTCGAGTTCGGGAACACTTCGAGGCAAGCTTTGCCGTTCATTTCCTCGTTCACGCGCTTTTCAAGCAATGTGGCTGCGATGCCTTTTGGGTGCTTGTCGGTGTTGGTGACGTGGCTGAATTTGATGACGATTTCGCCATCATCACAAGCAGCCTGAACGGCACCTGCACTGACGGACATGGTCAGGGCCACAGCAGCGGCGGTAAAGAATTTCATAAGATGTCTCCTCCCAGAGTTTTCAAAATGTCGTGCGCAGCCTCATTGGGCTTGCGTCGGGCATATTTGATAGGATTTGACAGGACGCGGCAACGAATTGTGTCGATCGTGCGCAAATCGCCTTAATATTTATAAATTACAGAGTGTTGAGGGAATTTCCCAATGTGCTCGCGCAGCGCATCATCGCTTTGTGTGCGGAAATCCGCACAGTGAAAATCGCGTTTGTGCGGATTTCCACACGTCTTATCGGCGGAAATCTTCTGGCCGAATCCCGTAGCGCGTCAGCTTGTCGTAAAAGGTTTTTCGCGGTAATTTCAGTACCTCTGCAGCCTCAATCGCGCGCCCGTTGTGACGGCCCAATGCGGCGACCAACAGTGACTTTTCAACCCGCGCGAGCTGCTCTGACAACCCCATTTCGGCGGCTTGGGTCACGTCCTCGGGCATGCCCAACACAAACCGCATGGCGGCACTCATTAAGGATCGCGCGTTTCCGGGCCAATCTTGGGTCATCAGGGCTGCCGCAAATTGCGGTTTAATTTCTGGCGCAGTCAGCCCCGCCTGCTCACTCGCTAAGGCCACGTATTGGCGGAACAACACGGGAATATCCTCGGGGCGTTCGGCCAAAGACGGTATGCGCACCGGCATCACATCGAGACGGTAGAACAAGTCAGCATTCATTTGACCAGCCTGCACAGCCATCTGCAAATCGCCTGTGCTGCCAGCGAAAAGCCGCGTTTGCGCACCGCGTTCCAGCGCCTCAATCAGGGACAATTGCGTGTCAGCGGGCAGTTGCACGATTTCGTCAATGAACAAGCAACCGGTTGCGGCCTCATCGAAGGCGTCGCTCAAAACCGCGGGCGTCATGCCGGACCCGGCACGTTTCACAAACGGCGCTTTTGAGCGCACGGAACTGAGGTGGATCACCTGGGCCACCTTGGAAATGCCGGTACCAGGAGCACCAGTGATCAGCACCTCGGCGTCCAGTTGCGCGACGCGCCGCACACGGGCGCGCAGGTTGTCTGATAGTTCAGATTGCCCGAACAACATCCGCGCAGCAGGGTCGCCGGTTTCGACCAAATGTTTAAGCCTGCGGTTTTCCAAAATTAGCCCACGAGTCTTAAGCGCTTGTTGAAGAACGGCAAGTAAATCACTGGGTGCGCATGGTTTTTCCAAAAACCCAAACGCGCCTTGCGCCATAGCTTGGACAGCCATGGGAATGTCACCTTCGCCGGTTAACAAGATCACAGGCAGGTCGGGATCCTGGGCTTTGGCGTAATCCAAAAGGTGAAAGCCATCCCGCCCCGGCATCCGAATATCCGACAAAATGACACCATCAAAGTCGGCTGTGATCCGGTCCTTGGCCGCAACAAACGAACTGGCTGTGATCGCCTCAAGCTCGGCCAATTCCAGCGTTTGCGCCACAGCGTCGCGGACAGCGGCGTCATCATCAACCAACAAAACCTGGATGCTCACGTGCTATTCCCTTCATCCCAGCGTTCCAGTTGCACGGTGAACATCGCCCCGCTCGGCGTGTTTGCGCCGCGAATTTCACCACCAAAGCTTTGGACGATGCCATAAGAAATCGACAATCCCAACCCCATGCCTTCGGACGCGCCGACCTCTTTGGTGGTGTAAAACGGATCGAAAACCTTGTCGGGCATGTCAATTCCGGGCCCTGTATCACAGATGTTAACAACGAGAAGATCGCCTTCTTTGATGCTGATTTCAATGAATTTTTTCACGCTTTGACCCATCGCATCCACCGCATTAGAGATCAAATTGATAAACACTTGGCTAAGGCGGACTTCTCCGCCGCGCACCCAAATGGGATGATCCGAGCGGGCGTAATTCAGAACGACACCCGCCTGATCCATGCCCGGTTGCATCAGCTCAAGCGCACTGTCCAGAACTGCCACCAAATCAACCCGCGACAACGGTTCGCTTTCTTGTTTTGCAAACGCGCGCAGGTTTTTGATGATGCGCCCCATGCGTCGCGCCAGATCGGAAATCCGGATCAGGTTTTCGCCCGCACGCTCCGGCTTGCCCCGCTCCATGAATTGCGCGCCGTTTTCCGCAAACGAGCGGATCGCCATCAACGGTTGGTTCAATTCGTGGCTGATCCCCGCGCTCATCTGCCCCAACGCGCTAAGTTTGCCAGCCTGCACCAAATCAGATTGCGCGCGCGCCAGTGCGGTTTGGGCTTGTTCGCGTTCTTTGGCCTGTGCGCGCAGTTGCGTGTTGGTGTCTTCCAATTCTGCGGTGCGCGCCGCCACGCGCGCCTCTAGCTGGGCGTTCGCCTCGGCCAAGGTGCGGCGTCGTTCTGTGGCCAAAAACAGCAATGCGCCAAACGCGAGGAAAAGGGCTGCCACAGCCAACGCTTGCAGCCGCGCCAAACGACGTGCAGGTCGCACATCCATCAACACTTCGCCGATGAAACCGATCACGGGCAGTTCGCGCGTGATATGCAGTGCATTTTGCGGCAAATATGGCCCCCACCCAAGCTGCCAAACCTCGAACCGACCTTGAAAGAAACTATCAAAATCAGGAGCTTGCCCAACAGGAGGCACCAAACCCGCCTGCCCCGAAGGTCTGCGCCAAAACACCAGCTCCGAGCGGTTAGAAATGAACACTTCGCCCGCTTGATCCGTGAAAAACACGGCAGGGTTGCCACCGACCCAATCCCATTCGATGCCCGCAATATTCGCCGCAACAACCACGGCACCGATCACCTTGCTTTGCCCGTCAAACACCGGTGCCGCGTAGTAATATGCGCGCGCAGCAAGCGGTCGACTTAGCCCGTGCGCCCAGCCCAACGCGCCCTGCATCGCGCGGCGTACGTATACGGTTTGGCTCAGATCGGCACCGGCATCGCTGCGTGCTGCCTGCACGACACGCCCCGTTCGATCCACCAACATCACATCTAACGCGGCGGTTTTATCAGCAATATCAAGCAGTAGTGCTTTGACAGATGTCGCACTCTGCCCGCGAATGGCTTGCGTGACTTCGCCACGATCCGCCGTCAGCACCGACAGTTCGCGGTAGCGTTGCAACTGCCCTGTCAAACGGTCGCTGGCCAAGGCCAGATCGACAGCGCCCTGCCGCGCCAGTTGGGTCAGCGCCTGCACATATCCATAGCGCCAAACGCCGCCTGACACGGCCGCCACCAGCGCCAAAAACGCCAATACGATCACCAATCTTTTGAAAACACCGCGCCCCATGACCGCATCCTATCAAACTGTGCCTTGCAAATACCAGCGCGCATACGCTTTGGTGGTTGCCATGAAAGAGCTGTCAAAATCCCCGACCGATCCTGCGTTTGTGCAAGACCCTTATGCATTTTACGACCACGCCCGCACACAGGGGCCCGTCGTGTTTTGGAAAGACTACGGGATGCTTGCCGCCTTTGATCATGGCACGGTTCACGCGCTTTTGCGTGATCGCCGCTTGGGGCGCGAAGTTCCGCTCGATCAGCGCAAACCTGTGCCGGACCATCTGCAAGCCTTTGATGCGGTTGAGAAACACTCGATGCTGGAAAAAGAAGGTGACGGGCACCGGCGTTTGCGTGGCCTTGTTTTGCGCGCCTTTACCTCGCGCCGGATCGCGGCACTACACGATGATATCGTCGAAATCTGCGCCGAACTGATCGCGGATTTTCCTGATGCGCCCTTTGATCTGATCCCTGCCTTTTGTACCCAAGTGCCCGTGCGCGTGATTGCCCGTCTTTTGGGTGTCCCCGAGGATCGCAGCGCCGATTTGTTGCGCTGGCCCAACGCGATGGTCGCGATGTATCAATCCAACCGCAACCGCCAGATCGAAGACGCGGCAGAATTTGCCGCCCGCGAATTCGCGACGTTTTTGCGCACCTACATCGAAACACGACGTGACGATCCGCGTGACGATCTGATCACCCACCTGATTGCAGCCGAAGAAGATGGTACCAAACTGTCCACGGACGAACTGATTGGCACCTGTGTTTTGCTGTTGAATGCAGGACACGAGGCCACTGTGCACTCGCTTGGCAATGCGATCAAAACGCTAGTGGAACACGGAAAAACAGGTGCCTGTCTGGAACCTGACCAGATCGCAAATACCGTCGAAGAATTGCTACGCTACGACCCGCCCCTGCATATCTTTACCCGCTATGCCTATGAAGACATTGACGTTTTAGGTCACACTCTCAGAAAAGGGCAACAGATTGCGTTAGTGCTTGGGGCTGCGGGACGTGATCCTGCGCTTTGGCCAAATGCGGATCATTTTGACCCCGATCACAACGCCAAAGCACATCTGGCCTTTGGCGGCGGAGTGCATTTTTGCGTTGGTGCCCCTTTGGCGCGGTTAGAGCTGCAAATTGCGCTGCCAATGCTGTTTGCGGCATTGCCGGACATGACGTTCACCGCCCAGCCAATATACGCAAACAGCTACCATTTTCACAAGTTGGAAACCCTGATTGTGACGCCCTAAAGCGGCAACATCGTCGTCGATTTGATCTGTTCCATCGACAAAAGCGCCGTGACGTTGTGCACCCGCACCTCTGAAATCAGCGCTTGGTAGAACGCGTCGTACGCCCGCGCATTCTGAACGCGCACCTTCAGAATATAGTCGATGTCACCTGCCAAACGGTGCGCTTCTTGTACTTCGGGACGGTCTTGCAGGGCCTTCAGAAACTTCGCCTGCCACTCGGCCTCGTGTTCTGACGTGCGGATCAAAACAAAGAAACACGCCTCGAATCCCAGTGCCTCTGCATCCAGATAAACCGTCTGCTGACCGATCACCCCGGCCTCGCGTAATTTGCGGATGCGATTCCACACTGGCGTCTTGGAACTGCCCACAGCTTTGGCGATTTCGTCCAAAGATTGGCTGGCATCGCGTTGCAGCTCCGAGAGGATTTTCCGATCTGTTTCGTCAATACGAACGCTCATTCGCCTGTTCCTTTGATTTCTACGATTTCGTTCCTCTTGACCGCCAAATCGGAACAATCATCCTTATCGACGCCAGCCTATGGCGCATTTTCGGGAATATTTCCTATATTGAGGGTCAAGTCAAACGACATCGAGGCGACACCCATGGACCATTTTCCGATCTTTGTTGCGACATCAGGCCGACGCATTGTGCTGTCTGGTGGTGGCGACGCGGCCTTGGCCAAATTGCGCTTGTTGCTAAAGACCAAGGCGAACATCTCGGTCTTTACGCCAAAACCTGCGTCCGAGATCGTGCAATGGGCCGCCACCGGAAAACTGACTTTGATCAAACGCGCGATGGAACCCGGTGATGCCATGTGCGCCGTGCTGTTTTACGCAGCGGATGAGGATTCGGTCGAGGACGCGCGCACAAGTGCTATCGCAAATGCCGACGGCGCGTTGGTTAATGTGGTCGACAATCTTGCGGACAGCCAGTTCATCACGCCTGCCATCGTTGACCGTGATCCGGTCACCATCGCCATCGGCACCGAAGGGGCAGCGCCCGTTCTTGCCCGCGCGATCAAGGCGGATCTCGAAGAACGCCTGCCGGCAACGCTTGGCACACTGGCACGCATCGGCAAAACCTTTCGCAAGATGTCGTATTCCCTGCCATTCGGGCGCGCACGCCGCGATTTCTGGCGCGACTACTACTTTAACGCCGGTCCAAAGGCGATTGCCGATGGGGTCGATGCCGTGCGCCCTGCCTTGGACGACTTGCTGAACGCGCACCTTGCCCGTGACGCCCGCGAAGGTCACATCGCCTTTGTCGGTGCTGGCCCCGGTGACCCCGAATTGCTGACACTCAAGGCCCGCCGCGCGCTGGATGAGGCAGACGTGGTGATCTACGACCGCCTGATCACCAAAGAAATCCTCGAACTGGCCCGCCGCGAAGCCATCATGCTGGACGTGGGCAAAGAAGGCTTTGGCCCCTCGACCCCCCAAGACACCATCAACGATTTACTCGTTGAACACGGCGCAAGCGGCGCACAAGTGGTGCGTTTGAAATCCGGCGACGCGACTGTCTTTGGACGTCTCGACGAAGAACTGGACGCCGTGACCGCGGCAGGGATCGGCTGGCACATTGTGCCCGGTATCACCGCGGCCTCTGCTGCCGTTGCCTCAATCGGGCAAAGCCTGACAAAACGCGGGCGCAACGCCTCTGTGCGCTTTCTAACCGGTCACGACATGCAAGGGTTTGCGGATCACGATTGGGCAGCACTTGCAGCTCCGAACGAAGTCGCCGCAATCTACATGGGCAAGAAATCTGCCCGCTTTGTCCAAGGTCGCCTGATCATGCACGGCGCGGATCAAAGCACACCAATCACGGTCATCGAAAACGCCTCACGCCCCGGTCAACGGGTGTTGTCCACAACGTTGGCGCATCTGCCGACCGATCTGGCCAATGCCAACATGACTGGCCCTGCCCTCACCTTCTACGGCCTTGCACCGCGCGACGCATCCGAGGCCGCCGCAACACTCATCACCCGGGAATTTGCATAATGCCAAAGCCGTTCACACCCAAAGTTGTCACCGCAAACGATCTGCTGATTGGCGACGTCATCTATCAGACAATCAGCGGTTGGTCGCGCGATTTGAACGATGCCGAAGTTCTAACTGATGAAGCACACGCCGATCTGCGTAAAATTGAGGCATCCCAGCAGACCAACCACGTCGTCGGGGTCTATTTCATGGACATCGACGCCTCATCCAGCGACTCTTTGCAGACAAAACACTTCCGCGAAGCATTCCGCGCCAAGGGCCCCTCCAACTACGCCCACGGCAAGCAAACTGCCCAAACAGAGGTTTCCTAAGATGTATCAATATTCAGAATTCGACACCGATTTCATCGCCTCGCGCAACGCCCAGTTCCGTGCGCAGGTTGAACGCCGTATCGACGGCTCTCTGACCGAAGATGAATTCAAACCCCTGCGTTTGATGAACGGTCTGTATCTGCAATTGCACGCCTACATGCTGCGCGTTGCCATTCCGTATGGCACGCTGAACAGTCCCCAAATGCATGTTTTGGCTGACATTTCCGAAAAATTTGACAAAGGCTACGGTCACTTTACCACCCGTCAAAACATCCAGTACAACTGGCCTGAGCTTCGCGATGTGCCTGACATGTTGGATGCGTTGGGCGCGGTTGGCATGCACGCCATCCAGACCTCTGGCAACACAATCCGCAACGTGACGGCGGACCATTTTGCAGGGGCTGCGGCCGACGAAATCGCCGATCCGCGCCCCGTGGCCGAGCTGATCCGCCAGTGGTCAACAGATCACCCGGAATTCCAGTTCATGCCGCGTAAATTCAAAATTGCCATCACCGGATCACCAAATGACCGCGCCGTCACGCGCGCCCATGACATTGGCCTGCGCATGGTTGAAAAAGACGGTCTTGCCGGTTTTGAGGTCCTTGTTGGTGGTGGTCTTGGCCGCACACCGATGATCGGAAAGGTCATCACTGACTTCTTGCCGCAAGAAGACTTGTTGCCTTATCTCGAGGCCATCGTGTCCGTCTGGAACCAGATCGGTCGCCGTGACAACAAGTATAAAGCGCGCATCAAAATCACTGTGCACGAGCATGGCATTGATGAAATTCGCCGCCTTGTAGACGACCGCTTTGCGATCCTGAAATCGACTTTTACCGGGATCGATCAACAGCTGCTTGCGCATTTTGTTGACCAGTTTGCCGCGCCGGAATTTGTGACCAAGTCCGAAGCGACGTTCAAAGACGCCTATCACCGCGATCCGATTTTCCGGTCTTGGGCCGACACCAACATCACGCCGCACAAGGCAGATGGGTACGCGATTGTGTCGATCAGCCTCAAGAAACACGGGGCCACGCCGGGGGATGCATCTGCGATCCAGATGCGCTTGATGGCAGAGCTGGCCAAACGCTTTGGCCATGACGAATTGCGCATCAGCCACGAGCAAAACGTGATTCTGCCGCATGTTCATAAATCGGACCTGCCTTCGATCCATGCCGCGCTCAAGGCGCAGGATCTGGCGACTGCAAACATCGGCCTGATCAGCGATATTATCGCCTGCCCCGGCATGGATTATTGCGCGCTTGCGACGGCCCGTTCGATCCCGATTGCGCAAGAAATCGCCACACGATTTGACGAACTCAAATTAGAACACGAGATTGGGAATCTGAAAATCAAGATTTCGGGATGCATCAACGCATGTGGACATCACCACGTTGGGCACATCGGAATTTTGGGTCTCGATCGTGCGGGTGTTGAAAACTACCAAATCACGTTGGGTGGTGATCACACTGAAACCGCCGCCGTTGGCGAGCGTGCAGGACCCGGATTTTCAGCAGACGAGATTATCCCGGCGGTGGAACGTATCGTAACCACCTACCTTGACTTGCGAAATGAGGGCGAAGAATTTCTTGCAACTTACCGCCGTCTTGGTCTCGCCCCGTTCAAGGCTGCGCTTTATCCAGAGGCACAGGCTAATGCTGCATAGACCATCACACCCTTTCAGAGCGTCGGACACTTCACTTGTCGGCTCGCCCTCGGGCCTCCTTCGAGGGCGTATTGCCCGTCTGAACGCGCAATATGCCCATTCGGGTGCAACCGAAGTGTTCACGGCCGCCATGAGTTCTTTTAAAAATCTGGCCATGGTGTCCAGTTTTGGCGCGGATTCGGTCGTTCTGTTGCATTTGGCCGCGCAAATCAACAAGGACATCCCTGTTCTTTTCATCGACACAGAGCTGCTGTTTGACGAAACCCTGCGCTATCAGGTGCGGGTGTCGCGGATGCTGGGCTTTACCAATGCGCGCGTGCTGCGCGCGTCGGATTTACATAAAAACGACCCTGCCAACCAGCTGCATAAAACCGATCCGGATGCCTGCTGTCACTTGCGCAAAACCGTGCCTTTGAATGCCGCGCTGGGTGAATTTGACGGTTGGATCAGTGGCCGCAAACGCCATCAATCGGGCACCCGTGCGCGGTTGAACATGTTCGAAGTCGAAGACAACACGCAGCGGATCAAGGTCAATCCCCTTGCGTTGTGGAACAGCGACGACATGCGCCGCTACATGAATGCCACCCAATTGCCGCGCCATCCGCTGGTGGCAAAAGGCTATCCATCTATCGGCTGTGAACCCTGCACAACGCCTGTGGCCGAGGGTGAAGATCCGCGCGCAGGACGCTGGCGTGAAACGGAAAAAGAAGAATGTGGCATCCATTTTGTCGATGGCAAAATGGTCCGCTCAGGAGAACCGACATGAGCATTATCGTCAATGACACAGGATTTACCCCCGACACATGGGAGCAAGGTTACGCTGCATTTGGCGACGCTGCCAACGACGTGCAGGCCTTGGACATTCCGTCTGACACGGACCCTGCCGACATCGCTTTGACGCCCTGCTTGCAGATGATCCGCGTGGATTTTCCAAGCTTTGCTGACGGGCGCGGCTTTACCATTGCGCGCATGTTGCGCCTTGCGGGCTACACTGGTCGGTTGCGTGCGCGGGGTCATATCATCTCTGATCAATACGCCATGGCGCGGCGCGCGGGCTTTGACGAGGTTGAAATCACCCAAGACATGGCCGCCCGCCAACCCCAAGCCCAATGGCAATTCCGTGCCAATTGGAAAGCCAACGATTACCAAGCCCGTGTGCGTGGTTAGGTTGCGCGGCTGAACGCCACATCGCTATTTTTCGAAAACCACTGTTCAACAGCGTTTGAACAGTCTAAAACTGTTAGTGCACAAACAATGACTGAAGCTTTGCCCGTGAACGATACATCTGCCGTAAAAGTCCCGACCCTACCCGATGCGCAAACCGTAACTGCGGTGAAACATTGGACGGATCACCTGTTTTCATTCCGCGTGACGCGACCTGCGTCTTTGCGTTTCCGCTCTGGCGAATTCGTGATGATCGGGTTGATGGGCGATCCGCATTCCGAAACCGGCAAGCAAAAACCACTGCTGCGCGCCTATTCCATCGCTTCGCCCGCGTGGGACGAAGAGCTGGAGTTTTACTCGATCAAGGTCCAAGATGGCCCGCTGACCTCGAAATTGCAGCACATCAAGGTCGGTGACGAGCTGATCTTGCGCCCCAAACCCGTTGGCACATTGGTGCATGACGCGCTGTTGCCCGGCAAACGGATCTGGTTTTTCTCGACCGGCACGGGCTTTGCCCCCTTTGCGTCCTTGTTGCGCGAACCGCAAACCTACGAGGACTACGACGAGGTCATCATCACCCACACCTGCCGCGATGTAGCCGAGCTGGAATACAGCCGTCAGCTGATCGAAAACCTGAAATCAGACGAGCTGATGCAGGAATTGATCGGCCCTGAGAACCTCGCGAAAATCCGCTATTACCCAACGACAACCCGTGAAGACAGCCCTAAAATGGGCCGCATCACCACATTGTTGCAGGACGGAACCGTGTTCAAAGACCTCGGGATTGATGGCATGTCAGCGGACACAGACCGCGCGATGGTCTGCGGATCGATGGGTCTGAACACCGACATCAAAGTGATCCTCGAAGGCTTTGGCCTTGAGGAAGGTGCGAACTCTGATCCCAAGCACTACGTGGTCGAAAAAGCCTTCGTCGGCTGATTTTAAGCCGCGTCCAAGGGCACGCCTTGAACCGTGATGCGGTGCATCAGGCGGGCGTGTCCTGAATAATCTGCGGTCGCGTAATGCTGCACCAGACGGTTGTCCCAAATTGCCACCATGCCCGGTTCCCAAACCACCCTTGCCGTGAAAATCGGCTGGGTGACAAAGGCGTAAAGATAGGTGAGCAGCGGCGCGCTTTCCTCAACGCTCCAGCCTTCAAAATGCGTGGTGAAATCACCGTTGACGTAGATGCACGGCGCGCCTGTGACGGGGTGCTTGATGAGTGCTGGATGCAACACAGGATCGCGAAACGCGTCTTGCGCGCTGTCGATCCCGACCTTGCTGTCCGCAAAACTGCCGTCCGAATGCCACGCCTGCACACCCTCTAGCATCTTGCGCAGACCGGGCGACAAGGCCGCACAAGCCGCTGACATTGAAGCAAAATGTGTGTCCCCGCCGAAGGGTGGCAGGGTTTGTGCGCTCAGGATCGAACACATCGCAGGTGCTGCGTCATAGGAATGGTCGGTGTGCCACGTGCCGCCAATTACCGCCGCCTGCTCGGGCGCTGTACGGACCTCGGCGATCATCGGGTGGGTGGCGACAGGCGTGAAGAAACGGTTCACATCGATAGGCCCGAAAAATTCCGCCAGCGTGATGTGTGCCTCGGGGCTCAGGTGCTGATCCGGTATAACGATGACGCCGTGTTCGAACAGGGCCGCACGCATCTGTTCCAACGCGCTTTGGTTGGCCGTTTCGAGGCGCACGCCGGTTAAGCGCGCACCGCAATGCCCCGCCATTTTGTCGATGGTCCAATCGCTCATATTTCCCCCTGCCTACACGCCCGAAGTTTGGCAAAGAAAATCCACCGCGCAAGCAAAAGCCGCGCCCCCGATCTGGGGACGCGGCTTAAATCGTAACTGGTTGGCGTGGCTTACAGGCCGACGGCCGCTTTGATTTTGTCCAGAACGCCTTGCAGCACTTCAGGATTGTCTTTGGCTTTGTCCAACGCTGTTTTCAGAGCTGTCTTTTGGAACGCGCCCAATTCAGAACCGTCGATCATCTCGGAGACTTTTTCCAAGTTGAAGCCGTCAACTGTCAGCAATTCAGCCATGTCGCCTGTGCCTTCGGTTGCTGCGGCGGTCGCAGTTTCCGCTGTCGCGTCGACCGCTGCGGTTGCAGTGTCGGTGGCCGCGTCAGTTGTGGCTTCTGCTGCTGCCGTTGCGGTGTCTGTCGCCGCTTCGGTTGTCGCGTCTGCTGCTGCCGTGGCAGTGTCTGTCGCCGCTGTTGTCGTGTCCGTCACAGCGTCGGCGGCTGCCGTTGCGGTGTCAGTTGCGGTTTCAGTCACAGCTTCGGCGGCACTTGTTGCGGTATCAGCTGCTGCGGTTGCGGTGTCTGTCACTGCGTCTGTTGCTGCTGTTGCTGTGTCCGTTGCAACGTCGGCAGCCGCGGTGGCTGTGTCGGTTGCCGTTTCAACGGCTGCGGCGGCTGTGTCTGTCGCTGCATCTGCTGTCGCAGAGGCCGCTTCGGTCGCTGTATCAACGGCGGCTGTTGCAGTGTCTGTCACCGCATCTGCTGCTGCAGTTGCCGTGTCAGTCGCGGTTTCGACTGCGGCTGCTGCCGTGTCTGTGGCCGCGTCAGTTGCTGCTGCCGCTGTGTCGGCAACCGCGTCTGCTGCTGCAGTTGCTGTGTCTGTGGCTGCATCAACCGCTTCGCCTGCGGTTTCAGCAACAGCATCGGCTGCGTCAGCGGCGGTGTCTGCTACTGCTTCGGCCACGTCAGAAGCTGCGTCAACCGCACCTTCAACAGCGCCTTCGGCTGTTTCAACTGCGGCACCTACGGCGTCAGATGCGCTTTCCAGAATTTCTGGTGCTTTGACAGCTTCAGCAGCATCATTCATGACTTCTTTTGGGCTTTGGCCCGAATACAACATGTAACCGCCACCTGCGACTACGGCTGCAACTACAATCCACAACAGATTTTTCATCAATTTGTCCCCTCAGACTGGATCAAAGGCAATCAAACACCTCTGTTTCTTCTCCTGTGTCAGATGCGCCGCGCAATCGGAAGGTGCAAGGGGGAAAATCACGCAAATCAGCGCATCCTAGCTGATTTTGCCGCTTGCGCAGTGTGTTAGGTCAGTTTAACTTGCCTTCTCGATATATGCCAATAACCAAAGGACGAAAGCCATCGCTCGCAGACCTCATAACGCGCCGCCACAACGTGATACTGGCCCGCGCATCAACGATAAAATCCGCAACGCCGAGATCCGCCTGATTGGCGCAGATGGCGAAAATGTCGGTGTCGTAACGCCAACCCGTGCTATGGAAATGTCAGAAGAAGCCGGACTTGATCTGGTTGAAATCTCGCCCAACGCCAACCCGCCCGTGTGCAAAATCATGGACTTTGGCAAGTACAAGTACGAGACGCAAAAGCGCGAATCCGAGGCCCGCAAGAAACAGAAGATCATTGAGATCAAGGAAGTAAAATTCCGTCCGAACACGGACACCAATGATTACGAAGTCAAGATGCGCAACGTCTACAAGTTCCTGGAAAACGGCGACAAGGTAAAGATCACCTTGCGGTTCCGTGGCCGTGAAATGGCGCACCAGAACTTGGGTCGCGAACTGCTAGAACGGGTTGCCGAGGACACCAAAGAGGCCGGCAAAGTGGAAAACTTTCCAAAGATGGAAGGTCGCCAGATGGTCATGCTGATTGGGCCGTTGTCGAAATAAGTAAGCGTCGCAATCATCACATAATTTCATACAAAAAAGGCCCCGCGATTTTCGCAGGGCCTTTTTTCGTTTGTGTTGATGACCTTAGCCCGCAGCGTTGACTGCGCGTTTCGTCATGACAGCACACAGATGCGCGCGGTAGTCGCCCGATCCGTGCAGATCGCCGATCATGCCGTCACCGGGCAGGCTCAGACCGTCAAGTGCGGAGACCGCGAAGTTGGCAGACAAGGCCGCTTCGGCTTCGGTCCAGCGGAATACGCCGCCCTCGGATGCACCCGTGATCGCCACGCGCACGCCGTCGGCGTATTTTGCGACAAACACACCCACAAGCGCAAAGCGCGAGGCAGGTTGCACGAATTTCTGGTAATTCGCGGCCTCAGGTACGGGAAAGCGCACCTCGGTGATGATCTCGCCCTCATTCAAGGCCGTGTCGAACATGCCTTGGAAATAGTCATCTGCCGCGATTTCACGGGTGTTGGTTTTGATGACCGCGCCCGAGGCCAAGGCCGCCGCCGGATAGCACGCGGACGGGTCGTTGTTCGCCAGTGATCCGCCGATTGTGCCGCGATTGCGCACCGCAGGATCACCGATGTGGCTGGCGAGGTCTGCCAGTGCCGGATAGACACCCGCGCCCGCAGCCACTGCACCGTGGGTTGTCGCCCCACCGATGCACAGCGATCCGTCATCGCCGGTGCAGATGCCCTGCATTTCGGAAATACCCGTCAGGCTGACCAATGTCGCAGGGCTCGCAAGGCGTTGTTTCATCGTCGGGATCAGCGTTTGACCGCCGCCCAACGCTTGGGCCTCTTCGCCGCCCAATGCCGCAACCGCATCTGCGATCGTGTCCGGCTTTTCAAATTCAAAGTTGTACATTTTTTTGTCCTTTCGTCAGCACATCAAAAACGGTTCCGTTTTTAGAGTGCCAAATAATCCTTGTAGGTCAGAGAGTTACCCCTCGGACGCACCGTTACTCAGGCGTTGTTGATCGCATTCCATACGCGGTCCGGCGAAAGCGGCATGTCGATGTGTGCCACCTTTTTGCCCCCCGAATTCAACGCATCAATCACCGCATTCACCACCGACGGAGGTGAGCCAATCGCGCCTGCCTCGCCGCAGCCTTTGACGCCCAACGGGTTGTGCGTGCAAGGCGTTTGGCAGGAATGGTCGACCGCATAGAACGGCAAATCATCCGCGCGCGGCATGGCGTAATCCATGTAGGACCCCGTCAACAATTGGCCGTTGTCGTCGTACGAACAGCCCTCGAGCAGGGCTTGGCCCACACCTTGGGCGATGCCACCGTGCACTTGGCCAGACACGATCATCGGGTTGATGACGTTGCCAAAATCATCCGCCGCCGAGAACCGTTCGATCGTGACTTTGCCAGTGTCTGGATCAACTTCGACCTCGCAGGCATAGGCCCCTGCGGGGTAGGTAAAGTTGGACGGATCGTAGAACGCGGTTTCTTCTAACCCCGGTTCGATTTCTTCCAACGGGTAGTTGTGCGGCACGTAGGCGGCCAGTGTCACGTCCCCCCAAGCGACGGATTTATCCGTGCCGGCAACGCTGAACACGCCGTCCTTCAGTTCCACATCCATGTCGGAGGCTTCCATCAAATGCGCCGCGATTTTCTTAGATTTCGCGATGATTTTTTCCGTCGCGCGCACCATGGCAGAGCCACACACCGCGAGGCTGCGTGATCCGTAAGTGCCCATTCCGAAAGGGATTTTGGACGTGTCGCCGTGCACGATGTCGATCTGATCCTCTGGGATACCGATCATTTCAGCAACAACTTGCGGAAAGGACGTCTCGTGCCCTTGCCCGTGGCTGTGTGCGCCAACCATCACCGAAATCGAGCCTGTCGCGTTCACACGCACGGTGGCCGCGTCGTACAGACCAGCGCGCGCACCGAGCTGCCCGACCAAGTTCGACGGCGCGATGCCGCAAGCCTCGATGTAGTTGTTGATACCAAGGCCACGCCATTTGCCTTTGGCCTCGGATGCTTTGCGGCGGGCGTCAAAGCCTGCGAAATCACCGATTTCGATCAGCTTGTCCATTGTCGCGTGGTAGTCGCCGGTGTCGTATTCCACAGCCACAGGTGTGGCGTAGGGGAATTCGGTGACGTAGTTTTGACGACGCAAATCAATCGGGTCAACACCCAATTCGCGCGCGGCCATGTCGATGACACGCTCGATCTGGTAGGTCGCCTCGGGGCGCCCAGCGCCGCGGTAAGCGTCAACCGGAACCGTGTTGGTGAACACCGCTTTGACATTCACGTAGATCAGCGGCGTTTTGTAGTTTCCGGCCATCAGCGTGCCATGCAGCCACGTCGGAACCGACGATGCAAACGTGGACAAATACGCGCCCATGTTGGCTTGTGTGTCTGTGCGCAGAGCGACAAAATTGTTGTCCTTGTCCAGCGCCAGTTGGATCGTGGTGACGTGGTCACGGCCATGCGCGTCTGACATGAATGCCTCGGAGCGGGACGAGGTCCATTTGACCGGACGATTGCAGGCCTTGGCGGCAAACGTGCAGAACGCTTCTTCTTGGTAGTGAAAGATTTTGGTGCCAAAACCGCCGCCCACATCGGGGGCAACCACACGCAGTTTATGTTCAGGGATGCCCAGAACAAACGCGCCCATCAGCAGACGAATAACGTGCGGGTTTTGCGAGGTTGTGTACAGCGTGTGCTGATCGTCCGCGCGGGAATAATCACCCAGCGCCACGCGTGGCTCCATCGGGTTGGCAACCAGACGGTTGTTCACCAGATCAAGGGTTGTGACGTGATGCGCAGTTTCGAACGCAGCGTCTGTGGCGGCTTTGTTTTCTTCAACAAAACCCCAATCGTAGCATAGGTTCGATGTCAGATCGTCGTGGACCTTGGTGGCCCCGTCTTTGAGCGCGTCCTTCATGTTTACGACGGCCGGTAGCTCGGAAATATCCACAACGATGGCTTCGGCGGCGTCGCGGGCCTCTGCAAGGCTTTCGGCGACAACGGCGGCGATCGGTTCACCGACGTGGCGGACTTTGCCTTCGGCCAGAACCGGATGGCGGGGTTCTTGCATCGGCGCGCCGTGTTTGTCTGTCACTTCCCAACCGCACGGAATTGACCCAACGGCTTCGAATTCTGCGCCGGTAAAGATCTGCACAACGCCGGGCATCGCGGCCGCAGCAGAAGTGTCGAGGGAATTGATTGTTCCGTGCGCGATGTCCGAGCGCAGGAAGAACACGTGGGCCTGGCCGCGCATGTTCATGTCGTCTGTGTAATTACCGGCTCCGGTTAGAAACCGAATGTCTTCGCGCCGCTTGCTGCTGGCGCCGATACCGCTTTTGATGTCACCGTCTTTTGGCATGGTTTTGCTCCCTATGTCGGGTGGATCAAGATCCACCTTACAGTTTGGTCTGGCTCAAGGCGGCCGAAACGCCGCCTTTCCATGATGTCGGATGTTGCTGCGGCGGACCAAGGTCCACCTTACCCTCCCCAGGGTTTGAACGTGGATGGATTATTCTGCGGCGAGCGCAGAAACGTCCTGACCAGAGGCGGCGAGGATCGCCTTGATAATGTTGTGATACCCTGTGCAACGGCAAATATTGCCCTCGAGGTGCTCACGAATTTCTTGCTCGGATGGCTTGGGGTTGTCTTTCAACAACGCCGCAGTTGTCATCACCATTCCCGGTGTGCAGAACCCGCATTGCAAGCCGTGGTGATCCTGAAACGCCTGCTGGATTGTGTTCAGCGTGCCGTCAGGGGCGGCTTGTCCTTCGATGGTTGAAACCTCAGCGCCTTCAGCCTCGGCAGCCAGCATTGTGCAGGATTTCACCGCAACGCCGTCTACGTGCACAACGCACGCGCCGCATTGGCTGGTGTCGCATCCTACGTGCGTCCCCGTCAGAAATAGGCTGTCGCGCAGAAAGGATGACAACAGCGTGCGTCCTTCGACCTCTCCGGACGCGGCTTTGCCATTCACGGTCATTTTGACCTGAGCCATAGTTCTCTCCCTTATTATTTTTAGACTTCTTGCTCCGAGTTAAGCATGGCAATGCGCACATGAGAACCAAAAACTTCGCTGTTTAAGCGAGTTGTTACTTTATCCCGCGCTTGCGCCGTTACGTCACGGATGTGCTGCGCGGTTGCGGACGCGTCGGGATTTCCTTCAGCAGACCACCCACGCCCATGGCCGCGATGTCGCCTTGGGTCAGGGTCAAACCGCAGATCAACCGCTCTAGCACCCAGTCAGCCCCATTGAGCGCAGGCGAGCGTGCGCAGCCCGGCAATCCGATCACAGGTTTGTCACCTAAGATGCCGAAAAACAGCAGGTTTCCGGGATCAACGGGCATACCGAACCCGGTCACTGTTCCCCCCGCCTCGCGCAGCGCCTGCGGCCCCACGTCTAACGGATCAGAGGTGGCCGAGGCGGTCAGCACAAAGATCACCTCGCCAACGGCGTCCCTGATCGCCTGCGCCAAAGGCTGTTCGCTATGCGCCGTCACGCAGCGATCCGACAACACCAGCCCCATACGATGCAATCGCCCGGTCAGCGCATTGCGTCCCTTTTCTGAAGGGCTGTCAGTGCCAACTTGTGTTTCGATCAACGTCGCTGATCCAAATGTCGGGGCCTGCACGCGAATCGCATTGCGGGCTGCTGTTTGTGCCTCTTGCAAAGCGATCTCAGGCACGCCGTAGGCGATGATCTTGATCGTGGCGATCATGCTGTTGGCATCCGTGCGATGGAACGGTGCAACGGTGGCGATGGTGATCATCGGGTCAACCGCGTTCAGCGCGTGGATCGCAGCCTCGTCAAGATCACAGACCCCTGCATGCAACGCATAAAGGTTCACGCGCCCTGCCCCGGCGGCTGAAATCCGCAGCCCCAATGCGGCCGCGTCAGGTGCGATGGCATGGGCAAGCCGCGTGGCCGCTTCGTTTTCTTCGACGTCGCCGTGTTCAAGCTGCGCAACCACAATTGTGTCATGCCCGCCCTGCGCCAAATCACGCAGGTGAGCGGCCTTTAGCACCGTACCTTTGGGCACACGGTAGTGCGTATCGCCCGTCGCGGTCATGGAATGTGCTAGAATGGTGCCTGCAGCCTCGGCAATCGGAACCGCGCCGAATTTCATGGCATTTGCCGCAGGGTCTGGATCATCGCGCCAAGGATAGACACGGCGATTTCTTGGGGGCTGCTGGCACCGATGTCCAAACCAACGGGGCCGTTGATGCGCGCAAGTGTGTCAGCCTCGAACCCGTCTGCGGCAAGCCGTTCCAGTCGCTTTGCGTGGGTCCGTTTTGACCCCAAGGCACCGATGTAAAACGCGCCCGACCTCAGGCCAACGTGCAGGGCCGGATCGTCCAGTTTTGGATCATGGGTCAGCAACACCAAGGCAGTGCGCGCATCAAGACCAAAGGTCGCTAAGGCATCGTCCGGCCAATCCTCGATCACGGTTTCGCCGGGAAAACGCGCCTGTGCGCCAAAAGCCCCGCGCGGGTCGATCACAACCGGATCAAAGCCGGCGATACGGGCCATGGGCATCAACGCTTGGGCGATGTGAACCGCGCCGACAATGGCCAAGCGTAGCGGCGGATTGTGGATTGCAACAAAGGTTTGGCCATCTTCTTCAAAGCCTGAGCGGTCCTTGGCAAAGCGTTCGGTGTAACCGTTTTCAACCAAACGGCGCGCGCCTGTGGCGATGTTGACCTCGTAGGCGGACGGCGTTCGGGTTGCGCGGGTAGCCACCAGATCGGCCAGCATTTGCTCAGGCATCGCGGCACCTACGGGTTCAACGTAGATTTTGATCGTGCCGCCGCAGGCCAGACCAACCGCAAAGGCATCGCCGTCACTGATCCCGTATTCCAAAACGCGCGGTTTGCTGTCTTGCAACGCCTCGATCGCCTCGACAACCACGGCGCCCTCGACGCAGCCCCCTGAAACGGAGCCTTGCATTTGCCCCTCGGCGTTCACCACCAATTGCGCGCCTACGCGTCGCGGCGCGCTGCCCCACGTTTGAATGACTGTGGCCAACGCCGCACCTTTGCCCGCGCGGTGCCAGTCCAGTGCTTGTTCCGGTATGTTTTCGAACAGATCCATGGTGTGGTGCCCCCTTGCGCCCCACCTTAAAGGTCATTCAAAGCGGCGCAATGGTCCAACTGACTTGCACAACGGCCAAAGCCCGCCTAAATCTGTCAGGCAATTCCAATGACCGGAGCACCTCAGCCCATGCCGATGCAGGCCCACGACATCGAAGCCCTGATCCGCGAGGCGTTCCCGTCCGCGAAAATCACCATCACGGACCTTGCCGGCGACGGCAATCACTATGCCGCCGAAGTGATCGACGACAGTTTCAAAGGCAAAAACCGGGTGCAACAACAACGCGCGGTCTATGCCTCGCTTAAGGGCAAAATGGACGGCGCACACGGCGAACTGCACGCACTGGCCCTGACCACAAAGGCGCCGGACTGAACGGCCCGCGCCAAACGCATATTTTATTCAAGGAACACCCACATGACCGACGCTGCAACCCAGATCAAAGACACAGTCACCACCAACGATGTTGTGCTGTTTATGAAGGGCACCAAAGAGATGCCGCAATGTGGCTTTTCCAGCCGCGTGGCCGGTGTGCTGAACTATATGGGCGTCGAATTCGCTGACGTGAACGTGTTGGCAGACGACGCGCTGCGCCAAGGGATCAAGGACTATTCCGACTGGCCAACCGTGCCGCAGTTGTACGTCAAAGGCGAATTTGTTGGCGGCTGCGATATCATCACAGAAATGACGCTGTCGGGCGAGTTGGACACTCTGTTCACGGACAACAGCGTCACGTTTGATCAGGACGCTGCGGATAAAATTCGCGAAGCCAACGGCTAATCAACGGGGTTTGGGGCTTTGCCCCTCGCGCGTTCCGCGCTCACCCCAGAGTATTTGTGATCAGAACAATGGCAATGGTAAGGTGCGGGTGTCCCGCACCTTTTCGCGTTTTAGGTCGATGTTTTCTCGTCAACTTCTGCGGCCAGTGCTTCGGCACGTGCTGCGATTTCGGCCAGTGTGTCTGTGACAGCATCCGGCACCACCGGCACTTCGATACGCACAGGTTCTGGCGCTGCGGCGTTTTTCAGGCCTTCAAGTTCTGCTTCGCGTTCGTTCAATTTGCCATGCACTTCGTTCACCTGATCCTCAAAGCTTGCAGTTTTATCCGCCAGCATCAGGCCTGCCATCAGCAGCATCCGTGCCTCTGGCATCCGCCCTACTTGGTCTGACAGCACTTGAGCTTGGTCGTCCAGCATTTTGGCGGCAGAGTGCAGATAGTGTTCTTCGCCTTCTTGGCAGGCAACTTCGAACTGGCGGCCGCCAATGGTGATTGTGATTTCTGGCATCAGGCATCCTCCCCTGTTGCTGCGCTGCTAACCAAGGGGGTCAGAGCGTCGATAATTACGTTGGTTTCAGACACATCTGCGGCTCGGATGGCGCGCAGGGCTTCTAGTTCGGCCATCATCGATTTGTTGATCAAATGCGGCTCGCCCACACCTGCCTCGTTGGCGGTGCGCAGGGCTTGGTTCGATTGGCGCAGCTCGGCGTTGGCTTTGCGCAGCCGTTGCAGTTCCAAATCGAGCTCTTGGGTGCGCGACGCTGTCGTCTCGGTCGCCTCTTTCAGCGCGCCCAGCTCTTGTTCCTGGCGATCGGTCAAGACCCGCATCCGTTCGGACAGTTGGGCGTTGGCCAGTTTCTCATCCTCAAGGGCGCGCGTGACTTCGGCCACATCGCCGCTTGCTGCTCCTGACAACTGCTCCAACCCGTAGGCCACCCGGTCCATCGCCGCCGTGATCCGGCGCTGAAGCTCTTCTATGTCGTTCATGCTCAATCCTTCGTATCCGTCGCATCACCTTTTGGCGCAGCACCTTTTGGGCACCGTTGCCGCGGGCCATGCGAATCGCCGCGCTTGCGAGTATTTAACCAAGTCTACCTAGATGTGTAAAAAATTGCGCCCCCTTTACGATCAACGACTTGGCGCGGGATGCTCATGTAAGGCATGATACCGCGCACGCTACGACGCCCAGTTCGACTTGATCTTTGGGGCAGCACTGGTATGCAGCCCTAAATGACGCCCAATTTTGCCAAAGGAAGCTGCCCCGTGGATTTAACTGCCCTTCGCACCGCCCATCCTGAACACTGGTCCAAAGCCACAGCCATTCGCGCCCTGACGTTGGATGCGGTTGCGGCCGCCAATTCCGGTCACTCTGGCATGCCAATCGGTATGGCCGATGTTGCTACGGTTCTGTTTGAAAAGCACCTGAAATTTGATGCATCTGCCCCGCATTGGCCAGATCGCGACCGCTTTATTCTGTCTGCCGGTCACGGGTCGATGTTGCTGTATTCGCTGCTGCATCTGACGGGCTACGAAGACATGACGTTGGAGCAGATCAAGAATTTCCGCCAGTGGGGTGCGATCACTGCGGGACACCCTGAATACGGCCACGCGACCGGCATCGAGACAACCACCGGTCCCTTAGGTCAAGGTATCGCGAACTCGGTCGGCTTTGCCATGGCAGAAGAAATCCAGCGCGCCACTTACGGCAAAAAAGCTGTCAATCACTACACCTATGTCATCGCTGGCGACGGTTGCTTGATGGAAGGCGTCAGCCAAGAAGCGATCACATTGGCAGGCCGCCACGCGCTGAGCAAACTGATCGTGATGTGGGACAATAACAACATCACCATCGACGGCACGGTTGAATTGTCAGACCGCACCGATCAGGTTTCGCGTTTCAAATCAGCCGGTTGGGCCGTTCTTGAAATCGACGGGCACGATCCTGTTGCCATTGACGCGGCGTTGACCCAAGCCAAAAAAGGCAACAAGCCGACGATGATCGCCTGCAAAACCCACATCGCTTTGGGTCACGCAGCACAAGACACATCCAAAGGCCACGGCGCTTTGACCGACCCCGATCAAATGGCCGCCGCCAAGGCCGCATACGGCTGGACAACAGGCCCGTTTGAAGTGCCAGCAGACGTGAAATCCGCGTGGGAAGCCATCGGCGCGCGCGGCACCGAAGCCCGCAAAGCATGGGAAGCAGATTTCGAAACCCTGCCCCGTTCCAAGCGCGAAACCTTCGAGCGCGCCTATGCTTTGGACGCCCCGAAAAAACTGTCGGCCACCGTTAAAGCGTTCAAAAAACAGATGTCCGAAAGCGCGCCGAAACTGGCGACACGAGCGTCTTCTGAAAAGGTTCTCGAAGTCTTGAACCCGATCCTGCCAGAGACCGTTGGCGGCTCTGCTGATTTGACCGGATCCAACAACACCAAAACATCTGATTTGGGCGTGTTCGACATCGACAGCCGCGATGGCCGCTATGTTTACTGGGGCATTCGCGAACACGGCATGTCGTCTGCGATGAACGGAATGGCCCTGCACGGCGGCATCCGCCCTTACGGCGGCACGTTCATGTGTTTCACCGATTATGCGCGTCCGGCCATGCGTCTGGCAGCCTTGATGAAGATCCCGACAGTGTTCGTGATGACCCATGATTCTATCGGCCTGGGCGAAGATGGCCCAACCCACCAACCAGTTGAGCATTTGGCAATTTCGCGTGCGACGCCAAACACTTATGTGTTCCGCCCTGCTGACACGATTGAAACAGCCGAGGCGTGGGAAATCGCGCTGACGACCAAAGAAACGCCGTCTGTTTTGTCCCTGACCCGCCAAGGGTTGCCGACGGTCCGCACCGAGCACAAAACCAAGAACCTGACCGCCCAAGGTGGTTATGTTCTGGCCGACGCAGAGGGTCGCCGTCAGGTGATCTTGATGGCCTCAGGGTCCGAGGTTGAAATCGCCCTTGCCGCGCGTGATCTGTTGCAGTCTGAGGGCATCGGAACCCGTGTTGTTTCAATGCCTTGCATGGAATTGTTCGCCGAACAAGAAGAGACATATCGCAAGCGCGTTCTGCCCGGTGGTCCGGTGCGTGTGGGGGTTGAAGCGGCTGTGCGTCAAGGTTGGGATCAGTGGTTGCTGGGCGAGCGCGGCAAATCCAACAAGGCAGATTTCGTCGGCATGGACAGCTTTGGGGCGTCTGCCCCTGCAGGCGAATTGTACGAAAACTTTGAGATCACAGCGGCAAATGTCGCGGCCAAGGCCAAAGCCCTGCTTTAACAAAGGCGAAATGCTGCGCTGTTGGTATCGCCCGACAGCGCAGCAAACATTTTAAAACTTACAACGTTTCTTTTTAGCCAATGCCACAAGAACTTCGTTGCGCTTGTTTGCCGCTTCCAAAGCTTGCTTGGCGTTCTGATAATTCCCGATCACAGCCGGCCAAAAAATAATGGCTGCAGCAACGTTGGCACCCGAGGCTGTCTGGCCCTTTGCGGCCTGCGCTCGGATTTCTTCCAATTGCGTCAATTGAACTTTGATTTGTTCGCAACTTAGCCCGTCGTCTGCCACTGTGCTTGTCTGCACCACCGCAGGAGAAACACAACCTGCCAATAAAACTGCAAGTATTGCAAACGCGCCGCTTGTTCTTTTCATATTCATTCCGCTCCAATTAAGTTCAATCGTTTGTTACAAACCAAGACATTACAAAAAAGTTTAATTTAAAAACAATGCTCTGCACCTATACTGGACCCGTATTCTGCCTGACACTAATTGTGTCAAGTGAAATTAGCCTAACCCAAGTTAGATTCTGCAAAGACTGCACTTCAGATTAGTGCAATGGATTTGCTTTTTTGCAGAACCAAAGTCGACCACTATTCCTACACGAAAGGCGCTAAGCATAGCGCCCAGCGAACTCCGTCACTCGCAAACGGTGCCTTTGGGCGACAAGATTTGGCAGGGTATCAAACCCTAGCGAACAAACGCTTTGCGCCACAGCGGCGTAATGATTTTTTCGCCCAGCGGGATCAGGGTCAGCCCCAAAGCGACGCCAAATACGCCATCCAATGCCGCTGTGATCACCCATTCGCCAAAGCCAATGAACGCGTCGGGCAAGGTGTGACCGACGGCGTAGGCGATCCTGTGGAATAGGTCATAAACCTGTCCAAATCCCAGCACATCAAGTCCGTGGATGATGATTGATCCGCCGACCCACAGCATCGCGGCGGTGCCGATGACGGTCAGCAGCCACATCACTTGCGGCATCGCCTTGACGACACCGCGCCCCAAGGATCGTGTCGCGCCAAGCCGCCCATGCGCGGCCATTGCCAGCCCCAGATCGTCCATCTTAACGATCAACGCTACAGCACCGTAGACCGCAAAGGTGATCATGACGGCGACGGCGGCAAGGGTCGCGGCCTCCATCCAGAAATTGCTTTGCGGAATGGCGGCCAGCGCGATGGTCATGATTTCGGCAGACAGGATAAAATCGGTTTTGATCGCGCCTTTGGCTTTTTCTTCTTCCAGATGTGCGGGGTCTTCAACGGTTTCTTCCGCGTGCGGATAATCGGCGTGCCCGTGCCCGCCGACCCCGACCGCGTGGGCGATTTTTTCGGCCCCCTCGAAACACAGATAGGCCCCGCCGATCATCAGCAATGGCGTGATCGCCCAAGGCGCAAAAGCAGACAGCGCAAGGCCCGCAGGCAGCAGATACACCAGCTTGTTTTTCAGTGATCCTTTGGCGATGCGCCAGATGATTGGCAGTTCACGATCAGCCGAAAACCCTTGGACGTATTTCGGCGTCACCGCGGCATCATCAATCACTGCCCCTGCCGCTTTGGCCCCGGCCTTGGCCGCCTGCCCGATCACGTCGTCGACCGAGGCTGCTGCCACTTTGGCAATCGCTGCCACGTCATCAAACAATGCCAAAAGTCCGCTCATGCCTGCCCCCTTGTTTTGGTGATATGTTCAAGGCTAGCACGCAGATCCGCCGAAACAACCAAACTGTTAGCGCCAACGTTGAAATTGCCCACAGGTTTATCGCTAACAGTTTGAAACTGCGCGGGTTTCCCTCTTTCTTGTTCATCACCACGGGTCTAAGGACACCTCAACGGGGACACGGGTTCTGTAGGAGTTCAGACATGACGATCAAAGTGGGTATCAACGGTTTTGGACGGATCGGGCGCTGCACCCTGTCGCATATTTCGCAAACAATGCGCGACGACATCGAGGTGATCAAGGTCAACGCAACCGGCCCGCTGGACACGGCCGCGCATCTGATCAAATACGATTCTGTGCAAGGGCGCTATCCGCTGGATGTGACTGTTGGCGACAAAACACTGGATCTGGGCCGTGGGCCGATGCAGATGTTTTCGACCTACAAAATGGAAGAACTCGACTGGTCCGGCTGTGACGTGGTTCTGGAATGTACCGGCAACTTTAACGACGGCCTGAAGGCGAACAAACACCTCGAGCAAGGTGCGAAAAAAGTTCTGTTGTCCGCCCCCGGCACCAACGTCGACAAGACCATTGTGTTTGGTGTGAACGACGAATTGCTGACCGCCTCTGACATCATGGTGTCGAATGGATCCTGCACCACCAACTGCCTTGCGCCTTTGGCCAAAGCGCTGGATGACGGCATCGGGATCGAACGCGGCATCATGACCACGATCCACAGCTATACCGGTGATCAGCCAACGCTAGACCGTCGCCACGACGATCTGTACCGCGCCCGTGCGGCGGCGATGTCGATGATCCCGACCTCGACGGGTGCGGCCAAAGCCTTGGGTGACGTGTTGCCAAACCTGAAAGGTCGTTTGGACGGCTCAGCGATGCGGGTGCCAACGCCTAATGTGTCTGCCGTGTTCCTGACATTTGAAGCCAAGCGCGAAGTGACGGTCGAGGAAATCAACGCCCACATGGCCGCCACAGCCGCAGGCCCGATGGGCCGCGTTTTGGCCTACGACGAAGAGAAAAAAGTCTCGGTCGACTTTACCCACACCGAGCATAGCTGCATCTTTGCGCCGGACCAAACCAAGGTTGTTGGCGGCCGCTCTGTGCGGGTTCTGGCGTGGTACGACAATGAATGGGCGTTTTCTGTGCGCATGGCCGACGTCGCCGTGGCGATGGGTCAATTGGGCTAAGCGCTGCTTTTCAAACCAAACTCTTGCGACATTGGGGCAAGGCTGGCATATCAGTCTTGCCCCTTTTATTTGTTGCAGGCGGATCAATGACCAACCCCATCGCAGTCGTTCTTGGCCTGATCCTGATCGGTATGATCGTCGGTGACGTGATCGTGTTTGATGCCGCCAACCTGCTGTTTCTGGGCAAAAAGCTTGCTGATTTGATCGAATGGATCGCTTTCTGGCGATAAGCCGGGTTTTGATTGATGGTTGACAATATCGCTGAAATGCAATTGTTAGCGTTAACATTACATCAAAAAGGACCAGATCATGACACTTAACGTAGGTATTAACGGATTTGGTCGCATTGGGCGCAACGTACTGCGCGCGCTATTGGAATCTGGGCGCGATGATATTCGCGTGGTGGCGATCAACGATCTGGCCCCGCTTGAGACCAATACGCATTTGCTGGAATTTGACTCGGTCCATGGACGTCTGCGCGCACCGATCACGCTGGGCGAAAACACGCTGGACGTGGGCACCGGCCCGATCCGCGTGAGCGCAGAACGTAGCCCCGACAAACTGGCATGGGACGACGTTGATGTGGCGCTGGAATGCACCGGCATTTTCCGCAGCACCGACGCCGCCGAACTGTACCTGAAAGCGGGTGCCAGTAAGGTGCTGATATCAGCTCCGTCCAAATCTGACGGCGTCAAAACCATCGTGTTCGGTGTGAACGACGATATCCTCGCTGACGGGGATCGTATCGCCTCAAACGGGTCGTGCACGACGAACTGTCTGGCCCCTGTCGCCAAGGTTTTGGACGACAATTTCGGCATTTTGCGCGGCACGATGACCACAGTGCACGCCTACACCGGCGGGCAGCCAACCCATGACCGCGCCAATTCCGATTTGGCCCGTGGGCGCGCGGCTGCGATGTCGATAGTGCCTACGTCTACCGGTGCGGCCAAGGCCATCGGTTTGGTGATGCCGCATTTGGCAGGCAAGCTGTATGGCACGTCGATCCGCGTTCCAACGCCGAATGTGTCCTGCGTAGATCTGACGGTTGAGGTCAAAACAGCCACCACAACCGAAGCGGTCAACGCAGCGTTTTCCGCCGCTGCAAACGGTCCGATGGATCGTATTCTAGCCGTCGAATCCCGCCCTCTGGTGTCGGTTGATTTCAACCACGACCCGCACAGTTCGACCGTCGCGCTGGACGGCACCCACGTTCAGGACGGCACAATGATCCGTGTGATGGCATGGTACGACAACGAATGGGGGTTCTCGAACCGGATGCTGGATACGGCCGCTAAACTGGGTAAGTGCCTGTAAAAAATGCGGGTAAGGTGGGCGTGTCGCCCACCAATGCCCTAACTAGCCAAGCCGCTTTTTCAGTTCTTCATTCACCAGTGGCGTCACGAATTTACTAACGTCACCGTCAAGGCGCGCGATCTCTTTCACCAGCTTTGACGCAATCGCCTGGTGCTTAGCTTCGGCCATCAAAAACACCGTCTCGATGCTATTGTCCAACGCACGGTTCATGCCAACCATTTGATATTCGTATTCAAAATCAGCAACAGCCCGCAGACCGCGGATGATCAGCGACGCATTCACGTCTGCGGCACATTTGATCAAAAGGTTCTCGAACGGATGCACCACGATCTCGGTGCCCGTCTGTTCAGACAGTTTGGCGCACTCCGCCTCGATCATCGCCACGCGTTCTTCGAGGTTAAAAAGCGGCCCCTTGTCGCGGTTAATCGCGACCCCGATCACCAGTCGATCTACCAGCGCACTGGCGCGACGAATGATGTCGATATGGCCCAAAGTAATGGGATCGAAGGTTCCGGGATATAGGCCGACGCGCATGGGTATGCTCCGAGTTCTAGAGACGTTAATGCAAACCACCATTTTGCGTTACGAAATGCAAGCAGGTGTTCCGCAGCGTCGTTAGTGCCCCA
Organism: Ascidiaceihabitans sp.; assembly: GCA_029251465.1. Classification (GTDB taxonomy): domain Bacteria; phylum Pseudomonadota; class Alphaproteobacteria; order Rhodobacterales; family Rhodobacteraceae; genus Ascidiaceihabitans. Next base: position 44,828 of record JAQXDI010000061.1, read on the forward strand.
TGATCATGCCTTGCAGCGCGTCTTTTTCCATTGAAAGTTCGCTCAGCCGCGCCTTGACCACGTCGCCCAACGTGATCAGCCCGATCATCGCCCCGTCTTCTATCACCGGCATGTGGCGAAACCGTCCTTCGGTCATTTTGGCAAGGATCGCGTCGGCCCGGTCACTGCGCTGGCAGCTGACCAGCTTGGACGTCATGTACGCGTCGACGGTTTTCTCAAGGCAGCCAGCCCCCTGCTTGCCGATTTCGCGCACGATGTCGCGTTCTGACAAAATGCCCTGCGCCTCGCTGCCATCAGGCGAAATCACCACCGCCCCGATCCGTCGTTCCCCAAGGATTTTTGCCGCATCCGACATCGACGTGCCGGGCGTTACGGTGACAACGGCATCATCGGATTTCGATTTCAGGATTTGGTGGACTTGCATGGCTGACCTCGTGAATTGTGATGTGGTCCCCCCAGCCTCGCCGCAAAGGGTCGATCAAGTCAAGGTTGCCGCTTGTAATTTTGCAACCTCCGCGCGCACCCCTGCCCCCAGTTCAGCCGCAAATCGCGCAAGTTTTGCGTTCTGGCGGTCATCTTCGTGACGGATCAGGTAAAAGCTGCGGGTGAGGCTGATGTGATCCATCAGGATGCGTTTGACTTTCGGGGCCGAGGGCAGCGCAAAATCGTGCACGACTCCAACGCCGCCGCCGTGGCGCAGCAAGTTCAGCTGCACCGAGACGGAATTGCTGGCCAGCGGCACCCGCCCGACGCCGATGTCAGCAAGATAGTCCAGTTCGCGGTCAAAAATCATGTCGGGGATATAGCCGACAATGCGGTGCGCCCTGAGGTCTTCGATGGTTTCGATGGGGCCATGCCGTTTCAGATAGTTTTGCGCGGCGGCCAGATGCAGGGAATAATCGGTGATTTTCTGCACAGTCAGCCGCCCTGCGGTGGGTGCGCTGACGCCAATCGCCAAATCCGCCTCGCGCCGCGACAGGTTGAACACACGCGGCAGCGCGACGATCTGGATATCTAAGTCGGGGTGGTCCTGTGCCAGGGCCGCGCAGACTTGCGGCAAGATGTAGTTCGCACAGCCATCGGGCGCACCGATGCGCATCTGCCCTTTCAGGCTTTCGCTGTGATCCGGCAGGCTAGCGGTGGCAAGACGCATCGCAGCCTCAGCCGTTTCAGCGCGTGCAAGCAGTTCTGCCCCCGCTTCGGTCAGCGCGTAGCCTTGGGGTGATTTCATGAACAGTCCCGCGCCCACAGCATCCTCAAGCCGCGCCATGCGTCGCCCTAATGTTGCCGGGTCAAGGCGCAGCAGTTTGCCTGCCGCTGACAACCCACCCTCGCGCGCGACGGAAAGAAACAGGCGCAGATCATCCCAGTTGGTGTGCATGTGAGGCTCCCGTTCATTTTGCGAAAATGCAAAACGACTTTGGTATATTTCCTCTGTTGCCTGCGTTTTTGCAAGGGTACTGTGTGGCAAATTCCAAAGGGAGACTTCCATGCAAGAACTCACACACTTTATCAACGGCGAACACGTCAAAGGCACAACCGGCCGTTTTGCCGACGTCATGAACCCCGCCACGGGCGAAGTTCAGGCGCAATGCCCGCTCGCATCTGCCGCTGAAATGGACATTGCGGTGCAACACGCCACCGCCGCACAGCCAAAATGGGCCGCAACAAACCCACAACGCCGCGCCCGGGTGATGATGAAATTCGTCGGTCTTTTGAACGACAACATGGATAAATTGGCCGAGGCCTTGTCGCGCGAGCACGGCAAAACCTTGCCAGATGCGGCCGGTGACGTGCAGCGCGGACTGGAAGTGGTCGAATATTGCATCGGCGCGCCTGAGCTGCTGAAAGGTGATTACACCGACAGCGCGGGCCCCGGCATCGACATGTATTCCATGCGTCAGGCCTTGGGTGTCACGGCCGGCATCACGCCGTTCAACTTTCCGGCGATGATCCCGATGTGGATGTTTGCGCCAGCCATCGCGTGCGGCAACGCGTTCATCCTGAAACCGTCCGAGCGTGATCCGTCTGTGCCGCTTATGCTGGCCGAATTGATGCTGGAAGCGGGCCTGCCAAAAGGCATCCTGCAAGTCGTAAACGGTGACAAAGAAGCGGTTGATGCAATCCTGCACCACGACGTGATCCAGTCGGTTGGCTTTGTCGGATCGACCCCAATCGCCGAATACATTTATGCGACGGGCTGTGCGAACGGCAAACGCGTGCAGTGCTTTGGCGGCGCGAAAAACCATATGATCATCATGCCAGACGCGGACATGGACCAAGCAGCAGACGCGCTGATTGGTGCCGGTTACGGTGCGGCAGGCGAACGTTGTATGGCGATTTCGGTGGCGGTGCCTGTGGGCGACGACACGGCAGATCGTTTGATCGACAAATTGGTGCCCCGCATCGAGGCGCTCAAAGTCGGGCCATACACCTCAGGCAATGACGTCGATTACGGGCCCGTTGTGACGGCGGCGGCTAAGGCCAACATCGAACGTCTGGTCCAAACCGGCATCGATCAAGGTGCGGAACTGGTTGTGGACGGGCGCGATTTCTCGTTGCAAGGCTATGAGGACGGTTTCTTTGTCGGGCCGCATTTGTTCGACAAAGCCACCAAAGACATGGACATCTACAAGCACGAGATTTTCGGCCCCGTGCTGACCTGCGTACGCGCCCAAAGCTACGAAGAAGCGATTGGTTTGGCGATGGACCACGAATACGGCAACGGCACCGCGATCTTTACCCGCGACGGCGACGCCGCGCGTGATTTTGCCAACCGGATCAACGTCGGCATGGTCGGTATCAACGTGCCAATCCCTGTGCCATTGGCCTACCACACGTTTGGCGGTTGGAAAAAGTCGGTGTTTGGCGATCTGAACCAGCACGGACCAGATGCGTTCAAATTCTACACGCGCACCAAAACTGTGACAGCGCGCTGGCCTTCAGGCATCAAAGAAGGTGGCGAATTCTCAATTCCAGTCATGGAATAATCGCGCCAGACTAAACGGTAAAACGCCGCCGCATGAGTGATCTTGCGGCGGCGTTTTCGTTAGTTCGCAACAGATGCTGAATGCAGCACGTTACCGGCTTTGCCGTGGAAATCGACAGCCCACGCGCCGGTCTTTGGCGTGATGATCCCAAAACTGAAATCATACGACGTGAAAAACGTGCCGGTGTCACCGCCAAGGTTGGTGATGATGGTGCCAACTTTGGGATGCAGCGACCCGTCCGCTTGTTTCAGGCTAGGATCACGGCTGGTGCCGCCGTTGCCAAACACCAATTGTGTCGGGCGCCCGTTGTCCAGATCCATCTGCTGGGCGAGGTGAATGTGCCCTGCCATCGTCATTTTGATCTGCGCGGGCAGTTTCTTCCAGACGCTGGCGGCTAAGGCCTGTTGCAGGGTTTTGTCCGTCGCGCCAAAGCTTGGGTAGGTGGGGTTACCCCAGCTGGCGACGGCCCAGAACGGACGGTGCGTGACCAGCCACGCAGGCTTGGTCCCTCTCCCTTTGGCGATCAATTCGACGCCACTGAATTCGGCGGCGTATTGTTTGACCATCGCGGGATCAGGGGTCTGATGCGTGTCGCGATCAATGCGCGATCAATGCGCGATGTGTCCATGACAATGACCTGAAAATCATCGAACACCACAGGATACGGTAGCGTATAGTTCCAATCGTTGCCCCCCGCATCCACTGGAGTGTTGGGCTGGCCGTTTTGGCCCAGCGTGCCCGGGCATGTGGTGGGCCAATCACCTGTCAGCTCAATCGGGTTCGGATCCAGCAGGTAAAACCACCCGTTCCACGCGCGGCTGCAGTCTTCGTGATTGCCGCGCACAGGGATCATCGGGGCCGCTGCGAACAGGTTTTTGGAGGGCGCGAAATAGTCAGCCTGCCAGCTGATCCAGCTGTAGCCAACCGTGCGCTGATCGCATTTGGTGCCACAATATCCGTATTCGCGGTAGTGCATGTCGCCCACGTGGATCAGCAAATCGGGGGACTGGGCGGCGGTCGCATTGGCGAGGCCCACGTAGTCCCAAGGCGGGCGCACGAGAGTTAAATCCCCTGAGGTATCAGTGGCTTGGGGCGTGGCTTTCGCAGCCTTTGCCCCGTCGCAATCCTGTACGTCGCCGCCTTTGACGCGGCAGCCTGTGTCCCCGACCACCGCCACTTTTTGCGGAGACGTTGTCGGCGTGGGCAAGCTGATGCCTGCGACAGTCATGTTCGCCATGCTGGCGTCAACGGCACCAACACACACGCGGATTTCGTCGAAATTAGCGGGGGCCACATCGCTGCGCAAGGTCAGCGAAACAGTGCCTGCGTCATGCGTGAGATCAGGGCACATTGTGGCCCCGTTTGCGCCCTTGGGTACAATCACCCGCGCCTGCGCTTTGCCCAAACCGTCGTATTGAACCCAAGCATGCTGCGCCGTCGCCCCTGCACTGCCCAAGCCCGTCAGCGCAAACGCGGCAAGCATCGATTGAAAAACTTTCATAAAATGTTCCCTAGAAACGGATCAGGCCAAAAATGCAGCCCAAAATACAAACTTAACTTATGCGCAAAGCCTTGCATGTGTGCTTTGGGCTTGCAACATTCTCGAAACTTTCAGAATTTAACACATGTTCAATTCGACACATCCCCACCGCGAGGCACCCAAATGGATTTTGCACTAAGCGAAGAACAAACCGCGATTTTTGACATGGCCCACAGCTTTGGCCAAGACAACATTGCGCCTTTTGCACGCCAATGGGAGGCCGACGGCACGATCCCGAAAACGCTCTGGCCAGAGGTCGGCGCGCTGGGATTTGGTGGGCTTTACGTGTCCGAAGACGGCGGCGGCGCGGGGCTGTCACGCCTCGACGCAACGATGGTGTTCGAGGCCTTGTCGATGGCCTGCCCGTCGGTCGCCGCGTTCCTATCGATCCACAACATGTGCGCCAAAATGATCGACAGCTTTGGCAGCGATGAATTAAAATCACGCGTTATGCCGGACGTTTTGACGATGAAAACCGTGCTGAGCTATGCGCTGACGGAACCGGGGTCAGGCTCTGATGCGTCGGCGTTGAAAACCCGCGCGGCCCGCACAAACGAAGGCTACACGCTGAACGGTACCAAGGCGTTTATTTCCGGTGGCGGCTATTCGGATGCGTATGTTTGCATGGTGCGCACCGGCGAAGATGGCGCAAAAGGTGTGTCCGCGATGTTGGTCGAAGACGGTGCTGCAGGCCTGAGTTTTGGCGCGCTAGAGGACAAAATGGGCTGGCGGTCACAACCCACAGCGCAGGTCCAATTTGACGACTGCCAAATCGATGCCGCCAACCTGATCGGCGACGAAGGCCGCGGATTCAAATACGCGATGATGGGGCTGGATGGGGGCCGTTTGAACATCGCCGCGTGTTCGATTGGTGCCGCGCAAACCGCGTTAACCACCACGCTGGCCTACATGGGCGAACGCAAAGCCTTTGGCCAATCCATCGATCAATTCCAAGGGCTGCAATGGCGTCTTGCCGACATGGAAATTGAACTGCAAGCCGCCCGTACCTTTCTGCGCCACGCCGCATGGAAACTGGACACCGGCGCGCCCGATGCGACAAAATTCTGCGCGATGGCCAAGAAATTCGTGACCGACGCAGGCAGCAAAATCGTTGATCAATGCCTGCAATTGCACGGTGGCTATGGCTATCTGGCCGACTACGGGATCGAAAAATTGGTGCGCGATTTGCGGGTGCATCAAATCCTTGAAGGCACCAACGAAATCATGCGCGTGATCGTCGCCCGTGATATGTTGAAAAACCGCTAAGGAGCCGACAGGATGAGCGATATTTCAATCCGCATAACCGGCCACGCAGGACGGATCACGTTGCAGCGCCCCCAAGCGTTGAACGCCATGACCTACGAAATGTGCCTCGCGATCGAGGCCGCGCTGGACGCATGGCGCGATGACGATGCGGTTTGCGTCGTGGTTTTGGACGCCGAGGGCGACCGCGCCTTTTGTTCCGGTGGCGACATTGCAGACCTTTATGCGACAGGCCTTAACGGCGATTTCAGTTATGGGCAGACGTTTTGGGCGGATGAATACCGCCTGAACGCCAAGCTGTTTGAGTACCCGAAACCGGTGGTCAGTTTCCTGCAAGGGTTCACCATGGGTGGCGGCGTTGGCATTGGCTGTCACGGATCGCACCGCGTGGTCGGCGACACCAGCCAGATCGCAATGCCCGAGGTTGGCATTGGTCTGGTGCCTGATGTCGGTGGGTCTTTGATGCTGGCGCTGGCCCCTGAGCGGCTTGGCGAATACCTTGGCACAACGGCGTCGCGCATGAACGCTTCGGATGCAATTTTTGCAGGATTTGCAGACCTCTACATAGCGGAGCTAAAGTGGCCTACCTTGATCGAGGCACTTGAGACAACTGGTGATGCTGACATTCTGATCGGGGAAACCCCCGCCGAGATTGGCCCGATCCAAGCCCAGATGGATGACATCAATCGCCACTTTCACGGGGCGACGCTTGGCGACGTACTGACCACTTTGCAAAGTGATGACAGCGACTTTGCAAACAAGACGCTGAAGGCCATGCGCCGCAACAGCCCCCTGTCGATGGCCTGTACCTTTGAAATGCTCAGCCGCCTGCGTGGTCCGTCGATCAGCATGGCAAAAGCGTTGGACCTTGAATACCGTTTCACCGCCCGCGCGATGGAACATGGTGACTTTATCGAAGGCATCCGTGCCGCTATCATCGACAAAGATCGCACGCCCAAGTGGCAATTCGCAGATGGGAACGTGCCACCGATGGCCGTGTCCAAAATGCTGATGCCTCTAGGTGATTTGGCGCTTAAATTAAAAGGAAACGGCATGAACATCGGCTTTATCGGTTTGGGCAACATGGGCGCACCAATGGCGGCCAATTTGGCAGCAGCAGGGCACAACGTCAGCGGATTTGATCCAGCAGGCACAACAGCAGATGGCGTCACCGTCGCGGCGAATGCGGTCGAGGCGGCAACCGGCGCGGATGTTGTCATCACGATGCTGCCAAATGGCTCGATCCTGCGATCCGTCGCAGCCGAAGTGATCGCGGCAATGCAAGCGGGCGCGACCTTGCTCGACTGTTCAACCGTTGATGTAGAAAGCGCGCGCGCTGTGGCCACAGACGCGGCCGCCGCCGGGTTGTTGGCAGTCGATGCCCCTGTGTCAGGCGGCATTGGCGGCGCGGCAGGTGGGACGTTAACCTTTATGGCCGGTGGGTCCGACGCGGGCTTTGCCAAGGTGCAGCCATTGTTTGAAATCATGGGCCAAAAGGCCGTGCATTGCGGTGAATCCGGCGCAGGCCAAGCCGCAAAGATCTGCAATAACATGATCTTGGGCGCAACAATGATCGCAACCTGCGAGGCATTCTCTTTGGCTGACAAGCTGGGGCTGGACCGTCAAAAAATGTTCGATGTGGTGTCGACATCCTCTGGTTACAGCTGGTCGATGAACGCCTACTGCCCTGCCCCGGGCGTCGGGCCAACCAGCCCTGCGGACAACGATTACACCCCCGGCTTTGCCGCTGAGTTGATGCTAAAAGACCTTGGGTTAAGCCAACAAGCGGCAGAGGCTGCCAACGCGGACACGCCCATGGGTGCGCTGGCACTGGCGCTGTACAAACAGTTTGTCGAGGATGAAGGCGGATTGGGCAAGGATTTCAGCGCGATGCTGCCGCGCTTTGAGGCCCGAGATCGCGGATGAACCCTAGGTTGCAATCACCCATGTCGATTGTGGCAATACAGGTTTAAAGATGTCAAAATCAACACAATGGGCCTGCTGAGGGCCCGTTTTTTGCTTTCACTCACGTGGTGATTCCTTGAAAAATCATTTAATTTCAAAACACTAAACCTATTTTTGCGAAAAACCCGACAATACGGACAGTTTTCGACAAATGTTCACAATCTGATCCCAGCCTTGCCCGATTGATCAGGCAATTTCGACCTCGAACGCCGTTTATGTGGCGATGAATTTGAGGTTAAGATGCCGACAGCGACAGAACTACCGATTGACAGCACAGCTGATGCCATGGCTATGGCCAACGAGATTTTCGGCGACGGGATCCTTGTGGACTCCGCCTCCTACACGGGCGATGCGTTATCCTCGGGCATTTACTCGAACGGCGATGCGATCTCGAACGAGGCCACGCCGGGCGACACTGGTGTGATTTTATCGACCGGATATGTCGCTGATTTCACCAATTCGGATGGCACCACGAACACCAACCAAAACACCGGAACCAGCACCAACACTGCGGGCAACGCTGATGGAGATTTCACCACCTTAGCCGGTGCGGCGACAAACGACGCGGCCTTTCTTGAGGTCGATTTTTACCCAACAGGCGACACGATCACCATCGATTTTGTGCTGAGTTCTGAGGAATATCCAGAATTTGCCAACTCGCAATACAACGACGTGATTGGCGTTTGGGTTAACGGGCAGTTGGCCCAAGTCAGCGTCGGCGACGGCACAGCATCGATCGGAAACATCAACGGCGGCGAGACCCAGAACATCTACCTCGACAACACCACCGATGCCTACAACACTGAAATGGACGGGTTCACTGTGACCCTGACGTTTGTGGCGACGGTTAATTCTGGTGAACTGAACACCCTGAAAATCGGCGTCGCGGATGTGGGTGACAGCAACTACGACACCAACCTGCTGATCGCCGGCGGATCGGTCCAATCCACGATTGTTGCCCAAGATGACAGCGTCAACATGGGCCACAACGACACCAAAATCCTCGATGTACTGGACAACGACAGCTCGACCGGCGGTCTGTTGACCGTGACCCACATCAACGGCACGCCTGTTGTCGTCGGCACCACGGTGACCTTGGCGACAGGTCAGCAGATCACATTATTGGCCGATGGCACGTTCGAAATTGTCGGGGATGCGAATGCGGAAACCGTCTATTTCAACTACTCAATCGAGGATGAAATTGGCAACACGGACACGGCTTTGGTCGAGGTTAATCAAGTGCCCTGCTTTGCTAAGGGTACGTTGATCGAAACCATCGAAGGCTTTGTTAAGGTTGAGGATTTACACACAGGATCGCTGATTTTGACGCGTGATGATGGCCCTCAACCGATCCTTTGGATTGGCAATCGGTCGGTGCGCGCAACAGGTGATCATCAGCCGATCCGCCTGCGCAAAGGACAGTTTGGAGCAACCCAAGATTTGCTTTTGTCGCCGCAGCACCGCATTTTAGTCGAAGGCTATTGGTCAGAATTATTGTTTGGCGAACTTGAGGTTTTGGTCAAAGCCAAGGACCTTTTGAACGACCTAAGCGTGCGCCCGGATACTACGCTGACCCGCGTCACCTACTATCACATGATGTTTGATCGCCACCAAATCGTGTGCGCAAACGGGGTGGAATGCGAAAGCTATCTGCCGGGACCCAGCACGATGAAAGGGTTTGATCGACAAACCCAGGCCGAGATCCTACAGCTGTTCCCGAAAATGGCACCAGACGGATCAGGGTACAGCCAAGCGGCGCGCGCGATCATCAAATCACGCGAAGCGGCCCCGTTGTTGGCCGCCCTCGCCGCTTAGGCTAAGTTACTTTGCCGCAACCTTTTTCTTGGGCTTCAGCATTTCTTTGAGGTAGCGGCCTGTGTGGCTTGCCTCGACTGTCGCGACCTTTTCAGGCGTGCCGGTTGCGACCACTGTGCCGCCGCCATCGCCGCCTTCGGGCCCGATGTCGATGATGTGGTCTGCGGTTTTGACAACGTCCAGATTGTGTTCGATGACGATCACCGAATTGCCCTGATCGACCAGTTCGTGCAGCACCTCAAGCAGCTTGCGCACATCCTCAAAATGCAGGCCCGTTGTTGGTTCATCCAAGATGTACAACGTGCGACCAGTGGACCGTTTGGCAAGCTCTTTGGACAGCTTGACACGCTGCGCTTCGCCCCCCGATAGGGTCGTCGCTTGTTGCCCGACTTTGATGTAACCGAGGCCCACGCGCATCAACGCATCCATCTTGTCGCGGATCAATGGAACTGCGGTGAAGAACGTCTGCGCGTCTTCAACAGTCATGTTAAGAACGTCTGCTATGCTCTTGCCTTTAAATCGAACTTCAAGCGTCTCACGGTTGTAGCGCGCACCCCGACAGGTTTCGCATTCGACGTAAACATCGGGCAAAAAGTGCATCTCGATCTTGATGACACCGTCGCCCTGGCACGCCTCGCAACGCCCACCTTTGACGTTGAAACTAAAGCGACCAGGTTTGTAGCCACGCGCTTTGGATTCCGGCAGGCCCGCGAACCAATCGCGGATCGGCGTGAATGCTCCGGTGTAGGTCGCGGGGTTAGATCGCGGCGTGCGCCCGATGGCGCGTTGATCGATGTCGATCACCTTATCCAGATGTTCGAGCCCCTTGATGGTTTCGCACGGCGCCGGCGTCTGGCGCGCGCCGTTCAGGTTCATCGACGCGGTCTTGAACAACGTCTCGATTGTGAGCGTGGATTTGCCCCCACCCGAGACGCCTGTGACGCACACAAACTGCCCTAGTGGGAATTCCACAGTCACTTTTTTCAGATTGTTCCCTGTGGCTTTGACAACTTTGACCGACTTTTTCTTGCCTTTGCGACGGGTCGCAGGGATTGGAATTTCACGCGTACCTGTCAGGTATTGACCCGTCAGCGAATTGGGGTCGTTGGCGACCACATCAGGCGTGCCGTGGCTGACGACCTGACCGCCGTGCACACCGGCACCCGGGCCGATATCGAACACGTAATCCGCCTCGCGAATGGCTTCCTCGTCATGCTCAACCACGATCACCGTGTTGCCTTGGTCGCGCAGGTTTTTGAGCGTCTCAAGCAGGCGGTCATTGTCGCGTTGGTGCAGGCCGATGGACGGCTCATCAAGGACGTAAAGAACGCCTGTTAGGCCAGAACCAATCTGACTGGCCAAACGGATACGCTGGCTTTCACCACCACTTAACGTGCCACTTACACGTGACAACGTAAGATACTCTAAACCAACATTATTTAGAAATCCAAGGCGTTCGCGGATTTCCTTGAGAATGGCTTTTGCGATCTCGTTTTTCTGCGCGCTCAGATGCTCTGGAACCGTGTCGCACCAGTCAGCTGCATCACGGATCGACATCTTGACGACGTCGCCTGCGTGCAAGCCTGCGATCTTGACAGCCAAGGCCTCTGCGCGCAAGCGATTGCCTTCGCAGGTGCCGCAATGACGGTTGTTTTGGTAGCGCTCGAACTCTTCGCGAATCCAGTTGCTGTCGGTCTCGCGGTAGCGCCGCTCCATGTTTGGAATGACCCCTTCAAAGACGCGTGTGACTTCATAAACGCGGCCACCTTCGTCATAGCGGAACGGCAATTCTTCGTCACCAGAACCGTAGAGAAACACCTGTTGCACGTGGGCTGGCAGATCTTTCCATTTGGTTTGCGGATCGAATTCGTAATGCTTGGCAATGGCCTCGATGGTTTGCAGAAAATACGGGCTTTTGCCTTTGCGCCATGGGGCAAGTGCGCCGTCGTAAACCTTGAGCGTTTGGTCAGGAACAACCAACCGTTCGTCGAAAAACAGCTCGACCCCTAGCCCGTCGCAATCAGGGCAAGCGCCAAACGGGGCGTTAAACGAGAACAAGCGCGGCTCGATCTCGGGGATGGTGAAGCCGCTGACCGGGCAGGCAAATTTCTCGGAAAATGTCGTGCGAACGGGGTCACCTTCAGCCGGAGCGGTTTCGATAATCGCGATGCCATCGGCCAGATCAAGAGCAGTGCGCAGGCTGTCAGCCAGCCGCGTTTCCAGCCCCTCGCGCACCACAATGCGGTCCACTACAACGTCAATATCGTGGCGGAATTTCTTGTCCAGCGTCGGTGGCTCGTCCAGATCGTAGAATTCGCCGTCAACTTTGACACGCTGAAACCCTTGCTTGCGCAGCTCAAGAAATTCTTTGCGGTACTCGCCTTTGCGATCGCGAATGATCGGAGCCAGCAAAAAGGCGCGCGTTCCGTCCTCCATCGTCATGGTGCGATCGACCATGTCCTGGACTTGTTGCGCCTCGATTGGCTTGCCTGTCGAGGGTGAATACGGCGTGCCAGCGCGCGCAAACAGCAGACGCATATAGTCGTAAATTTCGGTGACTGTACCCACAGTCGAGCGCGGGTTTTTCGACGTGGTTTTCTGTTCAATCGAAATTGCTGGCGACAGACCACTGATGTGATCCACGTCAGGTTTCTGCATCATATCAAGGAATTGACGGGCATAGGCCGACAGAGATTCAACGTAGCGACGCTGCCCTTCGGCATAGATCGTATCAAACGCGAGGCTCGATTTTCCGGAGCCCGACAAACCCGTAATCACCACCAATTGATCGCGTGGAATGTCCACATCGATGTTTTTCAAATTGTGCTCGCGTGCACCGCGCACTTCGATATTTTTCAGCTCAGCCATCAGACGCCCCCTTTAACGGTTTAGACATAGTTTGGTCTGTAGGATTCTCCAATGGAAAAATGAGAACACATCGCGAACATCAAACGGTTTTGCGCATCTGCCCCAAGGCAAGGTGTACACAAAGTCCTGCGATCAGCGCGATGCCAACAAAGATCGGCAAGGCCGCGTAACCCAGCCATGCCAACGCGGCGACCATGATCGGTGTGCCGATGGTATTGCCGAGGTTGCCCATCTGCGCCATCGCGCCGTTGGCCTGCGCTTGGGACGACGCGCTGTCGTTCAACTGCGGCACTGCGGTGAAACTGGCCCCTTGGATCAGCCCCAAACAGGCAGCCAAGGCGACGCATGCAAATGGCCCACCGGGGTTGATCCACAGCCACCCCATACACAGCGCGCTGCTGGAAAAGCCAATGATGACAACGCGAACAGCCGTCACATGCCGCAACAAATAAACTCCCAATGTCATCGAACTGACGATGGATGCCAAGGGCATCGTCCCCATGACCCAAACGCGGGATTCTTCCGGGATGAACGGCGGCAGAACGGTCAAAACCGACACGAAACAGAAGGTGTAAAACAGCCATCCAAGGCCGGGTGCCGCGATGCTCGCAGATTTGTATATCACCGCATGGCGCTTGAGGATCGCAGAAAAAGAGACCGGGTCAGGTTGCGCGCCGCCGATCCCTTTGGTCAGTACCAGCGACAAAATGCACGCAAAAACAGCCATGTAGACCGCGTGTGCGGCGAATAGTACTGGTACGCCAAATGCATCGACCAAGGGCAATCCGGCCCATGCCAACACAGCGAATGCGACACCAAAGAATGTCCCCCAAAGGGTTAACGTGAACCCGCGATCCTTTGGCGCGCTAAGTTGGGCGATCAGAGTTGGGGCCGCGACGACCATGGCCAAATGCGACAAACCTTCGATTGCGCGCGAGACCAAGAACCACTCGAACGGCGGCACAAACGCTTGTACAGCGGACACAGCAGCGCCCAGCCACAACGCGTAAATCAGGGCGCGACGATACCGGATTTGGGCCACGAGCACTCCGGCGACAACACCAAAAATAATGCCCAAAAAACCGACCAATGATACCGCAAAGCCGATCAGCGCACCTGCGTTCGGGTAAAGCTGCGGCAGTTGATCAAAAACCACACTGACTTTGGCGTATTGAGCGGCCGCACCCAATCCCGCACCCCACAACAAAAAGATCAGCACAAATGGCGTTCTTTCAGAGGTCATGTTTTTCGTGCCATCGCCCAAGAACAGATTGGCATTTTGGGGTCATTGTCCAACACATCTCTTTTTGCTTCAAAATCAGGGGGCCAGGGACGTTCCAGATTGCGCGCAGCGGTTTCGCGGTTGCCCCATTGCTCCGCGACAATCGCGCCTTCGGCAAAGCCTGCCTCGATCAACAAATTCTTTAGCCCGCGCGCGGACCAACGTGAATTTTCCATTGGGGCTGCGTGAAACGGCAAAAAAACGGCACTGCGATCCAGAAATGCCCACCTTTTTTCAACATCCGGCGCACGTTTTTGACGGCACCGTAGGGGCGATCAAGATGTTCCCACACTTGATTGGCCATAATTAAATCAAATTTGAGCGGCTTGCCGTCATCATCCAGATACGGGCCCGTGCAGATGTCGTGTTTGGGGTACAAAAAGCGTCTGTAGCTTTTGAAATTGAACACCTGCCCCCATTTGCCCGAAACTTCCGCCACATCCAGTGATGGTGGGTCCAGCTCTTGGATCATTTGGCGGCTGGATCGTTGCATCACGATGCGGTTTAGGCTCGGCATGGGGCGCGTCTTTCGTTGCGCCCCGAACCGATCACATGTGAATCACACGATCGTAAGCATCCAGAACGCTTTCGTGCATCATTTCAGAAAGCGTCGGATGCGGAAAGACCGTGTTCATCAGATCTTCTTCTGTTGTCTCGAGCTGGCGGCCCACAACATAGCCTTGGATCAGTTCTGTGACCTCGGCGCCGATCATGTGCGCGCCCAAAAGTTCGCCGGTTTTGGCGTCAAAGATGGTTTTAACCAGACCTTCGGGTTCGCCCAAAGCGATGGCCTTGCCGTTGCCCATAAACGGGAAACGACCAACTTTGATGTCGTACCCAAGCTCTTTCGCGCGGGCTTCGGTGTAGCCCACGGACGCGACTTGCGGGTGGCAATAGGTGCAGCCGGCAATGGTTTCGGGTTTGACTGGGTGGGCATGTTTTCCGGCGATCAAATCGGCGACCATGACGCCCTCGTGGCTGGCTTTGTGCGCGAGCCACGGGGCCCCGGCGATGTCGCCGATGGCGTACAGCCCGTCGACGCCTGTACGGCAGAACTCATCGGTTACAACATGGGTGCGGTCCAATTTTACACCCAATTCCTCAAGCCCCAGTCCTTCTACATTTCCAAAAATTCCGACGGCAGAAATGACTGTATCAAAGTCCATTCTTTCAATTTTACCATCTTTTTCGATATGCGCGGTGACTTTACCTTTGGAACGGTCAAGCTGTTTGACCATCGCCTTTTGCATGATTTTCATGCCTTGTTTCTCGAATGATTTCTTGGCGAAGGCGCTAATTTCTGCGTCTTCAACAGGCAACACGCGGTCCATGACTTCGACCACAGTCGTGTCGGCGCCCAGCGTGTTATAGAAGCTCGCGAATTCGATTCCGATGGCGCCAGAGCCGATCACTAGCAGCTTTTTAGGCATGCGAGGCGGGGTCAGCGCGTGTTTGTAGGTCCAAACCAAATCACCGTCCGCCTCGAGACCCGGCAATTCGCGGGCACGTGCGCCTGTTGCCAACACGATGTTCTTGGCAGTCAATTCCTCGGTACCTTTGTCGGTCTTTACCGTCACTTTGCCTTTGGCAGGGATTGAGGCCGCGCCCATGAACACGGTCACTTTGTTCTTTTTCATCAGATGACCAATGCCGCCTGATAACTGCCCTGCGACTTGACGCGAGCGTTTCACAACAGCGTCCAGATCGTAGTTAATGTTGTCAGCGCTGAGGCCAAATTCCTTGGCGCGGTGCATCAAATGGAAGACATCGGAAGAGCGCAGCATCGCTTTGGTCGGAATACAGCCCCAGTTCAAGCAAATGCCGCCTAGATGCTCACGTTCAACGATGGCCACGTTCATGCCAAGCTGAGCGCCGCGAATAGCGGCAACATAGCCGCCCGGCCCTGCCCCGATTACAATCAAATCAAAGGATTTCGACGCCATTATTTAGCCCTCGCGCAGTGGTGTTTCAAAAGTAGTTTACCATTAAACTAAATTTCCATGCAGCGCAATTACAGCCGTGCGCGACATTTGGACACCGTTTTATCTGCGCAATCAACGCATGATTTTGGCGGCTATGCAAACGCACAAACCGCCAAACAGTTCAAATCGAGGATAGTTTATGGATCAGGCTGCTTTGGCCTGCATGTCCCGAACGGTATAGCCGTAGCCACCAGCAGCAATGTAATCCAGTTCAGCCTGTGTCGATTTACGCCCAAGGGCTGCGTTGCGATACGGGAAACGACCAAATTGGCGGATCACTTGGCGGTGCGCGCGCGTATGTAGCAGATTGCTAGAGTCCGAGGCCAAGCGGTCACACATCAGGCGCACGCAGCGATCCTGATCGCACAAGTTTTCGGAATGCATCAGCGGCATGTAGAAAAACTGGCGGCCGGGTTCGTCGATGCGCATGTCCCAGCCTTTGTCGATGGCAGATTTTGCCGCTGCGAGGGCGGCGCGGTCCGTTGAAAACGCATCGCCACTGTCGCGGAACATGTTACGCGAAAACTGATCGGTCAAAATGATGTAGGCCAAGGCCCCGTTCGGGTAGGTTAACCAGAGTGAGAATTTGCCAGTTGCGGCAGCTTTCCATGTGTCAAGAAACGTATCGCCAATCTTTTTATCAAGCGCATCGTCCTGCATGTACCAATCAGATGGATTACACTCATCCAACCAAAACTTTAAGACTTCCTCGGGACTTACCAGTGTCTCTGCCGTCATCGCAACCATTGTGCACTCTCCACTTTACACGAGCTGTTATCCTACTGTTACCTGAGGTTAATCCAATCTCCAGTCACGAATTACGACAGTTGCGTCACATTATGCGCCGGGTGTGTCGCTTTCATCCTCCAACTCGGATTCAAGTTCGGTTTCGATCGCATATTCCTGCGCAATTTCCATGGCCACCGGGGTCGCAGATTGCGTCATATAGACGTATGCGCCGGTGTCTTCGATCGCGATTGTGGAGCGCTGGGTGGCACGGTAGGTCGCATAAATCACCAAAACCACGTTCAGCACTGCGATGAAAATGTAGAAACCGGATGGTCCGAATTGCCCCATCATCCAGCCTGTGATCAGAGGGCCGGAAATCGCCCCGAGCCCGTTAATAAAAATCAAACCACCGGAGGCCGCAGCCATATCATCGTGGTCCAGATAGTCGTTGGTGTGCGCAAGCAGCAGCGAATACAGCGGATTTGAAACGCCGCCCATCACAAAGGCAGAGGCCAGGATCATGTTAAAGCTGCCGCCCGAAAAATAACCGATCAGCGCGCCGAGCACGCCAATTGCCGCAGTCACAACAACCAAAGCGCGACGGTCAAACCGGTCAGACACCCACCCGATCGGGTATTGCAGCAGCATCGCACCGACAAAAAACATCGCCACAAAAGTCGAAATTTGCCCAACCGACAGCCCGATCAACGCGCCATAGACCGACGACATGCCAAACTGCGCAGAAAACACGCCACCAAGCAAAAACATCCCGATGCAGCCCAATGGCGACACATTGAACAGCGCACGCAGGCTCATGGGTTTGGTGGTGTCAAAAGCCGGCGTCGGGCTGATCGACAACAAAATTGGCGTAATTGCGAGACTAACGAGGATCGACGGGATCACAAAAAGCACGTAGCCGGATGGGTCTGCCGTGACCATCAATACCTGCGCAATCACGATGCCGCCAGTTTGCACAATCATATAGAGAGACAGCGCTTGGCCGCGGTTTTCATTGCTGGCTGCGTCGTTCAGCCAGCTTTCTGCGGTCACGTAAACGGCAGAGAAACAGAACCCGATCAGCACCCGCCCCATCATCCAAACCCAAGGGTCTGTGATCGTCGGATACAAAATCATGACGGCGGAAATAAGCGAGGCCAGCGCTGCAAAAACCCGAACGTGACCAACGCGCCGGATCATCCGAGGAGCCGTACGCGAGCCGCCCAAGAAACCGACAAAATACGCCGACATCACCAATGACATCTCGAATGTGCCAAACCCTTCGAGCTGGCCGCGCACCGCCAAAAGCGTGCCTTGCATGCCGTTGGCGACCATCAACAGCCCCATCCCAAACAGCAACGCCCACGCGCTGGAAAGTACCTGAATCATGACATGCTCCGTCGTTTAATCTGGGGGTGGTTTTGATGGAATCAGCGGGTCGGCTATTGTCTTTGTCGTCTCATAACGCCGCGCCCAAGTCAGCACCATGCGCGACATTTCATCGGTCGAATTCGCCTACCGTGATCGATTTGGGATCAGCAGCGACGAATCTCCATAACTGAAAAACCTGTATTTTTCATCAATCGCATGGGCATAGATGTCGCGGATTTCCTGTTGCCCCATCAAGGCAGACACCAACATCATCAGCGTCGATTTCGGCAAATGGAAATTGGTCATTAGCGCGTCGGCGACATGAAATTCGAACCCTGGATAGATAAAGATGTCCGTGTCCCCTTCCCACGCTGTGATCACGCCCGTGCGCGCAGCGGTTTCAATCAATCGCAACGCTGTTGTGCCCACAGGAATGATGCGCCCGCCGGCGGTTTTGGTGGCTTGGATTTCTGCGGCCGCCTGCGCGCTGACACGGCCCCATTCGGCGTGCATTTTGTGGCTTAGCACGTCGTCGACCTTGACCGGCAAGAACGTGCCCGCGCCAACGTGTAGGGTAACTTCGGTAAAGGTCACGCCCATGTCTGCAAGTTGATCCAACAGGTTTTGGTCAAAGTGTAGGGAGGCTGTAGGCGCGGCAACAGCGCCAGAATGTTGTGCAAAAACAGTTTGGTAGTCGATGTGATCCTGACCGTCCGCAGGGCGTTTTGCGGCAATGTAGGGTGGCAAGGGCATCGCACCTGCGGCAGCCAAAGCGCTGTCGAACACATCGCCGTTGACGTTAAATTGCAAATGCGCCTGCCCATCTTGGACGTGCTCCAAGGTCGCGGACAGATCGGGGGAAAACACGATTTCCTCGCCCAGTTTTACCTTTTTCAACGGCTTCAACAAGGCGGCCCACGTGCCGTTTGCTTGGGGTTCCAGCAGGGTCACTTCGATGCGTGCTGTGGTGTCACCTTGGGCCGATGTGCGCGCCCGTGTGCCGGACAAACGGGCAGGAATAACTTTGGTGTTGTTCAGCACCAAACGGTCGCCTGCGCGCAGCCAATCGGGCAAATCGTGCACGTGGTTGTCGGTAACCGTATCGCCTTGTGCCACCAGCAAACGCGCAGACGTGCGCGGCACCGCGGGGCGGGTTGCGATCAGATCGTCGGAGAGGTCAAAATCAAAGTCGGATAACTGCATGCCCGCGCCATACCTGCCTGCTTAGCGATCTTCAACATTGCTGTTTTGCCGAATTTTGGGCTCTTGGGTTTCGCTGGCTTCGGGCAGCAGTGCTTTGGGTGCTGTGGGTGCGGCAATCCCATCCGCTGTTGCGGACAATTTCGGTGCTGGCGCGCGGAACAAATCACGGAACATGCCCGGTGTAAGGGCGGACAGCGGATTGACCCGCACGGTCGGATTTTTCGCAGCCCCCGTCAGTGAATAGTTGAACCCGATCAGCCCTTCGCCTTTGCGCGTCAGAATGCTGCCGATGCCGTTCAGCAGGTAGATCGGAGAGATCACGCCCTGCATGTTCACCGTCCCCTGATCGACCGAATAAATCCCATCCATCGAAATGCCCATCGAGGGGCCGACAGCGCTCGCTTCGGTCAAAGTCATCGTCGAGGGGGTCAACCGAAAGGCGGCTTCGACCTCGTTAAAGTGGATGCCCGAACCACCCATTTGTTCAAGCAAACCGACAATGCTGAGCGCGTTTAACAAGGCGGCAATCGCGGGCGCGTCTTTGATACGGGTGTCTTGCACGTTCAGCTTGCCGTCGAACGCGCCGTCTTTGCCCACGGGCAACAGGGTCAGCGACAAGGCACCACCCCGCGCCTGTTTCAGCAATCCGGCAGAGGCAAAAATGCCGCCCGCGTCCTGAGAGGTGATGCGCACAGCGCTGCGCCCGTTTTGGGGCAACACGCGGCCTGACACTTGCGTGCCGCCATTCAGCGCGCCACTAAAAGAGCCGTCCAGCCCCGATTTTGTAGTGAATTCGCCGCGCATGTTGTTCAGCGCCAACGTGTCGGTGATTTGCAACCTGTCCAGACGGATGCGCATCGGCCCACCGGCCTCTGCATTGCCACCAGCCGACCCACCTGCCCCGAATTCCGCGCGGCGTAGATCTAGCGTACCGCCGGAAACTTCGATCGCAGGTGCCGCCCCTTTGCCGCGCCCGACCAAGGTCACCGGTGCGTCCAGCCAATTGCCAACTTGCACACGACCAAACGTCGCACGCTCTAAGCCGCCGGCCGCCGTGGTTGTGATGTTTCCGCGCGCCTTTAGGCCGGCCGCATCCAACGTCATCTCATCAACTGTGACCGCACCACCAAGGCGCGCCGTTAGCTTTAGAGACCCGGCTTGATTAGCGTTTTTGGACCAGCCTAGCGGCGCAAATCGCATCTGTAAGCCGCGCAAATTCGAGGCCAGCGTCAATTTTGGCGGCCCGTCTTTGGGCAACTCGACCGTCACGTCGCCGCGACCGGAACCCGTGATAAATCCTGTTGGCAGACCGATGTTGAATTCATCAATCGTACGTTCCGACAGCTCGACTGTGCCGCGTACAACGCTGTTTCCGGACGCGTTTGTGCCGATGTCTTGCGCCCATGTCGCGTCAAACGGCAACTGCCCGATGCGCCCTTGGCCACCGATTTTCACGCCGGAGTTTGAGGCTTGAACTTGTAAAACATCCGAGGCAAGGGTTTTGCCCGGCACCAGCGCGGACGTACGCACGGCGCGCAATTCGCCCTGCACATCGTATTCGATCTCGTCGCGCGCGATCTGCTTTTTCAAAGGCAGCGCCAATGTACCGGTCAGAACGGCGCGCCCATCAGCCAGCGAAACGTCGAGCCCGGCTTTGTCCATGATTTCCAGCTTTTCCTGATTCAAAAGCGACAAAGCAGCGGTAACTGTGCTGTCGGATCGCAGGCGCGCTACGCTGGGGGCACCGCCTTTGACCGTGATATCGGGAATGCTAAACGTCGATCCTGCCACATCAATCGCACCACCTTGCGGGGCCACAATGCGCCCACCATCCACAGCCACAACAAAGCGGTTGTCCAACATGCTCGCCTGCCCGCGCGCCTTGGTGACAGGCGGCATTGTTTTGATCAATTGCACAGTGGCATCGGCATAATCGAAACTGAAGAATGCGCTGACCGGAGTGTTGGGCGTTTTGCGCAACGCAACCTCTGCATTGTGCAATGATCCAGCCAGAATATTCGTGTCGATCCAGTTGCGCGTGCCGCTTGCAAAACGATCCGGCCACAGCTGCAAAAGCCGTTCGGGTGCCAGCGTGTCGATCTGACCGTCAACGGCGAAACGCCAGCCTTCGGGGGCCGCACGCACATCCCCGCCAAAGCGCATGGTTTGCCCTTGGTCGTAGATCAGCATTTGGCCGACGCGCAGCACAAACGGGTTCAGTTGCAGCTGGAAATCCATGTCAGCACCGTCAAGTTGGCGCGGCTCTTCGTACAGGTTTCTGGGATTGATACCAAGGCCGGACAATTCAAACTGCCCCGTCAAATCACTAAGCTTGCCGCTGTCGGGACCACCCAGAAATGCCTGTCCTTCAGCGCGGGTGGTGATCCATTCGCTTTTGACAAAAACCTCTGCAAAATCAATCGTCTGGGATGCTGCATCGTAGGTAAAATAACTGCGCGCGGATTGAAACGGGATCGGTTTTGTTGCTTGCGTCGGCTGCACCGCACCGGCCCCGATTTGCAACGTCGCACTGAGCGGTGCAAGGGTGCCATCGCTGTCAACGCCGCCGCGCAAAGCCCCCGAAATCGGGGCGCGCAGCACATCAAGCCACGCCAAAGCCGGGCTTTGGGCCGCAATGTCTTTGGCTGCAACATCGGCAATGTTGATCCCGAATTCAGCCGCCGCAGCACCGATCTGGCTGGTGTAATTCGCCTCGACCGTGGCCACACCCGCCCCCCCGCTAAGCACAGCAAGATCAGCGGACAATCGCAGTTCCCCGCCATCGCGGTTCAGACGCAGCCGGCCCCCGTCAACCACCCAGGCTTGTTCGGTACGCACGTCCTCGAATTGCAAAGTCAGCGCCTGAATGTCCGCAGATCTGAAATTGCTAAGCGCCGGCGTTTCAAAGGCGGCATCCAACCGTTCAATCAGGTCCGGCAGGCTGATAAAATTCTGCTCAGAGCTGCTCAGTTCAGTGCCGCCGCGCAGGATGATCTGACCGTCTTTTTCACGCTGCATCGACACGACAACGCCGGTCAGTAGCATCGTTTTGAGCTTGGCTTGACCCTGAAAGAGCGCGCGTTTGGACAGGTCCGCCTCAAATTCCGAGAACGACAGCATGTTTGCGCCTTGGTCATCCAACAGATTGACGTTTTGCAGGCGCACGTGAGGCTGCCAGCCATCACGCAGCGTAAACTGCACATCGCCAAATTGCAGGTTCATGCCCGGCAATGCCTCAGCGGCGCGCTGTTCGATGCGCGCGCGCGCCCAATCAGGCGCAGTCAGCGTCTGACCCGTCACCGCAATCACGCAAAGACCGATGACAATTGCCACCCCCATGATCCCGCTTAGCAACCACGCGCAAAAGCGGCGCAAAAGACGCCGTTTGGGTTTGATCCCAATAGGGTCGACGGGTGTGTCGGCCTGAATTTCGGTCGGGGTCGCCATGTTTTTGGTCGTGTCTGCTTTCTCTTTGGCTTTATTGTTGGGACGTTAGCCCTAAATCGCCCATTCACATACGGGTGCGCCACGTTTACGACGAAATCGTGAAAATCCCATCACACAAACACATTTCCTCATGAGGTTCTTATGATCGAAGTCTCTGCCCCTGCCCCTGATTTCACATTGCCGCAAACGACGGGCGAAGATGTGACCCTGTCGGCCCTCAAAGGGCACGCTGTGGTTCTTTATTTCTATCCGCGCGATGATACGCCGGGCTGCACCAAGGAATCCATCGCATTTTCCGAGCACTTGCAAGAGTTTGCCGATGCAGGCGCGCTGGTGTTCGGGGTCTCGAAGGACAGTGTCGCAAAGCACGGCAAGTTCACCACCAAACATGATTTGACGGTGCCGTTGCTGTCGGATGAACATGGAACTGTGTGCGAAGATTACGGCGTTTGGAAAGAAAAGAACATGTACGGCAAGGTCTACATGGGAATTGAGCGGACAACTGTTTTGATTGGTGCGGACGGCGTGATCGCGCAGATTTGGCCAAAGGTTAAGGTTCCGGGCCACGCCGAGGCGGTTCTTACGGCTGTAAAGGCGCTGTGATGTTGCCGCTGGCGCAAATGGCGGTGAATGTTTTGACCACGGCGGATGGTCGCGAGAAAACAGCATTGTCGCGCAAGTACGCAGCGGAGTGGCAAGCCACCCGCGCCCGTGGCGAGACGCCCGAGATTGGCCGCGCGGAGCCCCCGATGCAGCCTGCGCGCCCTAAAAAACCTGAATTGCTGTCACCGCGTGATGTGCCACATCGCAAGCCCGGCACCCCTGAGGGGCGCATCGCGTTGCTGCATGCGGTCGCGCATATCGAGCTGAACGCGGTGGACCTACATTGGGACATCATTCCGCGCTTTGCCCACGTCAAAATGCCGATGGGATACTACGATGATTGGGTGAAGGCTGCGGATGAAGAATCCAAACATTTCAACCTGATGGCAGACTGTCTTGAGGAAGTTGGCAGTCACTACGGGGCGCTTCCTGCCCACGCCGGCATGTGGCGCGCAGCCGAGGATACTGCGGATGATTTCATGGGGCGTTTGGCTGTGGTGCCGATGGTTCTTGAGGCCCGCGGGCTAGACGTGACGCCCAACATGATCCGCCTGTTCAAACAGGCCAAAGCAACCAGTGCCGTTGCGGCACTTGAAACCATCTACGCCGAAGAGGTCGCGCATGTGGCCTATGGATCAAAGTGGTTTCACTTTTTGTGCGGGCGCAACGATCTTGACCCGAAACAAGCCTTTCACGAACTGGTCCAGACGTATTTCCACGGTGCGCTGAAGCCGCCCTTCAACGAAGAAAAACGGGCTGAGGCCGGTATCCCTCCGGATTTCTACTGGCCGCTTGCTGTTTCAACCTGAGAGGTAGCGCACAAGCCCTTTTGAATAGGCGGTTTTTTGCCAATATGCCACAATCCCGCCTAGGGATTCGAATCGGGTGATCAAGAGGGTTGCCCGATGCCGCCCCACTGTCTATTCCAATACCTTATGCGCGCGCGGGCTTTGACTGCGTCGTGATGAGTGGGATGGGAAAAGGGTACGCTGCGTGCGAACACGTCTAGGAGCAAAACTGCATATTGTTCTGGAACGCTATTTTCCAGAGCGTCGGGTCTTTCTTAAATCAGACACTGACACACGATTTATTCGCCTGCGTCCGGGCAGCCAGCTGATCGCCTATGCGGGTGTTGCGCTGTTAGTTGCGTGGGCCATCGTTGCGACAGCCATCATCCTGTTGGACAGCATCGGATCGGGCAATTTCCGCGAACAAGCGAAACGCGATCAAAACAACTATCAGGCGCGCCTGAATGAATTGTCTTCACAACGTGACAGCCGTGCGACCGAAGCTGTCGCCGCCCAAAACCGGTTTAACGCCGCCCTCGCCCAGATTTCCGTGATGCAATCCGAACTGCTGGATTCCGAGACCCGCCGTCGCGAGCTGGAAACCGGTATCGAGGTGATCCAGTCGACCTTGCGTGGCACGATGAAAGATCGTGAGGCTGCGCGCAGCAAACTGGCCGATGCCCAGGAACAGCTGAATGGTGGTGCCGGAACCGCGCTGGCCAGTGCTGGTGCGGGTGCCTCAATGGGGTTTGTCGCCGAAGCCTTGGCCAAAACCGCTGCCGAACGCGATCAGGTCATTCTGGATTCCCAAGACGCCCTGTTGGCCGCCGACGAAATGGCGCAGCAAATTTCGATCATGAAAGAACAAAACGACGCGATTTTCCGCCAGTTGGAAGACGCGATGACAGTCTCTGTCGCCCCGCTTGATAAAATGTTCCGCGCCGCTGGCATGCCCACCGACCGGATTATCGAACAGGTGCGCCGTGGCTATTCCGGTCAAGGTGGCCCGCTGACGCCGCTGTCGTTCTCAACCCGTGGTCAGGAACCGACGGCCGACACGCTGCGTGCCAACCGTTTGTTGGACCAAATGGACCGCTTGAACCTCTACCGGATCGCCGCGCAAAAAGCGCCGTTTGCGAATCCTGTGAAGGATGCGTTCCGCTTTACTTCGAAATTTGGCCCGCGACGTGACCCGAAAACCGGCGGGCGTCGTATGCACAAAGGCGTCGATTTCGCCGCCGCAAATGGCACCCCGCTGTATGCCACAGCGGACGGTGTTGTGACTCACTCCGGATGGTCCTCAGGATATGGACGTCTGGTTAAGATACAGCATGAATTTGGCATCGAAACACGCTACGCCCACATGAGTAAACTTCGCGTAAAAGTTGGTCAAAGGGTATCGCGTGGACAACGCATTGGTGATATGGGAGCTTCAGGACGCGTTACCGGTGTCCATCTCCATTACGAAGTGCGTGTAGGTGGTAAAGCTGTGAACCCAATGATCTATATCAAGGCTGCAAACGATGTTTTCTAAGAGCAAAATCAACGAACCTGGCCCCAAAGACGACGCGGCGCCATCAAAACCAGCGGCACCTGCAGCCCCAGCGCCAGCAACCTCCGCCCATAAACCCAACGAATTCAAGGCAAGCGCCCCCAAGGCCAAGCCTGCTGCCTCAGTGCTGTCCACGGACCTGCACGTCACAGGCAACATGAAGACAACCGGCGACATCCAAGTCGAAGGCACGGTAGAGGGCGACATTCGCGCGCACCTGCTGACCATCGGCGAGACCGCAACAATCAAAGGTGAAGTGATTGCCGATGACGTTGTGATCAACGGTCGTATCGTTGGTCGTGTGCGTGGCCTGAAGGTCCGTCTGACATCAACCGCGCGGGTCGAGGGTGACATCATTCACAAGACCATTGCGATTGAATCCGGTGCTCATTTCGAAGGCTCCGTGCAACGTCAGGACGACCCGCTGAGCACAGGATCTTCCAAGCCTATTCCAGCAGCAGCGCCAAAGCCTCAGCAAGGCTAAGCGTCTCACAATAGAAATTTAGAAAGGCATCGCGGGAAACTGCGGTGCCTTTTTTGATATTCGCGCCACGAACAATCTCGCCATCCCCCCGCTTGCAGCTCAAGCCCGCCGCTGATATCCGAACAGCTTGCTTGGCAATACAGCCGGGCAATGGAGTTTTTATGTTTACGATTGCGGGAAACCGCTAAGTCCTGAACGCCAGGACACCCTAGCCAAATAGAACCTGCGCATTGCGTGTCAGGTTCGCTTTTTGCATGGCTCGTGAACGCTCAGTTTTCCACAGCAATGAGTGATTTAGATGCGGGTTATGCGCCCGTTGCACCGCGCAATATTGGCGCGTGTGACGATACTGAGAAAGACGAAAGACCGATGAAAATACGATCAACAAAGCACGACGATATCGCCGCCTTGCAGGAGGTGCTTGACGGCACCGCGCTTTTCCCAAGTGAAATGCTGCCTGACATCGTGGGCGGTTTTCTATCTGAAAATGACAGCGCCGATATCTGGCTGACATGCGAGGCTGACGGCAAGCCCGTCGGGTTTTGCTATGCAGTTCCGGAAGAGCTGGCTGACGGGGCGTGGAACATGCTCGCCATCGCTGTCTTGCCAAGCGCGCAAGGCAACGGCCGCGGCGGTGCGATCACGGCACATCTGGAAACTGAGCTAAGGGAGCGCGGAGCACGCATCCTGATCGCTGACACGTCAGGAACGGATGAATTCGCGCAAACCCGCGCATTCTATCAAAAGAGCGGTTACAGCGAAGAAGCCCGTATTCGAGATTTCTGGGCACCGGGAGACGACAAAGTCGTCTTTTGGAAGTCGCTGACCTAAGTCGAAAGCAATGTTCTGGCCCGCCGATTGTGCGCGGGCCAGTGACCGTTTTTTGAAAGTCCGTAAGGTGCGCGTGTCGCGCACCCCAACGTTTTATTCAGTCACAGTGACCTCTTTCATCACGTCCGGTTGGCCGCTGACAGAACCGCTTTGGCCGCCACCGCGTTTGATCGCGTCCAGCACGTCCAGCCCTTCGGTGACTTTGCCAACAACGGTGTACTTGCCGTTCAGAAAGTCGCCTTGGTCAAACATAATAAAGAACTGGCTGTTGGCGCTGTTGACGTTTTGCGACCGCGCCATGCCAACCACACCGCGTGCGAATGGTGTGTCGGAAAATTCCTGATCCAGCATCGGCAGGTCAGACCCACCCGTGCCTGCACGACCCAAATCAGCGCCAGAAACGCCAAACTGAACATCACCGGTTTGCGCCATAAAGCCGTCGATCACGCGGTGAAACACCACGCCATCGTATTTGCCGCTCGCGGCCAGCGTCGTGATGCGTTCGGCGTGGTTTGGCGCGATGTCCTCGAGCAGATCGATGGTGATGGTTCCATTGGCCCCTTCACCTTCAACTTCGATTTGGATGCCAGAGGCAACCGCTGGACTGGCCAGCAGCGCCACAGCAAATGCAAGTTTACTAAGCATCTGCGGCCACTTTTACGCTGATCATGCGATCAGGTTCCGCTGGTGGCTCGCCGCGCGTCAATGCATCGACATGTTCCATGCCGCTCATGACTTGGCCATAGACGGTGTACTGGCCGTTCAGGAATGCGTTGTCACCAAAGTTGATGAAAAACTGGCTGTTGGCGGAATCAGGGTTGGCAGAACGTGCAGCCCCAATGGATCCACGTGCGTGTGGCACTTTGGAAAATTCGGCTGGCAGATCATCGTGAGAGGACCCCCCGGTGCCGGCCATGCGGATGTTAAACCCGTCTTCCATGTCGCCGTGCTGAACGTCGCCTGTTTGCGCCATAAAGCCGTCGATTACGCGGTGGAATGCGACGTTGTCGTACTCGCCTGCGCGCACCAGCGTTTTCATGCGCTCGACGTGTTTCGGGGCGATCTTTGGCAGCAATTCGATGGTGACGGTGCCACCTTTCAGCTCCATCAGGATCGTGTTTTCGGGATCTTTAATATCGGCCATCTGGCTCTCCTGTCATCTGTCTGGGATGTTACCTAAAGCGCGCGGGACCAATTGCCAAGGCAAGCCCGCACACATCTGGGCGAGATGATTGACCTTCGGCCCGTTTCAGGCAACACAACGCTTAGAATTGGGTAAAAAAGGATCGCGCAAGATGGGCTGGAAATCACTGGATGATATGGAGCTTGCGGGCAAACGGGTGCTGGTGCGCATTGATATTAACGTGCCCGTGGAAAACGGTCTGGTGACAGATGCGACGCGGATCGAACGTATTGCGCCGACGGTTGCGGATATTTTGGCCAAAGGTGGTCGCCCGATTTTGCTGGCGCACTTTGGTCGCCCAAAAGGCAAAGTCGTTTTGGATTTGTCCCTGCGCGTCTGCTTGCCCGCTTTGGAAAAAGCGTTTGGCCAGTCGGTGTCGTTGGTGGAAACCCTTGAAGGGGCCGAGGCGCGCACCTCAGAGGACGAAAACGCCAGCATCCTGTTGCTGGAAAACATCCGTTTTTATCCCGGCGAAGAGGCCAATGACCCCGAATTCGCCGCCCGCATTGCCGCATTGGGTGACGTTTACTGCAACGATGCGTTTTCTGCGGCCCACCGCGCGCACGCGTCCACCGAAGGGTTGGCGCAATTGTTGCCATCCTGTGCCGGTCGTTTGATGCAGGCGGAATTGTCAGCGCTTGAGGCCGCTCTTAGCACCCCAACCCGCCCTGTTGGCGCGGTTGTTGGCGGCGCGAAAGTGTCGACCAAGCTGGATTTGCTGGCCAATCTTGTTGGCAAACTGGACGTTCTGGTGATCGGCGGCGGCATGGCGAACACATTTCTGGGCGCGATGGGCGCGGATTTGGGCGCGTCCTTGCAAGAACCTGATTTGCACGACACCGCCCGCGACATCATGATCAAGGCCGAAACCGCAGGCTGCCGCATCATCCTGCCCGTCGATGGCCGCGTGGCCCGTGAATTCAAAGCGGGTGCTGCCTACGACATGGTAACGCTGCATCAAAACACCGTCCTTGCAGCCGACCAAATGGTGCTGGACGCCGGTGACGCCGCGGTTGATGTGATTTTGGATGAATTCAAAACGCTCAAGACCTTGATCTGGAATGGCCCACTGGGCGCATTTGAAATTGAACCGTTCGACATCGCCACGATGAAAGCTGCCAAAGCTGCAGCGCACGCCACACGCGCAGGCGCGCTGGTGACTGTTGCGGGTGGTGGTGACACCGTCGCGGCATTGAACTTGGCAGGTGCGGCCGATGATTTCACCTATATCTCGACCGCAGGTGGCGCGTTTTTGGAATGGATGGAAGGCAAAACCCTGCCCGGTGTCGCAGCCTTGGGTGGGTAACACGCTTCTGTTTTGCCAAGCCTGTCGGTTTGCGGCTACTCTGCAGCTTAGTCAGACGAGTGTCAGGAGCGTTACATGGAAAACTGGACCTTAATCACCGGAGCCTCCGAAGGATTGGGCGCTGAATTTGCCCGGATCGCCGCCAAGGGCGGGCGCAACATTATCCTGACAGCGCGGTCCGAAGATAAGTTAAACATGCTTGCCAATGATTTGCGCGCGGGCGGCGTTAAAGTGGTCGTTATCCCTGCGGATCTAAACGATTTGGCCGAAGTCGAGCGGTTGTGGACCACCGCAGTCGAAGGCCGCACGATCGATTTTCTGGTGAACAACGCAGGGCTTGGTCGCAATGGTCCCTTTGTAGATGACGGATGGGAGCGCGAGCTGGCCAGCATCAACGTCAACATCCTCGCCCTGACCCGCATGATGAAATTGGCGGTCGCACACATGAGCGAAAACGGATCGGGGCGCATTTTGAACGTCGCATCGACCGCGGCGTTTTTACCAGGCCCCAACATGGCAATCTATCACGCAACCAAGGCATATGTTTTGTCCCTGTCCGAGGCCGTCGCCGAAGAATTACGCGGCAGTCGTGTCACCATCACCGCCCTATGCCCCGGGGCCACCGCCACCAGCTTTTTCGACGCGGCAGACATGCAGGACGTGCGCATTTTGAAAATGGGATTGGTTGGCGATGCGCATCAGGTCGCCAAAGCAGGTTGGGCCAAAGCCTTGGGCGGCGGGCGTATTTCGGTGCCGGGCTTGGTGAACAAAATCTTTGCGTTCTTTCCGCGCGTTGCCCCACGTTCACTGGTCACATGGTCCACCAAAATCATCATGGGCAAGTCCTAGGCCGTTTTGGACTGCTGTGCGAATCAGGGGATTCACAAATCGAATCGCCTGTGGCATAACCAAGGCATCCGCCCATCAAGAGGCGGCATGAGGCAGACCCATATGAACCGCATCGCACGTCCTGCGTTTGGCACTTTTGCATTTTTCGCCGTCGCCTTTTCTTTGGGCGTCTATTTCACCTTTGCCGCTGTGCAGGGGGATTATGGGTTATTCCGGCGCGTAGAAATCACCGCCGAAGCCGAAGATTTGCAAATGCAATTGCTGCGCGTACAGGCGGATGTGGCGCGGATGGAAAACCTGACCAAACGTCTGTCTGATGACTACCTGGATCTTGATTTGCTCGACGAACAGACCCGCAAGGTTCTGGGCATGTTGCGCGCGGATGAAATTGTCATTCGCTAACCCGTTGGCCTGACACCCC
This sequence comes from Ascidiaceihabitans sp., assembly GCA_029251465.1. Classification (GTDB taxonomy): domain Bacteria; phylum Pseudomonadota; class Alphaproteobacteria; order Rhodobacterales; family Rhodobacteraceae; genus Ascidiaceihabitans. The sequence goes on from JAQXDI010000061.1 coordinate 75,297, forward strand.
ATAACACCTTAATATCTTTAATTTATGTGGATTTTGATCTGCGCGATATATTGACTCTCGCGCTTTGAGCACGAATCCTGTAAAAGATAGTTTAACGCTAAACTATCTTTGTTGGGTCCTGCGACACTGACCTTTCACAAGACGCTTCTTAACGTGGAGGATGCCGCATGGCCGCGCGCAAAACGACGAAACAGACCAATGCTTCAGCTGAAGAGTTAAAAGCCTATTACAAAGACATGCTGTTGATCCGCCGCTTTGAAGAAAAAGCCGGACAATTGTATGGAATGGGGCTGATTGGTGGATTTTGCCACCTCTACATCGGCCAAGAAGCCGTTGTTGTTGGCCTAGAGGCCGCAGCCGAAGAGGGCGACAAGCGTATCACATCCTACCGCGATCACGGCCACATGTTGGCTTGTGGCATGGACCCCAACGGCGTTATGGCCGAATTGACCGGTCGCGAAGGTGGCTATTCCAAGGGCAAGGGTGGCTCCATGCACATGTTCAGCAAAGAGAAGCATTTTTATGGCGGTCACGGCATTGTTGCCGCGCAAGTGCCGCTGGGTGCCGGCCTCGCGTTTGCTGACAAATACAAAGACAACGGGCGCGTATCGTTCACCTACTTCGGCGATGGCGCTGCGAACCAAGGACAGGTCTACGAGACCTTCAACATGGCTGCCTTGTGGGGGTTGCCCTGCATCTTTGTGATCGAAAACAACCAATATGCGATGGGAACGTCACAGCAACGATCAACCTCTTCCGCGGAAATCTACGAGCGTGGTTTGGCGTTCGGGATCAAAGGCGAAGCGGTTGACGGCATGGATGTTTTGGCCGTGAAAGCCGCGGGCGAAACTGCTGTCGCGCACTGCCGCGCGGGCAAAGGCCCCTACATTCTGGAAATCAAAACCTACCGCTATCGCGGTCACTCGATGTCGGACCCTGCAAAATACCGGACCCGCGAAGAGGTCCAGAAAATGCGCGACGAACGTGACCCGATCGAACAGGTCCGCGAGTTGTTGTTGACCGGCAAACACGCCACCGAAGATGACCTGAAGGCCATCGACAAAGACATCAAAGCGGTTGTGAATGCTTCTGCTGAATTCGCCAAAAACAGTCCGGAACCAGCTCTTGAAGAGCTGTGGACCGACATTTACGCATAAGGAGAGATTGAAATGGCAACTGAAATTCTCATGCCCGCGCTCTCTCCGACAATGGAAGAAGGCACGTTGGCAAAGTGGCTCGTCAAAGAGGGCGACACTGTAAAATCCGGCGATATCATGGCCGAGATCGAAACCGACAAAGCGACGATGGAATTTGAAGCAACGGACGAAGGCGTGATTGGTAAAATCCTGATCGCCGAAGGCACCGAAGGCGTCAAAGTGAACGTGGCGATTGCGATTTTGGTCGAAGATGGTGAAAGCGTCGACGACATCGCGGCCCCTGCCCCAGTGGCCGCAGCACCGGCCCCCGCCGCCGCAGCGCCTGTTACCGAGGCACCTGCCGCACCCCAAGTCGACGAAACGCCCGACTGGCCAGAGGGCACCAAGCTGAAACAACAGACAGTTCGCGAAGCTTTGCGCGACGGCATGTCCGAAGAAATGCGCGCCAACGACGATGTGTTTTTGATGGGCGAAGAGGTCGCTGAATACCAAGGGGCTTACAAAATCAGCCAAGGCATGCTCGACGAATTTGGATCGCGCCGCGTGATCGACACACCGATCACCGAACATGGTTTTGCCGGGATTGCGACTGGTGCAGCATTTGGCGGATTGCGCCCGATTGTTGAATTCATGACATTTAACTTTGCGATGCAGGCGATTGATCACATCATCAACTCAGCCGCCAAGACGTTGTACATGTCGGGCGGCCAAATGGGCGCGCCCATGGTGTTTCGTGGACCGAACGGCGCTGCGGCACGTGTTGGCGCACAACACTCGCAAGACTATGCGGCGTGGTACATGCAAGTGCCCGGCCTGAAAGTCGCGATGCCATATTCTGCATCCGACGCCAAAGGTCTGATGAAGACCGCAATTCGCGACGACAACCCTGTGATATTTTTGGAGAACGAAATTCTCTACGGCCAAAGTTTCGATGTCCCCGACATTGACGACTACACAGTGCCGTTTGGCAAGGCGCGCATTTGGCGCACAGGTACGGATGTCACCATTGTGAGCTTTGGTATCGGGATGAAATACGCCCTGGAAGCTGCTGACAAACTGGCCGAAGACGGCATCAGCGCCGAGGTCATCGATCTGCGTACACTACGTCCGATGGATGCGCCCGCGATTATCAAATCTGTCATGAAAACAAACCGTTGCGTGACTGTTGAAGAAGGTTGGCCACAAGGCTCTGTCGGCAGTTACATCAGCTCTGTAATCATGCAGGAGGCGTTTGACTACCTTGACGCACCGGTGATCAATTGCACCGGCAAGGACGTGCCAATGCCCTACGCCGCCAACCTTGAACGCCACGCGCTGATCACAACCGACGAAGTGATCGCCGCTGTGAAACAAGTCACTTACAAGTAAGGAGCATCCACAATGACAATCGAAATTCTGATGCCCGCGCTCTCTCCGACAATGGAAGAAGGCACACTTGCAAAATGGTTGGTCAAGGAGGGGGACACGGTGCAATCCGGCGACCTGTTGGCCGAGATTGAAACCGACAAAGCGACGATGGAATTTGAGGCCGTCGATGAAGGTGTCGTCGGGAAAATCCTGATCGCTGAAGGCTCTGAAGGTGTCAAAGTGAACACAGTGATTGCGGTGATGCTGGAAGACGGCGAAAGTGCGAGCGATGTGGCTGCACCAAGTGCGCCTGCTGCTGTCGCGGCACCTGCACCCGCTCCGGTTGTAGGTGCACAGGCCCCTGCCCCGGCAGCACCGGTCGCTGTCAGTGGCGAACGCGTTTTTGCCTCACCTTTGGCACGACGCATCGCAGCACAAAAAGGCCTGGACCTAAACGCGATTGCTGGCTCTGGCCCACGCGGTCGCATTGTCAAAGCGGATGTTGAGGGTGCAACTGCGCAACCCAAAGCCGATGTATCGCCGGCCCCTGTCGCAAGCGCATCTGCCGCAACGGCTATTGCTGCGGGCCCATCGGCCAGTGCGATCGCCAAAATGTACGAGGGGCGCGAATACGAAGAAATACCGCTGGACGGGATGCGCAAGATCATTGCCGCGCGCCTGACAGAAGCCAAACAGACCGTGCCGCATTTTTACTTGCGCCGCGACATCCAATTGGACGCATTGCTTGCGTTCCGTGGCACGTTGAACAAACAGCTTGAAGCGCGCGGCGTGAAATTGTCGGTCAACGACTTCATCATCAAAGCCTGCGCTTTGGCTTTGCAGACAGTTCCAGACGCAAACGCTGTTTGGGCAGGTGACCGGGTATTCAAATTGAAGCCATCCGATGTTGCCGTGGCCGTGGCCATCGAGGGTGGCCTGTTTACACCAGTGCTAAAAGACTCGGAAATGAAATCGCTTTCGGCGCTGTCTGCCGAAATGAAGGACCTCGCGGCCCGTGCGCGTGATCGCAAGCTAGCACCGCACGAGTATCAAGGTGGCAGCTTTGCGATTTCTAACTTGGGGATGTTCGGGATCGACAACTTTGACGCTGTGATCAATCCGCCGCACGGAGCCATTCTGGCGGTCGGGGCTGGCAAGAAACGACCTATCGTGGGGCCAGATGGCGATCTGAGTGTGGCAACGGTCATGTCCGTGACCCTCAGCGTTGATCACCGTGTGATTGACGGCGCGCTGGGGGCTCATCTGCTCAACGCGATTGTCGAGAACCTCGAAAATCCGGTCGCGATGCTCGCCTAAGCCTCTTAGCTTGCAAACGCTCACCTGAAACGAAAAAAGCCGAGGCATCAGCCCCGGCTTTTTTTTAATTCAGTCGTGAATTTAGTCCTGTGGACCCAGCATGTGGTTCATGGAAACAGACGGCTGATCGCATCCGGCCTCGCCGACAATCCGCGCCGGAATCCCGGCAACTGTCTTGCAGGATGGCACTTCTTCGAGCACGACAGAGCCCGCTGCAATCCGGCTGCAGTCTCCGACTTTGATGTTGCCAAGCACTTTGGCACCCGCCCCAATCAGCACGCCGTTGCCAATCTTGGGGTGGCGATCTTCTTCTTCTTTGCCGGTTCCGCCTAATGTCACCGAGTGCAGCATCGACACGTTGTCACCGACAACAGCCGTTTCACCGATCACGATGGAATGTGCGTGGTCGATCATAATGCCACGGCCCAAACGGGCAGCAGGGTGAATGTCGACGCCAAAAATTTCTGACACACGCATTTGTACAAAATACGCAAGATCGCGATGGCCTTGCGTCCACAAGTGGTGGCCGACACGGTAGGCTTGGATTGCTTGATACCCTTTGAAATACAGGATCGGCTGCAACAACCGGTAACAAGCAGGATCACGTTCAAAAATCGCGACCAAATCAGCACGAGCCGCTGCTACCAGTTCCGGGTCAGCGGCATATGCCTCTTCTACAATCTCACGAACCACAACCATCGACATCTCATTGGATGCCAATTTGGCGGCTATCCGGTAAGACAGTGCTTTTTCCAGCGATTTATGATGCAAAATACAAGCATGCACGAAACCACCGATCAATGGTTCGTCCGATACGGCCTGTCGAGCCTCAGTGGTGATCCGTTCCCAAACCGGGTCAAGGGCGGCGATATTTCGTTGCGCTTCAGCCATGGTCAACCTCTCAATGTCCTTACTTAGAATAGTCATCTAAGTGACAAATTGCCAAACGCAAACCTGTGATGAGACATATTTCCATTTTGAATGACCCAAATTTTGCCACCCCCTGCGGAGTAAGGTGTTCAAAACCCACCCACTTAGAATGTTACTGCTTTCGCAATCCCAAGTGCATTAATGGCGATTGCGATGCGCCACCAAGCCGTCCAAGACAAGCGTCAAACAAGCGCAATACTCGGATATGCTAAGGCCGGGTTCATCCGCTAACGGATATTGGCGCGCCGCAGCGCCCAGTGTGCCATTGCCCCATTCCGGATGCGGTTTGCCCAACCGGCGTGTAAAACGGTCAGCACAATCGGCTTCCTTTACAAGTTGCGCGATCATCAACGGCCGCTCGGATGCGTCCAATGCGAACAAAACCCGAGCGGCCGTTATGACATCACTGTGTAAAACGGATCGCATCACACAACTTCGATTGAGCGGAACAAGCCGGTACCAAAGCGCGCCGACACTTGCGCCACCTCGAATGAATTCAAGCCCGTAATCCCGTCGTCACCCCTGTCTGCAACCGCGTAAGTCCAATGGGGGGTGTCTACGATATCTTCGCGCAAAACAGCTCCTGCGACAGAGATACGCACTTGATAACGTTCAGTTTCTTCGTTCAATGGCACATCCAGTGCATCCCAATCGTCACCATCAAAACGCGTCCGACGGGTCCATTCAAACCCGTGATCCCCCGCCCCCAAATTGGCGCGCACATGCACCGGTGCGTACGGGCGCAGGCCATTGCCCGCAAACGCATGCGATTGTTTAAGGTATGACGGATCATCATAAGACCGGCGTGCAGGGCCAATAAGAAAATTCTGCGCTACATTGCGCAAATTCGACGCCAGATTGATCTGCTGAGGCAAACCATTCAGCAACACGAACCAAGAATTTTCCGGCCAGGCATCTGGCATCAACCCGTCAGTCCCCAACTGCCCCCGCAGACGATGCCGCAGCGCATAAGTCCCCGGCGCTACAATTTCGGCGTCACGGAATTGGAACACCTCCCAACGCCCCGTTCTCCCATCACCAATGGCCGCCAGATTGCCACCAGCGAGCATTGCGTTTTGCGTAATGGAGGACAGTGCACCAAATGTCAGCTTCACTTGCAAATCAGCGCCATGATCAATGATGCTGGAATAGGCCGAAGCCATCGCATTTTGGGTCAATCCCAATGTTGAACGCGCCGAGAGCACTGAATGCAAAACATAATCTTCATCCGTAGAGGACTGGTACACAGCTACGTCACCGGGCCACGTCACCCCCGTTGCAGCAATGTAGGGCGCATGCACGGTTTCGCTGCCTGTTATCAACGGCAAATCCAAGAACAATGGCACCACAGGCACCGGTGCGACAAAGGCCTCAACCCGCGCCAATTCTTCTGAGATATCAGATGGCACATACACTTCAGGTTCGATGCGCACTGCATCAATCAACTGCGATGCCCCGTGTTCCACTCGATCCACGCGGTACAAAGACGACCCTTCATTGCCATCAGCAGACAGTCGAACGACATCCCCGGCCCCCACGTTGATTTTGGAGAGCGGTAACGCCATGCGTACCATGTCGCGGACAAGCCGCGATTCCGTCAACCAACGCTCAGAGACCTGACGTCCTTCAGCACGTGTGAGGGCTAAGGGCACCTGACTTGAGGATACAGCGTGCGTTGCGTCATCAGACAAGACGGCTTCTTCGCTTACAGCCTCGAAATTCGCATCCGCTTGCACAAATTTCACGCGAACCCGCCCAGCCAAGTCTGCTTCGGAATCGCGGGTTTGCTCCAGTGATCCATCCAGATCACCACTAAGCGCAAGAAAACCGCGATCAAGATCCACGGCGTTGTGACCGTCGCGCATCACAAAATACAACACGCCATCGCGTTCAATCGCGTCAAACGCATACCGCAGCATCAACGGCTGCAAAGACGCGCGTGCCTCACCGGTTTGAGTGTTCACATACCCCCGCAAGTACCCGTACAGACCTGAAATATCATAGTGTTTCAGCCCGGCGCGATCACAAATCTCGCTGACAACTGACGCCAAACTCCGAGAAGACGTGCGCCCATTGATCCAGTGCCCACGTGCATAGTTTTCGCCATCGCTCCAAACGGCCAGGTTGTTGGGAAAGAACGGATAGGGGCGCGTGTCCCATGCCCAGACAAATGCACGGGTCATGTCGATCATGCGCCCGTCATACAGCTCTGAGGTCGGATTGTTCGCATCAGAATTCCAATGCGTCGCCATCGCACGCAAATACTGTTTTTGGATCAAATCATCCCGTGCGCCAGTCGAGTGCTTGGGCAGGCTGCTTTCAGACGATTTCTGATCCAGAAATTTGTTCGGCTCGTTGGTGCCTTTGTCGATGGCTGCACAGCCCATCTCATCGACCCAGGCCGCATCGAATTGCGGACCACGCAGCCCTTCGGGATCTTGCGCGGTGTGAACCGTTGCGACCGCGCCGTTTGGCCATTCAAGCCGCTTGCGCGAGGCACGCCATTCAGGATAGCGATCCGGCGGCGAACAGGCAATGATACCGCTGTCCCCGAAAATCATAACTTCGCGCACTTGCTCGATGGTTTCACCGACCAAGGCCACACGCGAACATTCCCCCGCATCCAGCGGCAATGCGCCCTCAACCTTGGACCTGACCCATTCCGCACCAGCACGGGTTTTACCGGCACCACGGCCGCCCATGCTGACCCAGGCACGCCAGTCACCTTCGGGGGCTAACTGATGTTCCATCGCCCAAAATTCAAACAAAAAGGGAGAGCCATCAGGTCCCCCTCATCCAGATCATTCAGAAACATTTCCTGAACATGGTCGTCTTCGCAGCTTATCCAATTGGCACCCAATTTTAAACCGCGCCTTTTCAAGGTCGAGCGCGTAGGTTGCGTTTGGCGCAATGCCGGCTTGTTTACGTTTACATTCCGCAAGATTCGTCTCCAATTTCTGACAGAGTGCCAGCTGCATGGTTAATTGCCCCGCCGCACTTTTTACCGTTGTTGCGGTGACGTCGCCCCCCGCGCTGATCTTTGTGCTGATATCTTGAAATTCGCGCCTGAGGTGGTGTCAGACGAATGCGAACCAGTCTCAATATGACCCTCAGTGCCGGAACTTATGCCAAACAAATCTGGCGCCACTCAGCGAGAGCGGCCGCGCGGTGAAGCTTGAAGTTTTCTCGGCTGTAGAGGTGGCGTTCCTGGTTGAAATGATTGTGGACCAAAGAGTGGACAGAGACAAATTTCTGCAAGGTTCGCGTTCGTCGAAAGCGCAACATTGCTCGTT
>JAQXDI010000003.1 GCA_029251465.1 Ascidiaceihabitans sp.
ATGGTGCTGCTAGAGAGAATTGAACTCTCGACCTCGTCATTACCAATGACGCGCTCTACCACTGAGCTACAGCAGCACACTGAGCGGCTGATTAGACCCAAATCCACAAACGTGCAAGCCAATTCTGGACCATCTCGCAGCCCTGCGCTAGACAGTCGCCATGGCAGACAGAACGGCAGATAAATCCGCATCAAAAACCGCCCCAAAGGCAACCAACAGCCGCGAAGAACGGCTTAAGGCGGCGCTTAAGGCAAATATGGGACGGCGCAAGGCACAAGCACGTGCGCGCAAAGACGCCCCTGCGGATGAACAACAGGTAAAGGACGAGGGTTAAATGGATTCGATTGTTGTACAGGGCGGCGGAGAGCTGAACGGGCAAATTCCGATTGCAGGGGCGAAAAACGCTTGTTTGACGCTGATGCCGGCGACATTGCTGAGCGAAGAACCGCTGACGCTGACCAATGCGCCGCGCTTGTCCGACATCAAAACGATGACTGCACTGTTGCAATCGCTGGGGGCCGAAGTGGCTACCATGCAAGACGGCAAAACGCTGGCCATGTCGTGCCACTCAGACATCAACACCCGCGCTGAATACGAAATCGTGCGTAAAATGCGCGCCTCTAATCTTGTGCTTGGGCCACTTTTGGCCCGCGAAGGCCACGCCGAAGTGTCACTGCCCGGTGGCTGCGCAATCGGTGCGCGCCCGATGGACATCCACACCGACGGCCTTGGCCTGATGGGCGCTGAAATCGAATTGCGCGACGGCTACCTGCACGCAAAAGCGCAAGGCGGGCGGCTAAAAGGCGCGATCATCGATTTTCCGTTTGCATCAGTCGGGGCGACCGAAAACATCATGATGGCCGCGACTTTGGCCAAAGGCACGACAGTCATCAACAACGCCGCGCGCGAACCTGAGATTGTCGATCTGGCCGATTGCCTGCGCAAAATGGGCGCGCAAATTGACGGCGACGGCACGTCTACAATCACGATCCAAGGCGTTGATCGCCTGAACGGCGCGACGCATCCCGTCGTCACGGACCGCATCGAACTGGGCACCTACATGCTGGCACCTGCGTTCTGCGGCGGCGAGGTCGAATGCCTTGGCGGACGTCTGGATCTGGTCGGCGCGTTTGTCGAAAAGCTCGACATGGCGGGCATCGACGTGACCGAAACGGCAAATGGTCTTAAGGTCAAACGCCGCACCGACGAGATCAAAGCGGTCGACATTACAACCGAACCATTCCCCGGTTTCCCAACTGATTTGCAGGCGCAAATGATGGCGCTGTTGTGCACCGCAAACGGCACGTCCGTGTTGGAAGAAAAGATTTTCGAAAACCGGTTTATGCACGCGCCGGAACTGATCCGCATGGGCGCTGACATCGAAGTTCACGGCGGCAACGCAACTGTCAAAGGCGTCGGGAAACTCAAAGGCGCGCCGGTGATGGCGACCGATTTGCGGGCCTCGATTTCCTTGATCCTCGCGGGCCTCGCTGCAACTGGCGAAACCAAAGTCAGCCGCGTCTACCACCTTGATCGTGGTTACGAACACGTCGTGCGCAAACTGTCTGCGGTGGGTGCAAAAATCGAACGGGTGTCCGAATAATGACCGCAGATGCAAGTTTTGAAGACGGGCGTGACGCGCCGCTGAACCTTGGCGCACAGGATGTCGATGACATCAAAGTCCTGTCGGCTTTGGTGCAGGATTCCGTCTTTCCGATCACCGAAATGAAATGGTCCGCAAAACAGCGCCGCTTTGGTCTGTTGCTGAACCGGTTCCGGTGGGAAGAAGGCGGGCGCGTGAAATCATCGCCCGAGCGCGTGCAATCTTTGCTGGCGTTTGACAGCGTGCTGAACGTGGCGAGCCAAGGCATCGATCGCTCTGATCCTGACATGGTTTTGTCGCTGTTGACCGTCGAATTCGAAGCCGGTGAAGACGGGGCAGGGGACATGATCCTGACGTTGGCCGGTGACGGCGCGATCCGCCTCAAGGTCGAGACGATCGAGGCGACGCTCAAGGACGTCACGCGCCCTTACGTTGCGCCTTCAAAACGCGCACCGTCGCATCCAGAGTAGTCGCAGCAAGAACACCTGACCTGACCCCAAATTTCGGAAGACCACCGATGCCCCAATTCCTAGACGCCACAGCCCCCGATTTCGAGGCGGCCTTTGTCGCATTGCTGTCCGCCAAGCGCGAAGACAGCCCCGACGTCGATCACATCGTCGCCGAGATCATCGCAGACGTGCGCGCGCGCGGCGATGCAGCCGTTCTGGAATTGACCGCCAAATTCGACCGCCTGACACTGGACGCAAGCCAGCTGGCGATCACAGCTGACGAGGTCGACGCCGCCTGCGAACAGGTCGATCCTGCCGTGCGCGACGCGCTGGAATTGGCCGCAAAACGCATCAGCGCCTATCACGCCCGCCAAATGCCCGAGGACGCGCAGTGGACCGACGAGGTCGGCGCGACGCTAGGCTGGCGCTGGACACCGGTATCGGCGGCGGGCCTCTACGTGCCGGGCGGATTGGCGAGCTATCCTTCGTCGGTTTTGATGAACGCGATCCCGGCCAAAGTCGCAGGCGTGCCGCGCCTTGCGATCACCGTGCCGACGCCTGACGGGGTGTTGAACCCCGCCGTTTTGCTGGCCGCACGTCTGTCTGGCGTCGATGAAATCTACCGCATCGGCGGGGCGCAAGCGATTGCAGCGCTGGCCTACGGCACTGAAACCATCCCGCCTGTCGACAAAATCACCGGCCCCGGCAACGCGTTTGTTGCGGCGGCCAAACGACGCGTGTTTGGCAAGGTTGGCATCGACATGATCGCTGGCCCGTCCGAGATTTTGGTGATCGCGGATGCGGACAATGACCCCGACTGGATCGCGCTCGATTTGCTGTCCCAAGCGGAACACGACGAGAGCGCGCAATCGCTGTTGATCACGACGGATGCCGCATTCGGGCAGGCAGTTTCGGACGCGATCGACAAGCGGCTCGAAACGCTGGAACGCTGTGCGATTGCGGGGGTTAGCTGGCGCGACAACGGCGCGATTATCACGGTGCCGGATCTGGCAACGGCGGCTAAATTGTCGGACCGCATTGCGCCCGAACACCTCGAACTGTGCGTCGCGGACCCCGTCGCACTGTCAGAAGACATCACCCACGCGGGCGCGATTTTCTTGGGGCAATGGACGCCCGAAGCGATCGGCGACTACATCGGTGGGCCGAACCACGTGCTGCCCACGGCGCGCTCTGCGCGGTTCTCGTCCGGGCTGTCGGTCATGGATTTCGTGAAACGCACGACCTTGGCGCAGATGACGCCCGCCGCCCTGCGCGCCATCGGTCCCGGTGCCGAGCAACTCGCCGCCTCCGAAAGCCTCGAGGCGCACGGGCTGTCGGTCACGGCCCGCCTGCGCAAGCTTAACGACTGAGGGGTGTTGTTGCCCCTTTAAGGTCTGTGGGTTAAGCAGGCTGGACACCTTTGTTTTGGACATATCCGATGCCCCGTATCAGCCATATCGAACTTGACGACGCGAACCTGCCGCCGCCCACGCCCGAGATCGAGCAAGAGCGCAAAGTGGCGATGTTTGACCTGCTTGAGGACAACACATTTGTGCTGCCTGCGCGCGATGAACGGGTCGCACCTGCGGGACCGTATCACGTTGGTCTGTCGATCCGCGACAAACGGCTGGTGTTTGATGTGAACACCGAAGCTGCTGAAAAGGCTGCGGAATTTCATTTGTCACTGGGGCCGTTTCGCCAAGTGGTCAAAGACTATTTCCAAATCTGCGAAAGCTACTTTGATGCGGTGAAAACCCTGCCACCCAGCCAGATCGAAACCATCGACATGGCGCGGCGCGGCATTCACAACGAAGGCTCGCGCGTGCTGCAAGAACGGCTCGAGGGCAAGGCAGAGATCGACATCGACACGGCACGACGCCTGTTCACGTTGATCTGCGTCCTACACTTCGGCGGCTAGATGGCGAAAGAGCTTCCTCAATCGGTTCTGTTTTGCTGCGATCACAACGCGGTGCGATCCCCCATGGCCGAAGGGATCATGAAAAAGTTTTATGGCACAGGCACTTACGTGCAATCCGTTGGGGTCAAGAACGACCTTGAAATCGACGGATTTTCGATTGCTGTGTGTCAGGAACTAGACGTCGAATTGTCGCGCCACCGCTCGCGCAGCTTTGACGAAATGGAACAATGGGGCGACGATCTTAGCTCGTTTGATCTGGTTGTGGCGCTGTCGCCGGCCAGCCAGAGACGGGCGTTGGAACTGACACGATTCTACCACCTCGAGGTCGAATACTGGCCGATTATGGACCCGACGGGATTGGGCGACAGCCGCGAGGCAAAGCTGGTCAGCTACCGCCAATCGCGCGACCAGATCATTGATCAATTGACGTCGCGCTGGGGCGGGCCCGGATCACACGACTAGATCAGACGACTAGCTGCACAGCTTTGCAGCTTGGGTGCCGTAAGCGCGCCACTTTTTCCAAAACCGCTCGTTTGCAGGATTGTCGGACTGGCGGGTGACTTGCGCCTGATGCGGGTCTTTGAAAAACGCAACGCCGCGACGCTGTTCTGTGGAACTAAGTGAGCGATCCGCAACCGCCTGCACACAGCCACACCGCGCGCGCGATGCTTGTTTGCGACCTGCTGCGCGACACGCATTTGCGATCGGCCCCGAGGCAAACAACACCTGCTGTGTTGGCACCGACGAATAGCGCGCCTTGTTGGCGTTGCTTGATGAATACCGGCTGCCGCCGCTGCCGCATGCAGCCACCAAGGCCACAACGGAAAATGCTGTGATAAGTCGTACCATGCCTTCGCCTCATATCTTTGGACCTGTGGGGTTTGCCCCATCTTGGTGTCCATTTTTATGATGCCTCACACGGCACCAAGCTCCGCCAGAGTATGACGGAGCTTGGCTCTGGATTCAATCACCTAACAGGTGTGCTCACAACAAGCTGATCAGAATTTGAAACGTACACCTGCGGCCGCGACGTCGATGTCGTCTGTGGCCACACCCGGCGCGTCGTATTCAAATGTGCGGTAAGTTGCGTAAACTTCGAGGTTTTGCTTGTCGAATTTCTGCACAGCGCTGATGCCGAAGGACGATGCGGATGATCCTGCGACGACAAAATCGCTGCCGTCTGCGTAGTCAATCGACAGGGCTGTCGATCCGACGTTGAACCAGTCGCGGTTCACCCCGACCTTAAAGTAATACGAGCTGGCATCCCCGACTTCGAGCTGTTCGCCGACCGCAAATGTACCGTTCAAACCGGTCGGTTCGTGGATGGCTGCGATGGATCCGGCGATGGTTTCTTCGCCGCCATCAACAACCGAATAGCCGACGCGTGTTGCCAGCTTGATGGCGCCTAGATCGCGGTCATAGCGCAGGCCCAGATCGTAGAACGAATTGTCGTTGTTGTCTGCCAGAACTTCTTCGCCCGCAGACACCGAAACACCAAAGCCGTTCCACGTGGGAGAGTCGTATTTCAGGCGCAAACGGCGCCCGCCATCAAAGCTGTTAAAGACATCGCCGATGCTGACGCCGGATGCACCACCCGCGCCTGCCAGTTGGAATTCATGGCTGCCGGCCAAATCCCCAAGGCTGGAATAGGCGATGACGCTGGTGCCGGAAAAGTCGACTTCGGCAACGCCGTCGGTGGCTGTGCTGCCTTGGCCAAACGAGAATGTTCCGTAGTCTGCGGTTTGGTAGATGACCTCGAGTTTGCGCAAATCACGCAACGATCCGTCGGTTTCCAAACCGTTGTCCGCCAAGGTGACGCCGCTGGAACCGCTCAGGCCCAAAGCGGTTTCAAAGTGGAACCGGAATTCGTTACCGTTGCCGACGCCACGGCTATAGATCGCGCCAACGCGGCTGTTGGAATTGTCGTTGTCGGCCAGGAACGTATCGCTGTTCGTGCCGTCATCGACGCTAAACAGGCCAAAGTTCAATTGGCCATAATAGTCCCAGCCATCTTCGGCGGCGGCGGCAATTGGGGTGATCAACAAGGCGGCGGATGCGAGTGGCAAAACCGAACTGCGCAACAAAGAGCGTGTCATGATGCTAACTTTCTTTCTCATGAGCCAAATGAATATTCAGCGGGGGTGTGTCAGCAGAAATACGCCTGCGGACCCCATTTGAGAAATCACGTTGCCCCGAAACCGCGTGATGGATTTCGTGAACTGCGTGAGCATTTTGTGATAGGGCAGGGTCTTGAAACGGGTGATTTTGTAATTAAGGAACTGATTGGTTCCAAAGTGTGGTGGCGTGTGAATGGTGGGCTTAAGCCCACCTTACCCGCATGTCGGTGTGGTCGGTGAATTGCAAATCGCCCCAGAAAAACCAGGGCGATGTTGTTGAATTTGCAGGGTTTCAGTGCGGCTGTATTTAGAAGGACCAGCGCGCCCCGAACACGGCAACATCGATATCTTCGACATCGGTTCCGCCTTCGTCATAGTCGTAGACGCGGTAGCCTGCGTAAACTTCTGTGTTGTAGGCGTCCAAATTTTGCACCAACCCAACCCCGTAAGATGTCGATTCAGATCCGCTAACTACGGCGTCATTGCCTTCGTACAAGTCGATAGAGAACGCGGTGGAACCGGCTGCGATAATGTTCCGTTCGATCCCCAATTTGAGGTACATGTAGTCATCGTCGCCGTCGCCTTGTTGCTCGCCCGCAGCAAACGCCATGTTCAGGCCAGTCGGGTTGTGGCGCACTGCGATTGATCCGAGCAGAACTTCGTCTGCGTCTTCTTCCCACGTGTAGCCCAAGGCGCTGGCGATTTTGATCGGTCCGAGATCGCGTTCATAGAGCAAGCCCACGTCGGCGTATTCGCTGGTGTCGGATTCATCCAAAGCGTTGCGCCCAAAGGATGCGCTGAACGCCAGCCCGTTGTAGGACGGCGTGTCATAGCGCACGCGGAACCGGCGCGACCCAGCTAGATTGCTGAACGCATCACCCAACGTCACGCCCGAACCGACGTTCGCTGCAGATACAAATTCGACGCTGCTGGCAATATCTGTGACGGACGATCCAGCCACCAAAGTTGTGCCGGAAAAGTCGGAATAGGACAGATCATCGCCGGTCATGCTGCCTTGACCTAAAGACAACGTACCGGCGCCGGCAGTTGCATAGATCAGCTCGAATTTGCGTAACTCGCTGCTGCTCCAAACCACATCCAGATCCGTGTCGTCGATCGTGGTCGCGGTAGAGCCGGTCAAACCCAGCGCAGTCTCAAAGTTGAACCGCAGATTGGCACCGGTCGACAGGTCCCAGCCTAGGTTGAAACCAATCCGAGAATTGGACGCGTCGTTGTCCGCAAGATAGGTTTCAGAGGCGGCTCCGTTGTCGACACTAAACAGGCCAAAGTTCAACTGACCGTAGAAATCAAACGTGGGCGAGCTAAAATCCTGTGCACTCGCAGCGCCAGGTATTGCAAGCAAAAGACCCAAAGAGGCCGGCGCGAACACAGGGAAAATTCTGTGACATTTCATGATGTAGTACTCCAATGAGGATGATTGACATGGCGTACCGGCGCGAAACTTTTAATACGATAAGCTAAAACTTGCACAGTGCCGTTGATGACAAAAGCGTGTTTTGCTGCATGTGCGAAGGGCTGCAGAAAATGGCTCATTGGGGGCTTTTTGATCGGCTGATTTTAGCACTAGGAGGCGCAAAAAAGCCGCTGGTGGCGCAATGCGTGAAATAATGCAAAAGTGGCCTTTAAAACTAAACCGTTCAGTATTATCTGCGTCCACTGATCGTAAAATTCCGCCTCTATGATCTAGATCAAGATCGCGTCAGGGCGCGAACGCATTCCAGTTTTCACGCCACCGAAATTCCCGACATTACCCAATTCGCAGCGCTATGGTGCGTCAAGACGCACCTTATTCAGGTGTTTCTGCGTGATCCCCAAATAATTCGTCTGCAGCTTTTCCTGGCTTGATTTGGTTTGTTATTAAGCCACCAACAACCGTTCCTATGGCAGCACCAGCTGGCCCACCAAAACTCCCAAGTGCTGTGCAGCCCAAAATGATCCCGGTTGGGATCGTCGCCGATGCTATGTTTTCTTGCGATATGTATTTAGTGACTTCTTTTTGAAGGAGTGGCGTAAAACCTTTGAACCATAGTGTTAGGCGGGCGGCACGCGCGTCTTCAATCGGTTTCTTACTTAGTGGTAAATCATGGAGAAGTTCACTCAGCATGCCGGTTAGTGTATCCAAAAAATCCAACAACTGATCCCGAAAATCCGCATCTAGATGATTTGCTCCGCGTACTTGTTTGTGAAAAGTGGCAATCTGTTCTAATAGCGAAGCCACAGTCAGCGCGATCGTGTCCTTATTCGCGTGTACCATTTGCGCAATTCGGGCGGTTTCTTCTGGGTTTGTAAACGATGTCATGGCCTCGTCAGTTTGCAAACCGGTTTCACTGGGAGCATCATTTTCGAATAGCTCGCGTAGATCATCGATCTCTAACGCAACCGCATCAGCCCCAGCCTTCCACACCGCATCCTCAATCTTGATCACCTCATACGCGAGGTCCCAGTCAGTAAATGTGCCGTCCCACATTGCCAAATACCAATCGTGCCAGAACTCCCATTTCGGATCGGTGCTTAAGAAACGAACGAAGTCGACATGCGCGTCTTGAAGATTAGGCGGGACGTCTATGCCGCGCCAAACTGGCCCGGCAAGCGGCTTGGGGAAGTCAGCAATATCATCTGCAATGCTCGAAGTTATTGCGCTACTGTCGCGAATAGTGACATGGCCACTGCCGCTGATTGTAAACGATTGATAAATATCAGAAATATCGGAAACATTGGACGGAGCGTTTGGAGGCGAAAGCGATTTTTCGATACGTTTCGCCGTACCCGCTTCTCTTGCATGAGCCATAGCGAGCGCTGAATTTTTAGCAGGATTACTAGCAATAGCACCGACCGAATAGATGGCCGACATTACACAGTCATAAAACGGTTGCACTGAGCCCATACCGTTCTCAGCGATTTGCATCAAATGCGCGTGGGGCGCACCGGCTAAGGCTCGCCAGTCAATTTCAGAAGGTTTTCCCGATGCGCGGCAGGCAGATATGAGTGTTGACCTAAAGACCGAAACAAAAGCATCCTCAAAAAAATCAATCTTTTCTGGACCATCTTGAGCATAAAATAGGTTGGATATCCCTCTCAAAGTTGCTCGACTGGTCAGTGCACAGCAGGTTTGAATATTTTGGGATTCAAACCACTTCGTGCCCCTCCCAATGTTCGAAAAATCAACGTTTGCCACACGGACACCTTACCTTGAAACTACACCTGTTCACTCTACACTCTGATCCACCTTGACCAACCCCCAAAACCCCTACATATCCAACACATGACACCACTCTCACATATCCGCAATTTCTCCATCGTCGCGCACATTGACCATGGGAAATCGACCCTCGCTGACCGCCTGATCCAAGAGACGGGCACGGTCAAAGATCGTGACATGCAGGCCCAGATGCTGGACTCCATGGACATCGAACGCGAGCGTGGCATCACCATCAAAGCCAACACCGTGCGCCTTGAATACACCGCCGACAACGGCGAGGATTATGTCCTCAATTTGATCGATACCCCAGGCCACGTCGATTTCGCCTACGAAGTGTCGCGCTCCATGCGTGCGGTCGAGGGATCGTTGCTGGTTGTTGACGCCTCTCAAGGGGTCGAGGCGCAGACGCTTGCGAACGTCTATCACGCGCTGGATGCGGACCACGAAATCGTGCCGATCCTCAACAAGATCGACTTGCCCGCCGCCGATTGTGACCGCGTTGCCGAGCAGATCGAAGACGTCATCGGGATCGAAGCCTCGGGCGCGATCCAAGTGTCCGCCAAGACCGGCGTCGGCATCCACGAAACGCTCGAATCCATCGTCAAAGATTTGCCCGCGCCAAAGGGTGACGAAAACGCAGATCTCAAGGCGATGCTGGTCGATTCATGGTACGACAGCTACCTCGGCGTGATCGTCTTGGTTCGCATCATCGACGGCCGTCTGAAAAAGGGCGAAAAGGTTAAGTTCCTGTCCAACGGCACGGTCCATCACGTCGACCGCATCGGCGTTTTCCGCCCCCAGATGGAGATGATCGACAGCCTTGGCCCCGGCGAAATCGGGTTCCTGACCGCATCGATCAAACAAGTCCGCGACACGCGCGTCGGTGACACCATCACGCACGAACGCAAAGACGTCGAACCGCTGCCCGGCTTTAAACCCGCGCAACCCGTGGTCTTCTGTGGCCTGTTCCCGGTGGATGCCGCCCAGTTCGAAGACATGCGCGATGCCATCGACAAACTGGCGCTGAATGATGCGTCGTTCAGTTTCGAGATGGAAACGTCAGCAGCACTTGGCTTTGGCTTTCGCTGCGGTTTCCTAGGC
The DNA here is from genome assembly GCA_029251465.1 of Ascidiaceihabitans sp. Classification (GTDB taxonomy): domain Bacteria; phylum Pseudomonadota; class Alphaproteobacteria; order Rhodobacterales; family Rhodobacteraceae; genus Ascidiaceihabitans. Next base: position 10,409 of record JAQXDI010000003.1, read on the forward strand.
CTGCTGCACCTTGAGGTGATCCGCGACCGGATCGAGCGTGAATACAACATCGATCTGATCACGACGGCCCCGTCCGTGGTCTATCACGTCTACATGCGCGACGGCACCATGGCCGAACTGCACAACCCAGCGGACATGCCCGACCTGACGCTGGTCGACCACCTCGAAGAACCGCGGATCAAGGCGACGATCCTTGTGCCTGACGAATACCTCGGCGACGTGCTGAAGCTGTGTCAAGAACGACGCGGCGTGCAGGTGGATCTGACCTATGCGGGCACCCGCGCGATGACCGTCTATGACTTGCCGCTGAACGAAGTTGTCTTCGACTTTTATGACCGCCTGAAATCGGTGACCAAGGGCTACGCGTCCTTTGACTACCAGATGACCGGTTACCAATCCGATAACCTCGTGAAAATGTCGATCCTCGTGAACGACGAACCGGTCGACGCGCTGTCGATGATGGTGCACCGCGACCGCGCCGACATGCGGGGCCGTGCGATGGTCGAAAAGCTAAAAGACCTGATCCCGCGCCACATGTTCAAAATCCCGATCCAAGCGGCCATCGGCGGCAAAGTCATCGCCCGCGAGACCCTGTCCGCCATGCGCAAAGACGTGACGGCCAAATGCTACGGCGGCGACGCGACCCGCAAACGCAAACTGCTGGACAAGCAGAAGGCGGGTAAGAAAAAGATGCGTCAGTTCGGGCGGGTCGATATTCCGCAAGAAGCTTTCATCTCAGCACTCAAAATGGATTCCTAATCCATTTTGAGTGACGGTGGGAGGCAGCGTATTGCAAAGCAATGCGCGTTCCCACACAGTAGTGTTTGGTCTGGGCATGTTGAATTGCCTGACTTCATACTGAACTAACTACGAATGATATGCTTTGTAGAAGGATGATCATAAGTGGGAACATACCTGCCAACAAAAGAAAATTGGTCAATAGACGCCATTTTGGGTTGTTTTCATTGGACACAATATTCCAAGAAAACCAAAAAATTTCATCAAAGTTGTTTTTCG
>JAQXDI010000078.1 GCA_029251465.1 Ascidiaceihabitans sp.
GATTGATACATTTCAAACGGTTGCGGTCTTGTTACCGTTGCTGCCAGAGGATCAAGCCGATCAAATCGGACGGCATGCGCTGCACCGGGTTTTGCTGAACGGGTGGCAGCAATTGGCCAAGATGCAGTTGGGGGCAGAGGGGCTGGAGGACATGATCAATTTCCTGCAAAAGGGCAGTTCTAGTGGCACAGATGCGGCCAAGATTACGGCGTTGTTTGACGAGGTGTAGAACAGGTTTGCCGATCGACCAATTCTATTTCGCAGCTGGTGCGGGTGGTGTCTTTTGATTGTTGCACAATGGACTGCGCCAATTGTTCACCGGCCAAATGACCGATGCGTCGGGCGGGCAGGCGCACTGTGGTCAAGGCGGGCTCCATTTCCTTAGACCCCTTGAAATCACCAATTCCGATGATGGAAATGTCAAGGGGCACACGCAGCCCACATTGCCGCGCAGCATACAACGCACCAACCGCCAAAACGTCATTGCCGCACAAAATCGCGGTAAGGGCGGGCGCATTGCTCAGCATTTCTGTCACCACCCGTTTTGCGTCTGAAATCGAGTATAACGTTTCGATGCTCGCCCCGTCAGGGGTTTGCACGCCTGCGGTTTCAAGCACCGATTGCGCCCCGGTCAAACGGTCACGCGCGCGGTCGTTGTCTTTGGTCGGGGGAAACACCAAAGCGACTTTGCGGTGGCCCAGATCAACAAGATGCTGCGCGGCAATTGCGCCGGCTTGTCGGTTGTCGGCCCCAACGCACGGCAGCACAGATTGCGCATCGTAATTCCACACGGTGATTGCGGGAATTCCTTGCCGCTCAACCAGATTGTAAGTCTCGTCCGAGTGGTCCAATCCGATCAGCGCAACCCCGTCAACACGGTGTTCCAGGAACTTGCGCAGCACGCTGTATTCCCGTTCCAGATTGTACCCGTGCGAGGCGACAAGAATGGTAAACCCATGCCCTTCGACCGCATCGGAAAACGCTTGGATGACTTCGGCAAAGATCGCGTGATCGATCGTGGGCACCACCAATCCAATGGTTCCTGACCGGATGCCATGCATGGTTTGTGCCGCCCGATTACGGATGTAGCCAAGCTTGCGCACGGCTGTGTCGATCTTTTTCCGAGTCGCAGGTTTCACCAGTTCAGGATGATTAAAGCTGCGCGACACCGTTGAAATAGATACCCGTGCAGCCTTTGCGACGGCAACGATATCTGCATTTTTTGAATTAATTTCAGACACCTACAGGCACCAATCGGGTAATTTATGAAAACATTTGCAAAACTATTTTCATCGCCTAACCTTCAATGTCAAGGATGCCTGTAGTGGGCTTCTTCGGGTTGGGAGGCCTCGCTTGGATTTTCTGTTCTACTTTGGTGATGTCTTTACGCCGTTCAATTTCGGGCTGCTCATTCTGGGCACCGTGTTTGGCCTGATCTTTGGGGCGACCCCGGGATTGTCGCCAACTATGACCGTGGCTTTGGCGATCCCGTTTACGTTTAAACTTGAACCGGCAGCGGGCCTGATTTTGCTTGGGGCGCTCTACACGTCAACTGTTGCAGGTGGTGCTGTCAGTGCGATTTTACTGCGCATTCCAGGGGCCCCTGCGAATATCGCCACGACCCTAGATGGCAACGCGATGGCGAAAAAGGGCGAGGGCGCAAAGGCGCTACAATTGTCGTTCCTCGCGTCCTTGGTTGGTGGCCTCTTCGGGGTCTTTTTGCTGATCACTTTGACCAAGCCTCTGTCCGAATGGGCGTTAATCTTTGGCCCGTCTGAACTGTTCTGGCTGGCGATCTTGGGCGTTACGATTATCGGCAGCCTCGATAGTAAATCCTTGGTCAAAGGTTTGCTGTCCGGCTGCATCGGAATGTGGCTGGCAACGATCGGATTTGACGACATGCTGGGCGCGCAACGTTTTGTGTTCCACCCCGCATTGGGCGGCGGCATCAACATCATCGCGGCGTTGATCGGTCTGTTTGCAATTCCACAAGTCATCGCGATGTTCGCAGGGGGGCGCATTGATTCCGCCGCCGAGGTCATCAAAGTTCAAAAACACAAAGTTACCGACGCCGTCAAAGAGCTTTGGAACCGGAAACGCGCTGCAGGGATCGGCACAATTGTCGGATCGATCATCGGTTTGATCCCCGGCGTTGGCGGGCAGATTGCAGGGCTTGTGGCCTACGATCAGGCCAAGAAATTCTCGTCCGAAAAGGACAAATTTGGCACCGGCCATTCCGAAGGTGTCATTGCCGCCGAGGCCGCCAACAATGCGATGGTTGGCCCGTCGTTGGTGCCTTTGTTGACATTGTCCATCCCGGGTTCGCCCACGGCGGCAGTGCTGTTGGGTGGTTTGCTGATCCACGGTATTTTCCCCGGCCCGGATTTGTTCATCAACCACGCGGATGTGGCATGGACGTTCATCAATTCGATGCTGATCGGGCAGATTTTGATGTGTGTGTTTGGCATCTTTGTGGCCGGGCTGGCCGCCAAGGTAGCACAAGTCCCCAAGCACGTTATGGCCGCAATCGTTTTGGCGCTGGCCGTGTTCGGCAGCTATTCGGTGCAATCGAGCATGAGCGACGTCTATGTCATGGCAACCCTCGGTGTGATGATGTATTTTCTTGAGCGGTTTGGCTTTTCCGCAGCCCCGCTGGTGTTGGGCCTGATCCTTGGTCCGATTGCCGAAGAAAACTTTGCGATTGGTTCGATGATCGCCAATGCATCGGACGGATTGGCACCGTATTTCCTGACTGGCCGTTTGAACCTAATTTTGATCGCGATGGTGATTGCATCAATCGTTTACTCGGGCTGGATGGAAGTACGCTCGCGCCGCTACACCTCCAAAGAGGAGATCATGCAATGAGCGAAATTTCCTTGCCCCGCATCCAACATATTGCGGCCTCAGGTGTCGTGGCGGCGGTTGGCGTTTGGGTCACTTACGTCAGCTTTACGCAGCAGCCAGCGCAAGCGTTTCTGTTTCCGCGCCTGATCGCGACGGTTTTTGTCATTCTCGCGCTATGGACTTTTATCAAAGCCTGCCTCGGCTGGAGCAAAGTCGGCAGCGGGCTAAGCGCACGCGATTGCAAACGGCTGGTCGTCGGGCTGATCATCGCCTGCATTTATATCTTTTGGATGGCCAAGGGGCTGGGGTTTTATACGGCCACAGCAATCGCCTTTTTTGTCCTGCTGTCGATCTATGATCCGGCCCCGCATACCGCGCTTAAATCTTGGGTCAAACGCATTGCCATCACCGCGTGTTTCATCGCTGTGATGTACGGTCTCTTCGCAAAACTTCTAACTGTGTACACACCGCGAGAGATTTTCTTCTGAACCGCAACAGCGGCATATCTTAACTTTCCTAGGGAGGAACAAACGATGAAGAAACTACTAGCAGGGGCCGCAATCGGTCTCATGGGTCTGACGACTGCTGCGGCAGCTGATGGCCACGCAAACTATCCGGATCGCCCGGTTATGATGGTTGTCAGCTATGGCGCCGGTGGTGCCACCGATTTCCAAGCGCGCATCGTCACGATGACCGCCGGAAACGAGGATGCGCTGGGCATGCCGGTTGCGATCCTGAACAAGCCGGGGGCGGGTGGCCGTGTCGGGTGGAACTGGTTTGCAACCCAAGCTGACGCTGATGGCTACACGCTGTCTGCCTACAACGTCCCACACTTTATTGCGCAATCGATCAAAGGTGGCGTTGAATATTCCACGTCCAGTTTTGAACCCATCGCCAACTGGGGCGCTGACCCTGCGGTGTTTGTTGTCGCTGCCGACAGTGACATGAACTCGATGGCTGATGTTGTTGCATTTGCTAAGGAAAACCCGGGCAAGTTGACGTTCTCAGGTGCGGGCCTGTTTGTAGGTCACCACATTGCGGCGCTGCAAATCGAAAAAGCAGCTGGCGTGAAAATGGCCTACATTCCGACCAAAGGTGGCGGTGCTGCTGCAATGAAGGCTGTGATCGCTGGCGACGTTATGGGCGGTGTAAACAACCTGTCTGACGCTTTCCGCGCGGCGGCTGCGGGTTCTGTCAAAATCCTTGGTGTCGCTGATCTGGAACGCTCAGAGTTCCTGCCAGACGTGCCAACGATGATGGAACAAGGGCTGGAAGTCGACAACGCGTCCGTCAACTTCCGTGGCATTATGGTGCCAAAAGGCACGCCGCAGGGTGTGATCGACAAGCTGGCCGAAACCGTGCCTGCAATGTTCGAAAACGCCCGTGTGCAAAAGCGCATGAAGGCCGGTGGATCGCCGATGCACGTGATGAACCGCGCCGAGGTTCAAGCGATGTGGGCAGCACGCGAGGCAACTTTGAAAGAGTTGCTGGCGGGTCTGTAAAGACACCTCTTTTAACACGCAACAGGGCGGCTTATGTCCGCCCTGTCACCCCCAAAAGGATATCCTCCATGACCCTCCAAAGCGATATTGACGAGGTCGAAGCGATCGTTGCGTCTGCCCGCGCCGCCCAAGCCGCCTATGAGGCGAATGGGTCGCAAATACGTTATGACCGCGCAGCCAAAGCGGCCGCATGGGCGATCATGGAACCAACCCGCAACCGTGCTCTGGCCGAACTGGCTGTCGAGAAAACGGGATTGGGTAACGTGCCTGACAAGATCACTAAAAATCACCGCAAAACGTTGGGTTTGATGCGGGATTTGGCAACGGCAAAAACCTACGGCGTGGTGTCAGACAACGCCGACACCGGCATCACCGAAATCGCGCGCCCAGTAGGTGTTGTGGGGGCGGTTGTGCCCTCGACAAACCCGGCAGCGACACCCGCTAACAATATCATCAACGCCTTGAAATGCGGCAACGCGATTGTGCTGTCGCCATCACCCAAAGGTGTGCCGTCGTGCGAGCGTTTGTTGGAATACATCTACGCCGAATTCGATAAAATCGGCGAAGACAAAGCACTGGTGCAAATGGTGCAAGGGCGTGGATCCAAGGAGAAAACCCAGCGTTTGTTGGAGATTTCGGACGTGATTGTGGTCACTGGATCGCAAAACAACGTCAAACGGGCCTACACATCCGGCACACCTGCCTTGGCCGTGGGCGCAGGCAACGTCACCGTGATTGTGGATGAAACGGCTGATCTGGACGCGGCTGCGCAAAAGATTACAGCCTCCAAAACCTTTGACAACGCGACGTCTTGTTCGTCAGAAAATGCGATTGTTGTGGTCGATGCAGTCTATGATGATTTTGTGGCAGCGATGGCACGGGCAGGCGGGGCGCTCATCAAAGATGAGGGCCCAATTGTCGCCAAATTGTGGCCGGACGGGCATCTGAACCGTTCCGTCATTGCCCAAGATGCGGACAAGATGATCGCGGCCTTGGGGATGCAAGGTGACGTGCCAGCGGACACCAAATTTCTGGTGGTTGAAACAACAGGTGTTGGCCCTGATCATCCGCTGTCTGGCGAAAAACTAAGCCGTGTCGCGGCGTTCTACCGAGCCGCTGACTTTGAGGCCGCACTGGACCGGGTGGACCAAATTATGGCGTATCAGGGGGCAGGGCATTCGGTTGGGCTTCACTCGATGGACGATGCGCGCGCGCTTCAGATCGGGATGCGGATCCCGACGTGCCGTGTGATCGTGAACCAAGCGCACACCTTTGCCACGGGTGGGTCTTTTAACAACGGCATGCCGTTTTCTTTGTCGATGGGCTGTGGGTCTTGGGGCGGAAATTCGATTGATGACAATGTGCATTGGAAGCATTTCATGCAGACCACTAAAATTGTCCGTGAAATCCCTGTGCGGGAGCCAAAAGTCGAGGATATCTTTTCTGATTACTGGGCTGCTGCGGGTCAATGAAGCTGGAGCTGGATCACCCCCCCAAAGGCACGGTGCGCGATTGGCTGGATCACCGTGCGGACACGGGTGGCATTGCGTTTCAATTTTGCGAGGATGGCACGTCGCTCAGTTGGGCTGAATTGCGCAACGAGGCGGCAGGTCTTGCGGCGATGCTGACCGGCAAAGGGATCGCCAAGGGCGAAAGCGTTGCGATCTTATGTCCCAACGGGCGCGCGGGTGTCTTGGCGACATACGGGGCGCTTTACGGCGGGTTTCGCGCGACAATGATCAACCTCGCGGCGGGACCGGATGCCGTGGCCTATGCGCTAGACCATTCCGAGGCACGGTTTGCGTTCGTGGACGAAAGTGCGCATGGCCTGTTTGATCAGGCGAATGCAGGGAGTATCGAGAAATTAGAGTGGGTTATGGGGAAAGCACCACTGTATCCCTTGCAGGCCAACGATCATGCTTTGCTGATGTACACGTCTGGCACAACGGGGCGGCCCAAGGGCGTGGTGCATACGCATGCCAGCTTGCTTGCGGGCGGATGGACGTCAGCGATTGCCCATGACTTGACCCCGCAAGATCGCGGATTTTGCGTGCTGCCAATCTATCACATCAACGGGCTTTGCGTGACTGTGATGGGGGCGCTGGTGTCAGGCGGATCGCTGGGCATGGCGGCAAAGTTTTCGGCCCGTCAGTTTTGGGATCAGCTTGATGCTGTTGGGGCCACGTGGTTTTCTGTGGTGCCGACAATCATCAGTCATTTGTTGCACGGGGCGGCGGACCCCTCGGCTGAGACGAAGGCGCGTTTACGCTTTGGTCGCTCTGCCTCGTCCGCATTGGCACCGGATGTTCAGAGGTTGTTTGAGACGCGGTTTGACGTCCCGATTATCGAGACGATGGGGCTGACGGAAACTGCGGCTCAGATCACATCGAATCCATTGCCGCCCGGTCTGCGCAAGATCGGTTCTCCTGGTGCAGCCTATGGAAATGAGGTTGGTGTTTTTGATGCTCGGATGGTGGCATGTGCGGTCGGTGTCGAGGGTGAAATAGCCGTGCGCGGCCCAAATGTCATGTTGGAATATCTCAAGAACCAAGAGGCAACCCAAGCCACATTTTCAGGTGACTGGCTGCGCACTGGCGACTTGGGTCGCATAGATGCGGACGGGTATTTGTTTGTCACCGGACGCTTGAAAGAACTGATCATCAAGGGCGGTGAAAACATCGCCCCCCGCGAGATCGACGAGGCGTTATATTCCCACAGCGACGTGATCGAGGCCGCAGCTTTTGCCCGACCCTGTGACAGTTACGGCGAGCGGGTCGAGGCGGCTGTGCGTGTGCGCGAAGGATCGGATCTATCCGCGGCACAACTGATCGAGATTTGCGAGGCGCGTCTGGGGAAATTCAAATCCCCGGACACAGTCCATTTCATGGCGGAGCTGCCAAAAGGGCCTTCGGGCAAGATCCAGCGCCTAAAGCTGAGCGAGCTGACAGCCTAGCCCCTTAAGGTGCCGCCGCACTTGCCGTGTTGATCTTGAGCTTCCACCCTTCAATCAGTGTTCCTTTGGTTTTCAACCGGCTCGTCAGGTAATAAAGCCGCTGGGTCGCAGGCCCGTCAGGTGCCGTTTCAAAACGCTGTTTCAGGTAGTAGGGCGGGATCGCTTGCGAGTAGAGCGTCGCGGACACGTCAAGCCCGCTGATGTACGTCCCTTTCGGCAATTTGATCCGGTATTCGGTTTGATCTGATCCGGGCACAAAAGTTGCGTCCATCTTGGCGAACAATCCGCTGGTTTGAATGAAATCAATGAAGCAGTTATCGAATTGGATCATGTGACACAGCAAAACACCGTAATGTTTGACAAAACCACAGCAGCGAGTCTTGCTATGACGCAAGAAGTTGATGCTTTAGCCTTGGCCGTCGCAAAGTTCGAATTGGCCGAAGATCCGCTGCTGGGAATGCAATCTGAAAAGGTTAGTCACTTTTCCCCCACGGTAGGTGATGACCAACCGAAAGCCGTCGACAAGTTTGAGCATCGCGAAAAATTTGCAATTGCGAAATTCGCGAGCGGGTCTTCCGGTTGGGAAGAGTTTTAACCTATGAAATCGCTGTCAATTCTGGATCGCAAAAAATTGTTACTTTGCCGGTTCGCGGGTCCCAGAAAAGCGCTCTTGCCATGCGGCCGTGTCCTCATCGCTGATCTTTGCAAACAATACTTCAGGGACGTCAAAAGCGTGACCAACTTCCAAAATTGAAAGAGCTGCTGCAACATGTTTAGGCCATTCGAATGCATCAATGTGCATAGTTTCCAGCAAGCTTTTTGCGGCGTCCGGAATGAAGGGTGCCGATAGATTTGCGTAAAAACCGATCAGATTTAAGGCCAGCCGGATTTGTGCCGCGGCCTGATCTGGGTCCGTCTTGAACGTGGTCCAAGGCGCTGTTGTTTGTAGATACTCATTACCAGCAACCCAAATCCCGCGAAGCTCTGCTGCCGCTTTGCGTACTTCGATTGCGTCCATGTGATCTTGATAACGCTCCAATCGAACCTGTAAATCAGTGATCAGGTTGTGTTCTTCAGCACCGTATTCACCGCCCTCTGGAACTGCTTCGCTAAATTTTGACCGGCAAAATTTTGTCACACGAGACACAAAATTCCCAAGGACATCCGCGAGATCTTTGTTCGTCGATTGCTGGAAGTTTTCCCAAGTGAATTCGCTGTCCGAATTTTCGGGGCAATGGCTAAGCAACCACCAACGCCAATAATCTGGCGGCAATAGATCGAGCGCTTGATCCATAAATACTCCGCGACCTTGGCTGGTCGAAAATTGCCCACCGTCGTAGTTCAAGAAGTTGAAAGACTTTAGGTGATCAACCATTTTCCAAGGTTCCCCCGAGCCTAAGATTGTGGCGGGAAAGCTGAGAGTATGAAACGGCACGTTATCTTTGCCCATGAATTGGGTGTAAGTGACATCTTCTGCGCCTTTGTCGGTACGCCACCAACGTTCCCAAGCAGCATCATCTTCGCCGTTCGCCGCCGCCCACTCCCCGGCGCAAGCGATGTATTCGATGGGCGCGTCAAACCAGACATAGAATACTTTGCCTTCCATTTCAGGCCAATCGGCATCACCGTTTTTGACTGGAATACCCCAATCCAGATCACGCGTGATTCCGCGGTCTCGTAGGCCGTCGCCATCGCGCAGCCATTTGCGCGCAATGGAAGTTGTCAGGATCGGCCAATCTTTTTTAGATTCGATCCAAGCGTCAAGTTGATCCCGCATCGTGGATTGGCGCAGAAAAAGGTGTTTGGTTTCGCGAACTTCCAGATCTGTGGACCCCGAGATTGCTGAGCGCGGGTTGACCAAATCTGTCGGATCAAGCTGCTTGGTGCAGTTTTCGCATTGATCGCCGCGCGCCTTGTCATAATCGCAGTTTGGGCAAGTACCTTCGACATACCGATCAGGCAAAAACCGCCCATCGGTGTTAGAATAAATTTGTTTGTCGCTGACTTCCCGGATCAATCCTGCGTCTTGCAGTTTACCGGCAAAATGCTGGGTCAGCTTGTGGTTTTCCGCAGATGATGAACGTCCGAAATGGTCAAACGACATGCGAAACCCGTCCGCAATCCGCGCCTGAACATCGTGCATTTCTGCGCAGTATTCTGCGACCGGTTTGCCGGCTTTGGCTGCTGCCAGTTCAGCTGGCGTTCCGTGCTCATCCGTTGCGCACAGGAACAAAACCTCGTTTCCACGCGCGCGTTGATAGCGTGCGTAGAGATCGGCGGGCAGTTGGCTGCCGATCAGATTTCCGAGATGTTTGATCCCGTTGATGTAGGGAATCGCTGAAGTGATCAGGTGACGGGTCATGGTTTCGCCTTTGGAACGGTTCGGGGCAAAAAGCCCACGTTTGTCGCAGCTTTAGCAGGGGGACGCAGGCGGGGGAAGACGCGCTAGTCGCGTTTGCGCGATTTGCCCGTCAGTCGCCCGATCAAAAAAGATGTGCGTGGTGCGTAAACGTAGCGTGTTTTGTCTTCGCGGGTGGGGCGTGCGCGCATGCGCGTTAACCCAAATATGATAAGCAACACATGCCCGCTTGCGATCATTATGAATAGGGCGCGGGGACCGAATGCGTCGATCAAAATCGATGCGCCATAGGGTGCGGCGATGGCCCCGAGGGCAAAGTAGAACATCAATGCGGCTGACAATTCGACCCTTTCTGAATCATCAGCAAAGTCATGGGCATGTGCGGCCGCGACTGAATAAATCGGAAACGATGTCATCCCGAACAGGAATGCGGCCAGCATGATCCCGTTCACACCTAGCCCCGTGGAAAAGACAGTAACAGCGCAGCTGAGCATTGGGGCAACCGACAGCCAGATCAAAACCCAACGACGGTCGAATTTGTCGGCGAGCCAGCCAACCGGATATTGGGCGATGGCCCCGCCAAGCACGAACGCGGACAGAAAATAGGCGATTTGGCCAGCGCTCAGGCCAACTTCTTGGCCGTAAAGTGGTCCGACCATACGAAAGGATGCGCTGGACAATGCGGCGACGACGACCCCTGCTGCGGCCAGTGGTGATCGCTCAAAGGCCAATCTTGGACGCAGGCGTGGGGCTGACGGCGTGGCAGGTTGCGGTACTTTGGTAAGGGTCAAGGGCAACAAGGCAGCACAGCACAGAATCGCCAAAAGGTTGTACGAAACATAGCTGGCGGGTGCCAACACCCCGATCATCATTTGTGCCATCAAAGACCCACTCATGTCGACGATCCGGTAAACGCCCATGGCCCGCCCGCGCGTTTCGTTTGTGACTTTGGCCTGTAACCATGCCTCGACCACGGTGTAGCAGCCGGCCACACAGATGCCGGATGCGATGCGCATTCCGGCCCACGCATAGGGGTTAACGATCAGCATATGCGCCAGCAATCCGATGGCTCCGGCGGCTGTGAATGCGGCAAAGGCACGCGAATGGCCGACGCTGCCCATCAGGCGTGGTGCCCACCAACAGCCGATGAAAAACCCTAAGAAATGCGACGACCCCAAAAGCCCGATTTGCTGATTTGAGAAACCCAGAACCAAGCCGGACAATGCGTCCAAGGGACCAACCCCGCCTGAGCTGAGTTGCAGCAAGAGGACGGACAAGAACAAAGCGGCAAATGAGATGAGCAAACGCATGTGCCAAGGTATGCGCGCGTTGCGGGGTTAGGTGTTAGGGTTTTTCGACAAAGTTGCGTCGTTTTTGTCCCTAGGTTGCGGCGCTGATGTCAGCGTCGATATCCATCTGCACCGTGTTGGCGACCAATTCGGGGTATCCGATTGCGCCAAAGGCGGTGCGGTCCAGTTGACCGCGCAGACGCACGCTAAGCTGACGTAGGTCGCCTTTGGCGCTGCCTGTCGGGCGGAATATATTGGCCTCAAACCGGATAGGTTTTGTGACGCCGCGTAGGGTCAGTTGGCCGCTCATGACGGCCCCGTCCGAAATCCGCCCCTGTGGCCCAAGAGTGATCTTGGTGGATCGGAAACGGGCAAGCGGGTGGGCATTTGCATCCAGAACTGCGGGTGATTTTAGCGCTTGGGTAGCGAACACCAACCCTGTGCGAGCGCGCCTGACATCAGCGCTGACATCCACGAAAGAATTGCTAAGATCGTTCGGATCAATGCGAATATCTGCGGTGCTGACGGGGATGCGGCCAGATTGTGCGACGCCATTTAGTAAAAATGTATAGGTTATGCGTGCCCCGTTTTTGCCCAAAACATAAAGGCGCTGGGCGGCGACGCTGGGGGTGGCGACACAGGCAGCGCTGGCGGCAATCATGAACGTGCGGCTGTGCATAGCAATCCTCCGCTGGTCACGTGGATATTAGCGCGTTTTATGCGGATTAGTAGCGCATCACGCGACTTTGATCGGGTTTGCGATCTGCGGCAAGTCCTGCCCACGTGGGGTGCGCAACGTCCAAACCTGTTGGGGGGCCATGCGCGCGCGCAGGCGTTCCAGCCGCCATTGTTGGCGTTTGGGGGCGTGATCTGACGTAAGGTGCCAACGGGTTTCGACCCCTTGCGCGCCTCCCATGCCGGGGGTCAAAAGCAGACCCAGCGGCATGTGCCCACTGATTTTCCCACCTTGTTCTGCGGCCAAATGCATGCGGCGTACTTCGGTCAAACCCGGAAGGCCGGGCAGATCTGCAATGACAAGCGAGACAGTCCCCGAGCGCAAGGTTTCCTCGACGCACCACAAAACGTCCTCGGGACTGCGGGTGCGCACGAACAACAGGCGTGCAGGATCAAGGATTTCGCGCATGGCACAGGGCATCAGCTGTGTGGCGTGCCAACTGGGGGCGATCCACAGAATCGGGCCGGTGGTTTGTGCCCCCGCCCACAGCGCAAAGCGATGGCGTGCATTGCCACAGGCCTCGTGCACACGCCCCCAAGGCAGTTGCAAATCAGGGGCTTGAGGCAGCAAGGCAAGGCTGGGTGCGGCGCGTTTTGGCTGTCGCTTGAGCAGGGGATGGGTGACTGGCATGAAATGACTATGTTCATATTCACCCTTTGTTCTCAAGGCATTTTTAAACGTATTTCACTTGCAGTGGCGCAGGTGCACGGTAGGATCGCCGGAAATCAGTCGAAGGAATAGCCATGCGAATGAAGCCATTGGGCCGCACCAAGATCGAAGTATCGGAGTTGTGCTTAGGCTCGATGACGTGGGGGACGCAGAACACGGCTGAGGAAGGGCACGACCAGATCGATCGCGCCTTGGACGCAGGCATTAACTTTATCGATACCGCAGAAATGTACCCGGTGAACCCGATCAGCGAAGAAACGGTTGGTCGCACGGAACGCATCATTGGTTTGTGGTTCGAACGCGCGTCGCGGCGCTCTGACGTGGTTTTGGCGACCAAACATTCAGGGTCCGGTATGGGCTACGTGCGTGAAGGAGCCCCGATTTCGGCGACGTCCATCCCCGAAACCATCGAGGGATCGTTGCGCCGCCTCAAGACGGACTACATTGATCTGTACCAATTCCACTGGCCCAATCGCGGCAGCTACATGTTTCGCCAGAATTGGACCTATGACCCGTCTGGCCAGAACCGCGCCGAGACGTTGGACAACATGGAAGAATGTCTGGAGGCCCTGCAAAAAGAAGTCAAACGCGGTACAATTCGTGCCTTTGGCCTGAGCAACGAAAGCGCATGGGGCACGACGCAGTGGCTGGCCGCAGCCGAGCGCAAAGGCGGGCCGCGTGTGGCCTCGGTTCAGAACGAATATTCGCTGCTGTGCCGGATGTATGACACCGACATGGCCGAGATGAGCATGAACGAAGACGTCGGCCTATTGGCATTTTCGCCGCTGGCGACGGGTTTGTTGACGGGCAAATATCAGGGTAAAAAGATCCCTGAAAAGTCCCGTATGACCCTAAGTCCTGAAATGGGTGGGCGTCGCACTGACCGTGCATTCAAGGCTGTGGATGCATATTTGAAAATCGCGAAAAAGCACGGGTTGGACCCGACACAAATGGCGCTTGCGTGGTGCTGCACACGCCCGTTCATAGGCTCGGTCATTTTTGGGGCCACCACGATGGCGCAGTTGGATGTGGCGTTGGGAACAGTTGATGTGACCCTAAGCGACGAGGTGCTGAAAGAAATTGACGCGGCCCACCGGTTGCATCCGATGCCGTATTAACCGGCTAAAGTGAACGCTGCGCACGCGCGTTTATCCCGAATGCTTTGACATAAGCCCGAGCAAAGCTGGATTGCGAGGTGAAGCCCGTAGCAAGCGCAATGTCATGCAGCGGTTGCGTGGTGGTGGTGACCTGCCGTCTGGCCTCAAGTAATCGCAACGACAGGTAATGCTGCTGCGCGGTTGTGTTCAGGGCGGCCCGAAATTGCAATTGCAGCGCGCGCGCACCGATCCCTAGCTGCTTGGCAATCAGGGCAATAGGCAGCGGCTCATCCAGCGCATCCTCCATCAATGCATGGGCCCGTGCAGTCGTCCGAGTGTGGCGTTGCGGATCGGGATTGCGCAACTGCGGCGTTGCGGGCGACGGGCTGTGATCCAGAATGAAACTGGCCGCAATTTGCGAGACCAACCGCGCACCATGATCGCGCCGGATCAGCGCCAGCATCATGTCAATCGCGGGTGTAGCACCGGCACTGGTCAACCGATTACCGCTGATCTGATAACGCGAATTCACCACGTGCACTTGCGGAAAATCACTGGACAGGCTGTCGATGTCTTCCCAGTGGGTCGTGGCACTTTGCCCGTCCAGCAGCCCTGCGCGCGCCATCACCCATGGACCGCCGTCAATGCCGGCCGTGTTCTGCGCAACATTTGCCAGCCGGCGCAGGCTGGCGCGCAATGCAGGTGTGGTTTGCGCCTTTAGTCGAAAACCCGCAACGATCACGAACAAATCGCAATGGTCGATCCGTGCAATCGGGGCGGCAGGCACAATCAACCCCGAGGTCAACTGCACATCTTGGCTGGTCGGCGTCGCGAATTGCCACCGGAAAATTTCGCGCCCGGCATGTCGATTGGCAGCGCGCAAAGGATCGACGGCCGCAGCAAAGCTGAGCGTGTTGGTTGCATCCAGCACCAGAATTGTCGCTTTGGTGATTTTATCGGATTGCGGCAAGTAAGATTCGCTTTGTGGCAAGTGTTTTGAACAAGCCACCGCATCATGGCAGGCAAATCAAGTAATATCGCTAAAGGGAGTGTGCACATGCCACTGGAAATGAACAAAGAGGTTTTTATCACGGCGGCCATCACCGGGTCAGGGGCCACTCAGGACCGCAGCCGACATGTGCCGCGCTCACCCAAAGAGATCGCCGAGAGCGCCATCGCTGCTGCAAAAGCGGGGGCCGCGATTGTCCATTGCCACGTACGTGACCCTGAAACCGGCGCGCCCAGCCGTGATTTGCGGATGTTTCGTGAAGTCACGGATCGCATTCGCGAGAGCGATACAGATGTGGTTTTAAACCTGACGGCAGGCATGGGCGGCGACATCGTTTTTGGCGATGTGGAAAATCCGATGGCGCTTAGCCAGCAGGGCACCGACATGGCTGGGGCCTCTGAGCGGGTTGCGCATGTTGCCGAATGCTTGCCCGAAATTTGCACGCTCGACTGTGGCACCATGAATTTCGCCGAAGCCGATTATGTGATGACCAACACGCCTGGCATGTTGGTGGCGATGGGTCGGATGATGACCGAAATGGGCGTGAAACCTGAAATCGAAGCCTTTGATACGGGCCACCTTTGGTATGCAAAACAACTGGTTAAGGACGGGGTACTGGAGTCGCCTGCGTTGGTGCAGCTGTGCATGGGGGTGCCGTGGGGCGCGCCGGATGATCTGAATACGTTTATGGCGATGGTCAACAATGTGCCGGATGACTGGACGTTTTCTGCCTTTGGATTGGGGCGCAACCAGATGGCGTATGTGGCCGCCGCCGTGTTGGCAGGTGGCAATGTGCGCGTTGGACTAGAAGACAACCTGTGGCTGGACAAAGGCGTGTTGGCTGAGAATTATCAACTCGTGGAACGCGCGGGCACAATCATCGAAAACATGGGTGCGCGGGTGATCGGGCCTGCCGAAGTGCGCGAAAAACTGGGATTGGTCAAAAGAGCCCCCAAGTGAATTTGTGGACCGCTAAGCGGACTGTAGGGATAGGGTGTGCGGTTGGTGCATTGGCGGTTCTTGCCGCCTGCACGCCGCCGCCGATGTCTTCGTTTCGCGACGACACGATACGCCTAAGTGCGAGCACACGTTTCGATCCAACCTCGTTTGCAGGAACGAGGCACGTGCTGGCACATTTGGGCACCAAACCCGAGGGCAAGTATCAGTTTGCGTATGACAAAACGGACTAAATCCTGACCCAAAGCGCGCCAAAGAACGAACGCTACACGGGCGTAGCGCAGGCGTTTTGGATGCAATCGGAACGCCGCAAACTTTGGTCATCATGTGGGTGGACGAAGGATTTCGCACCGCTGCAATCGGAACACGCGACGGTACGTTCGGGGCGATTTTAGATCGCCAGCCACGTGGCTCAGCTGACCGTTTCAACGCGGCCATACAGATATTGAAATTCAATGGCTGGGACGTCAGCCAACTTAAGAAAGCGAAGAAATGACAAAAACAGCGGCGATTATTGGCGGAGGCGTGATTGGCGGCGGATGGGCTGCACGGTTCTTGATGAACGGCTGGGATGTGCGAATTTACGATCCAGACCCGGAATCCGAGCGCAAAATCGGCGCTGTGATGGACAACGCCCGTCGCGCGCTGCCTGGCCTCACAGATGTGGTGATGCCCGACGAGGGGCAGATGCAGTTTTGCAAAACCATCGCAGACGCCGCATCTGGTGCTGCGTTCATCGTCGAGGCAGTGCCTGAACGTGTTGAAATCAAACATGCCGTTTATGCCGAAATCGAAGCGGTCAACATCGATGGCCTGATTGCGTCCTCGACCTCGGGCATTATGCCGACGGATTTGCAGGCCAAGATGACGCATCCCGAACGCCTGATCGTCGGACATCCGTTTAATCCGGTGTATTTGCTGCCTTTGGTCGAACTCGTCGCAGGGCAACAAACGGATCCCGCACATATCGAAACCGCCCGTGAAATTTATGCGTCCCTTGGCATGCACCCGTTGCATTGCCGGGTCGAAATCGAAGGGTTCCTATCGGATCGTTTGCAAGAAGCCCTATGGCGAGAAGCCCTCTGGTTGTTGAAAGACGGCGTTGCAACAGCCGAGGAACTAGACGCGGCAATTGCCTACGGTCCGGGGCTGCGTTGGGCGCAAATGGGAACAATGCAGACATTCCATTTGGCGGGCGGCGAAGGCGGTATGCGCGCGATGCTCGCGATGTTTGGGCCCTGCCTGAAATGGCCATGGACCAAGCTGATGGACGTGCCCGACCTAACGGATGATTTCGTAGAAATGGTTGGCGATCAATGTGATACACAGTCTGGCGATTTGGGGCCGCGCGATCTGGAACACATCCGCGATAGCAATTTGGTCGGTATTTTGCGCAGCCTAAAGGCCAACGGTTGGGGGGCTGGGGCCACGTTAAAAGGTCATGATGCGCAGTTGCGCCAAGGGTCGGTACTGGGCGCGCGCGCCGCTGATTTGGCTGACCCAAGCCAGCCAATTGTCACAGTGCGTCGCGCTGTTCCTCTCGATTGGACAGACTACAACGGCCACATGAACGAGGCAAAATATCTACAGGCCTTTGGTGATGCGACGGACCGATTTATGGAAATGATCGGCTGTGATGCGGCATACATCGCGACTGGCGGTAGCTATTTTACCGCAGAAACGCACATTCGCCACGTCGATGAGGCGCTGGCTGGCGCGTTGATCGAAGTGCGGACCCAAGTGCTGATGGGGGCCGGCAAAAAGATGCAGCTTTGGCATGAAATGTACGAAGGTGATCGCCTGCTTGCGACCGGCGAACATTTCTTGCTGCACGTCAGTCTTGAAACCCGTCGCCCAACGGATCCGTCGCCAGCAATCGTTTCGAATCTGGAAACAATCGCAACTGCACATGCGGCATTGTCTACCCCTGAAGGTGCCGGGCGCGCCGTTGGTCAGCGCCCATGAAACGAGTTTTGATCACGGCAGGTGGGTCCGGCATCGGGCGCGCAATGGGGCAAGCGTTTGACGCCGCCGGGTTCGAGGTTTGGATCACAGATGTGGACCAAGCAGCCCTAAATGCCGCCCCTTTGGGCTGGCATTCACACCTGTGCGATGCCTCAAACGAGGCTGAAGTGGCCTTGGTGTTTGATGCAATCGCAGCCGCTGGCGGATTGGACGTTTTGTGCGCCAACGCCGGGGTCGCTGGACCAACGGCATTGGTTGAGGACGTAGCCCTTGCCGATTGGCAGACCTGCGTCAGTGTAAATCTGGAAGGTGCATTTTTGGCGTCAAAATACGCAGCGCCCTTGATGAAATCCGCTGGATGCGGCGCGATTGTCATCACGTCATCGACGGCCGGCATCTACGGATACCCCAATCGCGCGCCCTATGCGGCGGCAAAATGGGGGATGATCGGGTTGATGAAAACGCTCGCGATGGAACTGGGTCCATTTGGTATTCGGTGCAACGCAATTTGCCCCGGTGCTGTCGAAGGTCCGCGCATGGAAGGCGTGCTGGAACGCGAAGCTGCGGCCAAAAACATGACGCGCGATGCGGTGTATGATGGCTATGCAATCGGCACCTCGATGCGCTCGTTCGTAGAGGCGTCGGACATTGCGAATATGGCTGTTTTCTTGGGCTCGGACGGGGCGCGGTTGGTGTCGGGGCAGGTGATCGCCGTGGACGGGCACACGGAAAACCCCGACCCGAAAATCTAGGCAATCTGTGCACGCAGAATATGCAAATGTTCGGGTAAATCGCGCGCAGAAAAGCTCGCCTGCCGGATCAATTCGTCAAAATGATGGGTCATGATTTCGATACGTTCACGGTCGCGAAATGCCATGTAATGCCCACCACTATAAAACACTGACTGCAAGGGCCCAAAGATCGTGATGGGCGCTGAATAAAGCTTGCGCGCGTCAAAAAGATAGATGCGCATGCGGGGATAAAGCTGATCAATCAAGTGCAACAGATGGTCGATCTGCTCTAGCCTTTGAGCGACGGGAAGCCCGCGATAATAGCCGGTGCCTGCAGCAAAGCTTTGCAGTTCAAACATGGGCATCGCGATTTCATAATCGGATTGTGCGTTGCGCATCCAGTTCAAACGGTCGGCCGACGCATTGATCGCTTGCGTCGTCGTGCGCCCAAGATGCGGGGAATATTCCCATTCCAAAAGCCGCTGCGTTTTCAACATGTCGGGTAGGGCGACGGGCACATGGCGAATTTTGTAACCCGCGGCTTCTTGGTGCCAGGCAAAGATGTGTTCATCGACAAGTGCGCGGGGGGCCTCGGTCAGTGACAGTGACGCTGAAACAAGGGCCGCTGCACTTTCTGGTCTGTCCGACAGCCCTAACAACCAATCCGCAGACACGCCCAAAGCTGATGCGCAGGCCGCGATCACATGCGCACTAGGCAGGCGCGTTCCGTCGTCTTTTAACGTCTGAGACAGGGTGGATCGGTCCGTGCCGATGGCCCTTGCAAGCCCGCTTTGCGTGCTGTCTGCGTCGGTCATTGCTTGGCTTAGGCACCCGCGAAACTGAGCGGCTCGATCAATGCGTGATGGTAATTCTCTCATTTGGTTAAAATTATCACGGATTGAGAGTATACACAGAGTCCTTAAGCACCCGAGTTTTGGCGGGTTGACGTTTGGTCGCAGACCGATTCAGCTAACCGCATGATCCGTCCCGGTTTTCTTTCCCCGACAGAGCGCCTTGAGCTTG
>JAQXDI010000079.1 GCA_029251465.1 Ascidiaceihabitans sp.
AATTTCGTCTTCGTCAAACAACGGATCGGCGTCCAACTGGGCTGTCAGATCCTCAACCGTGTCACCGTTGGCCTGCGGACTGAGTGCGGCAAGGTGAAAAATCGCGTCGCCTTCGTTGACGATAGGTAGCACCGCGCGCCCGATCAGAATGCCGCCAGACGGGGCCAGCATTTCGGTTTCAAATTCGCCAAACGGGTCTGCGACGGCGGCCAGCACGTCACCTTCGGCCACGGTTTCACCGGTGTCACGGAACGTGCGCAACAGCCCGCCCGCAGGTGCGCGCAGCCATTCAGACGACTTGCAAAACAGCGGGGCAGAGCGGGCTTTTGTGATGCCCTTGGACGCAATCATGCCCTTGGTGTGCATCACCCGCAAAATGCCGGCAACGCCGTGGCGCACTGAATTTTCGTCAAACCGCAAGCCTTCGCCGGCCTCGTACAGCAGCACAGGCGTGCCACGTTCGGCGGCTTCGGCCCGCAGCGATCCATCGCGCAAGCTTGACCCCAAAATCACCGGCGCACCAAAGGTTTGCGCCATGGCGGCAGTGGTTTTGTCACCGGGTGTGATCCGGCATTGCGGCAGATTGGTGCGGTGGATCGCGGCCGAATGCAAATCGATGCCAAAGTCGCAGCGCAGCACCACTTCGTTCAGGAAAATATGCGCCAGACGGGACCCGAGCGAACCCTTGGTCGTGCCTGGAAAACAGCGGTTCAAATCACGGCGATCCGGCAAATAGCGCGAGCGGTTGAGAAAGCCAAAGCTGTTGACCACAGGCACCACCAGTAACGTGCCGCGCAGTTTGTCGAGCTGTTCGGCGCGCAACACGCGGCGCACGATTTCAACGCCCACAACTTCGTCGCCGTGCACCGCCGCCGACACGAACATCACAGGGCCGGGGCGTTTGCCGTGAATGACCTCGACCGACAGGGTGACAGGCGTGTGATCGGGCAGGGTGGACACGGGCAGATTGACGGTTTGACGCGTGCCCGGCGCAATGGTTTGCGTTCCGATTTCAAAAGGCTGTTGCGTCATGGTTGGTGTACTTTCCAAAGCGCGGAACGCTTATGCGTTGCCATCTGATCCAAAGCGCGAAGCGTCTTCGGCGGCACGTCTGATTGCGCCGGATTTATGCACGGTTTCCATGAATTCCGCCTCGGGATCGCTGTCATAAACCACGCCGCCGCCGGCTTGGATGTACAGCTTTTGATCCTGCACAACGGCCGTGCGTAGCGCGATGCACATGTCCATGTCGCCGCCCGCGCTGAAATAGCCAACGCCGCCGCCGTAGACGCCGCGTTTTTCGGGCTCCAGCTCGTCGATGATCTCCATCGCGCGCACTTTAGGGGCGCCTGAAACCGTGCCCGCAGGCATCCCGGCAAAGAACGCATCGAGCGCGTCGCAGCCGTCTTTTAGCTCGCCCACCACGTTGGACACGATGTGCATGACGTGGCTGTAGCGTTCGACGATGAATTCTTCGGTCGGGCGCACGGTGCCGATTTTGGCGACGCGACCCACGTCGTTGCGACCCAGATCCAGCAGCATCAAATGCTCTGCCAGTTCTTTTTGGTCCGCCAGCAAATCAGCCTCTAGCGCGCGGTCTTCTTCGGGTGTTGCCCCACGTTTGCGGGTGCCCGCGATGGGGCGGATCGTGACCTCGTTGCCGAACACTCGGACCAGAATTTCGGGCGACGCCCCAACCACCTGAAAGCCGCCAAAGTTGAAATAGAACATGAACGGGGACGGGTTCGTGCGGCGCAAAGATCGGTACAGCGAAAATGGCGGTTCAACAAAATCCTGGGTCCAGCGTTGGGACGGCACGCATTGGAAAATGTCACCTGCGCGAATGTAATCTTTGGCCTGTTCCACAGCGGCCTTGTAGCCGTCGCGGGTAAAGTTGCTGACCGGTTCGCCGACGTCTTGGGCATCCCCCAAATTGCGGGTGGCGACCGGCATTGCGCGTTCCAGATCGCGCACCGCATCCATGACCCGTTCGGCCGCTTGGGCGTAGGCGGCGCGCGCGGTTTGCCCGTCGCTGACCCACGCGGGCGATACCACTGTGACCTCGCCTTTGACACCGTCCAGCACGGCAATCACGGACGGGCGTAGCATGATCGCGTCAGGCACGCCCAACACGTCTGTGTTGACGTTCGGCAGGTGCTCGACTAGCCGGATCATGTCGTAGCCAAGGTAGCCAAACAGACCTGCGGCGGATTGCGGTAAATCCTCGGGCAACTCGATTTTGCTTTCGGCGATCAGGGCGCGCAGCACGTCTAGCGGATTGCCGTCAGCAGGCACAAACGCATCGCCGTCATAACGGGCAGAACGGTTGATGGCCGAGGTTTCGCCGTCGCATTTCCAGATCAAATCTGGTTTCATTCCGATGATCGAATAGCGCCCGCGGATTTCGCCGCCGGTCACCGATTCCAGCACAAATGCGTCTTTTTGCGCGCCGGTAAGTTTCAGCATCAAGGACACAGGCGTGTCCAGATCAGCCGCCAAGCGGGTGTAGACGATCTGGTTTTCACCGGCCTCGTAGGCGCGTGCGAAACTGTCGAAATCAGGGGTCAGGGCCATGCGGCAGAACCTTTATGGAAAGTTGACGTGAACCGCAGCTAGTGCGCGCGGATCGATGTTTTGACCGGCACGCAACACGGTGTCCTGCGCGTAGGCGTTGAACACGTCTTGGGCCAGTTGTTGGTTGACCTGTTCTTGCAACTGCGTCGCCAATGCTGCGACTTCGGGGTTGTCACCGGCAGGGTTGATGGCGTCCAGACGGACCACCAAAACTGTGCCAAAGCTGTCGACGATCGCGACCTTGCCGACCTCCATTTTGAACACATCCGCCATAAAGCTGGGGGGTGTGCCGCCAATGAAGCCCTGACGGTTCTGGTCGGTTTCCTCGACGCCCGTCAGGCCCAGACCGGCAAATTCGGTGCCGGATTCAAGCTGCGGAAGGTAGGTTTCAGCCAGCGCTCGCAGGCGGTCTTCGACTTGGCTGGCTTGCCAGTTCGAGCGCACCTGATCGCGTGATTTTTCAAACGTGGCAGCACGCACCGGCAGTTCACCGTTCAAGCGCATGGCAAAGATCCCGCCGTCATCCAGATTGCCGATTTTCGGGAAATCCGACGCGGTCAGCGCCGCTGCGGTTTCGCCAAAATCTGCGTAGGCCGCGATGCCGTCGCCGTAGCCTTCGTACCATTCCATTTCGCCCAGAACCATGTCGGTTTCGGCAGCCAGCTCTTCGAGCGTTGCACCACCGGCCAGCATGTCATCGTAGTCTTGGGCCAAGCGTTCGACCATGCGGCGGGCACGGTCGCTGGCAAGGTATTCTTGCAACTGCGGCGTGGCCTGTTCGAAGGTTGTGATCTGTGCAGGCAAGATGCCGTTGACGCGGAACAGGGCCGGGCCCAACGCGCTTGGCAATGGGCCAACAACGTCACCGACGTCGGCGCCAAATACGGCTTCGCCTGCGGCATCAAGGCTGAGACGGTCGTTGTCGCCCATGTCGACGTCTTCCAGTGTCAGGCCACGCTCTTCGACCAAGGCCTCAAAGGTGGTGCCGTTGACCTCAAGCGCGGCTACGGCTTGATCTGCACTGGCTTGATCCAGAAACACCAAGCGTTCGATCAGGCGACGCTCTGGCCGGTTGTATTCGTCAGCGCGGGCGGCAAATTCGGCGCGCATGTCTTCGTCGGGGATTTCAATTTCGCCAATCAAGCTGTCTGGCGTCAGTTCGACGTAGGTCAACTGCTTGGTTTCTTCCAACATGAACTGGTCCAGATTGGCCTCGTAGTAGGCTTTCAGATCGGCTTCTGTTGGCTCTGCCAGTGGTGTTTCCAGATCACCGGCCACCAAACGCGCCCAAGTGAAATTGCGGCTTTCGCCGAAAAAGTTCACCAATGTGTCGGTATAAGTGTCGGGCATGACAACGCCGCTGACCAAGGCACCTTGCAACAACGTGCGCGCGGTTTCTTCGCGTAGGCCGTTTTCAAAATCAGCCTCGGACTGGCCACTGCGTTCCAAGGCAAAGGCATATCCTTCGCGGTCGAATTCACCATTCACGCCTTGAAACGCAGGGATTTCAACGATTTGGTCACGCAACGTTTCATCACCGATGCTGATGCCCAATTGGGTCGCTTCGTGATCCAGCGCGCGGGTGGTGATCAACTGCTGCAACACGGCTTGATCCAAACCGATTTCCTGAGCGCGGGCAAACGGCAAGGATTGACCGGTTTGCGCCTCAACAGCGCGAATTTCTTGGCCCAGACGGTTGGCGTATTGCTGCACGTCGATGTGCTTGTCACCAACGGATCCAACTGTGCGCAAAGTGCCCGACAGACCGGACGCGCCAAAGCCGCCCAGACCCAGCATCGCAAGACCCACGGCGATCCAAACAAAAATCCTGCCGCTTCCGCCTTTTTTCTTCTCAGCCATGATGTGTCCCTGCCTTAGCCCATTGCGTTTGCCCATGTTTAGGACGCGCGACACAGGGGGGCAAGGTCAGATAGTGACGCGCGCGAGCCTTTGATACAGTGTCGCAATGCCCGATGCGTCCAAGTTGGCAAAAGCGATGCGCAAATGGTGCTGGCCCGAGATGTCCTCGGGGGGGCAAAACATCGTTCCGGGCAGGCATAAAATGCCCTGCTGCTTGACCAAAATTGGCGCAAGATCGGCAGACGAGATGTCAAACGGGTGCTTCATGTAGGCGAAATATGCGCCAACGCTTTTCAATTCCCACCCGAGGGCTGCTAGCACGTGAAACCCGTCCTCGATGGCGCGGCGTCGACGCAAGATTTCCAGACGCTCATCCGCGAGCCAATCGGTGAGGTTGTTTAACCCCCAAAGGGCGGCGTGCTGGCCAATCTGGCCGGGGCAAATCGCAACGGTATCAAGGAACTTTTCGGTCTGCGCCAACCGCGCAGGCGAGGCCACCAGCGCACCCACGCGGTGACCCGTCAAACGAAATGCCTTGGAAAACGAATAAAGATGAACGAACGTGTGATCCCAGTTGGGCTGGGAAAACAGCGGATGTGGCGCGCCATCACGGCTGTCAAAATCGCGGTAGGTTTCATCAACAATCAACGCGATCCCGTGCTGTTGCGCCAGATGAAAGAACGCTAAAACCAGATCGCTTGAGTACTCGACACCTGCCGGATTGTTGGGGGACACAAGCGCGATGGCCTTCGTGCGCGGCGTGATCAAGGCGGCGGCATCGGCAACGCTGGGCAGCAAATCCGGCCCCGCCGGCAAAGGGATTGATCGAACACCGGACATATCCAACCACATTTTGTGATTGAAATACCAAGGGGTTGGCAGAATAACTTCATCCCCTTCAGCGCAAAGCGACGCAATTGCCGCAGCAAACGCCTGATTGCAACCCGATGTGATTGCGACATTGTCCGCCACGGTCGTCGCGCCGTAATGTCGGTTGATGGTGTGGGACAAGGCAGCGCGTAAATCTGCGTTGCCCAGCACCGGCCCGTACAAATGTGCGCTGTCATCATTTAGCGCGGCATTCGCCATCGCTTGGCGCATCGCAGGCACGGGGGGATCGACAGGGGCGGCTTGCGACACATTGATCAACGGGCGACCTAAGGGATGCTCAACGCCATCCAGCCAACGCCGTGCCTCCATCACCGGAGGAGAGAATGTTGCTGCGGTGCGCGATTGCGTCATTGGGACCTCATGTAGCAAAACACAGAAGCCTCCGGCGGGAGTATTTGGGATCAAAACAGGCGCGCATTTGTTCTGATCTTAAATACTCCCGCCGGAGGCATTAAATTCTTTTGCGATGTCAATCCGTGCCGCGATAGGGCTCTACGTATTGCAGTGCCATATCCCAAGGGAAAAAGATCCACGTGTCCTGAGACACACCGGTGATGAATGTATCAACTTGCGGCTCCCCCTTTGGCTTTGCGTAAACTGTCGCGAAATGGGCGTTGGGGTACAGCGCGCGCACAACTTCTAGCGTTTTGCCGCTGTCCACCAGATCGTCGATGATCAAGATTCCGGTGCCGTCACCCATCATGTCGGCGTCTGGATGCTTGAGCACCTGCGCATCGGACTGGTCTTGGTGGCTGTAACTTTTGATGCTGATCGTGTCGACCGTGCGTACATCTAACTCGCGCGCGATGATCATTGCCGGGGCCATGCCGCCCCGCGTGATTGCAACAATCGCGCGCCACGCACCGTCATCGGGCCCGCGCCCGTCCAGACGCCACGCCAAAGCGCGGCTGTCGCGGTGCATTTGATCCCAGCTGATGTGGAACCCTTTTTCGTGGGGCAAACGATCGGTCATAGCTATTTTCCTGTAAGAAGTTTCAGACCAAAACCGCCCAAGGCCAGGGCTGCGATACGGTCAAAGATAGGTTTGGCGCGCAGATAGCCCGCACGGGCAGGGGCGCTGGACAGCGTCACGGCGCAGGTGGTGTAAAACAGCACCTCTGGTGTAAAGTGGTTGGCCAAAATCAGCGCCATATTGGGGGCCGTCAGCCCTTGAGGGAAAACGACAACCAACAGAGCGGCGGCAAACAGCATCGACTTTGGATTGCCGAAGTTGACCAGCAGCCCTGACAGAATCGCGCGCCCGTTCGGGACATTCACGTCTGGCAACGGTTTGCGCGCATTGCGCCATGTCTGGATCGCGATCCAAATCAGGTACAGTGCGCCGGCAATTTTGATGGCGTTAAAAGCCCAGGGGAACACTTTGAACACGGCCTCAAGCCCCAGAAACGCGGCCACCGTCCAGCACACTGCGGCCAGTGACAGGCCCAAACCTGTGGCGATGCCCGCTGCGCGCCCGGCGCCGACCGACGTCTTAACTGACATCAAAAACGCGGCACCCGGGCTGGCAAGCGCGGCCATCAGGATCAAGTTGAACGCGATGAGGCTTTGCGCGGTCATCCTTTGGAAATATCCGGCGCGTCCACGGCCTTCATTCCGACCACGTGATAGCCCGCATCGACGTGCAGATTCTCTCCTGTTGTGCCGGATCCAAGGTCGGACAGCAGGTAAAGTGCGGATTTGCCCACGTCATCGATCGTGACATTGCGACGCAGCGGCGAGTTGTATTCGTTCCATTTCATGATGTAGCGGAAGTCGCCGATGCCCGAGGCCGCCAGCGTTTTGATCGGACCTGCAGAGATCGCATTGACGCGAATCCCGTCTTTGCCCAAATCTTCAGCTAAGTATTTCACCGAGGCTTCTAACGCCGCTTTGGCCACGCCCATGACGTTGTAATGCGGCATGACTTGTTCGGCGCCGTAATAGGTGAGGG
The DNA here is from genome assembly GCA_029251465.1 of Ascidiaceihabitans sp. Taxonomy (GTDB): domain Bacteria; phylum Pseudomonadota; class Alphaproteobacteria; order Rhodobacterales; family Rhodobacteraceae; genus Ascidiaceihabitans. Next base: position 7,277 of record JAQXDI010000079.1, read on the forward strand.
TCAAGGCAGAGCCGCCTTCAGACATCATCTTTTCGGCGCGCTGCATGATCGCTGTGAACGAGTAGACCGAGATATCCATCGTCAGCGCAAAGTTGCCTCGGCTGGTGTCGACATAGCGGCCACGCAATTCGTTTTTGTCAGAGAACCCAATGGCATGCACAACAAAATCAAGGTGATCCCATGTTTCTTGGAGCGAGGCAAACAGCGCGTCCATCGACGCCTCGTCACCCACATCACAGGGCAATACAATGTCGCTGCCCAGCTGTGCGGCCAGTGGATCAACACGCTTTTTTAACGCGTCACCTTGGTAGGAAAACGCCAATTCAGCACCGGCATCTGCACAGGCTTTGGCGATGCCCCACGCGATAGATTTGTCGTTTGCGAGGCCCATAATCAGCCCGCGTTTGCCCGCCATCAAATTGTTCGACATACTGTTTTTGTCCTACTTTTACATTTGGTCTTGTCGCGGCTCTTGCGAAGTCTAACCTGTTAACAAGACCTTTAGGCGATTGCGGGGACACCATCAAGGTTTCGTAAATCGGGTATAGGTGGCGCAGCGGCAGCCTTGCAATGTATAGGATGATACCGTATCGCCGACTAAGTTTTAACCATGTGATAAAAAGTCGAGCACTCAGGATGAGCGAACGTAGCGGAAAATTTGGCGGCGACGACCCGTTTGAAATCGCCAAAACGTGGCTGGCCGAAGCCGAGGCCGCCGAAGTTAACGACCCTAACGCGATTGCGTTGTCGACGGTCGACAGCACTGGATTGCCGAACGCGCGCATGGTTTTGCTCAAGGGCATCGAACCGGACGCGTTTGTCTTTTACACCAACTACGAAAGCGCCAAAGCTGCCGAATTGGACCGCGCCGGCAAAGCTGCGTTTGTGATGCACTGGAAATCGCTGCGCCGCCAAATTCGCGTGCGTGGCACTGTCATCAAAGAGGACGGACCAAAGGCGGATGAATACTTTGCCTCACGCTCGCTCAAAAGCCGGTTGGGCGCGTGGGCATCACAACAAAGCCGACCTTTGAAAAGCCGTACAAGCCTGCTGGCAGAGGTCGCAAAAGTGACAGCCAAACACGGCACCAACCCTGCACGCCCGCCGTTTTGGGGTGGTTACCGGATTGCCCCCGTCGAGATCGAATTTTGGGCAGATGGTGATTTTCGCCTGCACGACCGGTTCGTCTGGCGGCGCGAAAAAGACGGTGATCCGTGGTTGATAGAACGCCTGAATCCGTGAATTTCACGCGACCTGAAATGCAAATAATTGAAATGAAACGTTTTTTCGACTTGAATTGCAAAGGTTAAATCGCGCAAAACTATAGTATAGGGCAGAGGGATGCTGCGCCAAAGAATGAAAGACATCTAGTGCAAGAGGAAGAGAATATAACCGAGACTGTGAGCGGCCTCGTAAAATGGTTCGATTCAGTCAAAGGATTCGGGTTTGTAGTTGCTGATACCGGCGGCTCTGACATCCTTTTACACGTGAATGTGCTGCGTAATTTTGGTCAGAATTCGGTGGCCGATGGTGCCGCGATCGAGGTCGAGGTCCAGCATACCGAACGTGGTGTGCAGGCCGTCGAAGTGATCAGTATTGTTGTCCACGAAGGCAGCGATACGGTCAACCTAAGCGACATTGCCGACATGGACATGGCCACCGTCGCCGCAGCACCGCTAGAACCGGGGCGCGTCAAATGGTTCGACAAAGGCAAGGGATTCGGCTTTGCCAATATCTTTGGCCGCGGCGATGACGTGTTTTTGCATATCGAAGTATTGCGCCGCTCGGGTCTGTCAGACTTGCAACCGGGCGAAGCCTTGGCGATGCGCGTCATCGAAGGCAAACGTGGACATATGGCGACAGAAGTGCATGCATGGGAATCTGCACTGGAGAAACCCAACGAATGATCCGCACCTTCTTGTCCGCTTTTTGTCTTGTGATTTGGGCAAATGTTGCGCTGGCCGCTGACTGTACCAAAAATGCGGTGATGCTGCGGGGCGACTGGGGGCAGGCGCGGTTCAACATTGATTTGGCCGAAGACGAGCGCGCCCGCGCCGTTGGCCTGATGCACCGCCAATCTATGTCGCGCTCGTCGGGCATGCTGTTCGTCTATCCACAGCCCCAAGCGCTGACATTCTGGATGCGCAACACGCTGATCCCTTTGGACATGCTGTTTATCGATGCCACCGGCGTCGTCACCCACATCCACGAAAATGCGATCCCCCATGATGAAACCCCGATCCCGGGGGGCACTGGTCTTGCTGTGCTCGAAATCAACGGCGGCATGGCGCGGGCGATGGGAATTACGGTTGGCAGCCAGCTGCGTCACCCGTCTTTTGACCAAGATACAGCCGCTTGGCGCTGCGCGTCCTAAGCTGTTTTTCCGATTTGTTGAAAAACCTGTGATTGTTTGTGAATGAACGGGTCAAAAGGGCTTTTCAATCCCGACAAGCTTGTCTAAAGAGTGCGCATGGACGGGGCGTGGCGCAGCCTGGTAGCGCACCTGTTTTGGGTACAGGGGGTCGGAGGTTCGAATCCTCTCGCCCCGACCATATAAGCCGACAGACCCAAGGGTCGGCTCACCCGAAGGGCGGTACACATGGTGTGCCGCCTTTTGTGTTTTTCGGGATATTCACACATCATCTAGTAGCCTCAGGTGTGACTGAGTCGTTTGATTTGGCAATATTTTGCCCGTGATTCCCGCTATACGCTAAGGTGCGTAAACTTTTTATGAATGACGCTAATGCGCGTCACGTCCGAGTCATCCCGCGTCACCCTGCCTGTGGATAACTTCAACAGATACTTCACCTCATTTGCCTAAAGCCGCCCTAACATTCACAAAATTGGGCTTGGGGCTTGGGGGCAAAATTCTGGCGCAAATCCCAACCATTAACCTATTGAATCACGTGGGCCCGTGTCGCAGTGATCAGCACGTTCCGGTCAAGCCGAATTATTGAAAAAATCCGGAATAAATCCGTTGACCGGATAGGGCTGGATACGCCAAGTTGTGCAAGTCGAACGAAGCACCACAAGATTTAGTGTCTAAGACCAAAGCGTGCGCCGCGGCGGCAGGGACAAGATGATAAACACATAATCAACGACGTGTGTCGGAATGAGGTGACTTTTGTCGGCTCGTACCGGATCAAATTCGTCCCGCAATGATACGAGGTAGGGAGCCTGCAACGCTAGGCCGCCAAGAATTTAAATGCTTGAAGAAATAGGGCAGCGCTATGAAAATTGAACGCACTTTCACCACCGCAGGCAAAGATGCATATGCATCGCTGGATTTCGTCACAACCGTTTCGGAAATCCGTAACCCGGACGGGACCATCGTGTTCCATCTGGATGACGTCGAAGTTCCAAACACATGGTCGCAAGTCGCAAGCGATGTGATTGCCCAGAAATATTTCCGCAAGGCCGGCGTGCCGTCAAAGATGAAGAAGGTCGCCGAAAAAGACGTTCCTGAATTCCTGTGGCGCTCGGTTCCGGATGGCGACGATGTTGAGTTCGACGGCGAGACGTCCTCCAAGCAAGTGTTCGACCGTTTGGCCGGCGCATGGGCGTACTGGGGCTGGAAGGGTGGCTATTTCACCACCGAGACCGACGCCCAAGCCTATTACGACGAAATGCGTTTCATGCTGGCGACACAGCGTTCCGCGCCAAACAGCCCGCAGTGGTTCAACACTGGTCTGCACTGGGCCTACGGCATCGACGGTCCGGCCCAAGGCCACCACTATGTCGATTACAAATCCGGCAAGCTGACCAAATCCACGTCTTCCTACGAGCACCCGCAGCCACACGCTTGCTTTATCCAGTCTGTGTCTGACGATCTGGTCAACGACGGCGGCATCATGGATCTTTGGGTCCGCGAAGCCCGCTTGTTCAAATACGGCTCTGGCACAGGCACCAACTTTTCGTCCCTGCGCGGCGAAGGCGAAAAACTGTCCGGCGGTGGCAAATCATCCGGTCTGATGGGTTTCCTGAAAATCGGTGACCGGGCAGCAGGCGCGATCAAATCTGGCGGCACCACACGCCGTGCGGCGAAAATGGTGATCGTGGATGCGGACCACCCTGACATCCAGGATTTCATCAACTGGAAAGTCATCGAAGAGCAAAAAGTGGGGTCCATCGTCTCTGGCTCCAAGATGCACGAGCAAAAGTTGAACGCGATCTTTGCAGCGATCAAAGCGTGGGACGGCAAGGCCGAAGACGCCTATGACCCCAAGGTGAACCCGTCGTTGAAAGACGCCGTGCGTGACGCCAAAAAAGTCGCGATCCCAGAGACATACGTCAAGCGCGTGCTGGATTATGCAAAGCAGGGCCACACGTCGATCGAATTCCCGACCTACGACACCGATTGGGACAGCGAGGCGTATTCTTCCGTCTCTGGTCAGAACTCCAACAACTCGATCCGCGTGACAAACGCATTCCTGACAGCCGTTGAAAAAGACGCCGATTGGGAATTGATCAACCGCAAAGACGGCCAAGTCACCAAAACCATCCGCGCCCGTGATTTGTGGGAACAAGTTGGCCACGCCGCGTGGGCCTGTGCCGATCCGGGCATCCAGTACCACGACACCGTCAACGACTGGCACACTTGCCCCGAAGACGGCGCAATTCGTGGGTCCAACCCGTGCTCCGAATACATGTTCCTCGACGACACGGCCTGTAACCTTGCTTCGATGAACTTGCTGACCTTCCTCAAGGACGGCGAATTCCAGATCGAAGACTACATGCACGCCTCGCGCTTGTGGACTGTGACCTTGGAAATCTCGGTTATGATGGCGCAATTCCCGTCCAAGGAAATTGCACAGCGCTCCTACGACTTCCGCACCTTGGGTCTGGGCTATGCCAACATCGGCGGCCTGCTGATGAACATGGGATATTCCTACGACAGTGACGAAGGCCGCGCGCTGTGTGGTGCACTGACCGCCGTCATGACCGGTGTTGCTTACGCCACATCCGCTGAAATGGCGGGCGAATTGGGCCCATTCCCGGGTTACAAGAAAAACGCCGACCACATGCTGCGCGTCATGCGCAACCACCGCACGGCGGCCTATGGATCATCCGATGGCTACGAACAGCTGGCCGTGAAACCAGTGCCGCTGGACCACGCTAACTGTCCGGATGCCCGCCTGATCGACATGGCGATGGCCACTTGGGACGAAGCATTGAAGCTGGGCGAAGAGCACGGTTACCGTAACGCACAGACCTCTGTGATCGCGCCAACCGGCACCATCGGTCTGGTGATGGATTGCGACACCACAGGCATCGAACCTGACTTTGCGCTGGTTAAATTCAAGAAACTGGCCGGCGGTGGTTACTTTAAAATCATCAACCAATCCGTGCCTGCGGCTCTGGAAAAACTCGGCTACGGCTCTGCCCAGATCGAAGAAATCGTATCTTACGCAGTGGGTCACGGCACCATCGGCAACGCGCCGGGCATCAACCACACCTCGTTGATCGGTCACGGGTTTGGCCCGAACGAGCTGGCGAAAATCGACGCCTCGCTGGAATCAGCATTCGATATCCGCTTTGTGTTCAACCAATGGACGCTGGGCGAAGAATTCTGCACCCAAGTTCTGGGCATCCCCACAGAAAAGCTGAACGACCCGACGTTCGATCTGCTGAAATCCCTGGGCTTTTCAAAGGCCGTCATTGACGCTGCCAACAACCACGTCTGCGGCACAATGACGATCGAAGGTGCACCGCATCTGAAAACCGAACACTACAGCATCTTTGATTGTGCCAACGCTTGTGGCAAAACCGGCAAACGCTATTTGTCAGTCAACAGCCACATCTACATGATGGCCGCCGCACAATCGTTCATCTCTGGCGCGATCTCAAAAACGATCAACATGCCAAACGATGCAACCATTGAAGATTGCCAAAAAGCCTACGAACTGTCGTGGTCTTTGGGTGTCAAAGCCAACGCGCTGTACCGTGATGGTTCCAAACTGTCCCAACCTCTTGCCGCATCGCTTGTTGAAGACGACGAAGACGCGCAAGAAATCCTCGAAAGCGGCAACCACCACGAAAAAGCCACCGTTCTGGCCGAAAAGATCGTGGAAAAGATCATCGTCAAAGAGATCGTGAAATCGCACCGTGAAAAAATGCCCGAGCGTCGCAAAGGCTACACCCAAAAGGCCATCGTTGGCGGGCACAAAGTTTACCTGCGCACCGGCGAATACCAAGACGGCAACTTGGGCGAAATCTTTATCGACATGCACAAAGAGGGTGCGGGCTTCCGCGCGATGATGAACAACTTTGCCATCGCGGTATCGGTTGGGCTGCAATACGGCGTGCCGCTCGAAGAATTCGTCGACGCGTTCACCTTCACCAAGTTCGAGCCAGCAGGCATGGTTCAAGGTAACGACAGCATCAAAAATGCGACCTCGATCCTTGACTATATCTTTCGCGAATTGGCCGTGTCCTACCTGGATCGCACCGATCTGGCGCACGTCCAACCCGAGGGTGCCACATTCGACAGCCTTGGTCGTGGCGAAGAAGAGGGCGTGTCCAACCTGTCCGAGATTTCCGAGAGCGCTGCGTCTAGGTCCTTGGAAGTGCTGAAACAAATCAGCTCGACCGGCTACCTGCGCAAACGTTTGCCACAGGACTTGGTCGTGTTGCAGGGCGGCATGGCGGGCGCAAATGCAGTTGCCACAGCGGCCGATCCGGTTGGTGCGTTGCAAACGCTGGTGCCCGAAGTGTCGAGTGCCGCAATGGCCGCTGGTGGCTCAACGGCGATCAGCTCGGGCTCGGTGCCGACCTCCATGGATTTGCGGGTCAAAGCCAAGATGCAAGGCTACGAGGGCGAAGCCTGCGGCGAGTGCGGAAACTACACGCTGGTGCGCAACGGCACCTGCATGAAGTGCAACACCTGCGGCGGGACGTCCGGCTGTAGCTAAGAGTTAGCGCACTTCTGGGAAAGGGTGTGTAGGGGTCCGGATCTGGCCACGATTGATCTGGACCCCGACGAGATAGGGTGGGGCGTTACTTTACGTGCCACTTTTCACGAAAAGGGAGGCTCTAGGTGTTCTTACGAACACCTGCCGCCTTTCGTTGCAAGACCTTCGGGTCTTGCAACTTACACGGGGCGGGTGCGCTCGCCCCTGACGACGTTCAGGCCGCAGGCAAAATATTACCGAGCGGTTAACAAATTGAGCTTGAACGGCGAAACTTGGGAGGACTTCGGTCCTCCCTTTCTTCGTTTTGCACAGGTGCTGTCAAAGGCTTGTTCAAAGGTCGCGAATGTCCGATATTCGCCGCGCGATAGCTTAGCCCAAAAGGTCGAAATTATGCCCAAGATCAGCATTTGCATTCCAGCCTACGACATGGGCGGCAAAGGGGCGATGTTTCTTGAACAATCGTTCCTGCGCTTGGGTGCCCAAGATTTTGGCGATTTCGAGGTTGTCGTGTCCGATCAATCGCAATCGAGCGATGTTTACGATCTGTGTGTCGCCACCACAGAGATCACCATGCGCCACGTCTGGTTTCGCGACGGGCCGAAACAAGCCTCTGCCAACACCAACAACGCCATGCGCCACGCCACGGGCGAGATCATCAAAATCCTGTTTCAGGACGACTTGCTGATGGCGAGGGACGCGTTGCGCCAAACGGCCGAGGCCTTTGATCACAGCGATGCGGCGTGGTTGATCTGCGGATCCGGTGTGACGCGCGATGGTCAAACGGTTGAGCGCCCGATGGTGCCGCGTCTGCATCCGCAACTGCATTTGGGCAAAAACACCGTCAGCAGCCCGTCGGTTTTGGCGATGCGCGCCGCGCAAAAGCTGGAATTCGACGAAGATCTGATCTGGTTGATGGACGTGGACCTCTACAAGCGGTTGCTGCTGGCTTATGGCGCGCCGCATATTTTGCCCGACACGCTGGTTTGGAACCGGCTGCATTCAGGACAAGTCAGCGAATCTGTGTCCGGTGAGACACGCGCGCGCGAGTTGAAGTACGTCCGCGGCAAATTGAGCGCCCATGAGACCTTTGGCGATTGGCTGATGTACCATAAACAGGTACTAAAAATACGCTAACGCATGCCTTTGTATATGCCGCAAGCAGCCTCAAATACGCACTGCATTGGATATTTTAATGGACCCCTATTACGTCGACCGTTCGCTTTTTGCGCCGCGCCCTGACCAAAGCGCCGTATAAATACGACTATTTCGCAGATCATTTCGCGGTCCGTAAAAAATACGTCCCGTTCCTGCACGACGAGAAATTCCAAAGCACGTGGGACGCCCTTTGCAAAGAAAGCGCGCCGCACTGGATCGGTGGCACCCCTGACATCCGCTGGCGGGTGCACGTGTGTTTGTGGGCGGCCGAAAACTGTCTGCGCCTTCCCGGTGATTTTGCCGAATTTGGTGTCAGTACAGGTCTGCTGTCGACCATGATCGTGCGCAACACCGACTTTGATAAAAGCGGCAAAAAGTTCTTTTTGTTCGACACTTACGAAGGCATCCCCGTCGAGATGGCCAGCGCGTCCGAACAAAAGGGCGTCGCGAAAATGAACAAAAATATGTACACAGGCAACGCGGCCAACACCAATATCATCGATTTTGTGCACAAACAGTTCGCACCGCACCCCAATGTCCAGACCGTTCAGGGGCTGCTGCCGGCCTCGATCGAACAGGTGGAATTCGAAAGCCTGAGCTACATTTCCATCGATCTCAACATCACGGCCGCGGAAATGCAAACCATCGAAGCGATTTGGGACCGGATCACGCCCGGCGGCATCATCGTGCTGGATGATTACGGCTCGACCGGCCACGAAGAACAAAAAGAAGCGTGGAACGATTTTGCCAAACGCAATGATCGTTTGATCCTGGCGATGCCGACCGGGCAGGGCATCTTGATGCGCTAAAGGGTTTCAGGGACCACGCGAAAACGGCGGTCCCTGACGTTGATCCTACTTGGGTTCTTTGCCCAATGCCGCCCGTAGGCGGGCACGCGCACGGGCCAATCGTGACATCACTGTGCCCAGCGGCAGCCCGGTGCGTTTTGCCAGTTTTGCGGGCGACGTTTCACCAGCGCTGACCATTTCCATCAACGCGCATTGATCATCCGGCAGATCGGAAATCGCGCGCAGGGTGTCTTCACATTCCAGTCGGTCCATCGCGACAGGCTCGATCGAGGCGTCATCCTCGCCCAATTCTTCGGGGGCAGGGGCGCGGCGCCACAACATGCGCGCCTGATTGTGCAACGTGCGCATGGCGTAGGCGGGCAGGTCATCGATGGCGCGCCCTTCGTCCAGCTTCTTGACCAAACGCACCAATGTTTCCTGGGCAAGGTCTTCTGCATCACTTGGATTACTGGTCAAACGACGTGCCCGCTTTTGCAGCATAGGCATCAGATCGGGCAACCGGGACGGGTCAATTGTATCGGTTTCAGATTTGGACATGTTGAATTCTCCTCTGGGCTTCATCCTGCCAGAGCCTGAAAAATAAGCTATATGGGGGAATTTGGCCGATGGCACATCCCCGCGCTTTTTGGGCGGAGCGTTGCGCAACCGCGCGCACGCTTTCGGCGGTCCACCGCGTGTTTCACAAGGGCACGGATGCAACGGGTGATTTCCGCATCAAACAGGGTGAGAACCGATGAAGGCTCTCAACACAACCAACCACCTTGAAAGGGAGAAATCCTATGACAAAGTTCACCACATTGACCCTAATGGCGATCACCATTCCGGCTTTTGCAATGGCACAAGTCTCTGCTGACACCAACGGTGATGGCGTTCTGACGTTGGACGAAGTGCAAGCAGTATACCCTGACGTTACTGCCGACAGCTTTGCCGGCATGGACCTGAATGCTGATGGTGCGCTGGATGGCGACGAAGTTGCAGCAGCCCAAGAAGCAGGCCTGATGCCTTCAGAATAATGCAGATATCCACACGACAGGTTCGGGCATGAATAGTGACTAAAGACGTAAGGAGATTAGCGTAAACTCGCCCCAGAGGGATCCGCTAAGCTACCGCACGGGACACCTTTAGACATTTCTTCAGACTGGACATCGCGCCCGAACCACCAGTGTGGGGGCACACGGCCCGATTGATCGTAAATGATCTTTCGGGCCGTGTTATATTTTGGCGTACTCATTTAAAACCAGCAGGTTACGAGCCGAGGTAAATATTGAATTTCGCCCGAATTTCCGCATCCACTTGTGGGTCAAACCTGGCTGCGGACACTTGGGCCAAGATGGCTTCTTTGCGGGCAACGGCGTTGTTCAACAGGCCCGGTTTATCGCTTTCGGCCCATTCTTTGGGTGACATCCGGTTGCCCAGTGTGGGGTACACATTGTCGCTTTGCATCCGGCTGAGGGTTTGATCGGTGCCCAGATAGTGACCGGGCCCGCCCATGCAGACAGCCGCCATTTGATCCAGCGCGAGGGTTTCATCGTTCACCTCGATGCCGCGCACGCAGCGCTGCGCTTGGCCGATAATATCATCGCCCAAAATCAGCGATTCATGGCAAAAGCCCAAAAGGGACGCGTGCATGCCTGCCGCCTCGTAAATCATGTTGCAGCCCGACAGGCCCGCCATGACGTTGGAGCACATCTGCTCCCATCCCGCCTGCATGTCCGGTTCTTTTGAATCGGCGATGCCAGCCGCCGCACCGCCCGGAACCCCGTAGTATTTGTGCATCTGCGACACGCCCGAGGTCAGCAAGGCTTGCTCGCCCGATCCCCCCGTCATCGCGCCGGTGCGCAGGTCCAGATCAAACGGCCACGTGCCAAAGATACACGGCGCGCCCGGCTTTACAGCGTTCACATAGACCAGTCCGGCCAGACATTCCGCAACCGCCTGCACAATCGCGCCGGCGATGGTCGATGGCGCAGTTGCCCCTGACATGCCAGCCGACAGCAACAGCACTGGAATACCAGCTTTGATGCATTCCTCCATGACCAGACAGGATTCAGTGGCAAATTTCATCGGCGGAACTACAAAGCAGTTCGAATTCGACATAAAGGGGCGCTCGCGCCATTTGTCTTCGCCACCGGCAATCATGTGCAGCATCTCGACGGCGGGGGCGACAAACTGTGGTTCGGAAAACGAAATGCCGACGTGTTTTGTCGTGCCCGAGAGGCAAGAATAGACAGCGTTATATTCGCCTTCGCAGGTGTCCAGAATGTCGCGCGCCACCATCGGGCGCTGCACAAAGTGGATGTTTTCCAGCGTGTCGCAAATGCGGGCGGCATCGTGCAAATCCTGATTGGTGGATTCGCGGTATTCGCGGCCATGCACATCGACCATATGGACCGCCGCACCGGCCGTTCCGTAGTGAACGCGTGTACCTGACAATTCCAGATCATGCCGGCCATCACGGCTGAACAGCGTCACGGAATTGTTGGCTTTGGCGATTGTGTCCTCGACCAGCGCGCGCGGAAAGCGGATGCGACCGTCGTCGCCTTGGACAGCACCGACACCGGTCAGATAGGCCACACCACTTTCCGGTGCATCGGCCAATCCAATGGTTTCCAAAGCCGTCAATGCGGCCTCGTGAATGCGATCCATGTCGATCTGCGACAGGGGTTTGTACGTGCCGCCCTCCATGCCGGGGCGAATAGGGCGCAGGTGGTCGGGCAGGGCAGAGGATCGGGCAGCGCGACGGGCGGCGCGGCCACCGCTGCGAGAAGGGGAAATATCGTTCATAAGAGGGTCCGTTCGGAAAAGACAGAATGCAGGTTTGGGTCGTGATCTAACCCAAACGGGGACGCCCACGCGCCGCACGGCCACGCTCTGCACCGATGGTGCGCACGATCAGCTCGATTTTGCAGCAGGGTCCCTGCATGCCAGTCCTCCGATGAATGGTGATGACACGATGTCGCACCCCAGCGACTTGGGTCTAGCTTGTTTGCGACATGATGTATTTTTGCGCGTTCGGCGCATATTTGCTGAGTCAGCGCGCAATTATCAGCACATCTTTGCCGATCGGGTGTGTTCGTACGTCGCCAATCGGCGGGTTTTTGTCGTGCGGTGGCAAGGGCTTGCCCATAAGTGCAACCCACCATCATCAGGGCGTGCAACCTGCTATTCGACACCCCAGATAGACACTGCGCTGGTCAAAGAAATGCCGCGCATTAACGATACAGGAGTTCCACAATGAAACATGTCTTATCAGTACTTGCCTTGGCCGGGTTGGCCTACACACCTGCATATGCCGGATCAATTGCCGAGCCGGTTGTTGAAACGATTGCACCGCCACCAGCAGCCTCAGTACCGCAGCCCTACACAGGTGGGGAATGGACAGGGTTCTACGGTGGTTTGCAATTGGGCAACCTGGATGTGGACGGCACCGGAACAGCTGACGGCGATGACGTTTCTGTCGGTGTGCACGCTGGGTATGACTACGACTTTGGCCGCTTTGTGCTGGGTGGTGAGGTCGACTACGACTTTGCTGACGTAGACCTTGCCGGTGCTGCCACGGTCGATAGCGTTGCACGTTTGAAACTGCGCGCAGGCTATGACTTGGGGCGCACGTTGCTCTATGCCACAGCTGGTGTTGCACAAGTTGACACGTCAATTGGCTCCGAAACCGGTGAATTCGGCGGCCTTGGTGTTGCGTACCAAATCAACGACCGTTTCGTGGTCGGTGGTGAGGTCTTGACCCACTCGTTTGACGACATTGGCGGTTCTGGCGTCGAAGCAGACGCAACCAGCATCAACATCCGTTCGTCATTCCGGTTCTAAACGCTGGGCCGGTTCTAAACACCCGGTTTAAGAAAACTGGGGCATCTGATCACGTCAGGTGCCCCAAACCGCTACCATTTTCCAGAGGCCCCGCCGCCACTGGAACTGCCCCCTCCAAATGATCCGCCATTCCCGTCATTGCTGCTTTTTTGACCGATGACGTAGGTCGAACTGGCGCTGTACCCGCACTTGGTGCAAGCGGTGGTTTGCTCCCCCGATCCATCGTCCTTTTTCGTCGCAGGTTTGATGACGGTGCGCGACACGCGCAGGCCACCACGCGCGTTGCAAGACGGGCAGGGTTTGAGCCGCGCAAACATCGCTTTGATCTTGTTCTGGAACACGATCCAGCCAGCAATCAGCGCAGAAATCACCCACCAGATCGTGCCGCCGTCGCTTGCCGGTGGGTCTTGATTTGCGGCAGCCGGACGGGCAATCGTGTCGATGGTATCGGTGACACCGGCCATGATCCCACCAATGTAGTCGTTTTGCTGAAAGGCAGGCAGGAAACTGCGATCAATCACTTGTGCTGCAACCGAATTCCACGCGCTGTCATAGCCAGAGCCTAATTCGATGCGCATCTCGCGATCGGCGTACAGCACCAGCACCATGATGCCGTTGTTTGCGATCTTGTCGCCGACACCCCATTCGTTGAACAGACCTGTGGCGAATTCCTCCATCGAGATGTTGGGCGCATAGGTGTCTTTGCGCGACAGGGTCACGACCGTCATCTCGACGCCGGTCTCTGATTTCAACGCATGCAACTGCGCGCTCAGCGCGGCCTCATTCTCGTCGGGCAAGATCCCGGCAAAATCATTCACCGTCGTTGTTTCATATTCAGGGAAATACTGGGCTGCGACCACCAATGGCCACAGCATCAAAATCATCGCACCCACAAACCGTTTCATTTTACATCACCCTTGCGCATCGTTGCCGTTGAACAGCAACTAGCTAGCCTGCGACGGGGGGCTTTGTCAGTTATTAATTGTCAGGGGCTGCACACGCGGGCGGATCACCATCGATCAGTTCAAATAATCCCCCCACAGGGCTGGGTCCAACCGCGTTACAAAGTCGTCCAGAATGCCTGGATCTTCGCGCCATTTGCCAATCGATCCCGTGTGCACGGGGCGGCGCACCTGTGTCGCACTCAGGGTAAGCACCGCCGTGGTGCTGCGTTCGGGATGGGCCATCGCGTCGTGCCACGTCAGATTACAAAACGCCGCCATCCGCGCGCCCGTGGTTGCAATGTCCTGCACCAGATCTTCATAGCGGACGTCCAGAATTTGCCCCGGCAAAACCGCGCGCCGATGCGCCATCGACTGCGCGTACAGATTAAATTTCTCGGCCATCCAGTCCAGATCATAGGAATACGACAGCACAGCACCGGAAAAATGCGATTTCCACATCGACAGCGCGATGTCTCTGGGGTCACGCCGCACGTGGGCGATCCGGGCATTCGGATAGGCCATTTTTAGAAAGCCGACCAACCGGTATTTTTCCGGCATTTTGTCGATGTAGGCGACCGTGTCTTCGGGCAAATCCGGCAGCAATCGCTGATCTTCGCGCACCAAAGCGGCGGCGTCTTTGGCTGTGAACGGCAGGTTGTGTTCAATGATGTCGCGCAGCAGAAATCCTGCGGTGCCACGTTCGCCCAAGGGGGCGACGTTCGGGTGCTGACCAAGAACCGTTTCAACCAACGTTGTGCCAGAACGTGGCAGCCCAAGCACGAAAATCGGTTTTGGACCTTGTGGCGCGTCGTCAAAATGCGCCTCAGGTTGGGCAAATCTGTCAAGGGTTGCGCGGGTCACGGCGGCGTCTGCTGCAGGGTCGTAGGGGCGCAGTTTTGCCATTTCTTTGTTCGCCAGCCCAAGCATTTTACGGGCTTGGACGGTATCGTCTTTGGCCGTCAGAACCTTGGCCAGTGCAAAAAACAGACTGGCGCGTTCTTCGGTGTTTTTGGCCGCTTTGTTTAACGCAGAGCGGATCTGCGGTTCCATGTCCACAATCTCGGCTGCGGGTCGCAACAGCGTCAATTGTTCTAGTGCGTCGGGGTTGTCGGGCTGGATCGCAAGGATCGTGGTGTAGTGTTTGATCGCCTCTGCGGTGTCGCCCATTTCGACGTATTGCGTTGCCAGCCGGTAGTGCGCAGGGATGTCGTTGGGCGCAAGTGCGACCGCCTTTTGCACGACGTCTAGCGCCTCTTGGGTGCGGTTTTGTCGGGCCAGCGGCAGGCTTATCTGGGTCAGCGCCTGCACATCGTCAGGATTGATCTGCAAGACGGTCTCAAGGGCGTCGATGGCGTCTTTGATTTTGCCCAGCGAGAGCAGAATTTTGCTGCGCAGGTGGTAAATCGCCGGATTGCGCGGGGCTGCGGTTTGCGCCTTTTCGGTCGAATGCAGCGCGTCGTTCTCGCGTCTTAGGGCCAGTTCACCCTGTGCCTTTAGAAACCAGGCCTGCCAATCGTTTGGTGCGGTCGCGGCCAGTTTCGCAAGCAACGCAACAGCCGTGTCCGCCCGCCCGATCAGGATCAGCGTCTGGGCAAGGTTCTTTTGCGCCTCGGGGAAATCCGGTTGTAGTTTCAGCGCCTTTTGAAAATGCGCGATGGCCTCGTTTGGGCGCCCAATCGCGCTTGTTGCGATCCCGATAATATTCGGTGCCACAGCAGACTTAGGCGATTTTTTCGCCGCCAATTGTGCGGCTTTTAGTGCGCGTTTGTAATTGCCTTGTTGTAAAAATTTTCCGGCGTCTTGCAAATCCGTTTGGTGTACCATGCTTGGGAAATAACTCACGTTATGGTTGTGCTGTTTCCATATATTTGGCAGGTTGGTTTGCGCAACCGAGGCGCACGAAAAATTGATGCTCTGCGGGCAAAGTCACCAATATTGCGTGGCAACCGGCTATTTTTCGCTCACTAATCCTTCAGCAAAGGCACACAGCGTGCTGAGAGCATCGGCAAAGCGCGCGTCATCGATCGTCATCGCCACACGGATGTGACCGGCAGCTGCCGTTCCAAAGCTTTCGCCGGGCATCACCGCAATTTTATGCGCATCCAGCAGGGCATAGGCGAAATCCAGACCGCTCAGGCCCGTCGCACGCACATCCAGCATCAGATACATCGCACCTTGGGCAGGGATTAGCCCCACGGTGTTCTGACGCGCGATGATGTCGGATGCGATGCCACGGCGACGGCGGAACGGCTCTGCGATCTCGGCCTCGAATGCCTCACCCTGTTCCAGCGCAAACTTGGCCGCGCGCTGGATGTAGCCCGGAACCCCGTAGGTGGTGTTGGTGGCCAGATGGATCATGGCCTCGATCGCTTCCGCAGGCCCGACGATCCAACCACAGCGCGATCCGGTCATGGCGTGCGATTTCGACATTGATCCGACGACCAGCGTGCGCTCTGCCATACCGTCCAAAGCGCGCGGGCTGATGTGATCGCCTTCCCAGACTTGGGTGTCGTACACCTCGTCCGAGATCAGCCACATGTCGTTGTTGATGCACACGTCGGCAATGCCCTGCATCGTCTCGGCACCGTACACCGTGCCCGTGGGGTTGTTTGGCGAATTGATCAGCAAGGACCGTGCGCCAGTTTCCTTGGCCGCGGCCTCCAGATCGGCGGCACGCGGTTGAAACGCATCCTCGGCGCGGGTCGCAACAGGATGCGGGATCGCCGAGACAGAGCGCAACGTGCCGGGGTAGGTGGCATAGTAGGGATCAAGGAACAGCGCGGTGTCGCCGGGATCAAGTGCTGCATTGTGTGCGGCAAACAATGCCGACTGCCCACCGGGGGTGATCATCACGTTATCAACGGTTGTCACAACGCCAGTACGGGCCTGCACACGGGCGGCAACGGTTTCGCGCAACTCGTCAATGCCGGGGACCAGCGCATAGCCCGTGTGACCATTCATCGCCTCCACATGCATCTGCTGCAAAATTGGCGCGGCGGTCAGGATGTCATGTTCGCCCACAGTCAGCTCGACCACAGGGGTGCCAGCTTTGATCATACCGCGGGCTTTCAGGAAAACTTCCCAACCGTCTGATCCGCCGTCACCCAAAAGGGTGGTGATACGTGTGCTAAGGTTCATGGGGTGCGCTCCGACGTTGAATTTCCGCCAAGGGGGCAGAGCGCGTTTGATTCGTCAATCGCCAGTGATCACCGCGCAGGTAAAGTCGCCTGAAGCTTCTTGGTCAAACCACTGCGCACAATGTCATAGGACTGCGTCAGGCGATCGGTAATTTCAGCGGGATCAGCACCAATCCACTGGACCCGAACCCAAGAGCGGTGAAAATAGGGGGCCTTTTCGGCGCGGCCAAGTTCGATCAACAAGGTGGCGGTTTCAACATCAGGGGTCTTAACCGACACCCCGTCGCCCAAAACGCCGATGCTGGCAAACATCTTGCCACCGACCTTCCACGCGTCATGGCCACCGCCCCAAGGGTCGGTCAACTCGGCCCCAGGCAAGGTTTTGCAAATTGCGTTGATGTCATCACGGGTCATGACACCAGAGTGCCCGAAGCCACCAGTTCTGCCAAGGCCAGTTCTGCCAAGGCCAGTTCCGCTAAGGCCATTTCCGCTAAGGGTTGACCAAATGCGCCCCAATGCAGTAACCATTGCCTCATGACAATGAACGCAACAATTATCTGCTGCATTATCTGCTGATCTTTCTCAGCGGGTTTTTTCTGTCATTCCATCCATAGACCAGAATTGCTAAGCCCGCGCTTAACACCGCATACGACCATGCGCCGCATACGACCATGCTTAGGACCTGACTATGACCGACATCCAGCTGCACAACACGAAAACCCGCCGCAAAGAGGTATTCGCACCCATCGACGACAAAAACGTGCGGATGTATGTCTGCGGGCCAACCGTGTACGACCGCGCCCACATCGGCAACGCGCGCCCTGTGCTGGTGTTCGATGTGCTGTTCCGGCTGCTGCGACACGTCTACGGGGCAGATCACGTGACCTACGTGCGCAATTTCACGGATGTCGATGACAAGATCAACGCAACGGCATTGGCGCGCCAGCAAGCTGGGGCGCAAGGGTCCCTCGAGGACCTGATCTCGGAGCGGACCGAAGAGACGATTGACTGGTACCTCAAGGACATGGGCGCACTCGGCGCGCTTGAACCAACCCACGCACCACGCGCCACGGGCTACATCGCGCCGATGGTGGCGATGATCGAAGACCTGATCGCCAAGGGCCACGCCTACGCTAAAGACGGGCATGCGTTGTTCCGTGTGCGATCGTACAAGGAATACGGCAAACTGTCGGGGCGCTCTGTTGACGACATGATCGCAGGCGCGCGGGTCGAGGTGGCTCCGTTCAAAGAAGACCCGATGGACTTTGTGCTCTGGAAACCCTCAACCGAGGACCAGCCGGGTTGGGACAGTCCATGGGGACGGGGGCGCCCGGGCTGGCACATCGAATGCTCGGCCATGGCGCATGATTTGCTGGGTGAGGCATTCGACATCCACGGCGGGGGGAACGATCTGATGTTCCCGCACCACGAAAACGAAATCGCACAATCCGCCTGCGCTGGGCACGGCTTTGCCAACGTCTGGATGCACAACGAAATGCTACAGGTCGAGGGCAAGAAGATGTCCAAGTCCTTGGGCAATTTCTTTACCGTGCGCGATTTGTTGGATGACGGAGTGCCGGGGGAAGTGATCCGGTTTGTGATGCTGTCGACGCATTACAGGAAGCCGATGGATTGGACCGAGAAGAAGCGGCAAGAGGCGGAGAAGACGCTGCTTTCTTGGATACGAACAATTGATCTCGAAGGCGATGCTGTAGCTCAAGCTGTTACGGGTATGAATCCGCCAGAGGTGGTTGTTGCAGCCCTCTCGAATGATCTGAATACGCACCTTGCCTTGACTGAAATGATGCAGTTGGGAAAAGCAGCTAAGAGCGGTTTTGACGCCAAAGTACAACTTGCTGAAGCCATGGTATTTTTGGGGTTTGATTATACAGAGGACTGGATCGTTCCGCACGGATCATCTTTGGACAAATTGCTGCCTGATGGCACCGATCTCATTGCCTATGAAACAGCTTTAAAAACCGCACGTGCCAAAGCGATGCAATCGAAAGACTTTGCTGAACTTGACGCAATGAAGAATATGCTGATTGCTGCAGGTGTCAAAGTTCAAATGTCCAGAGATACAATTGAAATTGACGCTGGTCCTGATTTTGATTCATCAAAACTGGATGCCCTCAAATGATCTGTTCAACAAAAAGGGCTTCTCCTCGAGCTGAGGGCGAGGACGGATTGGAGTCAAAACATGATGTTGCGCAAAACGGTAAAGAAAACGCCAATTTACCGCACGCTAACCCATTGTTAACGCAAATGTTTCGCACGCGAAACAAATCCGTATTCCGCAACATCCGCCCGTGGTGTGTCGAGACACACCTTACGATCCAAACGGGTAAGGTGTGTCTCGACACACCCCACAGCCCGAGCCGCGAAAGGGCAGCACCATGACCCGCGAACGCCTCTACCTTTTTGACACCACCCTGCGCGACGGGCAGCAAACCCAAGGGGTGCAGTTTTCAACGGCCGAGAAAATCCAGATCGCAAATGCGCTTGATGCGCTGGGCGTGGATTACATCGAAGGGGGGTGGCCCGGTGCCAACCCGACCGACAGCGCGTTCTTTGACGAGGTCCCAAAAACCCGCGCGACAATGACTGCGTTTGGCATGACCAAACGCGCCGGCATGTCCGCTGAAAACGATGACGTTCTGGCCGCGGTCACCAACGCAAATACGCCTGCGGTGTGCCTCGTGGGCAAGACCCACGATTTTCACGTGACCACTGCGCTGGGCATCACGTTGGACGAAAACCTCGAGAATATCGCCAAGTCATTTGCCTATCTCAAGACCCAAGGGCGCGAGACGGTTTTCGACGCCGAACACTTTTTCGACGGCTACAAATCCAATCGAAACTACGCCTTAAAAGCGATCAAAGCGGCCTATGAAAATGGGGCCCGATGGATCGCGTTGTGCGACACAAACGGTGGCACTTTACCTGCCGAAGTTGGCGGGATCACATCTGAAGTTATCGCAGCAGGCATCCCCGGCACGCATCTTGGCATCCACACGCACAACGACACCGAAAACGCGGTCGCCTGTTCGCTCGCCGCCATCGATGCGGGCGCGCGCCAAGTCCAAGGCACGCTGAACGGCCTAGGCGAACGCTGCGGCAATGCGAACCTGACCGCGTTAATCCCGATCTTACTTTTGAAAGAACCCTACGCGAGCAAATACGAAACGGGTGTCAGCACGGACGCGCTCGCGAACCTGACCCGCACCAGCCGGATGTTGGATGAAATCCTCAACCGCGTGCCGACAAAACAGGCAGCGTTCGTCGGGTCTTCGGCCTTTGCTCACAAGGCCGGGCTGCACGCCAGCGCGATCCTCAAGGATCCAACCACCTACGAGCACGTCGTGCCATCAGTGATCGGCAACGCGCGGATCATCCCGATGTCGAACCAGGCAGGGCAATCCAATTTGCGCCGCCGCTTGGCCGAAGCCGGCATCGACGTCGCACCCAAAGATCCGGCCCTTAGCCGCATTCTGGACCGCATCAAAACCCGCGAGGCCGAAGGCTATTCCTACGACACCGCGCAGGCCAGTTTCGAACTGCTCGCCCGCGATGAACTGATGATGATGCCTGATCTGTTCGAGGTGAAGCGCTACCGTGTTACCGTAGAGCGGCGCAAAAACAAATACGACCAAATGATCAGCCTGTCCGAGGCCGTTGTGGTCGTCAAAGTGAACGGCGAAAAGAAGCTTTCGGTTAGCGAATCCATGGATGACACCGGTGGTGATCGCGGGCCAGTGAATGCGCTGGCAAAGGCGTTGGCTAAAGACTTAGGGCCGTTTCAAAACATGATCGAAGACATGCATCTTGTTGATTTCAAAGTCAGAATCACACAAGGCGGCACCGAGGCTGTGACCCGCGTGATCATCGACAGCGAAGATGGGCAGGGCGCGCGTTGGTCGACCGTTGGGGTCAGTCCGAACATAGTCGATGCGTCATTCGAGGCGCTGCTGGATGCGATCCGCTGGAAATTGATCCGCGACGGAGCAGAGCAAAACGCTTCCAAATAAATGTAACCTTGACGTTGCATGGCGATCTTCCTAAATGTAACCCATGAGTTACTTTTTGAGGATTCGCACATGACCCTATCTGATGAACACATCGCCAAAGTCCGCAGCCTGGGCCTGCTTGGCGCGGGCGGCAGTTGCCTGCTGTATGCCGTGCTTGCGTTGATCCAGAACCGCCCCGATCCGATGCTTTGGTTCGTCCCTTTGGCCATCGGCGTGCTGGCCGCAATCGTGATCTGGACCGTGTGTTTCATCGCCGGACGCGGTGCCGCGCAGGCTGCATCAGACGAGCTGTTCTTGCAAATCACGACCAAAGCACAACGCCACGCCTATTGGATTGCGTTGTCGATGTTCGCGCTGTTTGCCTATCCGTTGATCAGCGGCATGATCACGTGGGCCACAGGGTTTGCGGCGATGGGAACCATCACAGGCGCCGCCTATCCGTTGTTGTTTGTGTTCTACGAGTGGCGCGACGCATGAGCGTTTTACGAAATCATCTCAAAGCTTTGCGGGCGGAGCGCAGCATGACCCAAGCTGATCTTGCCACAGCTGCTGGCGTGTCGCGCAAAACGATCAACACCATCGAAAATCAGGTGTTTGTGCCCTCAACCACCCTCGCTTTGACACTGGCGCGTGTGCTGGACGTCAGCGTGCACGATATTTTTGAATTGGACATAGAGTGATCAAACGTATGCTGAGCTATGTCCTGACGTCTTTTGTCATCACGGGCTGCATTGCGCTGGGGTTGATCGCGTCGGATCGCCCGAAACCGTTGGAGCCGACGCAGGGCCTCGATTTCACGACGGCGATGGGCCAAGATCTAAGCCAAGTTATTGATACTACGCCTGTATTGATGCGCGACGGGTCCGAAATGGCCGTGCGCCTGTACGGTGCTGCGGGGGCGGATCAACCGCTGATCGTGTTGGTGCACGGGTCGGGGTGGCACGGAATGCAGATTGACGGTTTGGCGCGCGGTTTGGCGGATCACGCCCGCGTTTTGGTGCCTGATTTGCGCGGTCACGGGGCCAACCCCGAACGGCGTGGTGATGTGGATTACATTGGGCAGATGGAGGACGATCTGGCCGATTTGATCACGGTTCAGGCACAACCGACCCAAAAGATCGCCATGCTGGGCCATTCCTCTGGTGGTGGTTTGGTCGTGCGTTTTGCGGGCGGTGAACACGGTGGCATGCTGGATCGCGCCGTGCTGCTGGCCCCGTTCCTGAAATACAACGCACCCACCACGCGGCAGGATGCGGGGGGCTGGGCACACACTATGGTGCGTCGAATTATTGGGTTGTCGATGCTGAACACTTTCAAAATCACAACGCTGAACCACCTGCCGATCATCCAGTTCAACATGCCACAAGCGGTGCTGGACGGGGCCTACGGGCACACAGCGACAACGCAGTATTCGTACCGTTTGAACGCCGGTTTTGCCCCGCGCGGCGACTACATGACCGATATCGCAGCCTTGCCTAAGTTCTCGCTGATTGTCGGAACCAAGGACGAGGCTTTCTTTGCGCATGAATATGAGCCGCTGATGCGACAGGCCACTGGCAAGGGCCGCTATCTGTTGGTAGAGGGCGAGGGGCATTTGCCGATTGTCGATGCCCCAGAAACCCTAGCCGCGATCAAAGAGGATCTCAGTGGACTTTGATAATGATCTGAACGCCTGCGCCGCACTGGTCGAACGCGGCGATCCAGAGCGGTTTCGCACCGTGATGGCAGCGCCTGTTGCTGCGCGTGCCAAACTGTTCCCGCTGTATGCCTTTAACGTCGAGGTGGCGCGCGCGCCGTGGGTGACAGCGGAGCCGATGATTGCTGAAATGCGCCTGCAATGGTGGCGCGACGCGCTTGAGGAAATTGCGACAGGTGTGAGCGCGCGTCGTCACGAGGTTGTCACACCTTTGGTCGATGTTTTGTCGGCAAACACAGCTAAGATGCTGGATGAACTGATCGCTGTAAGGCGTCGGGATATTTACAAAGATGCGTTTGAAGATGAGGCACATTTCACCAACTACATTGATCAAACAGCGGGTCATTTGATGGTCGCTGCGACCCGTAGTTTGGGTGCTGCTGAGGAAGATGTCGTGCGCGATGCAGCCTTTGGTGCAGGGATTGCTGCGTGGTTGCGCGCGGTTCCTCAGCTTGAGGCGGCCAAGCGCGTTCCGCTGCTGGATGGTCGGGCTGAAGCCGTGCAGGATCTGGCGGCTGGCGCGTTGCGGCGGTTGCAAAAGGCGCGGGCGTCAAAGGCCAAGATTTCCAAAGCCGCCAGCGTCGCGATGTGGCCCGTGGTTGGTGCCGATCAACTGCTGAAGCAGGTGGTCCGTGACCCGATGTCCGTGGCCGAAGGGCGGCTGGATGCACGTCCCAAACCCCTGATCTGGGCCGCGATGTTCGGGCGTTGGTAGTGCGCAAGCTTTAGATCTGTTTCCAAGCTTTGTTTAGCCATTTGCGTGGTCGGGCAGACAAAAACGGTTCTGCGTCCATAGGTTCTAACCCGCGACGTTCCAGAAAAACAGCCAGCGCTGCCGCACGCGAGGGCTGCGTCATGTATCCGCTCCAACCTGCTTGTTCCGCTGCTTGTAACTGAAAACACCCGAAACCTGCGATGATGCAGTGCAAGTCGGTGGCCAGTTCATGTGCTTCGTACCCACCGGGCAAGCGGTCAACGATGTCGGCTAGGCGCGCATGCATCAATTCATGGGCCATCGTGTTGATGAACTGTATGGGCTGCGCCATGAGCTCGGGATTGTAACGGATCAGCGGGTTCAAAGGATCATGGTGATATTCGCCAGCGACTTCGCCCAAGGAGGTGTAATCGTGACGCCATTGCGCATCGATTTTTGGCAATGGATCAACGGTGATCTGTACGTCTAGCGCCATGAGCTGCGCAATCCGGTTCGCAATTGTCTGTGCGGTCGCTTGGTTTTGCCCCTTTGGCACGTCGAAAAATTCACGGGTTGGGGTGATCAATTGCGCCGCTTTGGTCCAGTTTGGGCGATGAGTGTCGACCCAATCGTAGCTTTCGTGAATCCATCCCATCATGTCGTCGCTGACAATAGGTTTTGAATTCCAGAACATTACACCGTTTGCTCTTTGGGGCGTAGCACCAGCCAGATCAGCGCGCCGCCGGCCAGCACCAAAAACGGTGCCATGGCGTAGTTGACTGCCGCCCAGCCTGTCGCCGGATCGCCGCCAGAGCAGTTCATCAAACCGCCCGAGGCAAGCGATGCCAGTGTCACGCCGCCAAACACCAGCAGGTCATTCAGGCCCTGCATGCGGCCGCGTTCGTGTTCGGAATAGCTGGTGGTCAGCATTGTTGTGGCCCCGATAAAGCCAAAGTTCCAGCCGATGCCCAGCAGCACCAAAGCCACGTTAAAGTGCATGATATCAACGCCCATGAGCGCAACAATGCCCGCGCCACCCAGAATTGCGATGCCCATGCCGACGATCTTTTCGACGCCAAAGCGGGCGATCAAATGGCCGGTGAAAAACGACGGGGCGAACATGGCCAGCACGTGGCCCATGACAATGTTGGAGGCGTCCGCTTTGGTGAACCCACAGCCAACAACCGCCAGCGGGGTCGAGGTCATCACGAGGTTCATCAATGCATAAGAAACCATCGCACAGATCACCGCGACGGCGATGCGCGGGGTTGTGATCAGCTCCCAACGGGTGCGGCCTTTGGGGCTGTCAGCGGTCGGGGCGGCAGGTTTTGGGATGTTGATGAAATAGAACAGTGACGAGCCGATGACGTTCAGGAAAATCACCGCGATGTAGGATCCCATGAACACGACGGGCAGGGCGTCCGACGTCAGTTTAACCAGTTGCGTGCCGATCACGGCAGCCCCTAGGCCACCCGCCATGACGTATGAAATCGCCTTGGGGCGGTAGGCTTCAGATGCGGAATCAGCGGCAGCAAAGCGGTAAAACCCCTGGGCCGACATGTAGATGCCAGTGAAAAAGCTGCCGATCAAAAAGACCGGAAAACTGCTGAGGTACAAACCGTAGGCACAAATCGCGCCTGCAATCGCACCACCCGCCGTGCCCAACAAAAACCCTGTGCGCCGTCCGTAGCGCTGCATGATCGCAGAGACCGGCGTGGCCGACAGCATCGACCCCAGAACAATCAGCGAAATCGGCAAGGTCGCAAAACAGATGTTTGACGCCAATGACTGCCCCGCGAGGCCGCCAATCGTAAAGATCAGCGGCATTTGCGCGCCAAGGAATGCTTGGGCCAAGACCAGCACAAACACGTTTCGTTTTGCCAAAGCATCATTTGCGGGGGGGGCTATTGTGGCTGTCATGCCCGAGCGATAGCCGTTAGCCTGAGGGTGAGCAAGAGGGGGCACGCTGCTGAAATGAAACTGTTACTGATCGCAGGGATGGGCGAAAGCGTTGGCCTCGCGCGGGATTTGTCAGCATTGCAGGGCGTCGAGGTCACGTGTGTCAACGAAGGCCGCGCTGTGGCCCGTGCCGCACCGCCTGCAAAAACGTATGACGGCACGTTTGCGGATGACGCTGCATTTGCCGCGTTCCTGACGGGTTTCGATTTTGTGGTCGACGCCGCGCACCCGTTTCAGTCCAAATTGGGGCAGGTGGCAGCGACCTGCGGCCTGCCGTATCTGCGCGCAACCCGTCCGGTTTGGACCGAGGGCGTAGGTGAGGCGTGGATCAAAACCACCAGCATGAAAGATGCGATCGACGCGATCCCAAAGGGTGCGACGCTGTTTGTGGTCACCGGACGCGGGACGCTAAAACATCTGACCAACCGCACTGATTTGACCGTCTTTTGTCGGCAATTGGATCAGCACGATCAGAACTTTCCCTTGGAAAACGGACGTTTTATTTTTGGCGAAGGGCCGTTTGATGCAGACGATGAAATCGCGTTGTTTCAGATGCTTGGGGTGGATACGATGCTGCTGCGCAATTCCGGCAGCGTGGGGGGGGGCAGCAAACTTGAGGCCGCGCGCGCCTGTGGCATTCGGATCGTGATGATCGACCCACCATCCTTGCAAATTGATGCCGATCAGGTGGCTGACCTGTCCCAAATCGTAGAAAGAGTACGCGCCCATGCGGATCATTGAAACCGACGCGGACGTTTCCGAGGGGGCCGAATGGCTGGCCCGAACCTTCCCGCAGATGAAAATCGCACTGGCCGAAATCGGGCCGTTGCCCTTGCGCCGGCGCGGTGACGGGTTTGCACAATTGCTCAGCGCGATTGTCAGCCAGCAGGTGTCTGTGGCCTCGGCCAATGCGATCTGGAAGCGGATGCAAGAGCACGGTTTGACGACCGAGACTGCCGTTCTCGCCGCCGGTGATGACGGCTTGCGCGCAGCGGGCCTTAGCCGTCAGAAAATCGCCTATTCCCAAGCATTGGCCGCCGCCGACATCGATTACGCAGCCTTGCGCGCAGCCCCGGACGCGGACGTCATCAAAACCCTGACGGCCGTCAAAGGCATCGGAGTGTGGACCGCAGAGATCTACGCGATGTTCTCACTTGGCCGCGCCGACGTGTTTGCCCCCGGTGATCTGGCCCTGCAAATCGCCGCCCAAGGGCTGTACGATTTGCCCGAACGTCCCTCCGAAAAACAGATGCGCGCGCAGTCTTTGGATTGGTCGCCATGGCGGTCGGTTGCGGCGCGCACGCTCTTTGCGTACTACCACGTTGTTAAAGGCAGAGAAGGTATCACATGACACGAGTTTTAACGTCCGAGCGCCGCGAACCGGTTTCCGGTGAAGTCCGATCAATTGTCGTGTTTGTGCACGGCTACGGGGCCAATGGCGCTGATTTGCTGGGCCTCGCGGACCCTTTGGGCGAACATCTGCCCGACACGTTGTTTGTGTCACCCGACGCGCCCGAGACGATTCCCGGCATGCCAAACGGGCGTCAGTGGTTCCCGATCCCGTGGATCGACGGGTCATCCGAGGAAGAAGCCGAGCGTGGTTTGAACGCCGCTGTCGAGGATTTCAACGCCTTCCTGGACGCCCTGATGGTCGACGAAGACGTGTTGCCCGAACAGGTCGTGTTGTTCGGCTTTTCCCAAGGATCAATGATGTCGCTGCATGTGGCCCCGCGCCGCGAAGACGAACTGGCGGGCGTGGTTGCGTTCTCTGGCCGTTTGTTGCGCCCTGAGCTGTTGGCGGATGAGGTTGTGGTGCGCCCACAAATCTTGTTGGTGCACGGCGATCAGGATGACGTGGTGCCACCGCAATCCTTGCAAGAAGCCGCCGAAGCGCTGCAAGGTGCTGGTTGGAAAGATGTATTTGCCCATGTCATGAAGGGCACTGGTCACGGAATTGCGCCTGATGGGTTGAGCGTCGCCTTGGCGTTTATGCGCGATAAGTTGAGCCTGTAAGCAAACCGGAAACTGCAATATATTGCGTCAAACCTAGCACTTGCCACTTGCAAACCACGAGATATAGTCAAGCCATGCAGGATCGGGGGATCCCGCCCCCGAGCTGCACATCGCGACTTTGATGTGAGCACACGGGCGAGGAACATGATTGATGGCCAGTTTGAGTAATACTCATACGACAAACAGTCTGACGAACTCTGAATTTCGAGCGGATTTTGTCCGCAATCCGACAGCGCTAAAGCAGCATCCGGCGCTGGTGTTGAATGCGGATTACCGCCCGCTGAGCTACTATCCGCTGTCACTGTGGCCTTGGCAGGATGCGGTCAAAGCGGCGTGGTTGGACCGCGTTGATATCGTTGCAGAATACGACACGATTGTAAGCAGCCCCAGCACGCAAATCCGTATCCCTTCGGTGGTCGTTCTAAAGGATTATGTCAAACCGCAAAAGCGTGTGGCGTTCACCCGGTTTAATCTGTTTTTGCGTGATGAATTCTGTTGCCAATATTGTGGTGCGCGCGGGGATCTGACGTTTGATCACGTGGTGCCACGGGCCGCAGGCGGGGTCAGCAGCTGGCAAAATGTGGTGGCGGCGTGCAGCCCGTGTAACCTGAAAAAGGGGTCGCGCGCCTTGCACCGCACCGGTATGAACCTGCGCAAACCGCCGCGCCAACCGGGTGCCGAAGAATTGCGCAACACCGGCCGTAAATTCCCACCCAACCATCTGCACGACAGCTGGATGGATTTTCTATATTGGGACGCCGAACTTGAAGCGTGACGACAGTCAATCACTACTCGTTAGCAGGTTTTCCAAACCAAACGATTTCAAAACAAACTTGAAGAAATCGTAGATCAATGGGGAACCATCTTGAATAAATTCAATCACTGGCACGCCACTGTAAAAAACAAGCGGCGTCAGTAAGGCAATCACAAACCATTGTTTTTGTTGCTCACGTGCTTTCCAAACTTGCAGCACGTCGATTGCATTGGTGAAATCACCTTCTGTTTCGACCCGCATCATAAGTTCGTGGTCAATCTGACCCTTTAAGACCAATGGATCTGTTTGGTTGTTTTCGAGAGCTTTGTCCGGATTTTTTTCAATTTTCGAAAATAGGTTCTTTGTAACCAGGCAATAAGTATTTCCCGCCCGCAGAATTTCTTGTGCCTTTTCAAGGGCTTTGATCGCCTGATTGCGTTTTGCCAGAACTTCGACAAATCCAAACAGAATTGAAAACATGAAGGTGCAGATTGCCAAAACTGGCTCTGCGTTTGTCCAGGATGCGGACCAAAAAGCGGAAATTGTTGCGTCCCCATCCAAATGCCGCCAAAAAATGATCGCCATGATCAGAATGATCGACAATACATAGAGCGCAAAAATACACCAAAAGCTTCTCACGTTTATCCAGCTGAATCGTCCCAACCAGCTGTTGATCCGCGGCGCATCAAAGAACGGCAATCTTGGTGGCTGATGCTTGGTGCCGTCCACAACGTGAAAGCAGGCCTCAAAGCAGTGGTTGAACTGTTGGCGCAGTAACAGAGCGACGGGTGCCTTGATGTCCAAAGTGCACCCCAGTCCCTTGCCCCGCATCGACACCAATTTGATCTTGGAGGGGAGATGATCCCTAATGTTCTCGTTTTTAAACAGCGATCCGACGGCCTTTTTCGGGTTTTCTAGATCATCCAAACATGGCGACGATATTTTTCGAGGTGTGATCGAAATAGGGGCCAGAAAATTAGTTCTTTTGTTCTGAGGTATACACAGAGTCCTTAAGCACCCGAGTTTTGGCGGGTTGACGTTTGGTCGCAGACCGATTCAGCTAACCGCATGATCCGTCCCGGTTTTCTTTCCCCGACAGAGCGCCTTGAGCTTG
>JAQXDI010000081.1 GCA_029251465.1 Ascidiaceihabitans sp.
AACTATATGATGACGGACACAGCATTCAATACTGTAAGCTCCACGGAATAGATGACAAACAGTGATTGCTTTCATTGAAACAACAGCGCTACGAAGCGCCAGCAATCCTTCAGTTTTTAGTAGGAAGTCATATTCGACTCGAAGCCGCTCCACAGAGATCAACCGAAATACTGCGTTTTGCAGAAGATTCCTGTGCCTCTAGCTAGGACTACCGGAACGAGCCAAAATCTCAGCACATGCGACTTCCATAGATGGTCGGAGTGCATCCAAAGACGGCCGTGCATATCTCTGCCCAGTAATCGACAACGGGGTGTGATTGAGCAACCGTCCTACGATCTCTTCCAGCACCCCAGCTTCCATTGCAACCGTCGCAAATGTCCTGCGATGCATATGTGGATTGTATTTCAACCTTTCCGGCTTTGTGATGTGCCCAACCACCGATTTTGGAGAGGGAAACACCCACTTTCGGCTGAGTGGGCGCAGGGGCGCGAGGATCTCATGATGCATCTGCAAGATGGGCAGGTCAAAACTCCGACCATTCTTTGTCATAGGCAGGTGGATATGATCCTCTTCGATGTAGTTCCACTGAAGAGTGAGCGCCTCCGATTTTCTTAAACCGGTAAACAGGAGAAATTCATAGAACACCCGATGTATCGGGTTGTTCAGACCGACGATAGTTTGTCGCCAATCATGTAAGTCATCAATGATACGGCCATCAGGTTTTTCCGCATACCACTCGATTGCCATAGTCGGACACTCAGCCAGATCATAAGTCCTGCGTGCATGATTATAGATTGACCGGAAGCTGCGGAGCACATGATTGGCACCAGACGGCATCTTCACCAATTCCTGATGGCGGCGAACAGCCATTGCTTTGCTGATTTCGTCCAGTGGCAATCGCAGCCAGTCCTTGAGATGAAGCTCCAATTGCCTCCGTGTCCCACTCTTATGAACCTCGGAACGTAACTTTGGGCGCGCCAAATAGACTTCCGTCGCAGCGCCCAGTGTGGGTGCCCCAATCTGGGCCGCTTTCCCTGCCCCACGCGCCATATCTAACGACAGCCCCATTGCTGTTTGCCGAGCCACCTGAGATGAAATCGTCGGAAAGCGTCCAATTAGAATACGCTTAGTTTGACCGCCCACGTCTTTTTGGAAGTACCAAGTCTTTGATCGCTTCCCTACAAAGAGCACTAGCCCTTTGATTTCCGAGTCCCAATACTTGTCGGTTCCTGCTCCTGTGTGCGGCAGTTTCCGTGCGAATGTCTCTGATAATTTTGGCATTTTTTGTCGGCTTTTTGTCAGTTTTCAACTGAATACTGGTATTATCCAGAACATCAGTAGGAACACCAAAAATCAATGATTAGAATGACTAAGAACGGTAATGAAACACCAGGAAACTCAGAAGCTTTGCTTGGAAAATTGAGGTCTTAACCATTACACAACGCCCGCGTCATAGGTTTCACTATTAGACCTAGGGTCGAATTACGTCATCGCCCTCAGAGGGTCAAGACCGGATCGCTTAGAATTTCAGGGTCCCAGAACAGGTGCCATGCGTCCGGCGCAATACGGGATTGCGTGGCGTCCCCTACCCTTTGCCGCAGCGCAGCACTATCTGCCAACCAACGCAACAACAGCCCAGTTAGGTACATCATGTCCCGTTTGTTTTCCCGCCTCAAATCCAGCTTTGACACCACATCCACCATCGCCCAAGCCATGGAAATCCACGCCCTTAGTGACAAAGAAATGGCGGATCGCGGCATGAAACGAATCGACGTAGCCCGCCCGCGCGATCATGCTGAACACTGCTTGGTAAAACAGCGCCTTAGGTCGGGGCGAACAATTGCCCTGGCCCTTGGGCCGCCACGCCGCCCAGACGCGCCATGTGCCAGGCCAAAACTTGGTTCGAGCTGAGCACAGGAAGGCCGATCGCCTGTTCAAGCGGATCGATCGCATCCAAAGTGCGCAAATTTGTACATGACAAAAACAGTGCATCTACGTCCGCGTCTTTGCACAGCGCGGTTGCGGCGGCGATGATCGACGGCCCGCTGATCCGCACCACTTTGGCCTCTTGCGCTTCGGCAAAGCTGCCAAAGACCGGCGTTTGTACGCCCCCCGCGGCCAAAACGTCGCGCAACTTGCCTGAAACTTCTTCGATGTAGGGCGACAAAAACGCCAAACGTTTTATCCCCAGATGCGCGCAGGCTGCTTGCAAGGCGCTGACGGGTTCGCTGACGTGGCTGGTTTTTGCACCTTCGTTTACCAGCTGTGCGATCTGACCCGGGCCAATCTGCGCAGTGCCCGAGGTGCAGCCGTATCCGATAACCCCAAAATCCTGCGCCTGCGGTAACAGATCAGCTGCATGTGTGATTTGCCCGGCCATCTGTTGCAGCGTGTCCGAGGTGACTTCGGCCCCGCTTGGCACCCGCGAAACATAGAGCGCGACACCGGCCAACATCCGTTGCATATCGCGCTCAATGGTTTCGTCGGTTTGCAATACGATCAGGCCCAGCGGGGCTGCGCCGTCGGGGGCCAATTCGTAGCTGAAAACGGTCATGCCGGTTCTTCGGACAAGATGCACAAAACAGTCGAGGTTGCGTTTAACCCCAAATCACCGACCTGCGCCGCAAGCAATGCTGCGATTCCGGCGGCACCTGACGCGGATGACGCCATGCCGTGATCGGCAACGGCCTGCGCGCCTGCGGCCCCTTCGGCCTCGGAGATTGTCACAAAGGCGTCAGCATCCTGCGCCAAGCCTTTGAGCGCAATCAACGACGGTTCTTTGCAATCGAGCCGACCCATGTCTGACACTGGACCCGCGCTGACCACCGCCTTGCCCGCGTTGATCGAGTCGATGATGGCCGGTGCGAATTCCGGTTCGACCACGACAATTTTCGGCACATCGCCCCAGGCTTTGCGTGCCAGTGCAGCGCATGCTCCGGCCAACCCGCCAACACCTGCTTGCAGCATGATGTGCGTCGGTGTGGTGGGGACCTGTTCGATCGCCTCGCGCATCAGCATCAGGTAGCCTTCCATCAATCGATGCGGGCGGTCGAAATATCCGGGCCACGAGCTGTCAGACAACAAATCCCAGCCATTGTCACTAGCGGCTTTTGCGGCGGCGGCCATGCTTTCCTCGTAGATATCGCCTTCGCGGCGTACATCAGCGCCGATGCCACGCAGCCTTTCAGCAAAGCTTTCGGGGACAGTTTCGGCGATGTAGACCACTGATTTGGCACCAAACGCTGCGGCCCCTGCGGCGACAGACATGCCGTGGTTGCCCGCACTTGCAGTGACGTAAGTGCGGTCTGCGACAGACCCGTTTGCGGCGTCATGGGCGATCACATAGGCCGCGCCCAATGCCTTGAAACTGCCTAGCCCCATGCGGGCGCGTTCATCTTTGATCCACAGCGCGCCAATGTCCAGATTTTTGGCCAACGCAGTGAGCGACGCAAGCGGCGTAGAGGCCGCGTGCGGGCAGCGAGAAATCAGGGCGGCGACCGTGGCATCGTCCGTGCTGGGCAACGGGACATCATCAAGGCCAGCCATTTGGCGGCGCGGGGTGTTCATCAGAATATTCATGCGTCCCAGAAACCCCTGTTTGTCCAATTCGTCAAGCGCCCAGACAGACAAGATGTGGTCGAAATCCGTCATGATGCTTCGCTTAGCGACAGGTCACAGAACCCGCGGCGTGGCAGTTTTGCGTCAACACGAAGGAACTTGATATGAATGACGCCAGCACTGAACCCCGCCGCCTGTCCCGCCAAGGGGGACGCGCAAACCGCCGCGCTGCCCGCAGCATCACCGATACTGCGATGTTGCCGGGATTGTTCAACAAACTGCCCGCCTGCGAGGTCATGACCGGATCACAGGTTGAACGCATTGACGCGGCATCCATGGATATTCTGGAAAACGTCGGTGTGGTGTTTCGCGACGAAATCGCCTTGGCCGATTGGAAAGCTATCGGCGCAAAAGTCGTTGGTGAAACCGTGTATCTGGACCGTGCATTGGTCCGCGATTTGATTTCAACGATACCGACGACATTCACCTACCACGCGCGCGATCCGAAAAAGAACGTCGCCCTTGGAGGTCGTCATTCGATCTTTGTGCCGATGACCGGAGCGCCGTATGTGCGCGATCTGGACGACGTGCGCCGCAATCCGTTGATGGCGGATCTGTCGATGTTTCACAAACTCAGCCACATGATGCCGTCCCTGCATTCCTCGGCGCATCACATCGTTGAACCCTACGATCACCCGATTTCGCAACGCCATTTGCGCATCACCTATTCCTCGATGAAGCATTCGGACAAAACATTCATGGGCATGACAACCTCGCCCAAGAACGCCGAGGACGTGCTGGACATGTGTGCGATCCTATTTGGCGATGAATCCATGGAAACCCACCCCGTCACGACCGGCAATTGCAACGGCAACTCGCCTTTGGTGTGGGACGAAACAATGCTGGGCGCGATGCGCGCGTTTTGTAAACGCAATCAGCCCGTGTTGTGTTCGCCGTTCGTGTTGGGCGGTGCCAATACGCCTGCGTCCGTCGCTGCATCCGTCGCGCAATTGAACGCCGAGGCCTTAAGCGCACTGGCCTACACCCAAGTCATCCGCCGTGGCGCGCCTGCAATTTACGGGCATTACTTGTCCACCGTTTCGATGAAATCCGGTGCCCCGATGGCTGGCACGCCTGAAATCTCGCTCATGAACTTTATGATCGGGCAGATGGCGCGGTTTTACGAGGTGCCTTGGCGCACGTCGAACACGCTGGGCGGGGCCAAAACCTTTGACGCGCAAGCCGGTTACGAAAGCGCCACTACCCTGTCCGCCGTCATGCACGCGGGCGCGAATTACATCTGGCATTCTGCGGGTTGGAACGAGGCTGGCATGCACTGTTCGGTCGCGAAATTCATCGTCGATGCCGAGCAATGCGCGATGGCTTACCGCATGGCCCAAGGGCCAAATTGGGATGACTTTGATGATGCCCTATCCGCCGTGTCAGACATCGGCCCGGGCGGGCACTATTTGGGGCATCAACACACCCAAGACAACTTTCAAACCGCCTATTTCATGCCCGAAATGTTTGATAACAATTCGATCGAACAGTGGCAGGCTGAAGGTGGCGTAGAGATCACAGAACGTGCGTTAAACCATGCGCGCAAGCTGTTGTCTGAGTACCAAGAGCCAACATTGGACATCGCCAAAAACGAAGAACTATTGGCCTATATCGCACGTCGCGAACGCGAAATTCCAGCGGCAGACGAGCTGAACCAGACTTACTAAGCAGCGACGTTCAGGGGCTATTCGGCCCCTGCGCGCCACTCTTTCCAGCGCAAATACGCATTGGCACCTATCTTGGCGAAGGGCTGCGGCGGGAGGCGTTTGGGGGCGGCTTCGGCCAGAAAGAACTGCGTTATTTCAGAAGGGTGCCCCATCGCTGTTTCGGCTGCCGCCATGCCCGTCAAAGTCCCGCGGGCGGTCCCCAATCCGTTTTGCACGCATGCGCTGTACACGCCATCCTCGATTGCGCCCGCCACGGCCACGCCGTTCAGCGACAAACACAAGTGGCCCGCCCATTCGTATTGCATTTTTAACCCCGCCAGTTGTGGGAAACGTGCTGCAAATTTTGCCCGTTGCACTTTGGCGGCGCGCCCAACATCCCCTGCACTTGCTTGCATGTCTGGGCGCATCACAGCGCAGGTGCGTGTGACAATCCGGTGCCCGCCTTGGCCTGTATCGATCCGGCGCACCGTGGTGCCCATCGGGTCAGACGGCGTGACGCCCCAGCGATCCGCACCGCCAAGGCGCGCGCGCATTTCACTGTCCAGTTCCGACGTCATCGAGGCGAATAGAAACAGCTGCATTAACCGCCCTTTGGCAATGCCAAAGCTTTCCAAATGACCGTTCAGAGCCAAAATCACCTTGGCGGCGGTGACTTGGCCTTTGGCTGTTTTCACACACCAGCTTTGCCCCGCGCGCGCAAAAGACAACACGGCGCTGTTTTCAAACAGATTTGCGTGCCTCGCAACCCCTGTCGCCAACCCGCGAATGTAACCTGCGGGCTGCAACATCACGGTGCCGGGCGTGAACAGGCCAGACACGTAGTGACGCGATCCTGTCAGCTCATGCATCGATTGCGCATCCAACCACGCAGAGGTTTCGCCAAGCGTGCGAAGGTGGGATTCGTAGCTGCGGTTGTGCGCGTCCCCCGCAGCACTCGCAGCCCCATTCACCTTGCCCGATTTATCGAAATAAGCGGGGGCGATGCCGAACGTTTCAGCCGCCTCTGCCCCAAACGCGATCGCTTGCCGGTTCAGCCGCGTCAGCAACTGATCGTCGCCAGCGCCGGCATAATCGTCCGACGCCAAATCATGCGGCAAATCAATCATGAAGCCTGAATTGCGACCAGCGGCCCCCTGCGCCACGCGCCCTGCCTCTAGCACGGCAACCTTGGCGGTCGGGTCCAATTGTTGTACGCGCAGGGCCGCAGATAGCCCTGCGAACCCTGCCCCGATCACGACCACATCGGCGGAGATTTCAGTCTCAAGCGTCGGATATTGTGCGCCGTTGCCAAGGATATCCGCCCAAGCCGCCGGTCCTTGGTGAACAGGCGTGCGCGCAGCCGAATACGTCAATCCACGGCCTCGTCATCATCATCCGAAAGGTCGATCCAAATGGTTTTCAGTTGCGTGTATTGATCATGCGCGTGCACCCCGTTGTCGCGCCCGCCAAAGCCCGATTGCCCAAAGCCACCAAAGGGGGTCGAAATGTCGCCCTCGCCGTAACAATTCACCGACACAGTCCCTGCCCGCAGCATGCGCGCGCCGCGAATGGCGCGCTTGGCATTGGCCGTAAACAGTGACGCGGCAAGCCCAAAGGATGTGTCGTTTGCAACGCTGATTGCCTCATCGAACGAGGCCACCGTGATCACCGACAGAACCGGGCCAAAGATTTCCTCGCGCGCCATGACGTGATCATTGCCGGGCACCTCGACCACGGTTGCCTGCACGAACGCGCCGTCCGCTTTGCCGCCAATCAATACGTTTTCTGCCTTGTCCAAATAGCCGCACACTTTGGCGGTGTGCGCTGTGCTGACCAGCGCACCCAAGCGTGTTTCAGGGTCCAACGGATCACCCAAAGGCCAGTGTTTCATGTGCGCACCGATGCGAGTCAAAAGTTCGTCTTTGACGTCTTTGTGCACGATCAAGCGCGACACGGCAGAGCAGTTTTCGCCCATGTTCCAGAACGCACCGTTGACGATGTGCTGTGCCACGCGATCCAGGTTTTCGGCGTCATCCAAGACCACGGCCGGGTTCTTGCCACCCATCTCAAGCACGACTTCTTTGGCGTTGCTTTCGGCCGCGTAGCCCAAGAAACGTTTGCCGGTTTCAGTGGAACCGGTAAAGCTGACCATGTCGATGTCCATGTGTCGCCCGATAGGTTCACCCACGTCCGCGCCCATGCCCGGGATCACGTTCAAAACGCCGCGCGGCAGGCCCGCTTCGGACGCAAGTTCGGCCACCCGCAACGCCGTCAACGATGTTTCCTCGGCTGGTTTCACAACGACGGAACATCCGGATGCCAGCGCCGGTCCGATTTTCCACGCGAGCATCAGCAGTGGGAAATTCCATGGCAACACCAGGCCCACAACGCCCACAGGTTCGCGCACGAACATGGCGATGTGATCGTCAGACGCAGGCGCAACCTGATCGTAAATCTTGTCGATCGCCTCGGCGTGCCATTTGATGCAGTGGATCGTTTCGGGGATATCGACCGTTTCGCAATCAAAGATGGTTTTACCGCTGTCGAGGCTCTCCATCACCGCCAATTCGCGGGCGTTGCGGGTTAGCAATTTGCAAAAGCGGATTAGGATGTCTTTGCGCGCGGACGGGTGCATGCGTGACCAGCGACCATCCTCAAATGCTTCGCGGGCTTTGGCAACAGCGTGGTCCACATCCTCGGGACCGCAGGCCGCGACATCGGCTAGTTTTTCGCCAGTTGCAGGGTTCACTGTTTCAAAGGTTTTGCCGGATGCCGCCGCGCGGTAGCCCCCGTCGACGAACGCATTTGTGGCAAAATCCATATCAGCAGCAAGCGCGCGGTATTCTTCTGTTGTCAGTAAATCCATGTCTCTAACCCTCGCTCATGATTTGGCAAATTGTGGTTTGGCACACGCGGATCACTTGTTCCAACGCGCGTTTGTCGTCTTTGTTCAACGCCTTGAGTGGCGGGCGGATTGCGCCGGTGTCGATGCCCTGAAAGGTGACGCCGTATTTGATGCATTGGACGAATTTTCCGCCCTGTTCCAACACCCGCATCAGCGGCATCATGGCCGACATAATGCGGCGGCCTTTGGCGAAATCGCCCTTGATGGCGCAGGTTTCGTACAACGCGATGTGCTCGGCCGGTAAAAAGTTGGACCCGCCACAGACCCAGCTACGCGCGCCCCATGCAAAGAATTCCAACGCTTGATCGTCCATGCCGCAGGACATTTGAATGTGCGGATAATCACGGGCCAACAGGTGGACGCGATTGATGTCGCCTGAGCTTTCTTTGATCCCGCAGATGTTGCGCGAACGTCCCACCCGGTCGAGGAATTCTTCGCCCATGTGTACCCCCATCCGGCCCGGATAATTGTACAGCATCACCGGCAGGTTCGCGGCCTTGTCGATCGCCAGCGCGTTCAACGCATTCTCGCGCTCCGTCGGCACGGAATACGGCGGAGTCGCAAGCAAAATTGCATCCGCCCCCATAGCGCGAGCACCCGTCGCCATCAGGATCGAATCCGCAGTCAGCATCGATCCGGTGCCGACAATCGCAGCCACGCGCCCCTTGACTTGATCAACGGTGAACTTCGCGATTTCCATACGTTCCTGTGCGGTTTGCGCATAGTTTTCGCCAGTTGATCCACCGGAAATCACGCCGTGAACGCCAGCCACGATCAGCATTTCGATGACATCCGACAAGGCATCAAAGTTGACGCTGTGATCGTCGTGAAAGGGGGTCACGAGCGGCGTGTAAATCCCTTCGAATTTGAAAATTGGGGTCATGGGATCCTCAGGCTATTGATCGGGGCAATTCGCCAAGCGGCACATCAAGTCCGCTAGGCATAACGAAAGATTGGATTTGATCACGCGACAGACGCCAATGATCAGCGGCCAGTTGCGCGGCAGTGTCCGCATCATGGGCAATAATCGCCGCAATGATCGCGTCATGCTGCGTGCTGGCGGCCGAAACCTTGCCAGTCATTTCACCGTCTTGCGGGCGATAGAACGTCATTGAGATACGGGCGTGATCAATCAACAATCGATGAAAGCTGGGCCGCAAATAGATGTTGTCAGCCATTTCGCCTGTGACCGCGTGGAAATGGTTGTTGGCCAAGGCGCGATCGGCCGCCGACCCTGTGGCAAGCGCTGCTTTGAATGCATCCTGCGCGTGCTGTAGTTCGACAATTTGCGCATCCGTGCGGTTGTGCGCGGCCAATTGCAGGATCGCGCCATAGACCATCGGTGCTGCAACAAAGAAATCGCGCAATGACCCTTGCGACATTTCACTAACACGCGCGCCTTTGTTTTCACGAAGCTCAACGTAGCCCGCTCCGGCCAAGTCACGCAGCACTTCGCGCATGGGCGTGCGGGACAGATCGAATTCGCGGCTGAGGCGCTGTTCGTCCAGATCGGCACCCGGGCCACGTGCTTGTGTCAGGATCAATTGGGCCAGCGCGTCGTAGGCGGCTGATTTTCTATCTTTGGGTGTTGTGGGCATAGGTCATTTTGCTGATTGCTGTAGATTCCAAAAATGGTATACACATTGTACACAACTTGCACCACATCGAATTGCGACGGCTATGAACACCCACACGACACCTGAACATTTTGTCTTTTTGCTGGTGCCTGAATTTTCGCACCTCGCGTTTTCCTGCGCGGTGGAGCCGTTGCGGATTGCCAATCTGGTCAGCGGCACTGAACTGTACCGTTGGTCGTTTGCCGCTGAAAACGGAACAACCGCGACCTGTTCAAACGGGTCGGTCACGCAGGTGCACCACGGCTACGCAGATTTGCCCCCTTGTGATCGATTGTTTCTGCTGTCTGGCAT
The DNA here is from genome assembly GCA_029251465.1 of Ascidiaceihabitans sp. Lineage (GTDB taxonomy): Bacteria > Pseudomonadota > Alphaproteobacteria > Rhodobacterales > Rhodobacteraceae > Ascidiaceihabitans. The sequence goes on from JAQXDI010000081.1 coordinate 10,098, forward strand.
CCATGTCGCAGATCACGTTGGCCAAGCATTGCTTGGAACCTTACGCCGTGCTGCCCGTTCACCTGCGGCTATCGGGGCGCTGTGTTCCGGCGCCTACATCCTTGCCCGCGCTGGCATGTTGAACGGGATGAACGCGGCGATCCACTGGGAATTTCATGACGGTTTCATGGAGGAGTTCCCAAAGGTCAATCTGCTACGCAACGTGTTTGTGACCGACGCAAAACACATCACCGCGGCGGGCGGCACGGCGACGGCAGATTTGATGCTGCATTTGATCGAAACGGCGCATGGATCGGACCTTGCCATCGCTGTGGCCGACCAGATGGTGTACAACGCGGTACGTGATGCCAGTGCCGAACAACGCGTGTCGCTGCAATCGCGTCACGGTATGCGCAATGCGCATTTGGCGCGAGCCATCCAGATCATGCAAGACACGCTGGAAAGTCCTGTATCCCCGGCCGAAATCGCCGATGACATCGGCATTTCTGTACGCCAGCTGGAACGTCTTTTCGGGCGTTACCTGAACTGCTCGCCCAAGAAATATCACGTCGAAATGCGGCTGGAACGCGCCCGCAATCTGCTGATCCAAACCGACCGCAGCGTGACCGAAGTTGCCTATGCCACAGGCTTTGAAAGCCCGGGGCATTTCAGCCGAGTGTACCGCGCCAGTTTTGGGTTAAGTCCCTCAAAGCAAAAGGCTAAAATTACCTAATCGTTTGCGCAAGGCATGCCCGAAACGCCCCATGCCAACACGTCATTGACGTGTTCCTGAAGGCTGTAGGGTGCTGGTTCGCGCCCACCGCCCGGTGCCCACGCCCAGTGCAAAATGACGTCGTGGTCAAGGTGGCCGGCGATGTCCATACAGGTGCGATCGCCGTTACGCTCAGGGTCGCGCAACTGGTTGCAGACCTCGATTGACGACTTGCCATTCCATTCGAATTCAACGGGCGGTAATTGCCATTCAGCGGCAACTTGCGGGGCCATGTGCGCGCCTGAATTCCCGCCGGTTTTGTTGGTAACGTGACATGTGGCGCAGGGGATGTGTTCCGCGCCAATCCGGCTTTCGCCTGCGTTGATGTTCATTCCATGCGGACGGGCTTTGCCGTAGCTTGGGCCTGACCACATCGGGCGGTTACTGTCACCGACATGGCAGTTGGAACAGCGCGGATGCGAGGCGACTTCGTAAATCCGCCCCCACGCGACCAGTCCTTGTTCAACCGAAACCGATCCCTCAGCGGGTGGTAAAATTGTGATCTCGTCCGATGCGGCCCAAGCCAGTGTTCCAGTAAAGCCCGCGACAGCCGCGGCGATAAAAAAGCGCGTTTTCATGTATCGCCCCCTCACACAAAATCGATGAATTTGTTCATCGGCATTTCGCGAATACGCTGACCGGTCGCTGCAAAAATCGCGTTCGACAAGGCGGCCGCAGCAGGGGGTACCATCGGTTCACCCATGCCGCGAATGTGTTCGCCATTCTCGAGCCCCGCCACCATAATGTTGGGCGCTTGATACATCCGCATTCCTTCAAACGCGTGGTAGTTTGATTGCTCGACCATCCCGTCAGAATAGGTGATTTCAGAATTCATCGCGTGCCCCAAGGCCCAGATGACGCCACCCTGCACCATGTTTTCAAAGTTCACCGGATCGACGACTTTGCCCACCTCGGCTGCCACCCAGACGTTATCGATTCTGATGCCAGCGTCGGTGTTGGTGACCTCGATCACCTCGGCCACGGCCACACCAAAGGACATGCAGAATGAAACACCGCGCCCTTTGTTCGGACCCAGTTCCGAACCCCAGTTCGACATCTCGGCGACTGTTTCAAGCGTCTTGCGCGATGGATCATGCCAGCACAAACGCATGCGCTCTTCCATCGGGTCGGCACCCGCAGCAACGATCAATTCATCCAGAAATACGTCGTGGAAAAACCCGTTTGTCGACGCCCCAACGGAGCGCCAAGAGCTGATCGGGCCAAGTTCTGGCGCGCGGTATCCGGTCACGCGATAGTTCGGGATCGACAAGGGTTGTTCCCACGCGCCGGCCACGATTTGCGTGTCGGGGCCGGGCACCGACAACCCTTGGCGCCCCATTTGACTGGCGATCACCGAAGGCATCGCGATGCCAAGATCGTAGGCTTCGACCTGCCCGTTTTTCACCGTGCCACGCCCCCGTGCCATCGCGATTTGGCGCGTGTCATTGTGGGTCATATCCTCTTCGCGGCTATACGTCAGCTTGACCGGCGTCCCCTTTACCGCCATCGCAATTTCGGCGGCTTCTTTGACCACCCGCGCCTCAAGACGATGCCCAAAGCTGCCCCCCATCATCAGCACGTGAATGAAGACTTTGTCGTAATCCATGCCCGTGATGTCAGACACGTTGGTTTGCAAAAAGCGCGGAATTTGCGTGCCGGTCCAAACGTCAACGCGGTCATCCTGCACGTGCACGACGGCCGTGATTGGTTCCAACGGCGCGTGGGCCAAATAGGGTGCGCGGTACTCGGCTTCGATGACTTCGCCGCTGTCCAACGCGGCCACAACATCGCCTTCGTCCTTTTGGCGGCTGTCGAGTTGATCGTCGTTAAAACTGTCGGACAAGGTCTGCCAATGGCCGTCCATTTCAGCCGGATACGGGGCCGCGCCCCATTCGACGTCAATCGCGTTCACGGCCTGGATCGCGCGCCACGTATTGTCGGCGATGACCGCAACGCCGCCAGTGATCGGCAAGACCTGTTGAACGCCGCGCATGCCTTCGGCCCCGGATGCGTCATAGCTAAGCATCTCGCCCCCGCGCCGTGGGTTTGTGCGCACAGAGGCGTGCACCATGTTGTCCATCGTGAAATCAATGCCATACGGCAACGTGCCTGTAGACTTTGCAACGATATCAACGCGCTGGGTTGGTTTCCCCATCAACCGCCACTGGGACGGGTCGCGCAAGGTGACGTCTTTGACTGGGTCTAGCGTCGCGGCAATCGCGGCCAGTTCCGTGTAGACAATCGCCGTGCCATCGGGCAGTTGTACGGCCCCGTTTGCGGTCTTAAGATCCGCCACCGGCACACCAGATTTTTGGGACGCCGCCGCCTTAAGCGTTTCGCGGGCAACGGCCCCCGCGATGCGCAATTTGTCGTAGCCATCCGGCACTGTGGTCGACCCGCCCGTGACCTGCATGCCAAGGAACTTCATCAGCGCGTCCATCACGACCCGTGTGGAATTTGCGCCAAAACTATCATCGGTCGGTGCAAACGGCGCGCCATCCCCGCCCAACGCTGTGTTGTAGTAGGCCTTGTCGGGCATACCGGGATCAATGCGTACTTGATCCAATTCGACGTCCAATTCTTCGGCGATGATGGCGGCCTGCACGTGGTAGGCCCCCTGCCCGCTGTCGGCGCGCGGCGTGATCAGCGTGATGCCGTTTGCGTCGATCTTGACGTAAGGCGTCAGCCCCGCCTCGCCGTCAGCAAGATCATTCAGCAAAGGGTTTTTCACAGGCGCTTTGTATTTATAGACGCCAAAGGCCACGCCGCCGGCAATGGCAACAGAGCCAAACAAAAACGTGCGACGGGCGATTTTTCCAAGTTTGCTCATGGCGTTATGCTCCGTTCAGTTTTTGGGCGGCTGTTTTTACAGCGGCGCGGATGCGGGGGTAGGTGCCACAACGGCACAGGTTTGCGCTCATGGCCGTGTCGATGTCGGCGTCGTTAGGTTCAGAGTTGGTTTCCAAAAACGAAGCCGCCGCCATGATTTGACCGGACTGGCAATAGCCGCATTGCGCAACTTGATGTTCGATCCACGCCTCTTGGACCGCGTGCAACGCATCAGGTGTGCCAAGGCCCTCGATCGTGATGATTTCGCCTTCGATGTCTGCGGCAGCAACTTGGCACGACCGCACGGCACCCCCGTCCATGTGCACGGTGCAAGCCCCGCATTGCGCGATTCCGCAGCCGTATTTCGGGCCAGTGATGCCCAGTTCGTCGCGCAAAACCCAAAGCAGCGGCATGTCGTCTTCGACATCCACCTCGTGTGCGGTTCCGTTGACGGTAAGTTTCATGGCTGCGCTCCCTGCTGGCTTAGGTACAATGTAGACCCAAAGCCGGCAGAAACAACCTGCGGATCGCGCCAACCGACAGGCAAATGACGCAACGAATGTTTTACCCGCGGCGTGAGGCGCGCGTGTTCGCGCACCTCGTTGGTTTTAAAATTCGACGACGGCGCGAATGGACTTGCCTGCGTGCATCAATTCAAAGCCTTCGTTGATCTGGTCCAAAGTCAGTTTGTGCGTGATCATCGGGTCGATCTCGATTTTGCCGTCCATGTACCAATCGACGATTTTGGGAACGTCCGTGCGCCCTTTTGCCCCGCCAAATGCAGTGCCGCGCCAGACACGGCCCGTGACCAATTGAAACGGACGGGTCGAAATTTCGGCACCTGCGGGGGCCACGCCGATGATGATGCTTTCGCCCCAACCTTTGTGCGCCGCCTCAAGCGCTGTGCGCATCACGCGCGTGTTGCCGGTGGCGTCAAACGTGTAGTCCGCGCCGCCTTTGGTCAGCTCGACCAGATGCTCGACCAAGTCGCCCTCGACGTTGTTCGGGTTCACAAAATCGGTCATGCCAAAATAGCGCCCGACTTCTTCTTTGTCGTCGTTCAGATCAACGCCAACGATTTGGTCGGCCCCGGCCAAGCGCAAACCTTGGATCACGTTCAAGCCGATACCACCCAAGCCGAACACGACGCAGCGCGCGCCGATTTCCACTTTGGCCGTGTTGATCACGGCACCAATGCCAGTCGTAACGCCGCAACCGATGTAGCAAATCTTGTCGAACGGCGCGTCTTTGCGCACTTTGGCCAGCGCGATTTCAGGCACAACCGTGTGGTTGGCAAAGGTCGAGCAGCCCATGTAGTGGTGGATCGGGGTGCCATCCAGCATCGAAAAGCGGGTTGTGCCGTCTGGCAATTGGCCACGCCCTTGGGTCACGCGGATTTTCTGGCACAGGTTGGTTTTGCCCGACAGACAGTATTCGCATTCGCGACATTCTGGCGTGTAAAGCGGGATCACGTGATCGCCGACTTCTAGCGTCGTGACGCCGTCGCCGATTTCCATGACAACGCCTGCGCCCTCGTGGCCTAGGATCGCAGGAAAGATACCTTCGGGATCGTCGCCAGAGCGCGTGAATTCATCGGTGTGGCACAGGCCTGTGGCCTTGATTTCCACCAGAACCTCGCCCTTTTTCGGGCCTTCAAGGTTCACTTCCATAATTTCCAGCGGTTTGCCCGCCTCAACTGCGACGGCTGCACGTGTGCGCATCATGCCCATTCTCCCTATTCAATTTCGTTCGAGCGCCCGTCATTGGCAACGCTGCGTTGTCACGATCAAGGCCAGCGATGTGCCGATTTGTCAACGGGTGTGGGTCAGCTTTGCAGCAGTTCTGTCAGCTGCTGGGCAGCATTTCGCAAGGTCGTGACATTGCCGGTCAGATCCGACAGCTGATGGCGTTGCAAGGGCGCGTGTGCGGACAGTGTCGACACCAATCGCCCTTGGTCATCGAGGATCGGCACAGCCACAGCGACCATGCCTTCCATGAATTCTTCGTTGTCGGTGGAATAGCCACGTTTGCGCGTCAGGGCCAATTCCGCCTTAAGCGCCTTGATGTCGGTGAACGTCATTTTTGTGTGACGGTTCAGCGCATGGGCGGCCAGCAGACGGTCCAGATACCGCAAGTTCAGCGAGGACAGATACATTTTGCCCGAGGCTGTGCAGTGAAACGGAACTTGGGTGCCAACAGGCAGCTGAATACGCAGCGGCCATTTGGTTTCGATGCGGTCCAGATAGACCATGCCTTCGCGGTCCGGCACGGCAATGTTGCAGGTTTCGCCCATCGCCTCGACCACGGAATTCAGGATCGACAAGCGCACGGTGCGCAGACGTTGCGAGCTCAGCGTGTTGACAGACAGGCGGCGCAAACGTGGACCCGGTCCATAGGACCGCCCATCGATGTCGCGCTGCAAGAACCCTTCTTCTTCGGCAGTGTGGAACAGCCGGTGAACGGTGGGTTTGGGCAAACCCAAAGACCCGACGACCTCCGCGGGCGTTACAGGAACACCCGCGCGTGCGACTTCTTCCAGAACCAGCAGCAATCGCAGGTTCGTTGGAATTTGCCCTTTGGTATCAGCGGCCCCGTCGTCCGGCATCTTTCGTCCTTATGTCATCAGCACTGGCGTTAAATCACGCCAGCGCTGGTCTTATTGGCACCTTAACGTGCAGGGAGCAAGAACAGTGCGAGATCCGGCACCAACGCAACCAAGAACCACGTGCTGATCAAAGCGATCAGGTAGGGCACTGTGTAGCGCAGAAGTCGGAAATACGGCACGCCCGTCACACCAGACGCCACGTATAGGTTCAACCCGTAAGGTGGTGTGATAAAGCCGATCGATGCACCCACAAGGAAGATCACCGAGAAGTGGATCGGATCAACCCCAACGGACACCGCAATCGGAGCCAAGATCGGAGCAAGAATGATCGTCACTGGCAGGGATTCCAGAATCATCCCTGTCACGAACACAATCAACATCGACGTGAACAGAACCGCATAGTACCCGCCCATACCGGTTACGAATTCGCCGATGAATTCCTTGGCCCCCAAGGATGACATGACCTGTTGCATCGCCACAGAGATCGCGATGAGCGGCACCAAAATACCCGTGATTTGTGCAGAACGGGAAACGATCTGCGGCAAGCTCATCAACGTGAAGCCTTTGACCACCAACATAGAGGCGACTGATTTGTCCTCGATGTTCGTGTTCTCGTCTTCGCCCATGATTTTGTTCAGCGGATAGCACAGCAAGCCGATGAAGATACAAACGCCAACTGTGACACCAGCCGCTTCGGTCGGTGACGCGCGGCCTGTGTAGATGCACCACAGCACCAGACCGATTGCGAAGAAACCCAACCATGCGCCGATGGCTGTCTTGATAACCCGCGACAGCGACAGCTTGATCAGGTAACCCCAGCCGTTGATCGTGCAGATGATAAATGCCGCCGTCATCATCGCCAGAACCATCAAGGCCCCCGGTACGATGCCCGCGATAAACAGATCCGAGATCGGCAGGTTCAGCAAAAAGCCGTAAACGATAAAGATGATCGACGGTGGGATAATGATCCCCACAGTACCGCCCGCAGCAGCAGTCGCCGCCGAGAACCGTTCGTCGTAACCGCCTTTGACCATTTCAGGATGCAGCATCGAACCGATGGTTGCAGTCGTCGCCGAGTTCGAACCCGAGATCGCTGCAAACAGGCCGCAAGCCGCAATGGACGCCATAGAAAGACCGCCACGCAACCACCCCAAGCAGGAGTAGGCAAAATCCGATAATCGTCTGGCAATTCCCGACTGGTTGATCAAATCCCCCGTCAAAATGAACAGCGGCATCGCCAGCAAGGCAAAGCCTTTGTTAAACACGTTCAGCAGTTCGTTGCCCGTATTGTCCAGCGGCAAGCCAATGACAAAGCTACAGCCGATCACCCAGTAAAAGATGACCAAAAGAACCGGTGTGCCAAGCATAAACAGCATTGTCACACCAATTGAAATAGGCGTAATCCACGTTGCATCGGTCATCAGACATCTCCCCCGATAACGGCTTGTTTGATGATGGGTTCGCCAGCCTTGTAGTTGCCCCAGTCTTCAAGCCAGTTGCCAACCACGCGGCCGGACATCAAAATAAACGCAATTGGAACAGTAATGTAGAACCACCATTTCATTGTGTCATCAACGCCGTCGACCATTTGAAAGTTCTGGGCAGACAGTACCGTAAAGCGAAGCGAAGTTGTGATCGCCAGCAAGCAAAAGCCGAGCCACAAAACTGTGTCCATCGTCAAAACGCTCATCTGGTTGCGCGGATTCATCTTTGAGCGGAATTCGCTGAAACTAAGGTGCGTGCGCAATTTCACGTTATACGAACACGCGAACCACGCCATAATCATGAAAAGAAACGGCGGGACGGTTGTTGATCCAGACCATTGGCTGTTGAACACAAACCGGTCGATCACGCCCCAAAAGATGATTGCTGCGATCAACATATACATGATCACGGCCACGCTGCGTTCTAAATGACGTTCGATAAAAGGAACGAAGTTGAACAGGAAATGCGCTAAAATACCACCAAACAGTGTCACCACAGCACTAAACAACCACATTCCATCCTTTTTGAATGCCGTTGTCATTTCCCATGGATCGCCGGATGCAATGGCAGGTAGTACTGACCACGCTTCGGACAAAATCGACATAAAGTAAATCCCCTTTTTCTGGCATTCAGTCGCGTTTTGAAGGCCTGCGTCTTTTTGTTGAAAAAAAAAGCCGACCCGCGTTTTGCGGATCGGCCCAAAACTAACCTAAATAGATTAGCCTTTCCACCAGCGACGTGGTTCAACATTTTCTGGCAACGTGTCTGCAGAAATTGTGCGCACTTCGTCGTAGATTTCTTGGTACGTGTCGCGTCCACCGGACCAACCGTTCAAGCGCTCGCGCCATTCTTCCCACAGCTGTGGTTGGAACTCAGGAGAGCACATTTCTTCGGCTTTCTTGATCTCTGCGTCGGACAAGAATGCGTTACGCACGTTGTTCTGGGCAAAGATTGTGCCTGGAAGCTGTGGATCGGACTGACCAACAGTTTTCACCAGCGCCGCTTCGTTGGCTGCTTGAACGTGAACCTGTGCGAGGTAGGAAGATTCCATAACCGCGTCTTGCAGTTCGCCGCCCAGACCGTCGAACACAGACGCGTTCATGGACGTGGCTTCCGTACCGCAGAAGAAGTTCAAGTGAACAGACTGCGAAACAACCGGAGACATGTTGGCGTATGCAACCGCAGATGCCCATGTTTCCGCACCATCGATCAGGCCTTGCTTCAGACCGTCAAGTGTTTCTTCCCATGCAACCGGAACCGGGTTCAGGTTCAAAGCTTTCATCGCGATGCGACCCAGCTGCGTACCTGTAACGCGGTTTTTCGTGCCTGCGAGTTGCTCAACAGATGTCACTGTTTCTTTGTCTTCCCACTTCAGACCCAACTGGATCCCACGCAATTCAGCGTGTGAGAACAACAACTTCAGACCGTGACGCTTTTCGTACGGCTCACGCAGCAAGGCAGCTGACGCAGGCGAATACAAGAAGTGGTATTGGTCAGCGCGGTTACGGAACATGTATGCATAGTCCAACACGTTCAAGTAAGGTGCACCACCCGCAGAGTTCTGTGTAGAGGCCGCATAGATATCAACGATACCTTGCTGGGCTTTTTCTACGCAGGATGTTTGACCGCAGATTTGGTTGTCGCCGATAAATTCAACGCGAATTTCACCGTCTGTACGTGCTTCTAGGTCACGTGCAAATTCCAACGCGCCGGCGCGTTCGATCAACAAGTTGCGAGCGTTAAAGCCGGCAGCGCCAAATTTCAGCGTGTGTTTCGCTGGTTTTGCAAAGCGCTTTTCGTAGGTTGATTCAGCTGCAGATGCCAAGTTGGCCAAGCTCATCGCCCCACCAAAACCACCCGCCGCCATGAGCGTGCTGCTCATACCGTAACGGCCAGCTACACGGAACAGATCGCGGCGCGACATATTCCCCAGCTTATTGTTAATAGACATGACAATTTCCTCCCTTATGTCAATTATTGAGACTTTTTGTTTCAAAAAACTGTAGTATGACAAATCCAATCTGTATAGTGTTAAATCGAACCAACGAGAGGATATTTTTGTGGAAGCGGACTTTATCGTAGTGGGCGCAGGCTCTGCGGGCTGCGTTTTGGCCAACCGGCTCAGCGCTAACCCCAAGCACAAAGTGATTCTACTAGAGGCAGGCGGTCGTGACCTGAACCCTTGGATTCACATTCCTGTCGGCTACTTTAAAACGATCCATAACCCCAACGTTGACTGGTGCTACAAAACCGAACCCGATCCTGGTCTGAACGGTCGCTCTATTGAATGGCCCCGCGGCAAGGTTTTGGGCGGTTCGTCCTCTCTGAATGGCTTGCTGTACGTCCGTGGTCAGAGCCAAGACTATGACCGTTGGGCGCAAATGGGCAATAGTGGATGGTCTTGGGACGATGTCTTGCCCCTGTTCAAAAAGGCAGAAAAGAACGAACGCGGCGCTGACGACTACCATGGCGACCAAGGGCCCCTGTCCGTTTCCAACATGCGTATCCAGCGCCCGATCACCGACGCATGGGTCGCCGCAGCCCAAGCCGCCGGCTACCCGTTTAACCCCGATTATAACGGCGAAACCCAAGAAGGCGTTGGCTTTTTCCAGCTGACATCGAAAAACGGGCGGCGCTGTTCGACGGCTGTAGCCTACCTTAATCCAGCAAAAAGCCGTGACAACCTGACCATCATCACCCATGCGCAGGTTCAAAAGGTAAACATCGAAAACGGTGTCGCAACAGGCGTCACCTACAAGGACCGCGCAGGCCGCGATCACGTGGTCAAAGCAGGTCGCGAGGTGATTCTGTCCGGCGGGTCCATCAACTCCCCCCAGATTTTGATGCTGTCGGGTGTGGGCGAGGCAGCCCAGCTTCAGGAACACGGCATCGAGGTCAAAAACGACCTGCACGGTGTTGGCAAAAACATGCAAGATCACCTGCAAGCGCGCCTTGTCTACAAGACCAATGAACCGACCCTGAACAACGAGGTCAGCAGCCTGTTTGGCCAAGCCAAGATCGCGCTCAAGTATGCGATGTTCCGTGCCGGTCCCATGACAATGGCCGCGAGCCTTGCGACCGGTTTCATGAAAACCCGCGAAGATCTGGAAACACCGGACATTCAGTTCCACGTGCAACCGCTTTCGGCAGAAAACCCGGGCAAAGGCGCTGACAAGTTCTCGGCCTTCACCATGTCCGTGTGCCAATTGCGCCCTGAAAGCCGCGGAGAGATTCGGCTAAAAAGCGCAGATGGCAAGGTTTATCCCAATATCATCCCGAACTATCTGGCGACCGAAACCGATTGCCGCACCGTGGTGGCAGGCGTGAATATCGCGCGCACAATCGCCAAACACGCGCCGTTGAAATCCAAGATTTCCGAAGAATTCCGCCCCAACCCCAGCCTTGATATCGAAGACTATGACGCGACCCTCGATTGGGCCCGCAACAACACAGCGTCGATCTATCATCCGACCGGCACCTGCAAGATGGGGTCTGGCACCGACGCCGTTGTGGACGCAAAACTGCGCGTGCATGGGGTCAAAGGACTGCGCGTCGCAGATTGTTCGATCATGCCCGAAATCGTATCGGGCAACACCAACGCACCTGCGATCATGATTGGCGAAAACTGCTCCAAAATGATTTTGGCCGACCTCTAGCGGCGAAAATCCGTTCAAGACCTTCGAAAAGAACGTAAGTGGCAGTCCAAATCGGGCTGCCACATTGCGTTTTGCCTGCTGGTTCATAACTATCGATCTTTCATAGCGATCAAATGGAGCCCCGCGCATGAAAACCTCAAAAGACTACATGGCCGAAGCAAACGCTGTTGTCCCGCGCCTAAGCTGCGAAGACGCGATTGCCGCCCAAGCCAATGCCAGCGGCGTGTTTGTAGATGTGCGCGACAGCGCCGCGATTGCTGTCGCTGGCACCATTCAGGGCGCCCATCACATTCCGCGCGGCATGCTTGAATTCATCGCAGATCGCGAAAGCGGTGCGCACAACCCCGCCCTAAGCAGTGCGGAGGCGATCTATGTGGTCTGTGCAGCTGGCGGTCAGGCGGCATTGGCTGGCAAGACCCTGAGGGACATGGGCTACGAAAACGTCTTTAACATCGGCGGTGTCGGCCCTTGGGCACAAGCAGGCGGACCGACGCAGCCTGCCCCGTCAAAAAGCTAGGCCCAAGCGGTTCTTTGGCTTAGGCAAATCGCTCCGCGCGGTGGTGTTTGGACCAATCTTTGCATCTTTCCCCTGATTCATGCAGCTGTGCATCAGGGGGCATTTCACAGCGCATATTTCGAAAACAGCGGTTTTGGCCAAAAAACTTGACCAAAATGGCAAATTCATTTGCACACTTACAGTTTCTTTTTTCCAATAATTTCATCACCCTAGATCGCCGCATACCCAATACCACGTAGACGGCGGCAGATTCTAAAGCCTTGCCAAGAGTATTAACGCTGGTGGACAGTTTTGTGACATCATTCAGGTGCTGCCTGTAGACAGAGCAATAATGTATACGCTAACCTATACATTATTGGGGGATACGGTTTGACCAATCAAGCCAAATCGTCTGACGAAGCGGCCGCAAAGGCCATCCTAGGGAGGAAAACAATATGAAAACCAACTTTATCGCGACAGCCGTCGCAGTGACCATTGCCGCCGGAGCTGCCTCGGCGCAGGACACGATTGAAATGACATCGTCATTCCCGTCCAGCTTGCCAATTCTGGGCACTGCGTCAGTAGACTTTAAGGACCGTTTGAATTCGATCTCGTCCGAAGTACAAATCGAACACTTCGATCCGGGCAAATTGGTTCCAACACTCGAAGCGCTTGATGCGGTATCCAGTGGGTCCGTTGACGCAGCCTTTGCGACATCCGGTTACTGGCAGGGCAAAATCACATCTGCATCGCTGTTTGCTGCTGTTCCGTTTGGCCCAGAGGCCGGCGAATTCATGGGCTGGATCCTGTATGATGACGGCCAGGAATTGTGGCAGGGCATGTATGACAACGCAGGCTACGACGTAAAAGTCATGCCATGCGGGATCATCGCGCCAGAAACATCCGGCTGGTTCAAAAACGAAATCAATGGCGTCGAAGACCTTGAAGGTCTGAACATGCGCTTCTTTGGTTTGGGTGCCGAAGTCATGCAGCGTTTGGGCGTGTCCACGTCCCTGCTGGGGGCCGGCGACATTTTCCCGGCACTTGAGCGTGGCGCGATTGATGCGACTGAATTCTCCATGCCGCGGATCGACTCGCGTCTTGGGTTCCACAAGATCGCCAAATACAACTACTTCCCCGGCTGGCACCAGCCATCCACCTTGTTCGAACTGATCGTCAACGTCGACGTTTGGGACGGTCTGTCCGAGCGCGCTCAAGCGCAAATCCAGACGGCTTGCTTGGCCAACGTGACCACATCACTGGCCGAAGGCGAAGCAACGAACTATGCGGCCATGGTTGATAACACCGAAAACAACGGCGTTAAAATCAAGCAGTGGTCCCCGGAAATGCTGGAACTGTTTGAATCCACATGGAACGAAGTTGCAGCAGAACTGGCAGCAGAGGACGAATACTTTGCCAAAGTTTGGGCTGATCTAGCTGAGTACCGTGCGGGCTATAAAATCTGGTCCAACAACATCTACCTGCCGCGTAAATAACAGCGCTGAGGCATAAAACAAAGGGCGGCATCCACATCGGTGCCGCCCTTTGACACTGGGCAAGAGGACTTGGGCATGACAGACGCACCGCAAACAGCAACAGGCGAAACGCTCACCGTTGAAACGGTTCTAACGATCACTGATCCGGGCGAGGTTGATCGCGACAAGCACGGGATCATCGATCGGTTGGTGATCAACGTCGGCAACGTCGTGGCTTGGGCCTTTCCGCTGCTGATGGTCGCGATTGTGGCGCAGGTGTTTTTGCGCGGGAATGGTCACAACCAAGCATGGCTGGACGATGCGCAGTGGTGGATTTACGGCGTCGCAATGCTGACGGCCTTTGGTTATGCGATCACCACGTCATCCCACGTGCGCGTCGATATTTTACACGAACATTACAGCCCCGAGAAAAAGGCCCGCATCGAGGTGTTTGCCATTGGCTGGCTGTTGATGCCCTTCATCGGCATTATGACCGATGTGCTGTTTCACTACGCCTACACCTCGGTCATCGCAGGCGAAGGATCAGACAGCCCGAACGGATTGCACCGCTTGTATTTGCTCAAAGCGTCGCTGCCGATCTTGTTCCTGCTGGCGGGCTTGGCGTCTTATGCGACCCTCATGCGGAACTTGAAACAGTACAGCCCCGCGCGCTTGCATCACGTGATCGTGGCAATGCTGCCGATGGCGGTTTTTCTGGCATGGCGGCTGGTGGTCTACATTCTGTACTGGATCATCTACCTCACCAATTCCGACATCAAGGCACGCCGCATCCTGCGCGAGCCTATCTTTGAATACGCCCTGTTGATGGCCATCGCGTTGGTCGCTGTGCTCTTCGTCATCGGTTATCTGCGCAACCGCACCAACGCAAAGGGCTGATCCACATGCAACTGTTATCTCTCATTAATTTCCTGACTTTGAACGAATGGCTGGTATTGGTAATGTTCATTGTCTTTGTGACCATGCTGTTTCGCGGCATTCCGGTAGCATATGCGCTGGTTGGCGTATCGCTGGTGTTTATCGTGCTTGCGATGTTTGTGCTGGATCCGGCCAAGGATGCCCTGCGCGAGGTCATCGAATATGACGACACGCGGATATCGTTCAAGAAACTGGGCGCAAATGCTGGTCGCTTCTTTGGTGGGGTCATCAAGAATCCGGTCTTGGTCGCCTTGCCGATGTTCATCTTTATGGGGCTGATGCTGGATCAATCAGGTGTGGCGCAACGGATGATGAAATCCATGCAGGTGCTGTTTGGTGCGCTGCGGGGCGGGCTGGCCCTGTCTGTCATGCTGATCGGGATCATTCTTGCGGCCTCAACCGGTGTCATCGGGGCATCCGTCGTGTTGCTTGGCGTGATGGGTTTGCCGACAATGATGGCGCAGGGATACTCCAAGCCTATCGCCACGGGCACCATCGCCGCATCGGGCACCTTGGGGATTTTGATCCCGCCGTCGATCATGCTGGTGATCATGTCAGACCAACTGGCCATCAGCCTTGGTGATTTGTTCATGGGCGCACTGTTTCCCGGACTGTTGCTCGGCGCGCTCTACATCACGTTCATTGTTGTCTATGGCCTGATCAGCCCAAAATCCATGCCGGTCCCTGCAGATCGCGAACCGGTCACCATGGCAATTGTGCTCGAGGTCCTGCTGTCGGTACTGCCCCCCATGGCGCTGATCCTTGTCGTGCTTGGCTCGATTTTCTTCGGGTTCGCAACCCCGACCGAAGCATCAGGCCTTGGCGCACTCGGTGCGATGGTGCTGGCGATTTTGAACCGCAAGCTGAACTTCAAAGTGTTCAAGGATGTGATGCGTCAAACGCTTAACACCTCGGGCTACATTGTCGGCATTTTCATCGCGGCGAATTTCTTTGCCTACGTTCTGCGTCTGTATGGCGGTGACGAAATCATCGAACACATGATCGCGGGTTCCTTCGAAAACCCCTACATGATCGTCGTGTTTATCCTGTTCATCGTGTTCCTGCTGGGGTTCTTGCTGGACTGGATCGAAATCACGCTGATCATCATGCCGCTGGTTTTGCCAGTGGTGTCGGGCCTTGCGATCGCCGTGGACGGGTTCGGTGTGGTCGACAACCCCGAGGTCGTCTGGTTCGCCATTCTGGTCGCCGTCACCTTGCAAACCTCGTTCCTGACACCGCCTGTAGGCTTTGCGTTGTTCTACCTAAAAGGCGTCTGCCCGCCCGGCGTGACCTTGGGCCACATCTATCGCGGCGTAGTTCCATTTGTGTTGTTGCAATTGTTCGGGCTGTTCATAGTATTCGAGTTCCCGTGGCTCGTGACATGGTTGCCAGCAATCGCTTACGCGAATTAAACTAGGGGCCAGCAGTAACGCTGGCCCTCATAGTTTCAGGACGTTTTACGTATGACCCTCAAAGTGATGAATATCGACCCTTCCTTGTGCTTTGTAGCGAACACTTGGGTGCCTGCGCTGTCTGCTCAAACGTTGCCGCTCAGGAACCCGTCGGATGGGTCCACGATTTGCGAGATCGCGCGCGGAAATGCAGATGACATTGCCCGCGCAGTTGGCGCGGCCGAGGCGGCCTTGGTTGGCGAGTGGGGCCAATTGCCTGCGTTCGAACGCGGGCGCATCCTAACCCGCATCGGCACTGAGGTTCTCAAGAACATCGACGAACTGACCGCCCTTGAAGCCATGGACGTGGGTAAGCCCACCAAACAGGCACGCGCCGACGTGATCGCACTGGCGCGCTACATGGAATTTTACGGCGGTGCTGCCGATAAAATCCACGGCGAAACCATCCCGTTCCAAGACGGCTACACCGTCTACACCCTGCGCGAACCGCACGGCGTTACGGGTCACATCGTGCCATGGAACTATCCGATGCAGATCATAGGACGCTCTGTCGGGGCGGCTTTGGCGATGGGCAATGCGTGCATTTTGAAACCCGCAGAAGAGGCCTGTTTGACGGCCCTCGCCTTTGCCGAGATCTGCAAGCAAGCAGGCTTGCCCGATGGCGCGCTGAACGTCGTGCCCGGCCTTGGGGCCGAAGCGGGGGCAGCGCTGACAGCCCACCCATCTGTGCATCACGTGTCGTTCACAGGGTCAGTCGGGGTTGGCAAAATGATCCAATCGTCCTCTGCACAAAACGCGGTTCCTGTGACGTTGGAACTGGGCGGGAAATCCCCGCAGCTGGTCTTTGACGACGCTGATCTGGACGCAGCGTTACCGTTTCTTGTGAACGCAGGCATCCAAAACGCAGGGCAAACCTGTTCCGCATCTTCGCGCATTCTGGTGCAGCGCGGGGTCTATGACCAAGTTGTCGCGCGCATGGCGACGGCCTACGCCAAATTGCGCGTCGGGCCTGCGAGCGATGATCTGGAACTGGGGCCACTGATTTCACAACGTCAAAAAGACATCGTGCAAGGGTTCATCGAACAAGGCGCTGATCTGCGCTGTGTAGCAACCGGCCAAATCATGGGCAACGCACCGGGCACGGGGGCCTACATCGCCCCGACCCTGTTTGCCGACGTGCCACCAGATCACGTGCTTGCCCAGCAGGAAATATTCGGCCCCGTTCAGGTCGTCATCCCGTTCGAGGACGAAGACGACGCCAGTGCGATCGCCAATGGCACCGATTTCGGGCTGGTCGCGTCGGTCTGGACCGCAAATGGCGCACGTCAAATGCGGCTGGCCAAACGACTGCGCGCGGGGCAGGTTTTCTTGAACAACTACGGTGCTGCGGGCGGTGTGGAATTGCCGTTTGGCGGCGTCGGCCTGTCCGGCCATGGCCGCGAAAAAGGCTTTGAGGCCCTGTACGGATTTTCAACGTTAAAAACCGTCGCTGCCCTGCACGGCTAGTCATTTCGAAACAAGGAGAAGCGCAATGCGTTTGGATGGAAAAGTAGCAATCGTCACCGGTGGCGCGTCAGGCTTTGGCGCTGGTATTGCACGCAAATTTGTCGCCGAAGGGGCCCATGTGATGTTGGCAGACCTGAACATCACAATGGCGCAGGAACTGGCCAAAGAGCTTGGTGAAAACGCCCATGCGGTTGAAACAAACGTGGCCAATGACGCTTCGGTTGCGGCGATGACCAAGGCCACTTTGGACGCCTTTGGGCGCATCGACATTCTGATCAACAATGCGGGCACAACTCACTGGCCTGCGCAGATGGAAGACGTGTCCGAGGATGACTTTGACAAGGTTTTTGCCGTCAATTGCAAGTCGATCTACCTAACGGCCAAGCACATCGCGCCGCTGATGAAGGCGCAGAAATCGGGGGCGGTTTTGAACGTGTCTTCGACGGCGGCCCTGTCCCCGCGCCCTCGGCTTAACTGGTACAACGCATCCAAAGGCTGGGTGAACAATGCAACCAAAAGCATGGCCATCGAACTGGCCCCGGAAGGCGTGCGCGTGAACGCGATAAACCCGGTCGCGGGCGACACGCCATTGCTTAAGATGTTCATGGGTGAAGACACGCCTGAACGTCGTGCGCAATTTCTGTCGACCATCCCGATTGGCCGTTTTTCCACACCCGAAGACATGGCAAACGCCGCGTGCTACCTGTGCTCGGACGAGGCCAGCATGGTCACAGGCATCTGCATGGAAATCGACGGTGGGCGCTGTATTTAAGGGCTTAACCCCTAGATCAAAGCCGTCGACAGGATCGGAAAATAGCTGAGTAAGATCAGCACAACCAGCACCGACACCAGAAATGGCCATAGCCCGCGCATGATTTGCGTCGGGCTCGCGCCGCTCATGCTGGATGCGATGTATAGCCCGATCCCGACAGGCGGTGTCAGCAGGCCCAGCACCAAATTCAAGCTCATCACGACGCCAAATTGATAGGGGTCGATATCGTAATTGTTCATTGCGATGGGCAGTAAAATTGGCGTCACCAGAATGATCGCCGCAATGCCGTCGATCAGCATCCCCACGCACAGCAACACCAGATTGACGATCAGCAAAAACGTGAACGGATCGTCCGTGATCGAGGTGATCAATGCCGCCAGTTTTTGGGGTAGTGCTTCGTAAATGATTACCCAGCCGAAAACGTTGGCGGCGGCGATCATAAAGATCACCATGGATGCATTGCGCGCCGTGCGACCGAACAATTCGCCCAGTTTGGCCAGCTTGATTTCGCCGTACACCAGCCATCCGACCAGGAATGCGATCAGTGACGCGACGGCGGCAGATTCAGTGGGGGTCGCGATGCCAAACAGAATTCCGCCGATGATCGCGGCTGGAATTAGCGCGGCCGGCAATGCATGGATCAGTGCACTGCGAATGTCCGGCCAAGACATCCATTCACCTTTTGGGAATTGCACGCTGAGACCAATCAATGAGATGACAACAAAGAACGCAAACGCCAGCATCAGCCCCGGAATGATGCCCGCAAGGAACATATCGCCAATCGGAATTTGCGCCAAAACGCCGTAGATCACAAACAACATCGACGGGGGGATCACGGGGGCCAGTAGACCTCCTGCTGCGGTCGTGGCGGCGGCGAACCCTCTGGAATAACCCTCTTTTTCCATTTCGGGCACCATTGCGCGGCTCATCACTGCGATCTGGCTGGCGGCGGACCCGATGATCGCGGCCATGAACATGTTCGCCAGCAAATTGATGTAGGCAAGCCCGCCGCGAAACCCGCCGACAAACACCCGCGCAGCGTTGATAAGACGCGAGGTCATGCCACCCTCGTTCATCAGTTCGCCTGTCAGCATGAACAACGGAATCGCCAGCAGCCCGTAGTTTTCGACACCCGAAAACATCTGCTGCGCAAAGCTGTCGAATAGCACGGTATTGCCGCTTTCCGCGATGTACCAAATGGCTGTGAGGGTCAGAACCAAAGCGATGGGAACCGCGCCAAACAGCAAAAGCGCAAAGATGAACGGGGTCATACGCGCGGCCCACGCAGGGTTGCGATCAGGTTGGCGATCGCATGCACGCTGGCCCCGAACGCAAAGGCCACCATGATGATCCAAACCCAGATCTTTTTGATGCCCAGTGTGGTGGTTGGTTCGGCGTAGACAAAATTGAACGTCTCGCCTTGGAATGTTTCGATATCAAAGCCGGCGCGCAGCAGATCCAAAGGCAATAACCAGCGCCAGAGGAAATACACGATGGCCGCGGCAAACAGCAAAACAATCAGGTCAATTGCGATGCTCAGCACGTGGCGCGCACGTTGGCCAAGCATGTCTTTGATCATGGTCACGGACACTGCACTGCGTTCGTGCACACCCGCCGAGGCGGCCAGAAACGTCATCCAAACCATGGCGTAAATCGCGGCCTCATCCACCCAATAGATCGATGCGTTCATGGCCCGCGTGACCACGTTCAACAGGATCAACAAGGTGATCAGAATGGCAAGGAACGAGGCGCAGAATATCTCTGCGCGCGCAAGACCCTGCGACAGTTTGGTGATCATTTGGGCAACAGCCTTTGCAGTGTCAGGACCGGAAGGTAACCGGCCCTGATCGCTTTAGTTACTGAACAGCAGCGGCTGCATCACGCAACGTGCCCAATTGCGATGATTTTTGTGACCACGCAGCGTCCCATTCGGCAATTGCTGGGCCGAAGAATTCAGGCCCGACATCAACAAAGGTTTTGCCGGTGCTACGCACTTGGTCCAACCATTCCACGTCTTTGGCGACGTAGGTGTCGATGACTTTGCCCAGCTCGGCTTGCATGGCAGTTGTGATCATCGCTTTGTCTTCGTCAGACAGACCTTTCCAGACCTTGGCAGACACCAACCCGACCATCGGGAACATCATGTGATTGGAGGCCAGAACCGTGTCCGCATGTTCGTAGTATTTCAGCTTCCAGATCAGTTCAGCGTCCATATCGATAGCGTCCACCTGACCATTCGCCAAAGCATCGTAGACCGCAGGCAACGGCATCGGCGTCGGGGCAGCCCCAACCGCGTTGTAGAAATCAAGGATCGGGTCAAACGGCGTGATCCGCAGTTTCAAGCCAGACAGATCAGCAGCCGTCGCAACCTCGCCGCGCGATACGATCTGGCGCAGACCCGCCATGCCATACCCAAGGCCCACAACGCCGACTTTGCCCGGCAGTTGATCCAGCATTGCACCCGCCGCATCTGTGCGCAAAATGCGACCCGCGTGGGCAATGTCATTGGCAAGATAAGGCGCATAGAACGCCCCGAAATCCGGCGCGCGATTGGACACTTCTGCGACTGTCAGAAACGCCATATCCAGCGCACCAGTTTGCAATTGCTGCAACATTTGCGCCTCGTTGCCCAATTGGCGTGCCGGGAAAACGGTCAGGGTGTGCGCCCCACCAGAGGCGTCATTTAGCGCTGCCCCAAAGCTGTCAGCCGCCTTGGTCCAGATGTGTGAGGGCGGTGTGATCAGCCCGATACGGAAATCATTGGCGCTGGCGAACGTGGCTGCAAACGCCATTGTGGCGCTGACTGCGGCCCCGATAATTGTCGTGAATTTCATATGATTTAGTCTCCACTATTGCTCAAAATTATTGACCACAGCTTGCAGCGCATGGCCGCCATTAGGCAACAGAGATGTCAGGTTTTTGCGTATCAGACGCTGCGAAAATGACGGATTTCGCCAAATTCCCGCATCAAGGGTAAGGAAAACCTCACTTTTGAGACTCACGTCAATCGGGAAACCTGACTACATTCAAAGGAGTTATCTTATGCGTGATTTTTTAGTGCGTTCCTTAAACAAGATTATCTGGCTGGTATTTATTGCCATGATTATCGGGACAATTGCCGGGGCGCTGATCGCCTTGAGCCAACACATTGTCCTTGGGGTTTTGGTGTTTTTTGGCGGCCTGTTGCTGTCGATGTTCATCGCGGGTTCGTTTTTTGTTGCGACCGGAATTTATGAACTATGCCTAGGCATTTACAATAATACGGCGTGCTCGGCTGACGCGCTAGAGGCCCTCGCAGGGGTCGACCCAGCCGGTTAAATCCACGCAATCAGGGCCGCAATTTTCGCGGCCTAACGCTGGATCATATTTAGAACTTACGACGCCTAACCTATTCAAGGCGAACACTTTTCGGGTGAACGATATCACCTTGCCCAATCGATTTTGAACTGACGTTTCACACGACTGATTAAGGAGACCAAAATGTATATTTTAGATGGCGACCCTTCTGCCCTTTCGGCATGGATCCGCGATGAAATCACCTTTCCCGGAGAATTCGGACGCGGCAAGCGCGGCAACTCTGCCAAGCGCGCCCAAGAATGGCTGTGCCTGCATGGATTCGGGTTGGTGATTGATGGTGATTTCGGACGCGTCAGCGAAGATACCGTGATGCGGTTTCAGTTCGACCTAGGCCTGCACAGTACTGGAAAAGTCGACGAACCGACATGGACCGCCCTTGTGCAACCGATGCTGGATGTGTTGGTGAACCCCTTGCTGGCGTCGATGTCGTTTGGCGATGCGGTCGCTGAATTTGCCAACCAACATCTTATCCCGCATCCGCGCGAAGTCGGCGGGCAAAACGCAGGCCCGTGGGTGCGTTTGTACATGAAGGGCAATGAGGGGCGCGACATGCCGTGGTGCGCTGGGTACGTGTCGTTTTGCCTGCACCAGGCCAGCGAAGCCTTGATGCATCCAATGCCAATGGGCACCAGCTTTTCTTGCGATAATCTTGCGCGCAATGCCCAAGACACCGGCCTGTTTTTACGCGAACGCGACGCCTCTGCGGATCAAATTCCGATGGGGTCCGTATTTTTGCGCCGCTCCGATCCGCTTGACTGGACCCACACGGGCATCGTCACCCACGCAGCCCAAAACCACTACGAAACCAACGAAGGCAACACCAACGATGAAGGATCGCGTGAAGGCTACGAAGTCTGCACGCGCCGCCGTGGATATTCAAACACAGATTTCATCGTTTTCTAAAATTACACGACACCAATTTTACCACCTTAACCATTGAAAAGAAGGAATTATCAGATGGCCAAAGCAACCAAACTTCAGCAACGGATCGCAAACCGCGCCGCCCGTGCCGCAGGTCCCGCATTTGTCGGGCAAATCATGTCGAGCGTCGTCGAGGATGACGACGGCGGCAAGCACGAGATCGTTTTCCTGCCAGACAAAAACAACCCTGACCTACGCGACGCCGGTAAGCCTATGCACTTTTATTTCTTGCCTCAAACCAATAGGTTAGCACGACATTCTGGCGGTGATTTCGTCTTTGGGGTGCAGCGGTTTTCCGGCATCATGGATCCGTCCAAAAACATCGGTGAAGACGGGTTTTCTGAGCTAGCCAGCGGTGTGATGAACTTCACAGCCACGCTTGCCCCTCCGCCCGGCGTCGTTGAAAAAGCGTTCGAAAAGGTCAAAGAGCAGCTGCAACTGACCCAGAACAAGCACTATTTTTGGCAAAAGAATACGCCCATCGTGGCCACCCCTGCCCCGGTTGCGTTGCGGTCTAATGAAACCGTCTTGCACAGCCTGAATTACAAGAATTCAGACACCGGTCAGGACGGCGCAATCAGCGACAATCCCGATGCGTGGGCCTTTGAAATCCAAGGTACTGGCGCGGGCACATTGAACATCATGGCCACCAACGCCTACACCGTGATGATGGGGCGCCGCCCGATCGAATTGGTCTGGGGCGCTGCGAAAAAAGGCACCTCGCCCCTGACCTTGGAAAACCACATTTCCTATGACGTTTGGACTGTGCCCTACACGTTGAAAATCGTCGGCGATTGGGAAAAAATCCGCACGCATTTTTCCGCCTCGGTCGAGGGTCAATACGCGTGGTTCAAAGCGTCCGCCTCGCATGAGGTCAACAAGCTGATGGAAAACGGCGCGATCACGGTCGACATCACGGTTGGTGCTGGCATGGACATGGAATTGCGCCAGAAAATCGACATGGCCGCCGACTCGATCATCGCATCGATCACCACAATGGTGATGGACAAGATGAAGCAAGCTGGCACCACGCTCGACGACGAAGTCGACGGGGCCGAAGCCCAAGAGCACACCCAAGAGAAGAAGAAAAAGCGCAAATGGTGGTCGCCGATCCAGACCTTTAAGGTCGGCCTGTCAGTCGCTGTCAAAAACCGCAAAGACGTGTTCCAAGGCAGCTTTACCTACGAGAAACGCATCGAAGAACAAGTCACCCGCTCCGAGGTGATCTCGGCCCAAATGGAAGGCGTGTTCGACGAAATCAAAGCCGATGAAACCAACCTTGATCGCTACTTTACCGAAGTGTTCATGGAAGAAGGGTTTCGCAAAGTGCACGTTGTCACCTCGGCCATTGCCAACTGGCCCGAAAACCAGATCGGCGACCCGATCCATTCGCTCAAGGTGCAGATCGGCTATCCTGACAGCAACGGCCAGATCAACTGGAAACCATCGGGGCGCGTGCTGGACGGGCCAACGGACGTCGAAATGTCAGGCACGACAATTCCCGCCATTTGGGTGCCCGGCAACAAGGACGCGCGGTTCATCTTTGATTTCACCCGTAACGGTGATCGCAGCGATGACAGCGAAAAAATCTGGGTGCGCAAAACCATTGCGTTCAAAGAAAGCCCCGATGTCGCGATCAACGAGGTGGTTGAGGAATACGAAACCGATGCCCACACCATCGACGTGCGCGCCGAAAGTTCAGGCCAGCTGTTGGTCGGGCCCATCAACATCGGCATGGTGATCCCAGATGCAGACAAGCAGATCGACGTGATCGTGCATGTCCGCACCCCGAAATTTGGCGAAAAGGCTTATCGCTTCAACGGCAGCACCGCCGCCGCCGAGCGGTACTACAAAGTCTGGTACGCCAAACCGGAGGATCTTGAGGATTACGAATACAAGGTCGAGGCAACGGTCAAAGGCAAACGCTTTGGTCAGAAATCGGTGCGCTGGGAAGGCGATTGGACAACGGGGTCCGGCAACGGGCCACTGACCGTCGAAATCCCCGCCCCGCCGGACGCTTTGAACGACAAACTCGATACCTATTTGTCCTGACGCAACGATGCAGCCTGAGCCACGCGCAAAGGCTGCATCCCTTCGATTTCGGAGCTGAACCAATGCCTAAATTCACCACATTCAACGCCGTGGGCGCAATGGCGACACGCGTCGAAGCAGGCCGCCTGATCCCTGCGCAGCGCTTTCAGTTGGCGCCAGGTAGTCTGAAAACCACGATGGCCAACGTAACAAAATCCGACCAAATGAACACGGTGGCAACCGCCAGTTCGGGTCTCAAGATGATGATCACCGAGGCACGGCACAAAATCCTGACCTCGCTGGTAATGGCGGGTACGTCGGGGTTTTCCAATGCCCAAAACGTCGCCGGCCCAATCATGTCTGGCTCTGGTGCAATGGTCTTGCGCGATCGCAAAAATTCAAAACTGCGCTGGGTCAAACGCGTGTTTGAAATTGCCGGCCCCGCCGAGTTGACGCAACCGATATTTCGCGCCCGTCAGGCAGGTACGGCAATTGATGGCAGTGACTTGTGGACCGCCGATTTGACATTGCCCGTGCGCCAAGTGCGCCTTGTCGCAACGCAGCGCCAAATTGATCAAACGCTGGCGCGCACACCCGATTTGACGTTTCGCGACATCCCGTCTGAATTGCGCGAAGCGACGCTGAAACTGCCCTACACGTCTGCCGACGGGCACCGCGTCGTCGAGCTGCAGGGCAAGGTTACACCTGCGGGCAATGCGGTTAGTTTCACCTTTACCGGCGACGCAATTTCACTGGCCTACAAGCTGTTGCGAGACACCAACGATGCAAGGGTCGAACTGTTATCGGACTACACGGTGTACGAGGCGCTCAAATCAGAAACAATCGTCAATCCGTCCCCTGCACCAGCGGCGCTGGCTGTCCCTGTGGCGCGTATTGGGGGATTACGCCGGGCTGATTTGTCGACGATTTTTGGCAATCGCGTGCGTGCGGCAGATATCTCGACCCGCCGCCGTGCAGATATTTCAGGCGCGCGTCGCAAACCTAAACATTTGAATGCTTTGTTCAAAAACAACCGCCTCAAAGGGCGTGCAGCCATTCTGGCCGCTGCGCAATCGGCAAAACTTGCAACGATTAGGGCCACCCCCGTCCGCACCCCAAAGCTGAGCTTTGCCAAGCAACGCATCGTGGTGAACATGGTGCACACTTTGGATTTTCGCGGGTCGCAGTCGGCCAGATTGTTCGTGACCAAAGCCGCGGGTAACGGTCAGGATCACATCATTCGCACCCCTCCTTGGTCCCACACCGCTGGACCCATCCGCCAAATCGAAGAGGTCGATTTGCGCGGTTTGAACATCAAAGACGCGCTGCGTCGCCGCTTGCGGATCTTTGCCTCGAGCGTTGATGTCGGTGTCTATCACGTCGTGCCATCGGCCTATGTTTTGGGGCGTGAACCTGAAACCGGGCGCTTGCAGTTCCACGCCGAAGTCATCAGCGATCCGGTCAACCCGGAAAGTTCGGCGGTGCGGGTTTCTGTTGGATTGGTACCCGAAATTTCGCCCATAGAAGAGCTGGAATTGCGCGCAGCCCTTGAGCGTCACATTGTGGCGACGCAGCCGCTGGGTTCGGAAATTCCGGAACTCACGATGGGCTTTCCAACCGATTTGGGCACGCTTCCGGAACTGACGTGGGGCGATCAGATGTCCCAAGCCAGCCCGCCGGTTTTGGACGGGCGCACTGTTTTGCTGACTGTTACGACCAAGACGCCGGGTTTTGCCAAGATCTTGTTTGACACGCTTGCCGCACGCGATCGTGTGTTGTCGGCCAGTTTGAAATTCAATTTGCCGGACGACATCAGCGCGCAAAGCTCGGTCCTCGTCGGGCTGACCCGGACGTGTGGACCGACCTTGTCTGCGCATGCCACTAGCGGTGCGTTGCACATCGAAGATCTGGTGGGGCATCCGCAAAACGTCACATCTGTGGCGCGTGCAGGTGGTGCAGGACAGGTCATCACGCTGCCTTTGCCTGCCCCAATTGCCCTGGCCGCCGCCGGCCAGAACCAAAGCAATCTGGCCAATCTTGAGGACGGAAAATGGATTCCAGACACCATTGTTGCGTATCCAGACGTTGTCACGCTGGATCCGCAACGGGTGAACGTGGATGAAATGGTGACGCCAGTGATTGTGTCGACGTCACTGGTTCAGGGCGCTGATTTTGATGGCAGCGGGCTACAGGCGTTCTTGATCGAGGTTAGGTTGCATGGCCGTGCGCCCATTGGTGTCACCATGCACGCCGATGCCGCGTCGGGGTTTTTCGATCCTCAAATCCTGAGTCTATCAGTGCCATTGACCAACGCTTTGTCAGCTGGTGGGCGCATTCTGGACTACCGGATCACGGCGCAGTTTGATGACGGATCATCGGTGCAAACCGATTGGAAAACCCAAAATTTTGGGGCCAATCCTGACATCACCTTGCGCCGGTCGGATTTGGTTTAAACGGTCGGGCGATTTGGTGTCGCCCGACAAGCATTACAATCCCAATATCTTTTTCTTGTCGGATGCCCATTTCAGGATCACCAAATCGAACGACAAAGCCATCAATGACACGCAGATCCCCAGAACAAAGTTCCGGCCCAGATCAGTCCCTGCCAATGTGCGTTGCAATTCCTGACCCAAATCGATTGTGCCGATAAAGGCTGCAATCATGGTCATGAAAAACGCAAACATCAGGGCTTGGTTGAACCCGACAGCCATCGTCGGCAACGCCAGTGGAAACTGCACAAGCCACAGTTTTTGCAGGCGCGTCGCACCGGACATGTCTGCAGCTTCGGTCATTTCTTCGGGCACGTTGCGCAGCCCTTCGATGGTGTAGCGCACCAGTGGGACCATCGCGAAAATCGTGATCGCAAAGATGACGGCGATGTCGGTAATCCCAAACAGCATGATCGCCGGGATCAGGTAGACAAAGCTGGGAAATGTTTGCGCGGAATCTGACACCAGCAACAAGAAAACGTCGCGCAGCATTTGCCCGGCAAAGCGCCACATCAGATAAAAGCTGGCCGCAAAAATGAGCCAAAAAGTGGCCCGATATGCGATCAATGTCGGGTCTTCGCCAAAGACGCCCACGCTCCAGAGAATGTAGCGCACAACGCCCGCTGCGATCAAAGAGACAAGGGCGATGAACGAGCGGCGAAAGATCAGGCTGATCACGCCGACAACGACACCAGAGGTGATGCCTTTGGAAAAATCGATGCGTTGCGCAGGCGGCCCCGCCCCCCAAACTGCCAACGGAATGGCCAAAATCATCGCTACAAACGTCGAGGACAACACGTAATAGATCGTGATCACCGACCGATCCCACCACCCGCTGAGCGCGACATAGGTAAAGAACGCACAGGCGATAATGGCTTGGCGTGGGCCAGCAACTTTCCACGCAAACGCCGCGATAATCATGATGAAAGCGGGCGTTGGGATAGACAGCAAAAGATCACGAAACGGGATCAAAACATAGACGTTCATCACGTAGCGCAGCGACCCTGTCGTCCACTGTAACGCGTCGTTGGTAAGCACAGTTTTCTTGATGAATGTGTCCAGCTCTTTGCCTTGGCTAAAGTCCTGCTTGCGACCGATTTCCGAGGCGACATCGACGAATTGCGCCAGCACCAAACAGCTGACAAACGCAGCAATCGCCATGACCAGAAATTTGTGGCGCTGCAGCCAAGACGTGCCTTTTTTAAAGTGCTGGGGTTGTTTTGCAACCCATGCTTTGGACAGGCGGTCCAAGGTAACGGCCAGTAAAACAATGGTAATC
Source organism: Ascidiaceihabitans sp. (assembly GCA_029251465.1). Taxonomy (GTDB): domain Bacteria; phylum Pseudomonadota; class Alphaproteobacteria; order Rhodobacterales; family Rhodobacteraceae; genus Ascidiaceihabitans. Next base: position 38,098 of record JAQXDI010000081.1, read on the forward strand.
CCGATCTCGAAACTGCGCCCGATCTTAAAGCTGCCCATCATCGCAAGCAGTTTGGCGCCCAAGCCCGGCATGCCGATAAAAGCGGTCAAAACGACCATGGCAAGACACAGCATGATGACTTGGTTCACGCCAACCAAAATCTCGGTCCGCGCAGACGGGATGTAGACATGGCGCAGCATTTGCCACCGCGAACAGCCCGACATTTTGCCGGCTTCAACGACTTCGGGGCTGACTTTTTTCAAACCCAGCGTCGTCATCAAGATCATTGGCGGAATGGCATAGATCAGCGTGGCAACTGCGCCGGCAGTCGGCCCAACTTTGAAAAAAATCACGGCAGGCAGCAGGTAGGTAAAGAACGGCAGGGTTTGAAGAACCGACAAGATCGGTTGCAGCAAACGGTCGACCCAGGAGCGACGCCACGCAGAAACCCCCAACATCAGACCGATCAGAAATGCCATCGGGGCAACAACGGTCAGGACCGACATGGTCTCCATCGCGATTTTCCATTGGCCAATCAGGGCTGTCCACGTGAACGTCCCACCCGCTAGAACGGCCAAGCGCCAGCCGCCCAAATAGTAGCCGATCACAGCCGCCACAGAGGCAATCGCCGTCCACGGGATCGGACCCAGATTTGGCCAACGTCGCTTGCCGTAGAGTAAATTTGCCGTCGCATCCAAGACATCCTCAAGACCGGCAGTCAGAAAGCGCGTGAGCTTGAGCAGGCCAAGATCGTCTTTGACGAAGTTAAAAATCCCGTCCAGCGCCCATTCAAACGGGGGCAGCAAATACAGCGGCATGCGGTGCAGGAATTCGGGCAGCAATCCGATCCATTGCGTCAGTGTCAGAACTGCGGCGATGGCAACCAACCCCCAAACCGCCATGTTGCGCTTAGGGATCACACGCGGCGCATTTGCCTGCTCGTTCACAGAGGCCATCAGTTGGCCTCCAGCAGCACTGCCAGCCCATCTTGGCGGTTCAAACCGCCGATGATTTTGCCGTCTTTGGACACTGGAATGACGTCGCGTGTGTCGTGGACCAGCAGTTTGGCCAGCTCTTTGATCGTGGCTGCGGCGTCAACCGGATCACCGGTACCTTTGACGTCGGATTTTGCCAGAACCCCGGCATGCACGACGCGGGCCTTGTCGATTTCCTCGGTGAATTTGCGCACGTAATCGGTGGCCGGGTTCAGCACGATTTGATCGGGCGTGTCACATTGCTCAACCGCGCCGTCTTTCATGATTGCGATGCGGTCGGCAAGGCGCAGGGCCTCGTCAAAGTCGTGGGTGATGAACACGATCGTCTTGCCCAGCAACCCTTGAAGGCGCAAAAACTCATCCTGCATTTCACGGCGGATCAACGGGTCGAGGGCCGAAAACGGTTCGTCCAGAAACCAGATATCCGGTTCAATCGCGAGGGAACGCGCGATGCCGACGCGCTGCTGTTGACCACCAGATAATTCACGGGGGAAGTAATCTTCGCGCCCTGACAGGCCAACCAATTCAATGACCTCTAGCGCACGGGCACGGCGGGTGTGCCTGTCTTGGCCGCGCATTTCCAGCGGGAAGGCGATGTTTTCAAGAACGGTGCGATGCGGCAGCAATCCAAAGCTTTGGAACACCATGCCCATTTTGTTGCGGCGCAGGTCGATCAGCTCTTTTTCAGGGAGCGCCATGATGTCTTGGCCCTCGACCTTGATCGTGCCGCCGGTGATGTCGTGCAGGCGTGAGAAACAGCGCACCAATGTCGACTTTCCAGACCCCGAAAGGCCCATGATCACCAACATTTCACCGCGGCTGACCTCCATCGACACGTCCTTGACGCCTGCGATGTAGCCGTCGGCGCGGATCTGATCAAAGCTGTGCCCGGCTGGCATCGTTTTCAGATAGGCCTCAGGGTTTTTGCCAAAGACTTTCCAGACATTTTTGCAGGAAATCACGGTTTCATTGGTCATGTCTGAGAGGCTTTCTAGGTTAGGCTTTGGTCAGTGTTGAAAATGCCCGCCCGAGGGTTTCTCAGGCGGGCACATGGTCACTCAGTGTGATGCTAGGCTTATTTTGTCCAAGCCATCCACGTGTCTTTGTTGGCGTCCAACCATGCGGTGGCTGCATCTTCTGGCTCCATTTCGTCGATGTCGACGAATTTTGCCATTTCAGCAATCTGTGGGTTGGTGAAAGAAATCTTGGTCAGCGTTGCGTAGGCTGCTGGCCATTTGTCTTTCATGCCGTCCCATGCTGCTTTTTTCAGGTAGCCTTTTGCAGGGTTACCACAGTCATACAGCGCGTCTTTGTTGACGCCAACGGCCGGGTCTTTGTCGCAGCCTTCTTCCCATGCTGGGAATTCGACGAATTCACCTGGCCATACGGCTTCGGCAAAGTTTGGCGTCCAGTTGAACACGACAACTGGTTTCTTTTCAGCTTCGGCAGCGCCGATTTCAGCCCACAAAGCAGCCGCAGAACCCGCGTTCACAACAACAAAGTTCATATCGAGCGCTGCAACACGTTCTTGACCGTGCTTGAGCCAGTCAACTGGGCCGTCCAGATAACGACCTTTGTCGCCAGTTTCCGCTGTTGCGAACAATGCCGCACAGTCGTTCAATGCTTCCCATGCTGGCAAGCCCGGGCATGCATCTTTGGTCCACATCGGGTACCACCAGTCTTCGCGTGTGACGGCGTTGTGATCACCCGCGTCATGTGGGCCACCTTTTCCAGAGCCGCACGGTAGGATGCGCCAAACGCGCCTTCCCAAACTTCCAGCTCCATTGTCACGTCGCCCAGACGTACCGATTCATAAACGGCTTGGCTGTCTGTTGTGACGAATTCAACGTTGTTGCCCATAGATTCGAAAATCTGGCCAACCACGTTGGACATCACGATTTGCGAGGACCAGTTGTGGATTGGAATAACAATCGGATCGCTGCTGTCTTCGGCAAATGCGGCCAATGGCATGAACGCCATGACACCTGCGCTCAGCGCTGTCGTAAACTTCTTCATCGTTTTCTCCCGGTTGAGATGCGGTGATTTTTCGCCGCTATTATTTTCAGAGCCACCCGTTTGGATGTTCAACTCAGCCGTAAAAATGAATCACGTCTGAATGGAATCTCTGCGGTGCAGTCTTGCACGATTTTCCTATCAATCAAGTTTTTTTCTTGTGGAGGCGTGTAATTGTCAGTTTAACGTCCGCAACATGCGCCAAAAGATGTCCGATTTGGTGAAAACGATGTCGGGTTTCAAAAGGACACCACCCTGCGTTTTCAGTAGATTTTGAGTAAGAGGAGTCTGATTCCATGCGTTATTCCGGTTTCAAAGTCATCAAAGAGGCACTGACAGGTCACAAAGGGTGGAAGTCCACGTGGCGCGATCCTGAACAGCAAAGCCACTATGACATCATCATCATCGGCGGCGGTGGACACGGTTTGGCCACAGCCCACTATCTGGCAAAGGTCTACGGCGAGAAGAAAGTCGCGGTGCTGGAAAAGGGCTGGATCGGTGGTGGAAACGTCGGACGGAACACGACGATTATCCGTTCGAATTATTTGCTCGATGGCAACGAACCGTTTTACGAAATATCGCTGAAACTGTGGGAAGGTCTGGAACAAGACCTGAATTATAATGCGATGGTCAGCCAGCGCGGCATCATGAACCTGATACACTCGGACGCCCAGCGCGATGCGTTCGTGCGGCGCGGCAACGCGATGATGTTGAACGGGGCGGACGCGGAATATCTGGATCTGGATCAGATCAAAAAGGAATACCCGTTCCTGAATTTCGACGATGCGCGGTTCCCGATCAAAGGCGGTTTGGCGCAGCGTCGCGGCGGCACCGTACGCCACGATGCGGTCGCGTGGGGCTATGCCCGCAGCGCCGATGGCAACGGCGTCGACATCATCCAGAACTGCGAAGTCACCGGGTTTCGCATCGAGAACGGCAAATGCTTGGGTGTCGAAACCTCGCGCGGATTTATCGGTGCAACCAAAGTTGGCTGCGCTGTTGCCGGCTCCTCTGGCCGCTTGATGGCCAAGGCCAACATGCGCCTGCCGATCGAATCCCACGTCTTGCAAGCCTTCGTATCCGAGGGCCTGAAACCGGTCCTGCCGGGCGTCATCACGTTCGGTGCGGGCCACTTTTACGTCAGCCAATCTGACAAGGGCGGCTTGGTCTTTGGCGGCGATCTGGATGGTTACAATTCATACGCCCAACGCGGCAATCTGCCGGTGGTCGAGGACGTCTGCGAAGGCGGCATGGCGATCATGCCGATGATCGGACGCGCACGACTGTTGCGCATGTGGGGCGGCATCATGGACATGTCGATGGATGGATCCCCCATCATCGACCGTACCCACATCGACGGGCTCTATTTCAACGGCGGCTGGTGCTACGGCGGGTTCAAAGCCACGCCTGCATCCGGATTTGCATTCGCGCATCTGTTGGCCAAAGACGAACCTCACGAAACCGCCACAGCCTATCGATTTGACCGGTTCGAAAAGGGCCGCATGATCGACGAAAAAGGCATGGGCAATCAGCCCAACCTGCATTGAGGGAACCCAGAGCATGATTATCAATCACCCCCTCCTTGGCCCCCGCGACAGCGCCGAATTCGTCTACTTGGGCGACGCAAATCTGATCGAACGCCCCGATCCAGAGGCGGAAACTGCCGCCCGTGAATTCTACGAATACGCCTATTTGCGTGACAACCCCGCAGGCGAGCACCGCGAATTGTGGTTCCACGAAGCCGGTGACCGCTCGTGGTTGGTCGTCACCCGCAACACCCTGACGCACGAAATTTCAGACGTTCAAATGGCCCGCGATGTGGCCCGCAGCAAGGGGCGTTCCAAATGAACCAGATCAACCGTTTGAAGGGTGGGCAGATTGACCGCACCCAAACACTGAACTTCACCTTTGACGGCAAAACTTACCAAGGGCACAGCGGCGACACGCTGGCCTCTGCCCTGCTCGCCAACGGTGTCCGTCTGATGGGGCGGTCGTTCAAATATCACCGCCCGCGTGGGCCGTTGACGGCTGGGTCCGAAGAACCAAATGCGATGGTCGAACTGCGCACCGGCGCGCGCCAAGAACCCAACACCCGCGCCACGACTGCGGAACTGTTTGAAGGTCTGTCTGCGCAATCACAAAACCGCTGGCCGTCGCTGAAATTTGACGCGATGGCGATCAATGACCGGTTCTCAAACTTTCTGACGGCGGGATTTTATTACAAAACATTCATGTGGCCTGCTGCGTTTTGGGAAAAAATCTACGAACCGATTATTCGCAAAGCTGCGGGGCTTGGGTCCTTGTCCATGCAGGCCGACCCCGACGCCTACGACAAAGGGTTCCGCCACTGCGATCTGTTGATCATCGGCGCAGGACCATCCGGATTGATGGCCGCATTGACGGCTGGGCGTGCAGGCGCAGAGGTCATCCTCGCGGACGAAGATTTCGCGATGGGTGGCCGTTTGAACAGCGAAACTTTTGCCATCGACGACGCATCCGCCGATGTTTGGGTGCAGGCAAGCATTGCCGAATTGGCCGCGTTGCCAAACGTACGCTTGATGCCGCGCACCACGGTGATCGGCGCGTTTGATCACGGCATTTACGGTGCCTTAGAACGGGTTTCGGACCACTTGGCCGAACCGGCACCGGGCAAACCACGTCAAATTCTGTGGCGCATTTACGCTGCCAAAACTATTTTAGCAGCGGGTGCCACCGAACGCCCGATTGCGTTTGAAAACAACGACCGCCCCGGCATCATGCTGGCCTCCGCGATCCGGTCCTACGCCAATCGTTGGGCCGCCACCCCTGCGCAGCGCGTCGCGATTTTCACAAACAATGATGATGGCCATCGCACCGCAGCCGACTTGCATGCCGCTGGTGTCAAGATCGCAGCCGTGGTCGACACCCGCACAGATGCACCACGCAGCCATGGCTACGAGGTCCTACAAGGCGCGCAAGTCATTGATAGCAAAGGGCGGCTGGGTCTGACGTTTGCCGGCGTGAAATTGGCCGACGGGTCTATGCGTACACTCGAATGTGGTGCGCTAGGCGTATCCGGTGGCTGGAACCCGAATGTTCACATGACATGTCACCAGCGCGGTCGCCCGACGTGGGATGACAGCCTCGCGGCGTTTGTTCCCGGCGGCGCCCTGCCCCCGGGCATGACGGTTGCAGGTGCCGCGTCAGGCAACTTGTCCACGCATGGTGCCCTGCAAACCGGTGCGCAGGCCGCAAAAGCGGCACTTGGCCTAAAGGGCCGTTTGCCAAAACTGCCATCCGCCGAAGACGCGCCCGTGTCCCAAACGCCATTCTGGTACGTTGAGGGATGCAGCCGCGCTTGGCTGGATCAGCAAAACGATGTGACCGTCAAAGATGTGAAGCTTAGCCACCAAGAAGGTTTCCGCTCGGTCGAGCATCTGAAACGCTACACAACGCTGGGCATGGCGACGGATCAGGGCAAAACATCCAACATGGGTGGCCTTGCGATCATGGCTGAACTTGCGGGCAAATCGATACCCGAAGTTGGCACAACGATCTTTCGCCCGCCCTACACGCCGACCGCGATTGGCGCGATGGCGGGGCGCATCAAAGGCATGGATTTCCACCCTACCCGCCTGACGCCCTCGCATTATTGGGCCAAGGAACGTGGCGCTGTGTTTGTCGAAGTCGGCAACTGGTTGCGCGCGCAGTGGTTCCCGATTGCTGGCGAAACGCATTGGCGTCAATCTGTGGACCGCGAAGTTGCCGCCACGCGTGCCTCAGTTGGTGTGTGCGACTGCACAACTTTGGGCAAAATCGACGTTCAAGGCACGGACGCAGCCCAGTTCCTGAACAAAATCTACTGCAACGGATTTGCGAAATTGGCGGTCGGCAAGGTCCGCTACGGCTTGATGCTGCGCGAAGACGGGATTGCGATGGACGACGGCACCGCGGCGCGACTAGAGGACGACCATTTCGTTGTGACAACCACCACGGCCAATGCGGCCAAAGTGTATCAACACATGGAATTTGTGCGCCAATGCCTGTTCCCGGACATGGACGTGCAGTTGATTTCAACCACAGAAGCTTGGGCACAATACGCAGTCGCCGGCCCCAATTCGCGCGCCTTGCTGCAAAAGATCGTGGACCCGGAATTCGACCTGTCCAACGAAGGTTTCCCGTTCATGGCCTGCGCCAACATCAACGTTAGTGGCGGTTTGCGCGCCCGGTTGTTCCGTATCTCGTTCTCGGGCGAAATGGCGTTCGAAATTGCGGTCCCTGCCCGCTACGGCGACGCGTTGATGCGCAAATTGATGACCGAGGGCGAAGAGTTTAACGTGGTTCCCTACGGCACCGAAGCGTTGGGCGTCATGCGTATCGAAAAAGGCCACGCGGCAGGCAACGAACTGAACGGCACGACATCGGCGCTGAACCTCGGCATGGGGCGCATGGTGTCCAAAGCCAAAGACAGCATCGGATCAAAACTGTCCGAACGCGAGGGGCTAAACGAGACCGATGCCCTGAACCTTGTCGGGATCAAACCGCTGGACGCTGGCGACAAAGTCACCGCCGGTGGGCACTTGATGAACGCAGATGGGCCTGTCGATGCAAAGCACGATCAGGGCTACGTCACATCGGCCGCGTTCTCGCCTAGCTTGGGCAGTATGATCGGGTTGGGCTTTGTCAAAAACGGCAGCGATAGGGTGGGCGAAAAGATGCGTCTTGTGTCGCCTGTGACCGATCTGAACGTCGATGTAGAAATCGTATCCGCCCACTTTGTGGACCCTGAGGGAGGACGCCAACGTGCATGATTTAACCCCCATTACCGCTTTGGGCGGCACCAACGCCCGCGTCGAAACGATTGGCGCTGTGACCTGCAGCGAAGTGCCGGACGTGGCGTTGGCCTCGGTTACGGCGCGTTTGGGCAAAGAAAGCCAAACGCGCACCGCGGTCAAAAAGATCATCAAAGCCGATGCGCCAGATGTCAGCCGTTTTGACGGGGGCGACGTTTTGGCGTTCTGGGCTGGTCCAGAACAATGGATGCTTGAGGCCCCGTTTGACAGCCATGAAGACATCGCCGCACGCGTCAAATCTGTGTGTAAAACCAATGCATCCGTGGTCGAGCAAACTGACGCGTGGGCCCGTTTTGATATCTCCGGCGCAGAGGTTTTGGCGGTGATGGAATTGCTGTGTAACGCGAACAGCCGTGCAATGGATGTCGGCGCGTGCACTCGCAGCAGCGTCCATCACTTGGGGTGTTTTGTACTGCGCCGCGCACCTGAAATGTTCAGCATTTATGGTCCGCGCGCCTCGGCAGGGTCACTGCTCCACGCGATCATCACCGCGATGCACACGGTCGCATAAGCCAGCCGCCTAGAGCGACGGCACCGGCACGTCGCGATTGACCCTAAATGCGTTGATCGCTTTGCGGTCTTCTTGCGGTGTCACCCCAAACGCTGCTTTGTAATGCGCCAAAAGCGGCGTTTGCGTTGTGTAGCCTACAGATGTTGCGATCTGCGCCATTGTGTCCTTGGAATAGTGCACCAGCTGCCGCGCGGCTTTCATACGCATCGCGCGGTAAAATTGCGTCGGATTTTGCCCAGTTGCTTTCTTGAACGCCCGCTCGATTTGGCGTGGCGTCACGCCGATGGTCTCTGCAACTTCTGCCACCGAAATTGGCGTTTCCAATCGGGCCGCAAATAAATCAACGGCATTTGCGACCAATGTAGGCAAGCCTTGTTGATCAGACGTTGGCAGCGGAATACGTTGGCGCACCCCTTCGCCGCGCACCAGTGGATGCTGGAACCAGCACGCAACTTCGTGAGCGATTTCCGCACCCAAAGCGTCTTGGATCAGGTGCAACGCCAGATCAAAAGCGGCGGCAGCCCCCGACACAGTGTAGCGCCGCCCATCCGTCACGATGACCTCGTCCATTGCGGCGATTTCAGGGAACTCAGCGCGGAAAGCAGCCTCGTAACACCAATGGACCGAACAGCGATGCCCTTGCATCAGACCGGCGCGCGCCAAGGGAAATACCCCACCGCTGACGCCGCCAAGAACGACGCCGTGCCGATCCATCGCCCGCAACGCGCCATACGCCCGCCGTGGATCATCGGGTTGCGCCAATGGGCTGCTGAGCAAAAACAACGCATCCACATCCAGATCAGAATTGAGCGCATGGTCGGCTTCAAAAATGACTTGAGCGCTGGATGTCACGCGCGCGCCCGTTTCCGACACCAAGGACCACGTAAAACTGGTCTTACCCGCGATTTCGTTTGCGGCCCGCAACGGTTCAATCATCGAGGTCAAGCACGCCATCGGAAAGCCTGGGAAAATCAGAAACCCGACTTTCATATTTTCACTCTTGTTCATCTTTTCTATACTCTGAGGAAAATTTCGATCTATACTCGGATAAGGTTTATGCGAATTTGGAATTGTCTGTCTACTGGCAGCTGGGTAGGAGAGCTCTGAAAATGAATATTGAAAAGGGTGCCCCTGATATGTCCAATATGCTGACACAGAACCCACACAGCACGCGTGAAGGTGATCGGGAAAAAGTTCTCGAAGTGGCGATTGGCCGCGAAGTGCGCGCTTTTCGGCGCCAGCAAGAAACAACCGTGGCGGATTTGTCTGCGCGGACGGGTATTTCAATTGGCATGTTGTCCAAAATCGAAAACGGCAACACATCGCCGTCGCTGACAACCCTGCAAACTTTGGCCAATGCCCTAAGCGTGCCGTTAACCAGTTTTTTCCGCCAGTTTGAGGAAAGCCGCCAAGCGGTTCATACCAAGTCCCGCGAAGGTGTCGAGATTGACCGCGAAGGCACCCGCGCCAACCATCAATACAATCTTTTGGGTCACATCGGGGCCAACGCATCCGGTGTGATTGTTGAACCGTATTTGATTACATTGTCAGACAAATCTGACATTTTCCCGACGTTCCAGCATGGCGGAATTGAAACGATTTACATGTTGGAAGGCGAAGTTGACTATCGTCATGGGGATAATGTTTATCCGTTAAAACCCGGAGATACGCTGTTCTTTGATGCCGATGCACCGCATGGTCCCGAAAAATTAGTCAAACTGCCTGCGCGCTATCTGTCAATCATCAGCTACCCGCAGAACGCCAATACCTAGGCCGCTACGTCGACGCATTTGATTGGGTCATTTTTTTGGAAATGATGCTGGCCCATTGCGCATTTTGGTCCGCCAGTCGCTTCATCTCTTCTGCCACAATTGTAAATCCACGCCCGTCATCGCCCAGCTTCGATACGGGCGTTGATTGCAAGCATTGTTAGTTGGCGAATGGATCCCGTGATTTTCTTGGTTAAATCAATAATTTCACCGTTTGCGGTTTGCGTCTCATTCAACAGTTTTTCCAAATCTGCCTGCGCTGCAACCTCTTCATCTGCGCTGACAACCAAGCCTTGAAGGTGGGACAATTCACCGTTTTCAAACACCGCACTTCCGCGTTCACGTATCCATGCAACGCCACCGTTGGCATGTTTCATGCGATAGACCATATCCCAGGGTTCACCCCGCTCTATGGCCGCATCAACAGTCGCAAATGCCCGTTCTTTGTCATCATCATGGGTAAGCCCAACAAACGAATGTACTTTGTTGCCAATGATATCGTCGGGATCATAGCCCATGATCGCATTAACGCCGCCGATCATGGGCTCCATCGTATAGTCCGCATCATTGCGACATCGATACACAAATGAGTCGATCGCTGAAAATACGCTTCGAAATACTTCGACCGTCAAAGAAATCGCCCCCTCATTGTGGTGAGGAAGCGATAACAGCTAGTGATTAATGAACGATTGAGCCTAGGTTTTTAGCGGCGGTTCGCTGTCAAGTTCAGGCCAAATTCCGTTGGATGTGTCCTGCCCGTCATCAAATTTTGACAGGTAATCCAACATCATCGGGCGGTTGTCGATGAACCCCTTGTAGGTCGCCAATTCCTCGGGCAGATCGCGTATCACACGATGCAATCGGCGCCCCCATTTTGGCACGCTGACAATGTCCTGAAATGCACACAAATAACACCGGATCGGGAACACCAAAGCGTTCGAGCGCGGCAGGCGAAAGAACGTTTGTAGTTCGACCCGCAGGTGCTGTTTGGCACCGATGTTTTCAGGCGTCAGTGACGTCTTTTGGATGCCCCATTTGTGGTAGTTTTCAGGGCTTGTATCCAGCAACGGATTAACCGTCATCGTCCAGTTCAAGCGACGCGCAGGCGCACCTTGCTGGATGTTCAAAAGGAACTTGAGCGCGCGCACAAAGATGCCTTTTTCATGGGCCAAAGGAACCGGTGCGTGCCATTCGAAAAAGTTCATACCGATGTCGAAATCCAACGACCAATCAGCCTGCGTTGTGATCGTACCTGCGTCCATCCAAAGGTTATCATCCCGTTGATCTAGAACACAAAAATCGCCCTGCGTCTGCCTTGTGATATATTCCATCGGGCCGTACGGCAGCGTGGTTTCATCCATGAATGTAAAGTGATCATCGATGCCCAACGGCTTGTTGATCCAATGCCATTTGTCACCGTCGCGGTGCAACTGAAACAAGTCAGGATAGTCCTCGGATTTGGACACCATGATCAGTTCCAGCAGATCCCAGCCGGCCAACGTCATATGCGGCAACGACTGACAGCGCAGCGGGTCATCCGCCAGCACCATCGCCCGGTCACGCATTTCGCTCACGTAATGTTCGTCCACGTCAAAGCGCATCTCGTAGATGGAATCCGACGGGCCACCACGGTGCTGTTCCATGTTGACGACGTACATGTAGCTGTCTTTGTCGAACGGAAAAGGGAACCGTTTGATCGCCCGCTCAGAGTTGTGAAACGAATAATCGTCGCGGAACGTTTCGTCGTTAAATTGCAGTGTCATTTTAACGGTCCAATACTAAAGTTTTGCCCTCAAAGCGGGACACACATGGCATGATTTTTTCGCCCGATGCATGTTCATCATCCTCAAGCCAATGATCGCGGTGAATGAAGTTGCCGGTGTAGTCGATCACCCGCGTTTCACACATGCCACACGCGCCGCCGCGACACAGATAAGGTGCGTCGACCCCTGCCCGTTCGATGGCTTCTAACAGGCTTTCTTGTTCGCCGACCTGGATCACTTTGTTAGACACTGCCAGCTTGACTTCAAACGGTTTGCCGGGCTGCGGAGCGAGGAATTCTTCGTAGTGAATGGCTTCGCGGGGCCAGCCCAAATCGGTAGATTTGGCGCGCACCCAGTTGATCATTCCCTTGGGGCCACAAACATAGATGTGCGTGCCAAGTGGCTGACGATCCGTTAGATTTTCCAGATCGATGGCTTGGTCCTGATCGTCGTAATAGACGTTTACGTCATTTGGGTGGGTGTCTGTCAGATAGTCGACATAGCTGCCCAGCGCTTGCGAGCGGCACGCATAGTGCAGTTCCCAATTGCCATGCGCGCGGTCCAGTTGTTTGATTTGCGCAAGGAACGGCGTGATGCCGATGCCGCCTGCGATCATCAGGTGCTTTTTGGCCCGCAAATCCAGCGAAAACAGGTTCACAGGGTTCGAAATGACCATCTCGTCGCCAACGCTGACCGATTTATGCATGAAAAGCGAACCGCCACGGCCCTCGTCGTCGCGACGCACCGAAATTGTGTAGGCGCTTTGATCAAAGGGGTCGGACATCAGCGAATAAGGGTTCAGGCGGGTGATCGCCCCGTCTTGCATTTCGACAACGGTGTGCGCACCGCCGGAAAATGTCGGCAGCAGGCCACCATCGACGGGTTCGAATCGAAAGCGTGTCACGAGATCATTCAAGGGTGTCACTTCGGTCACGCGGACTGCAATTTTTTCAGCGCCACTCATTGCTCTGTCTCCGTGGCGTAAATCCCCTTTTGTGCAGGCACGTTGCCGGGATCCTCAGCGTCGATGCAGACAGCTTGGTAGGCGGCCAAACGGCGCGAATAGTGATCGCGTACGAACAGGTTCAGCCCGCAATGGCTACACACGAACGGATCGGTTTCCACGTCTTCGGTGATGCCTTTGCAATGCACACACTGCATGCGCCGCGCGACAGATCCGCGATGTTCGGTCTGGATTGCGGTGTGCGGAATGCCGGCTTGCATTGCTTCGTTCTGGGCCTGCCCCATCAGACCTTCGGTGCCGGTCAGATAGACTTGCAGACCCATCGAGGCGTCTTGCAACACGCGCTGGATACGGCTGACGGAGGCGGCGTAAGACGGACCTTCGTAAAACTGTGCAGGGTTAAGCGCGCGCAGTTTATCCTCGAAATCAGCCCCACGCGGAATGTAGATGATGTGGGTTTTCGCCATCAGATCAGGCGTGGCAACGTCTAGGATCGCCTCGGCCCCTGCGGCGTCCGCGATCATCAGGTGATGTTTGCCTGCGCGCACTTCTAGCGTGCCATAGACAGGACGGCTTCGGATAGACGGCGGGAATTCGAATTTTGACATGTGATCCTCGGTAGAGTGCAAAAGAGGCGCAAACCTGACGGCGCGCCCCTTTGTGTGATCAGCCCTTTGCGGTGCGGATCGTTTTGTCTTTGTCGTAGAACGGCATTTCTTCGGCTGTGGCCGCCAGCTCTGATCCGTCCAGTTGAACGATCGTGAGCTTGGTGCCGGCTTTTGCAGCCTCAGGTGCCAGACGCACAATCGCAACACTGTAGTCGTTCAGGTCTGACGACAGGCCATAGGTGATGACGCCCACGTCGTTGCCGTTGTGCATAATCCGCGCGCCCATATCCATCTGCGCCATGCTGTCAGACAGTTGTACGCCGTAGATTTTGAACCGCTCCTTGCCCTCAAGCGCATAGTGGTTTTCCGCGCCGATGAACCCGGTTTTGCCCGGTGAGACCGTGAATTCCAGACCCAGTTCCCAGATCGTGTCGCCACACAGGTCGTTCTCGAACGGGAAGGTTTCAGAATTATCGCCCGGATAGAACAACAGGTAGCTTTCGATGCGCAGCATATCCAGCGTCGAGAACTGCACAGGGCGCACGCCACGGTCTTTGCCGGCAGCCAGAATACTGTCCCACAAGTGCACTGCATCCTTGCCGCGGCAGAAGATTTCATAGCCACGTTCGCCCGTGTAGCCAGTGCGCGAAATCATCACGTCACGACCATAGAGCCGCGTTTGCATGATGCCAAAGTAGGCCAGATCACGGATCGCCGGAATTTCTTCGGCCAACAGATCCACGGACACGGGGCCTTGCAGTGACATGTCGTGCAGATCGTCGTCAAACAGAACCGAACAGTTCTTGGCGGCCGCAACCGAGGTCAGCTGCTCCATCCCGGTACCAGTACCGTGCACAACCAACCACGAGTTTACCGCAAGGTGATAGATGATGCAGTCGTCGATGAACTTGCCGTCGCTGTTCAGGATCGACGCATAGGTCGACCGGCCCGGTGCGATTTTTTCGACGTTGCGGGTTGTGACGCGGTCAATGACATAAGCCGCATCCGGCCCGATCACGTGGCATTTTTTCAGACCTGAAACATCCATCAAACCGGCTTTGGTGCGGATCGCCTCATAGTCAGCTTTGGCGCGCTCGGGCGTATCGTCGTAAAACCACGCCGTGCCCATGCCGTTCCAGTCTTCTAACGCTCCGCCGATTTCGGCGTGGCGATGCGCCAATGCGGAATGTCTCCATAGAATTGCCATGTGTCTTCTCCTGTTTATTTTGAGTCTTTGTTAAGCATCATTCAGCCTCAGACATTTGCAAAAAGCAAGAATGAGAAGCAAATTATTTTCCTGTCAGGCAATATTTTACGCGAAAGGGCCACCCAATAGGCGGCCGCTTGCTAAAGTCTTGGTCAGCTTACTTGTCGAAGCGTTTGGCTTTTTTAGCCTCAGAGCTGTGTCCGATCACCAATACGGCGACGCAAATGATCGCTGCAATTGCGGTGTACAGACCGGGCATCGCCGTGCCCCAGCCCATGAACATTGCGCCATCTACGACGGACCAGTCTGCTGTGTCATATGGAAAACCCATGGTTCTCTCCTTTTCGGTTTCGTTTATTCAGCAGGTGCTGGTGAAGATGGGATGCCTTCGGGATACCCCTGTGCAGGCACTTTGACGGTGTCCATGCCAGCGATTTCCGCACCTTCTGGCACACGCAGCATTCCGAACATCTTGAGGATGTAGGACACCACGTAACCAGGCACGAAGCCCAAGCCAAAGAACACAGCCGCACCAATGATCTGACCCATCAGGTTGATCGTCGGAACACCTTCGCCTTGCAGCGCTGGGTAACCGGATGCGAACACACCTAGCATAATCACACCGTAAAGGCCGATTGTGCCGTGGACCGTGACCGCACCAACCGCATCATCAATGCCGCGACGCTCAAGCCAATTGGCGGCAGGTGCAAGGATGATACCCGCTGAGAACGCGATGATGAACGTAAGGCCCGGGAAATAGATATCCAGACCGGACGCCGTCGAGATGATACCAGCAAGGGCGCCAGACATCATCCAGAACGGGTCTTTGGTGGTGATCCACGCACCGATGATGCCACCAGCAATCGCCATCAGGATGTTGAACGACAAGGAAGACAAGGTGATTGGCGTGCCATAGATTGTCGCGAATTTATCGCCAAACCAGCTCCATGCTTCGCCCGGAACAATGACGCAAGCCATCAAGAAGCCCCAGAAACCGACGATGATCAGCATCAGGCCGACAACTGTCATTGGCATGTTGTGACCCGCGATGTGGTTGGCTGAACCGTCATCGTTGAACTTGCCGATGCGTGGTCCAAGGTTGATCAGAACACCCAGTGCAAAGAAACCGGCAACCGCGTGGACAAGTCCCGCCGCGCCAAAGTCATGGACACCGAATTTCGTAACCAACCAGCCATCTGCGTGCCAGCCCCAAGCCGCCGCAACGACCCACGCGAATGAGCCAAGCACGATCGCAAGAATGACAAAACCAACAGTTTGAATACGCTCGATCACAGCACCCGACATGATGGATGCGGTTGTGGCTGCAAACAGTGCAAAGGCACCAAAGAACACGCCAGACGCGTTGTCTGCGATGTTTGGACCCATGTATTGCGCGCTATCACCCCAGCCCCATGCGATGGCACTTGCGTAGGCTGCACCGGAAATGCCGGCTGGACCTTCGGACAAGGTCAAACCTGTTGGAAAGCCCCAATAGACCCACCAGCCGAAAAAGTAGAACGTCGGGATCATAAAGGCGAAGGCCAAAATGTTTTTCACACCCGAAGACAGAACGTTTTTCATCCGTGACGCGCCCATCTCGTAGGCCAAGAAACCTGCGTGAATGATGATCATCAACGGAATTGTTAGATAATAGAATGTTTCAGCGAACATGCGGTTTGTTGTGCCGCCACTTCCCTGAAGTGCTGCGACTTGTGCCGTCAGCTCTGCGATTTGTTCTTCCACGGTTTTTCCCTCATCGGCTGTTGGTATTCGTGCACCATCGCATGCAAATTCGTGGTGCTGCCCGAATGGAACCATGATGCGGGCAATCTGGCTAGTCTTTTTTAACTTAGATGAAAAATAGTTTCCTAGTGGTTGAGCGTTAGATTTTTTGGTGCTAGAACTTGAGACGAACAAGAATTCACTTTCAAGGAGGGCGCGTGCCATGTGCGGGATCGTCGGACTTTTTCTAAAAGACAAATCACTTGAGCCTCAGCTTGGTGAAATGTTGACGGACATGTTGGTCACGATGACCGACCGCGGCCCCGACAGTGCCGGCATCGCGATTTATGGTGGCGAAACAGAGGGTAAGGTCAAATTGACCCTGCAATCTGACACCCCTGAAAGCGGCTTTGCCAAGCTGGACAATGCACTGCGCAAGGCGATCAAGGGCAAGGTCGACATGAGCGTCATAGACACCCATGCCCGCCTTGAGATTCAGGCCGATCAGATGGCCGAGGCCCAGGCATTTCTTAAGGCAAATCACCCTGATTTACGCATGATGAGCCATGGCGAATCCCTCGAAATCTACAAGGAAGTCGGGCTGCCTAAAAATGTGGCAGAACGCTTTGATGTGCGCAAAATGTCCGGATCACACGGAATTGGGCACACACGCATGGCAACAGAATCAGCCGTGACCACGATGGGTGCCCACCCGTTCAACACCGGTCTTGATCAGTGCCTCGTGCACAACGGATCGCTGTCCAATCACAACTCTTTGCGCCGCAGCTTGCGCCGTCTTGGTGTGCACATCGAGACTGAAAACGACACCGAAGTCGGGGCTGCATACCTCACATGGAAGATGCAAGAAGGCGCGACTTTGGGCGAAGCTTTGGAAAGCTCGCTGGATGATCTGGACGGGTTCTTCACCTTCGTGGTTGGCACCAAGGATGGCTTTGGCGTCGTGCGTGACCCGATCGCTTGCAAGCCCGCCGTCATGGCCGAAACCGATCAATTCGTCGCCTTCGGATCCGAATACCGCGCGCTGGTGAACCTGCCCGGCATCGACAACGCCCGCGTCTGGGAACCAGAGCCCGCAACTGTCTATTTCTGGAGCCACACGTCGGCCCCAACAGCGCAAGAGAAAGCCGCCTGATGCAAAGTTTCGATCTAGAAGCGCAGGGTCTGCGCGCACTTAATTCTGTCCTGCATGACCAGGCCGCAAACACCAATCAAACGGTCTGGGAAATCAACAACCCCAAAGGCAGCCATGCGATTGCCGTGGGTTTGGATGCCCCGATCGAAGTGAACGTCAAAGGCTCCACCGGCTACTACTGTGGCGGCATGAACAAGCAGGCGACGATCCACGTCCATGGCTCAGCAGGGCCCGGCACCGGCGAAAACATGATGTCCGGCAAGATCGTGATCGAAGGCGACGCCAGTCAATATCTGGGTGCCACGGCCCACGGCGGGCTGATCGTGGTCAAAGGCAACGCATCCTCGCGCTGTGGCATTTCCATGAAAGGCGTCAACATCGTCGTGCAAGGCAACATCGGTCACATGTCTGCGTTCATGGGTCAATCAGGCAACTTGGTGGTCTGCGGTGACGCCGGCGACGCGCTCGGCGACAGCTGCTACGAGGCGCGGTTTTTCGTGCGCGGTTCCGTCAAATCCCTAGGTGCCGATTGCGAGAAAAAGGAAATGCGCGCCGAACATCTGGAGTTCTTGAAAGAGATCATCGCAGAGTCCGGCGTTGACGCCAAACCCGAAGAGTTCACGCGCTACGGCTCTGCCCGCACGCTTTATAATTTCGACGTCGACAATGCCGGCGCGTACTAAGGATACTGATGATGAACAGCCATGACGACAAAGGTATCCCGCACACGACGCCGCGGCAGTCCGCAACATTTACCGCCGATGTGAACAGCGACATTCGCCGTGCTGCGGCGACCGGGATTTACGATATTCGCGGCGGTGGGGCCAAACGCAAGGTGCCGTCTTTTGACGATCTCTTGTTCATGGGGGCGTCAATTTCGCGCTACCCATTGGAAGGGTACCGTGAGAAATGCGAAACAAACGTGACCATCGGTGGCTTGCACGCCTCCAACCCGATTGAGCTGGATATCCCGATCACCATCGCCGGCATGTCGTTTGGTGCCCTGTCTGGTCCCGCCAAAGAAGCATTGGGCCGCGGTGCATCCATGGCCGGCACGTCGACCACCACAGGCGACGGCGGCATGACCCCCGAAGAACGCGGCCATTCCAACAAGCTGGTCTATCAATATCTGCCATCCCGCTACGGCATGAACCCCGATGATCTGCGCAAAGCGGATGCGATCGAAATCGTGGTGGGCCAAGGGGCCAAACCCGGCGGCGGCGGCATGTTGTTGGGTCAAAAGATTTCGGATCGTGTGGCGGGCATGCGCAATTTGCCCAAAGGCATCGACCAACGTTCGGCCTGTCGTCACCCTGATTGGACGGGTCCTGATGATCTGGAAATCAAAATTCTAGAATTGCGTGAAATTACCGGTTGGAAAGTACCGATCTACGTCAAAGTCGCGGGCGCACGCCCCTACTACGACACGACCTTGGCGATCAAAGCGGGCGCCGACGCCGTTGTTCTGGACGGCATGCAAGGCGGCACGGCCGCGACCCAAGACGTGTTCATCGAGCATGTTGGTCAGCCGACTTTGGCCATCGTGCGCCCCGCAGTTCAAGCGCTGCAAGACCTTGGTATGCACCGCAAAGTGCAACTGATCCTGTCGGGCGGTATCCGCTCTGGCGCGGATGTGGCCAAGGCAATGGCGCTGGGCGCTGATGCGGTTGCAATCGGCACCGCGGCTCTGATCGCACTGGGCGACAACGACCCGAAATACGAGGCCGAATACAACGCGCTTGGCACAACGTCTGGTGCCTACGACGATTGGCACGAGGGCCGCGATCCTGCGGGCATCACCACCCAAGACCCCGAGTTGATGAAGCGCTTTGACCCGATCGAAGGTGGCCGCCGCTTGAAAAACTATCTCAAGGTGATGACGCTAGAGGCGCAAACGATCGCGCGGGCTTGTGGTAAAAATCACCTGCACAATCTGGAACCAGAAGATCTGGTTGCCCTGACAATGGAAGCTGCGGCCATGGCCAAAGTTCCGCTGTGTGGTACTGATTGGTACCCGGGCAAGCCAAACAAATCTTACTAAATAAACGGGCGCAGCCGAAAACGGTCTGCGCCCTCACTCATTAAGAATACAAGACGCTAAATAGCGTCAATGACATGAAAACGACAATAGGGAAATTTGATCATGGCAACTGATCTCGCACAATTCGCCGAAGACAATGGCGTCAAATACTTCATGATATCCTTCACCGATCTGTTTGGCGGACAGCGCGCTAAACTGGTTCCAGCCCGAGCAATCGCCGACATGCAGGAAGACGGCGCAGGCTTTGCAGGTTTTGCCACATGGTTAGACCTGACACCAGCGCACCC
Organism: Ascidiaceihabitans sp.; assembly: GCA_029251465.1. GTDB lineage: Bacteria > Pseudomonadota > Alphaproteobacteria > Rhodobacterales > Rhodobacteraceae > Ascidiaceihabitans. The sequence goes on from JAQXDI010000081.1 coordinate 57,942, forward strand.
CGATATGTTGGCCGTGCCTGACCCCGAAGCCGTGATCATCCTGCCATGGAACAAAGAAATCGCGTGGGTCCCCGGCAACTGCGTAATGGAAGGCGAGGACGTCGCCCAAGCCCCACGCAACGTGCTGCGCAAACTGATCGCTGAGGCCGCTGACGAAGGCATGCACGTTAAAACCGGCATCGAAGCCGAGTTTTTCCTGCTGACCCCAGCGGGTGATCAAATCAGCGATGCATTCGATACCGCCGCCAAGCCTTGCTATGACCAACAAGCGTTCATGCGCCGCCTCGATGTGATCCGCGAAATCAGTGACTACATGCTCGAACTCGGTTGGGGTGCCTACCAGAACGACCATGAGGACGCGAACGGCCAGTGGGAAATGAACTGGGATTTCGACGACGCACTCAAAACAGCTGACAAACATTCCTTCTTCAAATTCATGACCAAATGCGTAGCTGAAAAACACGGCTACCGCGCCACGTTCATGCCCAAACCCATCGAAGGGCTGACAGGCAATGGCTGTCATGCGCACATCTCTGTTTGGGATGCACCGGGCAAGGATTCAAAGGTCAACGTTTTCGCAGGCGAAGGATCAGGGCAGACCGGCGAATTGGGCCTGTCTGAACGCGGCAAACACTTCCTCGGTGGCATCATGAAGCACGCCAGCGCATTGGCCGCGATCACCAACCCGACAGTGAACAGCTACAAACGTATCAACGCACCACGCACGATGTCAGGTGCAACATGGGCCCCGAACACGGTCACGTGGACAGGCAACAACCGCACACACATGGTCCGCGTCCCTGGCCCCGGCAGGTTCGAATTGCGCCTGCCTGACGGCGCGGTGAACCCGTACTTGCTCCAAGCGATCATCATCGCCGCTGGCCTGTCCGGCATCCGCTCCAAAGCGGACCCAGGCCCGCGTCACGACATCGATATGTACGCCGAAGGACACACCGTCACAGGCGCGCCACTGCTGCCGCTAAACATGCTGGACGCGATGCGCGAATATGACAAAGACACTGAACTAAAGGCTGCGATGGGCGACGAATTCTCTGCCGCCTACCTCAAGATGAAGATGCAGGAATGGAACGATTTCTGCGGGCACTTCTCTGATTGGGAAAAAGCCAACACACTCGATATCTAAAACACAGGACGGCGTGCAAAAGCGCCGCCCAATTTGTTCTGATCAAAAATACTCCCGCCGGAGGCACCCTGCCCTTTCAACCGGCACCAGCGATGAAAAAGGACCCCCTCATGACCAAACGTGTAGCCATCATCGGTGCAGGCCCCTCAGGTCTCGCGCAAATGCGCGCTTTTCAATCTGCAGCCGCCAAAGGTGCGGAGATTCCAGAGATCGTCTGCTTTGAAAAGCAGTCCAACTGGGGCGGATTGTGGAACTACACGTGGCGCACGGGCCTTGATAAATTTGGCGAACCGGTCCACGGCTCAATGTACCGCTACCTGTGGTCAAACGGGCCAAAAGAAGGTCTGGAATTCGCGGATTATTCGTTTGAAGAACACTTCGGCAAACAAATCGCATCCTACCCGCCACGCGCCGTGCTGTTCGACTACATCCAAGGGCGCGTTGAAAAAGCGGGCGTGCGCGACTGGATCCGCTTTTAGACAGCCGTGCGCGGTGTGTCCGAACACAACGGCAAGTTCACCGTCTCTGTCACCGACCTGCCAAATGATCGTGATTACGCCGAAGACTTCGATCACGTGATCGTCTGCTCGGGCCACTTTTCTACCCCGAATGTTCCGCAATTCGACGGTTTTGAATCCTACCAAGGCCGCGTTCTGCATGCCCATGATTTCCGCGACGCGATGGAATTCGCCGGCAAAGATATCCTGATCATCGGGACCAGCTATTCCGCCGAAGACATCGGCAGCCAATGTTGGAAATACGGCGCAAAATCGATCACCGTCAGCCACCGCACAGCGCCCATGGGCTACGATTGGCCTGACAACTGGCAAGAGGTGCCATTGCTGCAAAAACTGGTCGGCAAAACTGCACATTTCAAGGACGGCACAACCAAAGACGTCGATGCTGTGATCTTGTGCACTGGTTACAAGCATCACTTCCCGTTCATGGACGACGCAATCCGCCTGCGCACGCCAAACGTGCTGGCCTCGGACGATCTGTACAAGGGTGTCGCTTATGTCAAAAATCCCGATGTGTTCTACATCGGAATGCAAGACCAATGGTTCACGTTCAACATGTTTGACGCCCAAGCGTGGTGGGCGCGTGATGTGATCATGGGGTGCATTTCTGTGCCTGACACCGCCGCCATGCAGGCCGACATCGACGACCGTCAAGCGCGCGAAGCCGCAGGCAAAGACGACTATGACGCGATCTGGTACCAAGGCGATTACGTCAAAGAATTGATCGCATAAACCGACTATCCATCGTTCGATCTAGAGGGCGCGTGTCAGGCGTTCAAGGCGTGGAAAGGTCACAAGAAAACCAACATCATGACTTTCCGCGACAATGCCTACAAGTCGGTCATCACCGGCACGATGGCCCCAATGCACCACACCCCGTGGAAAGATGCGCTGGACGACAGCCTCGAGGAATACCTCAAAAACTAGGCGACTAGGGCTCAGAGAAAATCACACCTCTGAGCCCGTTTTCCTTTGGGGTGTCGATGCACTGAGCAGCCCCACTTGAGTGGTCCAAATTGAAAGTTAGTGCATGATTGGCCTTTGGTCCATCGGAACGATGGCTTCTGGCGCAGGTGGGCGGTAGCCCAAAGCACTATGGGGTCGTT
>JAQXDI010000082.1 GCA_029251465.1 Ascidiaceihabitans sp.
TTGCACATGAATGTGTATTTCAGGATCGCATCCAGCTCGTCCGCATCGCTTTCCTTGTGAAAGTGGTAGGTTGGGATGTTCAGCTGGTTGAGCAGCGCCTTGGTGTGCACTGCCATTTCGACTTGGCACGCAACTGGTTCGCGCAGCTCGCCGCGGTACGAAATCAGCATCGGCAGCGGCATCCGGTAGTATTGGATCAACGTCGCCAGCGTATTGATTGTCACCCCGATTGCAGTGTTTTGCATGATGATCGCAGGGCGTTTGCCACCCATGAATGCACCAGCGCACAGACCCATACCTTCGTCTTCTTTGTTAGACGGGATGTGGAAAATCTCCGGACGCGCTTCGACTTCGTCGATAACACCCGCGAGCTGTTTGCAGGGCACAGTCGTAATGAAGTCAACGCCATTGGCGATGAAATCATCAACGATTTTTGAACTGATGGACACGTTTGGTTACTCCTCGTGTTCAGGGATAAGAATGATTTTTGGGGCGGCGACACGGCCGGCACGAATGTCTTCGAACGCAGCCTGGCCGTCGGACAAAGTGCGCGATTGCGTCCAATCCAACGATCCAAGTTTGCCTTGGAAAATCGCTGTGGCGGTGTCGATAAAATCCCGCGCCGTGTAGGTGTAGGTGCCGATGAACGTGATTTCCTGCAAGGTCATACGGCGGATGTCGAGACCACCCGTCGCTTCTCCCAAACCGATGTGCACGATGACGCCGCCGGGCCGTGCGTAGGCTGTGGCGTCGGCGCGGGTCGCCGCGTATCCGACCGCGTCAATCACGATATCGACGGTCCCAAGCGCTGGGATTTCTGCGTCGTGTGGGGCAAGAGCCGCAAAGCCTTGGATGTTCAAAAGCGTTTCGCGGCGCAGGTCATTTGGTTCGATCAACGCGATGTTGCGGGCACCAAAGGCGAACAACGACAGGGCCGCGCCAACACCGATTGCACCACCACCAATGATCAAGCAATTCAGCTCTGCCAGTGGTTTGCCAATCGCGTGCTGCGCCAGTCTAACACCGTGCCAACCACAGGCCAATGGCTCAGCGAGTGCGGCTTTTTCGAACGACACATCGTCGGGAATGGTCACCAGATTTTTGCGCGAGATACAGACGTATTCGGCGAACGCACCTTCGCGCGGTGGCATCGAAATGATCATGCGTTCGGGGCAAAGATTGGTGCGCCCTTCTTTGCAAGCCGGGCATTTCCCGCAAGAGACCAAGGGGTTGATCGTGACGCGGCGCCCGTCTTCGTCGCCACCAACGATAATGCCAGCGGCTTCGTGGCCCAAGGTCAGGGGCGCGGGGCGGCGTTCATCGTGGCCCAAAAACGCATGCATGTCCGATCCACAAATGCCCGACGCCATGATCTTGACCAACACTTGGCCTTTGGCGGGTTTGGGCATGTCGGCATCGCGATAGGTCAGCGTTTCAACATCGGTGTAAACGAGCGCTTTCATTTTGCGGTATATCCTCCGTCGACGTACAGGGTTTGGCCAGTGACATAGGCCGACGCATCCGAGCAGAAAAACATCAGCGGGCCGTCTAAATCGGCAGGTTCGCCGTTGCGTCCGATGCAGGTTTGATCCGCATTGCGTTGCGCCAATTCAGCGTCATTGAACACGGCCGCAGTTAGTTCTGTGCGGAAAAAACCGGGTGCGACGGCGTTGGCTGTGATGCCGAGCGCGGACCACGCTTGTGCCATGGCGCGGGTCATTTGTGTGACGCCACCTTTGGAGGCACCATAGCTGATGCCGTTTGGAAAGGCGCGTTCGGATTGCAGCGAGGCAAAGTTCACGATGCGGCCCCAGCCTTTGGATTTCATTGCTGGCACCATCGCTTGGGCAAGGAAAAATGGCGCCGACAGGTTCAGGTTCAGCGTCATGTCCCAGCCAGCGTCATCCACGTCATCGGCATTTTGCCGTGTGTTGATCCCGGCGGCATTGATCAAGATATCAGGTCCGCCAAAGGGCAGGGCGGCCGCCGCTGCGATGTGTTTTAACGCCGAGCGATTAGCTAGATCTGCGGTGACAATCGCTGTTTCGCCGATGGCTTCGGCTTGCCACGCTGTCAACGCGTCCTCGCGACGTGCGACACCCACAACTTTGGCACCAGCCGCCGACAACATCAGTGCCGCTGCGCGACCCAATCCGCTGCTGGCACCTGTGACGCAGGCGACCTTGCCGCTGATATCAAAGAGCGGGGTTGCCATGATCAGTCTTCCGCCGTCAAATCAAAGTTCTCTTTGGGGAAGTATTTGAACAGGCGCGCATCTGCAGCGCGGGCGTGGCCTTCCATTCCCTCAAGGCGCGAAATGCGGGCCGTTGCAATGGCCACATCGCGCGATCCTTCTTGGGTTGAACGCTGCCACGTGACGATTTTCATGTATTTGTGGACCGACAAGCCGCCAGTGTATTTGGCAGAGGCCGAGGTTGGCAAAACGTGGTTCGTGCCAGAGGCTTTGTCGCCAAACGACACGGTGGTTTCTTCGCCCAAGAACAGCGACCCGTAGCATTGCAGGCGCTCAAGCCACCAATCGAGATCTTCGGCCTGAACGGTAAGATGTTCTGGCGCGTAATCATCGGAACAAGACGCCATTTCTTCGCGGTCCGCGCAGACGATGACTTCGGCGTAATCGCGCCAAGCGGCCTCGGCGTTTTGACGGTTCAGTTCCGGTAAATCAGCGATCAAAGTTGGCACCATGTCCATGACTTTTACCGCCAGCGCGTGGTCATCTGTGACCAACCACACCGGAGAATTATAACCGTGCTCGGCTTGTGATACCAAATCGGTTGCGACCATGTGCGCGTCTGCCGTGGCGTCCGCGAGGATCAAGCTGTCGGTCGGACCTGCGATCATGTCGATGCCAACGCGGCCAAACAAAATGCGTTTTGCTTCGGCCACAAACTGGTTGCCGGGGCCGACGAGAATGTCTGCCGGGGGCAGATCAAATAGACCAAAGGTCATTGCCGCTACGCCTTGGACACCGCCCATAGCGAGGATTTTGTCAGCACCGCACAGGTTTGCAGCGTACACAATGGCCGGCGCAATGCCGACGTCTGGACGCGGAGGTGAGCAGGCAACGATGTGTTCGCAACCAGCAACTTTGGCGGTTGTAACTGTCATGATTGCGCTGGCGATGTGGCTGTAGCGACCACCCGGAACATAGCAACCTGCGGCGCGCACAGGGATCGCTTTTTGACCTGCGATCAGGCCCGGAACGATTTCCAGTTCGACATCGGTCATGGTTGATTTTTGGACTTCGGCAAAGCGGCGCACGTTGTCGTGGGCAAAGGCGATGTCGTCTTTTAGTTTTTGCGGGACCAATGCGGCGGCGGCCTCAATGTCTTCGGCTGACAAAATCACAGCGCCATCGTAATTGTCGAATTTCGCGGCGTATTCCAGTGCGGCTTTGTCGCCACCAGCCTCAATATCATTCAAGATGGTTTGGACCGTATCACGGACATCGCCCGCGTCGGTCATAGAAGTTTTAGAGGCTTTTTTAAGATAGTCGCGCGCCATAGTTCACATTCCTATAGTTTGTTTTTCGTGTCGGGCCTGATGCAAATGAATGATCGCATGGCCGTTGCTTGACGTCGGTGTAGGCGGTGTTCAAATGCTTTGCAAGCGCTTACATTTTTTGTTAAGTTGCTTTTGTGCTTCTTATTCACTGATTTCAAAAAGGTGAATTGAGTGGCGCGAATTGGCACAAACGCAAAGGTTTTATTCGGAATGTCGAAAACGACGCCCCCAACGCTTGCGGATGTTTCGCGCCTTGCCGGTGTGTCGACGGCGACAATTTCGCGCGCGCTGAATGATCCGAATGTGGTTGCACAAAAGACCCGAGAAAAGATCGAGGCCGCGATAAACACCCTTGGCTACACGCCAAATTCCGGCGGGCGTATGTTGGCATCGTCACGCAGCAATACTGTGGGCGCAATCATCCCGACTATGGCAAACGCGATTTTTGCCAATGGCTTGCAAGCCTTTCAAGAAGCACTGTCAGAGGCCGGCGTCACGATGCTGGTGGCAAGCATTGGGTACGATCCAAAGGCCGAACTGACGCAGATCCGCAACCTAATGGCGCATGGGGCAGGCGGGTTGTTGCTGATCGGACAAGAGCGCCCCGAAGACTCCAACCGATTCTTGCGTATCCGGAACATTCCGCATGTATTGGGGTGGTGTTACGGCGACGATGTGGACAACCTGTATGTCGGGTTTGACAACAAGGCGGCGGCCTATGACGCAGCACTTAAGGTGCTTGAGATGGGGCACCGGAAAATCGCGATGATCTCGGGCATTCTGGACGGAAACGACCGTGCGCAAGCCCGCCATGATGGTGTGCTGGATGCTATTTCGCAGTTCGGGCAGGGTGCGACTTTGGTTGCATCGGCGCCGTCACCTTATGTTTTGCAAGGCGGTCGCGACGGATTTGACCAAGTGAAATCAGCCCAGCCCACAGCGATTATTTGCGGCAACGATGTTGTGGCAGCAGGGGCGATGACGCGCGCGCAAGAACTGGGGTTCAAAGTGCCAAGCGACATCTCGATCATCGGATTTGATGACATCGGATTGGCCTCTGCCGTGTCCCCAAGGATGAGCACAGTGCGCGTTCCCCAAGAACAAATGGGCAAAGCCGCAGCCGAGGTTTTAATCGCGCGCATAGGCGGGACCCAAGGCACAAGCGTCAAATTCCCCACCGAATTCATCCAGCGGGGGTCGCTGGCACCGCCCGCCTAGATCAGCGCGATCATCACGTCGCGCGCCACATTCACGTCCGCTTGGGTCGCATCAAATTGACCCACTTGGAACCGTACAACGATTTGCCCATCCACCCGCGTTTGCGTGATGTAAATGCGCCCGTCATCGTTGATCCGGTTCACATAATCGATCATCGCTGCGTCATCTTTGCCCGTCAGTCGAAAGGTGAACAGCGACAAAATCGGGTCTGTCACGATGTCAAATCGTGCATCGGCGCGCAGTTGTTCGCACAACTCTTGCGCCCAGGCGACGTGATTGCGCAGGCGGGTCCGCAACCCCTCAAGCCCGTAGGACCGGATCAGAAACCACAGTTTTAGCGCGCGGAAGCGACGGCCCAGTGGCACCGACCATTCCGAGTAGTTGATCAAATTGTCATGCCCGTGGGTTTTCAAATACTCGGGCTGGATCGCCAGCGTTTGCACGAGACTGCTTGGGTCGCGCAGAAAATGCGCCGAGCAATCAAACTGCGCGCCAAGCCATTTGTGTGGGTTGAAAACAATCGAATCCGCCAGCTCGACTCCGGCCCAAAGATCGCGGAATTCGGGGCAAATCATGCCCGCACCAGCCCATGCTGCATCGACGTGCGAATACAGATCAAAGTCGCGCGCGATTTGCAAAACCTGCGCTAAATCATCACTGGCGCCGGTGCCGGTGCCGCCAGTGCAAGCAATCACGCCGGCGGGTTGATGACCGTCCGCGATGTCTTGTTGGATCAGCGCGCGCAATGCGTCAGGGTCCATGCCGCGCAACGCCCCTTTGACGGGAACACGCACCAGATTGTCCTGACCGATGCCTGCGACCCAGATGGCACGATCAACCGAGGTGTGAACTTCGGCCGAGCAATAGATGCGCAGGCGCGGCTGGCCCGACAGGCCCATCTGGTTGCCCTTCCAGTTCAGGGCGCGTTCGCGCATCGTCAAAACGGCGGCCAAGGTGGCAGAGGACGCGCTGTCTTGGATCACGCCGGCAAATCCGTCGGGTAGACCAATCGCTTGACGCAGCCAATCCAGCATTACGGTTTCCATCTCGGTGGCTGCCGGAGACGTCTGCCACAGCATGCACTGTGCGGCGATCGTCGACACCAGCATTTCCGCCAGCATCGAGGGCGGTGCTGCATTTGCCGGAAAATACGCAAAGAACCGAGGGTGCTGCCAGTGCGTGATCCCGGGCATCACGATGCGTTCGAAATCGGCCATAATGGTGTCCATGCCGGTCGATGCTTCGGGTGGGGTTTGATCCAGCTGAACGGCGATATCACCGGGCGCAGTTTGTGCACGCACGGGACGGTCGCGGATCGTTTTGTGGTAATCGGCAGCCCAGTCCGAAATCCGTGCACCCCATTCGGGGAATTCATCCCAATTCATGCCATGTTCCCTTCGTGATCACGATTATTTAATTGCTTTGTTAAGTGATGTGTAGCGTGAATGATCCCGCCGCGTAAACTGTAAGCGCCATCGCGACAGCGAATTTCTCGTGACACGGACGTCATTGCACGCACCAATTGCGAAAATTCCAACGTCAGCATCCACAATATGCTTGCACACAGGGCTTAAAATTGTCCACATACGGTGCATGAACGAATGTTTTTGCCTGTGATCAAGGAGTTTGAAATGGGTTTTACGGATGCAGTACGCACATGCCTGACAGAGAAATACATCACCTTTAGTGGCCGCGCATCACGGTCGGAATATTGGTGGTTTGCACTGTTTTCGCTGCTGGTGACACTCGTTTTGGTTGGGTTGTTCTTCTTGTTCGGCGGCGTTCGCGCCATGAACACGGGTCAGTTTTCGACGATCAATTACATTATGGGCGCACTCTTTGTTGTTGGGATGATCGCGCTGTATATCCCGTATATTTCGGTTTATGTGCGCCGCTTTCATGACCGGGATTTGTCTGGTTGGTGGATTTTGGGTGTGTTTGTCTTGTCCAATATCCCCTACCTCGGAGTGCTGATCAGCCTTGCGGCCTTTGTAATCACAGTCTTAAAGGGCACAGACGGCGAAAACCGGTTTGGCGAAGATCCGCTAAACCCATCCTCTGGCGCGGACGTGTTCGCCTAAGGATTTGCACAACTTAATGCGCAAGTATTGTGTCTGCGCGATGATGATTGTCGGGGTTTTGCCCGCTATCAGCGTCGCGCAAGACGCGAATGACACGAGCCTCGAGTATTCGGTGCTTAAGGCTGTTGATCGGCCTTTTGGTGACAGCTCCGAAGGTTTTCGGACTGTGGCCAAACGGGCGGACGCGCGGACCGATACGATCTACGCCAGCAAGCTTGACGGTGATCTGACGGGTGCGCGCGCGCAATCTGATCCCTCAACTACCGTTTCCCCAAGCCAACGATCGCCAATGGATCTGAACGGGTTTGGCGTTGTCCTTGCTGTGGGTCTGGTGATTGGCGCTTTGTTTTTGTGGCTAAAATTCGGTGGTGGCGGGACGTTATTGGCCCGCGAACCCAGAGATGACGCACGGCGCAAACATGCAACGCCAGACGCGTGGAAAATGGGTGACGAGGCGATAAAAGACGCCGATGGGCTGCTGGCCCAGATTGCGCAAATGACTGACCGAACTGCGGCGATGGTGCTTTTGTTGCGCCATTGTTTGCTGGCTGCTGCGCGTGCAACTGATGCGCGGTTTGCACGCTCGGATACAGAACGCGGCGCATTCGGCAGGTTACCGGCAAATTGGGTCCATCGCACGCGCCTTGAAACGATGTTACAGTACACAGAACTCGCGCATTATGGCGGACGAGATGTCGCCCAAGACCGGTTTGACGATGCGCTGGATGCGGCACGTCGCATTTTGAACGGGGCAAAATATGCAGGTGGCGCGCGTGGCTGAAGCACCTTCAAACACGGCACCCTCAAACCTGATGCCGATTGTCGTGGTCTGCGGTCTGCTGATTGCGGGCTTTTTGATGCTGACCTTGCTTAGTTCCGGCGCACGTGATCGCCAGTTGAACAAGTCCCAGATCGGGTTTGGCGCGTTGGGGCCGTGGCTGATTGCCCAAGATATTCCGGCACGTCAATCGCACCCGCGACTTAGCCCGCGTCTGGATGCGCTAAGCCTGCGGATATTGCCGATCTTTGATATGAATTTGGCAACCGACGGTCTTGATCCTGAAACCCGCGCGGACCGGATCAAGGATTACGATCAACGCGATCTCGACCTTTCGGTGTTTCATGACAAACTGATGGAACTTGAAAGCGTTGTTTTATTCCCCAAATGGCGGGGAGCGTTGATTGAGACCGGCATTGCGCATGAACAGGCGTTAGTGCCTGCAGATCTGTATTCAAACCTAGCGCGGCAGCTGGATCTGGAGGGGTTGCAAGTGCTGCGTGGTGGCGCGGAATTTGCAACACAAACCCTGTGGGACAGCTTTGAGGTGTCGCTGTTTCATGCGCAGCGGTTCGATGTTTCAACCCTGCCAAAGCAGTGCCGCACCAGTCTGCGGTTCGGGCGTGATGCCCTGATTATCACATGTGCGCTGGAAGACGCGGATCATCCGGTTCATTTTGTTGCTGATCCTGATTTGATGAACAACCACGGCATGGCTGCGTCAGATAATGCCGCATTTACAGCGGACTACATCACGAACTTAATCGACGAATCCGAACATCCAGTGTACATCGACAACAGCCCAAACCTGTTGACTGCCACTGCCGAAAGCCAGGAACGACAAGACTACGAGCGTGGCTCGGACGAGATGTCGCGGTTTTTCATGTATCCGTTTTCGCTATTTTGGGCGGTGCTGATGATCGTCTTGGCGGTGCTGTTCTGGCGTGGGTCGCGCCGGTTTGGTCCCGTCCAAAGTTACGGGCCTGCACCGCGCGAGCTGTCCAAACGGGCGGCTATTGCGGCCAAGGCGAGTCTGCTGCGCTTGTCTGGAAATGACGGGCATATGGTTTCGGATTTTGTGCGTCTGCAGCTCCAAGACCTTGGGGCGCGCAGTTTTGGCGGCGCTTTGGGGCAGGGCAACGAGGCGCGGTTTATGGCGCTTTTGGCGCGGCGTGATCCGGATCTCGCCCAAGAATTTTCGGCCGTCACCGACGTGTTGATCAACGATGGCGCTGACATGGCCCCACAGGTCCTTGATCGTCATTTGGCTATCTACCAAACTCTTCTTAAGAAAGTTGTGCAACATTATGAACCTGTCTGAATTCCAAACATTGGCCGACGATATTCGCGGTGAAATCGGGTCTGTCGTGCAAGGACAACGTGGGCTGATCGACATGCTGTTGGTGTCGATTTTCGCGCGCGGTCACGTGTTGCTTGAGGGGCCTCCGGGCACGGCAAAAACACTGGTCGCGCGGTGCATGTCACAGGTTGTCGATCTCGATTTCGGGCGGGTGCAATTCACCCCGGACCTGATGCCGGGGGATGTGTTAGGCGTGAACCTTTTCAACTTTGAAACCAATGAGTTCCGTCTAATCAAAGGCCCAATTTTTACGGACATTCTGCTCGCTGATGAAATCAACCGTGCACCGCCAAAAACCCAATCGGCCTTGTTGCAAGCGATGAACGAACGCGAAGTTACGATCGACGGCACGAACTATCCACTGGGCGACAATTTCTTTATCATCGCCACGCAAAACCCGATTGAACAGCACGGCACATACCCGCTGCCAGAGGCGCAATTGGACAGGTTCCTGTTCAAGGTTCTGGTCGATTTTCCAGACCGCCAAACCGAAATTGATATCTTGATGCGCTCCGCCGGATTGCCGCTTGGCAATGGCAGTGGTGGTGCGGCTTTGCGCCGTGTGATGGATCGCGACACGTTGAAAGCTGTCCATGAATTGGTCGATTCAATCCGGCTGGATGAAACGATCCTGACCTACATCGTGGACCTCGTGCGCGCGACCCGCGATGACGGTGAAATCCAGCACGGCGCGTCGACCCGGGCGGCAGATGCGATTGCCGGTGCGGTGCGTGCCAAGGCCGCATTGGAGGGGCGCGACTATGCGATCCCAGACGATGTTCAGGCGCTGATTATCCCTGCGCTGCGTCACCGTTTGGTGCTGGGACCATCGGCTGAAATCGAAGGGCGTACGACAGATGACGTGTTGACGACCTTGCTAAATCGCACGGACGCGCCACGCTAGGATGCGCCCCTCAGTTCGCCTTATTGCACTGGTTTTGGGTGTGGCTGCGGCCACGGTCTTGATCGGTATGACCCGAACAGACGGTGCAACGGCGGTCATTGCGTTGTGGGGTGTGCTGATTTCTGTGGCAATTGTCGACTTGGCGATGTCCGTAGCTGTACGTGATTTCGACATTAGCACTGACATGCAAGATACTGGCTATGTTGGTAAATCTGCGTTTATCGATCTGTCAATTAGGGCTAAGAAAAATGTATTGCCGGTCAACATCGCCTTGCGATTGGATCATAGTGTCGAGCTGAGTTTGCAAGAAGACACGGTGTATCTGGAGTGTGATGCGGGCACAAAAAACGCTGGTGTGAAAATTCCTATCAATCTGCGTGAACGGGGTGAGGCGCGGCTGACGCGGTTGTCGTTGATGTATGCCTCGCGCTTTGGGCTGTTCGATGTTTTGCCAAGCTGGCCGCTGGATATTAGCATTGCGATTGTGCCCGATATTGCGCCAGTGCTGAACGGGGAAATCCACACGCAAATGTTACCGCTGCTCGATGGATTAAAGGACATGAACCTGCGCGGCGAGGGGTCCGAGTTTCATCAGTTGCGCGAATTCCAGACGGGTATGGATCCGCGGTCGATTGACTGGAAACGTTCGGCGCGCACGCGTAATCTGGTGGCGCGTGAAACCCGCGCTGAACGCAACCACCAGATCATGTTGTGTTTGGATCAGGGGCACCTGATGGGCGAACGCATCGGCAAACTGGCCAAGCTGGACCATGCGATCAATGCATCCCTGTCGCTGGCGTGGGCTGGCGGTTTGGGCGGCGACAACGTGGGCTTTTACAGCTTTGATGCGACGCCTCAAACATTCATTCCACCGCGTCCGGGTCGGCGTGCCTTTGCGCATATTCAAAAGGTCAGTGCGGGGCTGGAGCAGGTCGCGCATGAAACCAACCACACGCTGGGGATCACGCAGCTGAATGGCAATCTCAAACGGCGCTCGTTGATCGTGGTGTTCTCGGATTTCGTCGATAGCGTCACAGCCGAGCTGCTGGTCGAGAACCTCGGCGTGATTTCGCGCCAACATCTGGTGCTCTACATCGCGCTGCGTGACCCCGAATTGCAGGCGATCGCGGAACCTGATGATACGTCGATGAACGCCATCGCAAATTCGGTGTCGGCGCGGCAATTGCTGCGTGAACGTCAGGCGGTTCTGGACCGTTTGCAGCGCCTCGGGATTTTGTGCATCGACACCGTGCCAGAGCAACTGACTGCGCGCCTGATTTCGCGCTATATCGATATCAAATCGCAGGAAATGATATGATGATCCGATCTTCTCGATTTCGGGCCGAGCGTGAAGCGGGCTGGAAAAAAATGGAAACGCTGGTCACTGTGGCCGAGGCCAACGGCATGTCTGCGCTAAGTTACGAACAGGCGCAAAGCCTTGCCAGCCTGTATCGCCAAGCGGTGAATTCGCTGAGCGTGGCGCGGTCAATTTCGATGGACAAGGCGCTGCTTGCCTATCTCGACGCGTTGTGCGCGCGGGCCTATCTGGTGGTTTACGCCCCCCAAGAAAGCGTGCGCGGCGCGGTTTTGCGCCTGTTCACATCCGGCATTCCGCGGGCCGTGCGACGATCCGCGTTGCCGTTGTTTATCGGATTTTTGGCGATGGTTTTGGGGGCCGTTGTTGGCTATCTGCTGTATTTCCAAGACCCCGAATGGTTCTTTACGTTTGTGCCGCCTAGCATGTCGGACGGGCGCGCGCCGGGGGCCTCGGTTGAATACTTGCGCTCGACCTTGTTTGACGATGACAGGCAAGGCGGCGAAAGCCTTGGGGTCTTTGCGTCGTTCCTGTTTTCGCACAACACACGCATCGCAATTTTCATCTTTGCGCTTGGCATATTTGCCTCGCTGCCTAGTTTTATTCTGACGTTTTACAATGGGTTACTGTTAGGCGCGTTCTTTGCGATGTTCGCTGAAGCGGGGCTTGGCTACGAACTGTTTGGCTGGCTGTCGATCCACGGCGTCACCGAGTTGTCGGCGATTTGCGTGGCCTGCGCGGGGGGGGCGCAGCTGGGGCTTGCGGTGCTGTTGCCGGGCAATATCACGCGGCGCGAGGCGTTGCGATTGGCGGGCAGGGATGCGGTGAAATTGATGATTTTGGCGGGGCTGATGTTGATCGCTGCCGCCATAATAGAGGGCTTCTTTCGCCAGTTGGTTCAAAACACGGAATTGCGTTTGATCATCGGCTGGGGCATCGGTGCGCTGTGGCTCGCGTGGCTTATGCTGGCCGGACGTGGCCCCGAAATTGAGCATGACTTATGAAGGATCGTCGCATCGAAATCGTTCCACCCGAAGGTGTGCCTGTATCGCTGAATGTGGCGACCGCTGGGGCGCGTTTCGGTGCGCAAACATTGGACATTTTGATCACCTTTGGTGGCATGTTCCTGATCTTGCTGTTCGTTATTTTTACCAACTTTCTGGATGAAGGGCTGCTGGTTTCGCTGTTCTTCTTGCTTACATTTTTCCTGCGCGTGCCGTATTACATTTTCTCGGAACTGGTTTGGAACGGGCGCACCCTGGGCAAACGTATCGTCAAAATTCGCGTGATCAGCGCGGATGGTGGACGCCTGACGCCGCATCAGATTGTTGCGCGAAACTTGATGAAAGAAGTCGAAGTATTCCTGCCCGCGACCACCTTGCTGACAGGCAATTTTGGGAACGGTTGGACCGGTTTTGCGATCATTGTGTGGATGTGCGCGATCTTGCTGTTTCCGCTGCTGAACAAACGCCGTTTGCGCTTGGGGGATATGATCGCGGGCACTTTGGTTGTTGAACAACCCAAGGCATTTCTGATGCCGGATCTGGCCGCACCCAAGGTAAAAAACGCGTCCGGTTTTGTCTTTGATGTGTCGCACCTCAACATCTACGGGCGCTTTGAATTGCAGGCGCTTGAGGGCATCTTGCGCGAGCGTCCAAAGACACCTGACGCCAGACAGCGGGTGTCCGATGTGGTCAGAACCATCCGGCGTAAAATCAACTATGTGGAACCTTTGTTGCCGAATGATCATTGGGCATTTCTGACCGATTTTTACCGCCAGCAACGCGCATATCTGGAAAGCCGCCAGTTGTTCGGGGATGCGCGCGAGAACAAATTTCACGACAAATCAAAGGATTAGATTTGCATCCTTCATGATCTACACTGCGCCCTTTTCCTGCAAATACCCAAGCATTTCGGGGCGATAGGCGTCAATTTCGTCGCGAACGGCTGCGTGCTGCGTCATCTGTTTTTGGTAGGTCCGCACGGAGGCTGGCCAGTCCAGTTTTGGCACAACCGGCCCCTCAAACAGCGCAATCCATTCCAGTGTGATGATCGTGCCGGGGTCACCCATCCACAGCCTGTCTGGCGAAAGACCGGCGCGACCCAGCATGTGCCCCAACGCAATCAACTGCTTTTGAATTTGGGCGTGCGCCAGCGAGATCGCAGCGCTGTCGCGGGTTTCGGGATCAACATGAGCAAACGTGAGACGCAGGGCGGGTTCAAGGCGCGTGTCGGCAAACCGCGACCGTTCGCGACATTTCGCGCGCCCGATCACCGTAGCAGGCAGCATCGGAATTTCGGGATGTTTTTCCTCGAGGTATTCTGCGATCGCTTCGCTGTCGGTCAGGGTCAAATCGCCGTCCACAAGGGCCGGAATATTCCCGGACGGAACGATCGCGAGATACTTTTGTGACCCACCACCACCGGGCGGAGGTGCCTCTTGAAAGATCAGCTTTTTGTGGCGCAGAAGAATCCGCAATTTCGCGCAATACAGTGAATGATCCGATGTATAAATTAGCATTTTGCCTGACTGATCCTACTGAGCAGCCCCACTTGAGTGGTCCAAATTGAAAGTTAGTGCATGATTGGCCTTTGGTCCATCGGAACGATGGCTTCTGGCGCAGGTGGGCGGTAGCCCAAAGCACTATGGGGTCGTT
>JAQXDI010000083.1 GCA_029251465.1 Ascidiaceihabitans sp.
AACGACCCCATAGTGCTTTGGGCTACCGCCCACCTGCGCCAGAAGCCATCGTTCCGATGGACCAAAGGCCAATCATGCACTAACTTTCAATTTGGACCACTCAAGTGGGGCTGCTCACACGGACCCAAGCGAAATCGAAGCGGCCATCAAAGCAGCACTGGATCACAACGGCCCAGCCCTTGTTGAAATCATGACCGATGCCGATCTGGTGTGATGTCAATCGCGGTCTTGTGCGACAGGCAAACATGCTGCCTGTCGCGATATCTTAGGGCGTAGGGCTTACAGGCCCCACTTGGCTTTGTTGGCTTCAAAGAAACCCTTGGCTTGTTTCACTTTGACCCAGTTGTTCACGTAGTTGATCCAGACCTGATCGGTCTGTGGCAGCAACATTGCGATTGGGGTCGGCGCGCGCGCGGCGGCACCTTCAACGGCAACTACGCCGTGTTTTGTGGCCAAGGTCGACCCTTCGATGTTGGACGTGATGAACACATCCGCGCGCCCTGCGAGCACTTCTTGGTAGCCGCGTGCGGGGGCTTCAACCACTTTGATGTCCGCGTTTGGATACCATTCGCGCACCAGCTTTTCGAACGTCGTACCAAGGGTTGTTGCAACTTTGACGCCCGGTTGGTTGATGTCTTCGTGGCTGGCGAATTTGCCGGCGTTTTCGGCAGTGGTGAACGGCATGATCTCAACCGAGATGTAGCTTTCCGAAAAACCGGCCGCTTTCATGCGTGCAGGTGAAATCGAGGCCGAGCCGGTGATGTGGTATTGGCCTGCGACCACGCCGTTGACCAAAGTTTTCCAGTCTGTCGGTACGAATTCAACTTCGACGCCCAGATCTGTTGCCAGTTCGGTCATGGTGTCGATGTCAAAACCTTTGTAGCTGTTGGTTGCGGGGTCACGCACGGACATCGGATTCCAGTCGCCGGTTGTGCCAACTTTGAGCACGCCAGAGCTAAGAATATCGTTCAACGCAGATTGCGCCTGGGCTGCACCGGACAGTGCGAATCCAAAGGCTGCAATCGCCGCTGCTTTTAAGAGTGTCTTCATTGTCGTCTCCTGTTAGTCGTATCTAAAATTCCGGTCTTGCCTCGCATAGTGGCTTGAAAATCAACGGAGTTCAAATAAACTAAAAAAGATTAAATCCTTGCCAAAACCCATCGCCACACTATTCCGTTAGGAGGGCTCATGCCCCAGACTGAGCCCGAAATAGCGGCCAGAACCACCGCTGCGACCGTTATCGAATTGATCGATGTGAACAAATGGTTCGACAAATTCCATGTCCTCAAAGACATCAATCTGACGGTTGGTGCTGGCGAAAAAGTGGTGATTTGTGGCCCGTCGGGATCGGGCAAATCAACCGTGGTGCGTTGCATCAATCGGCTAGAAGAACACCAGAGCGGCACGATCCATCTGGACGGGGTCGAGCTGACCAATGACGCTAAATCCATCGCCTCGATCCAAGGCGAGGTCGGCATGGTGTTTCAGCAGTTCAATTTGTTCCCGCATCTGAGCGTGTTGGAAAACCTGATCCTTGGCCCGATGAAAGCCCGCGGCATGTCGCGCAAAGACGCGGTGGAACGGGCCCGTCACTATCTGGACCGCGTGCGTATTCCCGAACAGGGCGACAAAATGCCCGCGCAATTGTCTGGTGGGCAGCAACAGCGCGTCGCCATCGCACGATCATTGTGCATGGAACCCAAAGTGCTGTTGTTCGATGAACCGACCTCGGCGCTTGATCCTGAAATGATTTCCGAAGTTTTGGACGTGATGGTTGAGGTGGCAAACGACGGCATCACCATGGTCGTCGTCACCCACGAGATGGGGTTTGCCCGCAAGGTCGCCGACAAAATGGTGTTCATGGACCACGGCGAGATCGTCGAGCAAGCAGCGCCTGAGGACTTCTTTGCGAACCCGAAAACCGAACGCTGTCGGACGTTCCTTAGCCAAATTTTGCAGCACTAAGGGGCGCATGATGAAGAGAACTTTTGTTGCCCTGTCGCTGCTGCTGGTCCTGTCCAGTTGCGCATCTTCAAACGTCACGTGGGGTTGGTACGTCATTGACCCGACCACCAAAGGCGGCTGGATCAACGTTAAATTCCTGATCTCGGGCATGGGGCAAACCATTCTGATTTCGGTCATCGCCGCGTCGATCTCGATTGTACTTGGGTTGGTCGTCGCCTTGCCCGGGCAATCGAGCCGTCGTTGGCTGCGCATCATCAACCGCATCTACGTTGAATTTGTTCGCGCAATCCCGCTGCTGCCAATGCTGTTCTGGGTGTTTTATGGGCTGCCGATTGTGTTCAAATCGATGGGTTTGAACATTCCTATTGATCCGTTCTGGGGGGCGATCATAACGCTCGCGATTTCGGACAGTGCGTTCACAGCCGAAATTTACCGATCCGGCATCCAGTCGATTGCGAAGGGGCAAAAAGAGGCGGCGCAAACCGTTGGTCTGAATTACGCGCAAACCATGCGCTACGTGATCTTGCCCCAAGCGATCCGCCGCATTTTGCCACCCCTTGCCAACCAGTTCATCTACATCGTCAAGATGAGCGCCTTTGCCTCGGTCATCGGCATGCAGGAACTGACGCGACGTGCCAACGAACTGGTGGTGACGGAATATCGCCCGCTTGAAATCTACACGTTGTTAATCGTTGAATATCTGATCCTTGTACTGATCATCAGTGCGGGCGTGCGCTGGCTGGAACGGCGCATGGGATCAGATGAACGCCAATAAAGGACACGACACATGGACTGGAAGAAATTCATCGGCGAAACCGAAGCCAACATCGGGACCCTTTCCAAGGAGATTCCGCAAACCGTCAAAGGGTTCGGGCAAATGGGGCAGGCGGCCAAGGCAGAAGGTGCACTGAGCGAGAAAACCAAAGAGTTTATCGCATTGGGCATCGCGATCGCCACCCGCTGTGACAGTTGCATCGGGTTTCACGTGCGGTCTTTGGTGCGCCTAAAAGCCACGCGCGAAGAGTTCACAGAAGCCCTCGCCATGGCGACCTACATGGGTGGCGGGCCGTCATTCGCGTATAGTGCCAAGGCACTCGAGGCCTATGATGCGTTTTCCAGTGATGACTAAACTTGCCTGCGTTTAGATCCTGTTAACCACAGTCCCAGTAGCGTCAGTCAACCGATCAGGAATCAATAAATATCCCTGATCGGAACAATTTGATTGAAATGTTCTGCTTTTGTACGCATAAGAACATAAGTGGAACATAACCGCACGACTCAGTGATGTGGGTCCAGATATAGGTGATGCATGCATTGCCGCCACATCATGGGTGTGACACTAAGGGATGAACAGCAATGGCAACGGCAGATCTTTTGAACATGACCGATAAGAAATCAGTAGATAAGCAAAAGGCGCTTGATAGCGCGTTGGCTCAAATCGAACGCCAGTTTGGCAAAGGTTCGATCATGAAACTCGGTGCAGAGGGTGCCATTCAAGACATTCAATCCAGCTCGACTGGATCGTTAGGTCTGGATATCGCGCTGGGTATCGGCGGCATCCCGATGGGGCGCATCGTCGAGATTTATGGCCCTGAATCATCAGGTAAAACCACGCTGACGCTGCACTGTTTGGCAGAACAGCAAAAGGCCGGTGGCGTCTGTGCCTTCGTTGATGCGGAACACGCGCTGGACCCGGCCTACGCCAAGAAATTGGGCGTCGACATTGATGAATTGTTGATCTCGCAACCCGACACCGGCGAGCAAGCCTTGGAAATTACCGACACGTTGGTGCGTTCAGGCGCGGTCAACATGGTGGTGGTCGATTCGGTTGCAGCCCTGACGCCAAAATCCGAACTTGAGGGCGACATGGGCGACAGCTCTGTTGGGGTGCAAGCACGCCTGATGTCCCAAGCGATGCGTAAATTGACCGGCTCTATCAGCCGCACCCAATGCACCGTCATATTCATCAACCAAATCCGCATGAAAATCGGCGTTATGTTTGGCTCGCCCGAAACGACGACAGGCGGCAACGCGTTGAAATTCTACTCGTCCGTGCGCTTGGACATTCGCCGCATTGGCGCGTTGAAAGACCGTGACGAAGTTGTCGGCAACGCAACACGCGTCAAAGTCGTGAAAAACAAAGTGGCCGCCCCGTTCAAGCAGGTCGAATTCGACATCATGTACGGCGAAGGTATCTCAAAAACCGGCGAATTGCTGGACTTGGGTGTCAAAGCAGGCATCGTCGACAAGTCTGGCGCATGGTTCAGCTACGGCGACGAACGGGTTGGGCAGGGGCGTGAAAACTCCAAGATCTTCCTCAAGGAAAATCCGCGCATTGCGCTGGAAATCGAAGACAAGATCCGGGCAGCACACGGGCTTGATTTCGACATGCCAAAGGACGAGCAAAAAACCGATGATGGCGATATCATCGAAAAGTAAGCTTTGCTGACATTGTGATTTGACCGAGGCGTTTCCAAAAGGAAGCGCCTCGTTTCGTTTTGGCGCAGCAATGTCACATACTGTGGACAGTCGCGGGGCCACGGGCTATTTCAAAAGCAACCGCAAAACTTGCCCAAAAGGCGCATTGATATGCCAACGCTTAATGATATCCGCTCGACCTTTCTGAATTACTTTGAAGGCAACGATCACACGATTGTTGCCTCCAGCCCGCTGGTGCCGCGCAATGATCCGACGCTGATGTTCACAGCCGCCGGTATGGTGCAGTTCAAAAACCTGTTCACCGGTGTCGAGACGCGCGATTACACCCGCGCGACCACCTCGCAGAAATGTGTGCGCGCCGGCGGCAAACACAACGATCTGGACAACGTCGGCTACACCGCACGCCACCACACGTTTTTCGAAATGCTCGGCAACTTCAGTTTTGGCGACTACTTCAAAGAAGACGCTATTCCATTGGCATGGGACCTGCTGACCAAAGGTTTTGGCATCGATGCGTCAAAACTGCTGGTCACCGTCTATCACACCGACGAAGAAGCCGTGCAAATCTGGAAAAAACACGCCGGATTGTCGGACGACCGGATTATTCGCATCGCCACTGACGATAATTTTTGGTCCGCTGGTCCGACTGGCCCGTGTGGTCCTTGCACCGAAATTTTCTATGATCACGGCGATCACATTTGGGGGGGACCGCCCGGTTCACCGGACGAAGACGGCGACCGCTTTGTTGAAATCTGGAACCTCGTATTCATGCAGTACGAGCAGTTCGAGGACGGCACCCGAAAGGACCTAAAGGCCCAAAGCATTGACACCGGCATGGGGCTAGAACGGGTTGCGGCCTTGTTGCAAGGCACCAACGACAACTATTCTACCGACATGATGCGCGCCTTGATCGAGGCCAGCGCGAATGCGACCAGTTCCGACCCTGACGGCCCGCATAAAACCCACCACCGGGTGATTGCTGATCATTTACGTTCGACCTCATTTCTGATGGCGGACGGCGTGATGCCAGCCAATGAAGGGCGCGGTTATGTGCTGCGCCGGATCATGCGCCGCGCGATGCGGCACGCGAATTTGCTGGGCGTCAAAGACCCGCTAATGCACCGCTTGGTGCCTGCTTTGGTGGGCCAAATGGGCGCGGCCTATCCCGAATTGGGCCAAGCCCAAAGCATGATCGAGCAGACGTTGCTGCAAGAAGAAACCCGTTTCCGCCAAACGTTGGATCGTGGTCTGAAATTGCTGGACGACGAACTGATCGCATTGCCTGACGGCGCTGAATTGCCTGGCGCATCTGCGTTCAAACTGTATGACACCTACGGTTTTCCGTTGGATTTGACCCAAGACGCCTTGCGCGAAAAAGGTCGCAGCGTTGACACAGACGGCTTTGACACCGCCATGGCCGCACAAAAAGCCAAAGCACGTGCTGCGTGGTCTGGATCAGGCGAAGCTGCAACCGCGACCATTTGGTTCGATGTGGCTGACAAAAACGGCGTGACCGATTTCTTGGGTTATGAGACTGAAACCGCCGAAGGCAAAATTGTTGCGCTGGTCCAAGATGGCAAAGCAGTCGAGACGGCTGCAATCGGAGAGACTGTTCAAATCGCGCTGAACCAAACGCCGTTTTACGCGGAAAGTGGCGGTCAGGTGGGCGACACTGGTGTGATCAAAACAGACACAGGTGTGGCGCGTGTGACGGACACCCGCAAATCCGCGGACGTTTTCATTCATGTTGCAACGGTTGAAAGTGGCAGCATTTACAATGCACAAGCTGCCGTTCTTAATGTTGATGGCGCACGCCGAACTGCCATTCGGGCCAACCACTCGGTCACGCACCTGCTGCACGAAGCATTGCGAAATACGCTTGGAGATCACGTCGCACAGCGTGGATCGCTGAACGCGGCCGACCGCCTGCGCTTTGATTTCAGCCACAACCAAGCGCTGAGCGTCGAAGAACAGCGTAACGTCGAGGCCGAGGTAAACGCCTATATTCGCCAAAACACCGCCGTGGAAACCCGGATCATGACTCCAGATGACGCACGCGCATTGGGTGCGCAGGCGTTGTTCGGCGAAAAATACGGCGACGAAGTGCGCGTGGTGTCGATGGGCGTCGAGGACGGCTCTGGCAAAGGCACGGACGGAAACACATATTCGCTGGAATTGTGCGGCGGCACGCACGTGCGCCAAACCGGCGACATTGGTGCGTTCGCATTGCTGTCTGACGGTGCCAGCAGTTCTGGCGTGCGCCGGATCGAGGCGCTGACAGGTGCCGACGCGATTGCCTACTTGCGCGGTCAGGATCAGCTGTTGGCGGACGCCGCAGCCGAGTTGAAAACCGGCGCCGCTGACGTTCCCGCACGGGTCAAGGCCTTGCTGGACGAACGCAAATCACTGGCCAACGAAGTGGCGCAATTGCGCCGCGAACTGGCAATGTCTGGCGGGGCTGCGGCCCCAGCCGAGGCCGAAGACATCAACGGCACCAAGTTTTTCGCGCAAGTGTTGAACGGTGTCACGGGCAAGGATTTGCCCGCCTTGATGGACGAACACAAAACCCGACTGGGATCAGGCGCAGTGTTGCTGATCGCGGATGCGGACGGCAAAGTTGCTGTAGCGGCGGGCGTGACCAAAGACAAAACCGACACCGTCAGCGCGGTTGATCTGGTCAAAGCGGCCGTTGCTGAACTAGGTGGCAAAGGCGGCGGTGGTCGCCCAGACATGGCCCAAGGCGGGGCAAAAGATGCATCACACTCTGATGCGGCAATCAAAGCGGCACGCGCCGTATTGAAAGGATAAAACATGGGCGCACTTTGGATCGCACACGTCACGGTCACGGATGAAGAGGCGTATAAAAAATACGCAGCGGGCGCGACAGTCGCCATAGCAGAGCACGGCGGCGAATTCATCGCACGCGGTGGTCGCTTTGTGCAGCTTGAGGGCAAAGAGCGCCCTCGCAATGTGGTGGCGCGGTTTCCTGACGTCGAAACGGCCGAGAAATGCTACCGCTCGGACGCATACCAAGCCGCGCTTGAACACGCGCGCGGGGCATCAGAGCGCGAGTTGATGATTATCGAGACTTCAGAATAACGAAAAAGGGCGCATCCAACCGGAGCGCCCTTTTTTAATTCTGTGTCGCGAAACCCAAACTTACTTGGTTTTAGACATCCGCTTACGTTCGTGCGTGTCCAAGAACCGCTTGCGCAGACGGATCGCGTTTGGCGTCACTTCGACCAATTCATCATCGTCGATGTAGGCAATCGCCTCTTCCAAAGAGTGGGTGATCGGCGTTGTCAGACGCACGGCTTCGTCCGTACCGGACGCACGCACGTTGGTCAGCTGCTTGCCTTTCAACGGGTTCACTTCGAGATCGTTTTCACGGTTGTGTTCACCGATGATCATGCCTTGGTAAACGTCAGCCTGCGCGCCGATAAAGAAGCGACCGCGGTCTTCGAGTTTGAACAAAGCAAAGGACACAGACACGCCGTTTTCCATGGAAATCAGAACACCAGCGCGACGGCCCGGGATCTTGCCTTTGTGCGGTGTCCAGCCGTGGAATACGCGGTTGATCACGCCTGTGCCGCGTGTGTCGGTCAGGAATTCACCGTGATACCCGATCAAGCCACGGGATGGCACATGCGCGATGATGCGGGTTTTGCCAGCACCAGCAGGGCGCATTTCGACCAATTCACCTTTGCGCACGCCAGTGATTTTTTCGATAACCGCACCGGAATATTCGTCATCCACGTCAATTGTGGCTTCTTCGATAGGCTCGTGCCGCACACCGTCGATGTCTTGGAACAGAACCTGCGGGCGCGAGATCGACAGCTCGAACCCTTCGCGGCGCATGTTTTCGATCAGAACGCCCATTTGGAGTTCGCCGCGACCAGCGACCTCGAATGAATCGCCGCCCGGTGAATCGGTTACTTTGATCGCGACGTTGGATTCAGCTTCTTTCATCAGGCGATCACGAATGACGCGTGATTGGACTTTTTTGCCGTCACGACCGGCCAAAGGCGAGTCGTTGATGCCGAAAGTCACCGTGATGGTTGGCGGATCGATCGGCTGCGCCGGGATCGCATCGACAACAGATTGCTCTGCCAATGTGTCAGCAACTGTTGCTTTGGTCATGCCTGCGATGGAAACGATATCGCCTGCTTCGGCCAGTTCGATACCGGTTTGATCTAAGCCGCGGAAGGCGAGAATTTTGGTGGCGCGGAAGTTTTCGATCAAGGTGCCGTCACGTGACATCGCTTTGATCGTTTGACCGGCTTTCAACGTGCCGGATTCGACACGGCCTGTCAGCAAGCGACCCAAGAACGGGTCACCGCCCAATGTCGTCGCCAGCATTGTGAACGGTTTTTCTTTGTCCGCGATTTGTGCCGGAGCAGGGACGTGCTTGAGGATCAATTCGAACAAGGCGTTCAGATCTTTGCGCGGCCCGTCCAGTTCCATGTCGGCCCAACCAGAACGGCCAGAGGCGTACATGTGTGGGAAATCAAGCTGCTCGTCTGTTGCGTCCAGGTTGGCGAACAGATCGAAACATTCATCCAGGGCGCGGTCAGGTTCGCCGTCCGGTTTGTCGACTTTGTTGATCACAACGATAGGCTTCAGGCCCAGTTTCAACGCTTTGGCCGTCACAAATTTCGTCTGTGGCATCGGACCTTCAGCCGCATCAACCAGCAAAACAACACCGTCAACCATGGACAAGATGCGTTCAACTTCGCCGCCAAAGTCAGCGTGACCCGGGGTGTCAACGATGTTGATGCGTGTGCCATTCCACTCAACCGACGTCGGCTTGGCAAAAATCGTGATACCGCGTTCGCGTTCCAGATCATTGCTGTCCATTGCGCGTTCGGTGGTCGCTTGGTTTTCACGGTAGGTGCCGGATTGTTTCAGCAGCTCATCCACCAATGTGGTTTTGCCGTGGTCAACGTGCGCGATGATCGCAATATTGCGAAGGTCCATATTCTTGCCTCTTGTAAGGAGGCCGCTAACAGGAGCCTCAAACCGGTTTCAGGCGCGCATACCCTGCCATTGCGCAGATTGCTAGGGGGAATATGCCGCAAGCGCAGCGTGAGGCATCAAAGCGGCAGGGCGGTACTGTCTTTGATCTCTTCCATCACGAAACTGGCGGAAATATCTGCCACAGGCAGGCGGGTGATCAGCTGTTGGTACAAACGGTCATAATCGGCCATGTCTGCGACGCGCGCACGGATCAGATAATCCAGATCACCGGTCATGCGGTACACGCTCAGGATACCGGGAATGGCGTGGGCGGCGCGGCTAAATTCGGCCTGCCAATCAGGATCATGGCTGCCGGTGCGGATTTGCATGAACACCATCAGACCCAAGCCCACCGTATTCGGGTTCACTAGCGCGACACGCGCGGTCAGGACACCCGCGCCCTCAAGCGCCTTTATCCGGCGCCAACAGGCATTGCGCGATAGGCCAACGGTTTCGCCCAAGTGATCCAGCGATTGCGCCGCATCACGTTGCAATTCGCCAAGGATTTTACGATCGAATGCATCAAGTGTTTCCATCACCAACCAATACAGTGGAAATTATCCACACGAAAGCCTGAAATAAGGTGCGATTTGGGAGCCTTTCACCCTGCAAGCGATCTATTCTGGGTAAAATCAGCCCTAGGGAGCCCAAAATGATCAACCGCATCTTTCTAAACCACCCACGGTCCGTCGACGAGAATTACGCAGAGCACGCCGTGTTTGCGGGGGGCTTTGCGTTCAAGTTACTGGGGGCAGGGCTGGCAGTGCTGGTGCACGCAATTATCCCGTGTTTGTTTGAGAAAACCGCCAGCAAGATGATCACCCAGATGCACGAACGTTTGCACGGGCGCGGTCACTAAGGGCACTTTTATTTGTTTGCATGGCTTTCGAAGAACGTCGCAATTTTGGCCTTGGCGTAGACCCACAGGTTTGGCGCGCCGATGTTGATCTTTGACCCAACGCGCGCCGCGATCATCTCTTGGCTGACATTGTAATCAGTCCAACTGCCACCACCAGAGGCCAGGTTCTGCATGGGCGGTTGAAAGCGGTCCAACGATTTGGCGAATTGCGCGTCTGGCGTTTGTGCTGCCTCGAATTCTTCCCAAATGCTGCGTAGATCGTCCCGCAGATCGACCGGCAGCAGACCAAAGATGCGATCCGCAGCGATTTGTTCAGCGGCGTGCATGGCAGCCAAATCGATGTCATCAAAGATCGGATTGTCGCCGGCGTCGATTTCTACCAGATCGTGCAGGATCAACATTTTTATGACGCGGTTGATGTCGACGCCTTCGCTTGCCTGATCTGCCAGCACCAGAGCGTACAGCGTCAGGTGCCATGAATGTTCGCCGCTGTTTTCAGCGCGCGATCCATCACACAAAGTCGTGGCCCGCAGAACGGTTTTAAGTTTGTCGGCCTCGTTCAAAAACGCGATTTGTTGATCAAGTCGTTGGGTCATTTTGAGTATTTTCAATCAGGTCAGAACGCGGGTTTCAACGCCCTTGATGCGCGCGCCTGAACGCAAAGATCACTCAGGAGTTTGGGCCGCGCGGTGGGCTTGCAATCGTTTTGCCAAAAACGTTCGACCTTGAATTTCGGCCATTCGGGTTCGGATTGCGGTCAGGAATGCTTCTTCGAGGGTTTGAGAGGATGCCCCCAGCACGTCACCGACTTGCATGAACAAGCGGTCCTCGCCGGTCTCTTTTTGCACGGCGAGGCATTCTTCGGCCAGTTTGTTGGCCATTTCGATGACGGCGGGGGCAGCCATTAGCGTGACGTCTCGGTCAGGCGGCGTTTCACATAGGTCGTCGTGTGATCCATCAGCGTATCAAGATGCGGTTCTTCAAAGAAGTGACCGGCCCCTTCAACTTCGGTGTGCGTGATGGTGATGCCTTTTTGCTCGTGCAGTTTGTTGACCAGCGTTGTGGTATCCGCGGGTGGTGCTACGCGGTCAGCAGTGCCGTTGATGATCAAACCGGACGCAGGGCAAGGCGCGAGGAACGAAAAGTCGTACATGTTTGCGGGCGGCGAGGCCGAGATGAAACCGGTGATTTCAGGCCGGCGCATCAACAGTTGCATGCCAATCCATGCGCCAAACGAAAAGCCTGCAACCCAGCAGTGTTTGGAGTTGTTGTTCATCGACTGCAAATAATCGAGCGCCGAGGCGGCATCAGACAATTCGCCAATGCCCTGATCGTATTCGCCTTGCGAGCGACCAACACCGCGAAAGTTAAACCGCAACACAGTGAAACCCATGTTGTAAAAGGCGTAGTGCATCGAGTGCACAACCTTGTGGTTCATCGTGCCGCCAAACTGCGGATGCGGGTGCAAAATGATCGCAATCGGTGCGTCGCGTTCTTTTTGCGGGTGATAACGACCTTCAAGGCGGCCTTCTGGACCAGGAAAAATGACCTCAGGCATGAGCGTCCTTACTTTGTCTGTTCTATGCGCGTTTAAGTGCGCGTTCTATTTTGACGCGTTCCTGGTCCATGTGAATTCTTGACGAAATCTATAAGACACTTTAGAACGGTTCTAAATGGCGAATGCAGCGGAACATCCGCGTCCGAGAGGATGTATGATGTTGTGCAGCAGAGGTCAATCAATTGGTGCGGCAGATCCTGCAATACAAGGGAGACGGCGATGAAACTATCAACCAAGGGGCGCTATGCGATGGTCGCACTGTCCGACATTGCCTTGCAGCCGGGTGATAAGCTGGTGAGCCTTGGCGACATCGCAGAACGTCAGGATATTTCGTTGCCCTATCTGGAACAGTTGTTTGTCAAACTGCGCCGAGAGCAATTGGTGACGTCAGTACGTGGGCCCGGCGGTGGATACCGTTTGGCGCGACCGGCTTCTGAAATTCGGGTCGTAGATATTCTGAGCGCTGTGGATGAAACTGTCGATGCAATGCACAAGGGGGCAGGTGCCTCTGGTGGGGCATCGGGGTCGCGCGCGCAATCACTGACCAACCGTTTGTGGGAGGGGTTAAGTGCCCACGTCTATGTGTTCTTGCACCAAACCCGCCTGTCAGATGTGATTGCCAACGAATTGGTGCCGTGCCCCGCCGTGCCCAACCTGTTTGATATAGTGGACGGATAACACAGCCATGAACCGGACCTATCTGGATCATAACGCAACAACACCGCTGAGGGCCGAGGCCCGCGCGGCAATGATTGCGGCGATGGATGTCTTGGGCAATCCCGCGTCTGTGCATGCAGAGGGACGCGCGGCAAAATCCTTGATGGAAAACGCGCGTCGTCAGGTGTCTGACGCGATGGGCGCTGAAGGGGCGGACATTGTGTTCACCTCAGGCGCGACCGAAGCGGCGGCACTGGCCTGCGCGGGTCGTGAATTGCATAGCGCGGGAATTGAACACGACGCAGTTGGTGCTGTGACCGCCGAGAGACTGGCCATGGGAGCAAACGGATCCGTCATCATCGATGCGCCTGATCAAAGTGCGGTGCAGTTCGCCAATTCAGAAACCGGCGTCTTGCAAGATGTACCCGCCGGTTTGGCCGTCTGCGACATGACCCAAGGATTTGGCAAACTGCCGCTGGATTTCATTGGCTCTGGCGTACGCATGGGTCTGATTTCGGCGCATAAATTGGGTGGCCCCAAAGGCATCGGCGCGTTGGTTTTGCGCCGTGGCCAAGACGTGCCCGCTATGATCAAAGGCGGCGGTCAGGAAATGGGGCGCCGTTCTGGCACCGAAAACATCATCGGAATGGCTGGATTTGGCGCTGCAGCACAGGCCGCAGCCCAAGATGTAGCGAATGGACGTTGGGAACGGGTTGCGCAACTTAGAAATATTCTAGAAAAGGCCCTTGAGGCTGCGTCAAAGAAGACTATTTTTGTCGGGTATGATGCGGCGCGTTTGCCAAACACCTCGTGCATTCTGACGCCGGGATGGAAAGGCGAGACGCAAGTGATGCAGATGGATCTGTCAGGTTTTGCGGTTTCTGCGGGATCGGCCTGTTCGTCAGGCAAGGTCAAAGCCAGCCGCGTGCTGTTGGCGATGGGATACGACGCGGATCAGGCCGCATGTGCGATCCGCGTGTCGCTGGGGCTTGAGACCACACAAGATGACGTTTTGCGCTTTGCCGATGTGTGGGCGCAAAAACTAAAGAAACACGAGGCGCGGGCGGCTTGAACGCTGCGCGCTGATGAGAGGGAAAAACATGGACAATGTTGTCGTGAAAGATGGCGTCGATCAGGACACCGTAGATGCGGTGGCCGAAGTTGGCGGTGCGTATAAATACGGTTGGGAAACCGAGATCGAAATGGAATACGCGCCCAAAGGTCTGTCCGAGGACATTGTGCGCCTGATCTCGTCCAAAAACGAAGAACCGGAATGGATGCTGGAGTGGCGCCTTGAGGCGTACCGCCGTTGGTTGACCCTGACAGAACCTGACTGGGCGATGGTCGATTATCCAAAGATCGATTTTCAGGACCAGTATTACTATGCCCGTCCAAAATCGATGGAAGTGAAACCAAAGTCGTTGGATGAAGTTGATCCTAAGCTTTTGGAAACATACAAGAAACTTGGTATTCCGCTAAAGGAACAAGCCTTGTTGGCTGGCGTCGAAGCCCCAGAAGGCGAACGCCGTGTTGCTGTAGATGCTGTGTTTGATAGCGTGTCTGTCGGCACCACATTCCAAGCAGAATTGCTAAAAGCCGGCGTTATCTTTTGTTCGATCTCAGAGGCGATCAAAGAGCACTCTGAGTTGGTGAAAAAGTATCTCGGCACGGTTGTTCCGGTGTCCGACAACTATTACGCGACGCTGAATTCTGCCGTGTTTTCTGATGGCTCGTTTGTCTACATCCCGCCAGGCACGCGCTGCCCGATGGAACTGTCGACGTATTTCCGCATCAACGCGGAAAACACTGGTCAGTTTGAGCGCACATTGATCATCGCCGACAAAGATTCCTACGTGTCCTACCTTGAAGGCTGCACCGCACCGCAACGCGACGTTGCGCAATTGCACGCCGCCGTGGTCGAACTGGTTTTGTTGGACGACGCCGAGATCAAATACTCAACCGTTCAAAACTGGTACCCCGGCGACGAGGACGGCAAAGGCGGCATTTACAACTTTGTGACCAAACGCGCTGACTGCCGTGGCGACCGTTCAAAAGTCATGTGGACCCAAGTCGAAACCGGATCAGCCGTGACGTGGAAATACCCCTCCTGCGTTCTGCGGGGCGACGATTCACAGGGCGAATTCTACTCCATCGCTATCGCCAACAACATGCAGCAGGCCGACACCGGCACCAAAATGATCCATCTGGGCAAGCGCACCAAATCGCGCATCGTGTCTAAAGGGATTTCTGCGGGCAAAGCGCAAAACACTTACCGTGGCTTGGTGTCGATGCACCCCAAAGCCAAGGAATCGCGCAACTATACGCAGTGCGACAGCTTGCTGATCGGCGATAAATGCGGGGCGCACACAGTTCCCTACATCGAGGTCAAAAACAACTCCAGCCGCGTTGAACACGAGGCGACAACCTCCAAAGTTGACGACGATCAATTGTTCTACTGCCGCTCGCGCGGGATGGACGAAGAAGAGGCAGTCGCCTTGGTCGTCAACGGGTTCTGCAAAGACGTGTTGCAAGCATTGCCGATGGAATTCGCGATGGAAGCACAGGCGCTGGTTGCGATTTCCCTAGAAGGGTCCGTGGGCTAATTCACATGTGGCGATCTGAAAGCAACACAGAGATTGGTTTTGCCAAATTAGCCAGCGTCGGGAGCCTTTTGGCACCCGTCGGTGCTATGGTCAGTGGTCTTTTATTGATCTGTGGTTTCATAATGTTCGGTGTATTTGATGTTGCCTGGATGACGCCCTTTTGGAAATTTTCGCTGACTTTGGTCGTTAGTTTCATCGCCGGTTGGGTAGTGTCCCTGTTGGGTCAAGGTTGGCTCAATAAACTGGATGCGCGTAAGCAGGCGGAGGCGCGAGCTGAGCAAAGCTTGGTCAAAGAACGCGAATTGGTCAAGTTTATAGCGACAAAAGCGTGGCCGCCTTCATGACCAGCACGCTGACCAAACCAGAACTGACCATGCCCGAGGCTGAGGCCACATTGCTGCGTGATGCGTATACACGCGCAGACGTGATTCTTGAATATGGCTCTGGCGGATCTACGGTTTTGGCAGGCGAAATGGCGAACAAGCACGTGACGTCCGTTGAATCCGACAAAAGCTGGTGGCGCATGATGATGGCGTGGTTTGAGGGCAATCCGGCGCACGAAACATCCACCGTCGACATGCTGTACGCAGACATCGGACCAACCAAAGAATGGGGCCACCCCAAGGACGATCGCGGCTGGCGGCGCTTTGCCGACTATCCGCTGGCGGTTTGGTCGATGGACGGGTTCAAACACCCCGATGTGGTGCTGGTCGACGGGCGGTTTCGGATCGGCTGCGCGCGGGCCACTGCCTTTAGCATCACGCGCCCCGTGACCCTGTTGTTCGATGACTACGCTAAACGCGCAAAACTGCACCAAGTCGAAGAGTTCCTTGGTGCCCCGACACTGACCGGCCGCATGGCTGCGTTTGAACTGACACCGCAAGCTTTCCCCGTGAACCGCTTGCTTGAAATCATGAAATACATGCTGCGCCCCTGATGGGCCAACGAGGTAAAAATGCTGAATATCAAAGACCTACACGTCAAACTTGAAGAAGAAGAAAAGCAAATCCTGAAGGGCGTAAACCTCGAGGTTGGTGCGGGGCAAGTCCACGCGATTATGGGGCCGAACGGCTCCGGCAAGTCGACGTTGTCCTACGTTTTGTCTGGTCGCGGTGGCTACGAAGTGACCAGCGGCACGGCGCATTTGGGTGATGTTGATCTGTTGGATATCGAACCCGAAGAACGCGCGGCTGCGGGCCTTTTCTTGGCCTTTCAGTACCCCGTCGAAATCCCGGGTGTGGGCAACATGACGTTCCTGCGCACAGCCGTTAACGCGCAGCGCAAAGCGCGCGGTGAAGACGAGATGAGCGCCGCCGAGTTCCTGAAAGTAGTCCGCGCCAAGGCCAAAACCCTGAAGATCGACGCGGACATGCTGAAACGCCCCGTCAACGTTGGTTTTTCCGGCGGTGAAAAGAAACGCAACGAAATCCTGCAAATGGCGATGCTGGAACCAAAGATGTGCATCCTCGATGAAACCGATTCTGGTCTGGACGTTGATGCGATGAAACTGGTGTCTGAGGGCGTGAACGCGCTGCGCGATGAGGGCCGTAGTTTTCTTGTCATCACGCACTATCAGCGCCTTTTGGACCACATCAAACCGGACGTTGTGCACATCATGGCCGACGGTCGTATTGTGAAAACGGGCGGTCCCGAGCTGGCCATCGAAGTTGAAAACAACGGCTACGCCGACATCTTGGCTGAGGTGGCGTAATGGCGGCTGTTGCTGAAACAACATCGGCGTTGGATGCGCGGCTTGCTGGCTTGACCATGCCCGTGGGCGGTTGGTCTGATGCGGCGCGCAAAGACGCGTTGATGCGCGTGCAGGCCGCCGGATTGCCGGTGCGCCGCGATGAATACTGGAAATACACCCGCCCGGACACGCTGACGCAGGCTGTGGCTGTTCCCGCCGCACTGTTCCACAACGCTGAAGGGGCCTTGTTTGATGATGTCGATCGCCTAAAGATCGTCTTTGTGGACGGTATTTTTGATGCTGGCGCGTCTGACGATCTGACCCTAAGCGGCGTGACGATTGAACGTTTGGCGACTGCCAACGCTGACATTCATTGGGCGCGTGATCTCTATGGTGTGCTCGAGGCGCGTGGCCAAAATCCGGTTGCACGACCGTTGGCCACACTGAACACTGCGTTTGCAAGTGATGGCGTTTTGATCCACGTAACTGGATCAGCGTCCAAGCCTATCAATCTGATTTACCTGCACAAATCTGAAACATCAGACGTCATGTTGCACAACGTGATCAAGCTGGATGCAGGCGCAAACCTGACTGTTTTGGAAACCGGTCCGGCAGCGGCGCGTTTCAACAAAGTAATTGAAGTCGACATTGCCGACGGCGCTGCATTCCACCACATCCGCGCCCAAGGGCGTGATCACGAACGCCGCGCTGTGACGCATATCTTTGCACGGTTGGGTACTGAATCGACGTTCAAATCGTTCACTCTGACCGCCAATGGTGTGATGACGCGCAACGAATGTGTGATCGAACTGACCGGGGATGACGCCAAGGCGACTGTCGGTGGCGCATGTGTCGGCGACGGTGATTTCCACCACGATGACACAGTGTTTGTCACGCATGACGCGGTGAATTGCGAAAGCCGTCAGGTGTTCAAAAAGGTGCTGCGCAATGGCGCAACCGGTGTTTTCCAAGGCAAGATCCTGGTCAAAGTCGGAGCACAGAAAACCGACGGCTACCAGATCAGTCAGTCCTTGCTTTTGGACGAAGACAGCCAGTTCCTCGCCAAACCCGAGCTTGAGATTTACGCGGACGACGTGATCTGCTCGCACGGGTCTACGTCCGGTGCGATTGATGAAACGGCACTGTTTTATCTACGCTCTCGCGGTGTGCCAGCTGCGGTCGCAACGGATCTGCTGACATTGTCGTTCTTGGCCGAAGCGGTTGAGGAAATCGAAGACGAAGACCTGCGCGAAGACATCAATGCATTGCTGCAATCCTGGTTGGAGCGGCGGCGCAGCTAATGTCAGTCACGAGCGACATCAAGGCCAGCTATCGCGGGCCCGGCCGTGTGGTTGCACGGTTGTTGGGGCAGGGACGGCGCGAAGCGTTCGCGCTTAACATTTTGATATTTGCGTGCATCGTGTTTTTCGTCGCTCAAGCGCCCTATCAATCCCGCGAGGCGCACTTGAACACGGATGTGCCACTGATGGCGCGCATGTATTGGTCGGCGTTCTTGTGGATCTTCATTGTGCCATTGGTGCTGTACGCGTTTGCCGCGTTGATCCTTGGATTGGCGCGATTGGCAGGGCGACCGATCACAGGATACGGCATACGCCTGTCGATGTTCTGGGCGCTTTTGGCCAGTGCACCCATGACGTTGTTGTTGGGATTAACAGCAGCCTTCATGGGGGAAAGCAGCGCGTTGCAACTGGTTGCTTTGTTGTGGCTTATCAATGTGTTGTGGTTCTGGATTGCAGGCATGCGCGCGGCAGAAGGTGTTGCATTATGAATGTTGGTACGATGCCGGTCGGGCAGCTGATTGCGCTGTCGCTGCAAAAGCCCGCCGAGGCTGCGCGTCATGTGATTGACCTGCGCACGCCGCGCGAAGTGCTGTGGACGCTGCTGGT
Source organism: Ascidiaceihabitans sp. (assembly GCA_029251465.1). Classification (GTDB taxonomy): domain Bacteria; phylum Pseudomonadota; class Alphaproteobacteria; order Rhodobacterales; family Rhodobacteraceae; genus Ascidiaceihabitans. The sequence goes on from JAQXDI010000083.1 coordinate 18,695, forward strand.
TTTGGCCTGTGCGCTGAACGCGATGTTGTTCTGGGTTTCAAGCGCCTTGACCCAACCGCCGCCGCCGGAATTTTCCGAAACCGGTTTGGCGTTGCCGGCGTTCCTGAGCAGTCCTCTTCTGGTGTTTGTGTTCTCGGCAGGTGGCATGGTTTTGATGATCCATCTGCTGCATTGGGTCGGAACAGTGATGGGCGGCACGGGCAGTTTGGGCGACATGCTATCGGCCTTTGTTTGGATGCAAGCATTGCGCCTTGTGGCGCAGGCAGGCGCTGTGATTTTACTGATCGTTTCGCCGCCAGTTGCGTCCCTTTACGGGTTGGTCGTGGCTGTTGTCAGCCTTTGGATCACCGTGAATTTCATCAATCAAGGGGCCAATCTTGGCTCGAACCTCAAAACAATCGGTCTTTTACTGATTGTGATGTTTGGCTTTATTTTTGGGCTTAGCTTGTTCCTCGCGGTAACAGGCCTGGCGACCATGGGGCTTTGAAAATGTACGACGTCAGCAAAATTCGGGCAGATTTTCCAATCCTGTCACGCAAAGTTAACGGCAAGCCGTTGGTCTATTTAGACAACGGTGCCTCGGCGCAAAAACCGCAGGTTGTGATCGACGCGATCACGCGCGCCTACGCCGACGAATACGCGAATGTGCATCGTGGCCTGCATTTCCTGTCGAACCTTGCGACGGATAATTACGAAGCAGTTCGCGGCAAAGTCGCGACGTTTCTAAACGCGAAATCCGAAGACGAAATCATCTTTAATTCGGGCACCACCGAAGGCATCAATATGGTGGCCTACGGTTGGGCCATGCCGCGCATGCAAGCTGGTGACGAGATCATCCTGAGCGTGATGGAGCATCATGCAAACATCGTGCCTTGGCATTTTCTGCGCGAACGCCAAGGCGTGGTGCTGAAATGGGTAGACGTGGATGCGACCGGTGCGCTTGATCCGCAAGCGGTTCTGGATGCGATCACGCCGCGCACCAAATTGATCGCCGTGACCCATATGTCCAACGTTTTGGGCACCAAAGTTGACGTAAAAACGATCTGTGCCGGTGCCCATGCCAAAGGCGTCGCTGTGTTGGTCGATGGATCACAAGCGGCTGTGCACATGCCGGTTGATGTTCAGGATATCGACGCTGATTTCTATGCCATCACCGGTCATAAATTGTACGGGCCGTCAGGATCCGGCGCGATCCACGTCAAATCCGAACGCATGGCTGAAATGCGTCCGTTCATTGGTGGCGGCGACATGATCCGTGAAGTGTCAAAGGATGGCGTTGTCTATAATGATGCCCCGATGATGTTCGAGGCAGGCACACCAGGGATTGTTCAAATGATCGGGATGGGCGTCGGCATCGATTACATGATGGGCCACGGGCTAGACGCGATTGCCGCCCACGAGGACAGCTTGCGCGATTATGCTGTCGCGAAATTGAACGGGTTAAACTGGATCCAAGTGCAAGGCATCACGCCGGACAAAGGCGCGATTTTCAGCTTTACGATGGATGGGGCAGGGCATGCCCATGATATCTCGACCATTCTTGATAAAAAGGGTGTCGCGGTGCGGGCGGGTCAACATTGTACCGGTCCTTTGATGGAACACCTTGGTTTGAATGCTACGTGCCGTGCGTCTTTTGCGATGTACAACACGACAGACGAAATCGACGTCTGGATTGAAGCGTTAGAACTGGCCCATGATCTGTTTGCGTGAAATGGCTGCGCAATTAGCAATTGCAGCCATGATACGCCAAAGCTATACCAAACGCAGATGGTCCCATAGCTCAGCTGGATAGAGCACTCGCCTCCGAAGCGAGGGGTCGCTGGTTCAAATCCAGCTGGGACCACCACCATCCAATTTTACGACAGCACGAAAAAAGGCGTCTCGAAAGACGCCTGCATTTCTATCAGCAATGTTGGTTGGTTTTAGCTGCCCCAAGACCGGACAACGCCGCAATCCATGTGCACAAAGTTGGATCCGGAATATCGGCCAACACCACCACCGCGGCAAGCAGATGCAGCGCGCGCCATTTGACCAACCGAACGGGTGGACAAACGCAGATCGGCCGCTTGGCCTTTCATGTGCAGGGAATTCTTGGCAACACCGGACGAACGTGAACGTAACATCGCGTTGGTCTTTGGGCTGCGATAGCCGGACAGCAACATGTACGGTTCGTGGACATCCATCAAGTTGTGGGCGGCGGCCATCACATCAACCGTGCGCAAGTCCATGGATTTGACACCATCAGTGCGCCAGTCGCGCATAAAGTAGTTCACTTCCTTGACTGCGTCTTTGATGTATTTACCTTCGATCCAGTAAATCATGTCGATGCGTTCACCGGTACGACCCGAGAACATGCGGATGCGGCGAATGTCACCTGCGCCGCGTAAAATACCTGCTGCACCAGAGATTGTCGGAGCTGCGGCAACTGTAGTTGCAGCAAATGCGCCCAAAAGCGCACGACGGGTCAAACCCGATGATTCACCAATTGTCATGTCTTACGTGCCGTCCCGTTCGCCTGTACTGCGATGTTACACAGTGTTTCATCTCGTCCCCAGATGCCCCTGGTGTATTACATAAAGCGAATCGTGAACCAAGTGCTGAATCTTTCCCCCTAAATTTATCAACAGTTTTAGGCGATTTTTTGCGCAAATGGTGTCAGTTTTGCAAAATGCCGCATTTGTCGGTGCATGTAGGCCGCAGGGACCAGCTTTCTGGTGGTTTTGGCACAAATGTGAATAGACAAGCCGACAGGCATAAATCACAACCGACCGCATATACTTCGCGGACATTTTTCGATTGGGGGAAGATATGACGCTGCGCGCTTACCGATTTTCACTATTTATGGCGATGTCGCTTATGGCATTGTCCTTGTTCAGCATGGCAAAACCCGCTGTTGCACAGGTCACTGCATTCAAGCAATCCGTGGCCGAAGCCGCGGCACGCGACAAAGACATCGCGGCCTTTTATCAGGCAAACGGCTACAAAAGCATTTGGGTCGGACGCACGGGGCGTGAACGCAATCGTCGCGTGGCCTTGATCAAAGCGTTGTCCCAAGCCTCGGTGCACGGCTTGCCAGCCGCACGCTACGATGCTGGCGGACTGCAAGCCAAAATGAAAGCCGCCAAGGGCCCACGTGAGCGTGGTCAGCTTGAGGTCGAAATGAGCCGGGCATTCCTGCAATATTCGCGTGATTTGCAAACCGGTGTTTTGATCCCGAGCCGTGTTGACGCCGCCATCGTGCGTCAGGTTCCGTACCGTGATCGCACGTCCTATTTAGTCAACTTCTCTAAATCGTCACCCGCTGGTTTCTTTAAGGCGCTTGCGCCAAAAACCATGGAATACAATGCGTTGATGAAAGAAAAACTGCGCATGGAACGGCTGTTGGCCAAGGGCGGCTGGGGCGCAAAAGTACCGTCAAAGTCGCTAAAACCCGGCCAATCCGGTGCGTCTGTTGTTGCAATGCGCAACCGCTTGATCGCCATGGGCTTTATGAAACGCACATCTTCGCAAACCTATGACGAGACGATGAAATCAGGCGTTCAGCAGTTCCAGCTGGCCCATGGTTTGGCCGCAGACGGCGTGGCCGGTCCGGGCACTGTTGCAGAAATCAACGTCGGTGTTCAGTCACGTATGCAGTCGATCATTGTCGGGATGGAGCGTGAACGTTGGGTCAATCAGGAACGCGGCAAACGCCACATTCTGGTGAACATCCCAGACTTCACAGCCAAGATTATCGACAACGGAAAAGTCACATTCCAGACGCGCTCGGTTGTGGGCGCAAACAAAGCTGATCGCCCAACGCCGGAATTCTCGGACGTTATGGAATACATGGTCATCAACCCAAGCTGGTATGTGCCGCGTTCTATCGTGACCAAAGAATACCTGCCTGCACTCAAGGCCAACCGCAACGCTGTACGTCACATCGAAATCACCGACAACAAAGGGCGCAAAGTGAACCGTGCCAACGTGAATTTCGCCCAGTACACCGAAAAGACGTTCCCGTTTGCGATGCGTCAACCGCCTTCAAAGGGCAACGCGCTGGGGCTGGTGAAATTCATCTTCCCGAACCGCTACAACATCTACCTGCACGATACGCCAGCCAAGAACCTGTTCGGACGCGAAAGCCGTGCATACAGCCACGGGTGCGTCCGTCTGGCCGATCCGTTTGATTTTGCCTACGCCTTGTTGGCCAAGCAAACCAGCGATCCAAAAGGCTTTTTCCAAGCGCAGCTGGCGACAGGCAAGGAACAACAGGTCAACCTAAAAAACCCGGTGCCTGTGCACATCATCTACCGCACAGCGTTCACAACCGCCAAAGGTCACACGCAATATCGTCGTGATGTCTATGGCAGAGACGCGCGCATCTGGAATGCCTTGCAAAAGGCAGGGGTGGCATTGCGCGCCGTTCAAGGGTAATTCAATTCCCGAACGTTTCGGGGATTTGACATGAACCATTCCATCAAAGACATCGCAGCGGCGCTAGGGGCAGAAGCCTTTGGCGCCGTTGATCTTTTGATCGCCTCTGTACAGGAACCGGCAAGTGCCGGACCCGATGATTTGGCATTGGCGATGGACCCAAAATATGCGGCGGACCTGACGGCAGGCAAAGCCCGCGCAGCCATGGTCTGGGACGGGGCAGACTGGCAAGCGATGGGGCTAGAGGCCGTCATTGTCTCCAAACGACCGCGATTCACGATGTCCGGTCTGACGACCATGATGGATCGCGGGCAGGGGTATAGCGCGGGTATCCACCCCAGTGCCGTGATTGATCCGGCAGCGATCCTTGGCGCTGATGTGTCTGTTGGTCCTTTGGCTGTGATTGCAGCGGGCGCGCAGATTGGTGCGGGCAGCGTAATCGGTCCGCAATGCTATGTTGGCGCGGACGCGGTTCTGGGCGCAAACGCATTCTTGCGCGAACATGTCAGCATAGGCGCGCGCGTACGCATCGGTGATCGGTTCATCGCCCAGCCGGGCGCACGGATCGGCGGCGACGGGTTCAGCTTTGTGACCGCAGAACGCTCTGGGATCGAAGCGGCGCGTGAAAGCCTTGGCGATCAGCAAGAAACCAAAGCGCAGCCCTGGACGCGTATTCATTCGCTTGGGGCTGTGGTGATTGGTGACGATGTCGAAGTCGGTTCCACCACAACAATCGACAACGGCACCATCCGCGACACCAAGATTGGCAATGGCTGCAAATTCGACAACAATTCGCAGATTGGCCACAACGTCGTCATCGGCAACGACTGTTTGATTTGCGGTCACGTGGCTGTCGCAGGATCGTCACGTGTGGGCAATAACGTGGTCTTGGGTGGCATGACGGGGATCAGCGACAACATCTTTGTGGGTGATCGGGTGATCACGGGCGGTGCGACCAAAGTGCTGTCAAACGTGCCTGCGGGCCGTGTCATGTTGGGGTATCCGGCGATCCAGATGGACAAACAAATAGAGCTCTACAAACTATTGCGCCGGTTGCCACGATTGTTCCGTGATGTCGCAGGTTTGAAAAATCCTGTTTCAAAAGACGCGCCCAACGACTAGATCACCACCAACAGCACAAAAGGTGAAAACATGAGCGTTGCCGACAAAGTGGTCAAAATCATCGCCGAGCAAGCCATGCTCGAAACGTCCGATGTCTCTTTGGACAATTCGCTTGAGGACATCGGGATCGACAGCCTTGGTTTGGTCGAGAGCATTTTCGCCATCGAAGAAGAATTCGACATCACCATCCCGTTCAACGCCAACGCGCCATCCAACAGCGACTTTGACATCACGTCAGTGGCCAAAATCATCCAAGGCATTGAGCGCCTCGTGAAAGAACAGGCGGCCTGACGTAGATGAAACGGGTGGTCATCACAGGTGCCGGCACCATCAACGCGCTTGGCCATTCGGTGGCCGCGACGATGGAGGCAATGCGCGAAGGGCGTTGCGGTATTGGCCCGTTGGAGTTCCGTGATGTTGAGCGCTTGTCGATCCAGATCGGTGGACAGGTGCGCGGGTTTGAGGCCGAAGGGCGCTACAACCGTCAGCAAATGTCACTGTACGATCGCTACACCCAGTTCACGCTGGCAGCTGCGGCCGAGGCGATTACGCAATCCGGCATCACCTTCAGTGGTGAAACCGCAGCCAAATCCGGCGTGGTTCTCGGCACCGCAGGTGGTGGTGTCAGCACGTGGGATGACAATTACCGCGCCGTCTACGAAGAGGGCAAAAACCGCGTGCACCCGTTTGTCGTACCAAAGCTGATGAACAATGCCGCTGCTAGCCACGTCAGCATGGAATACAACCTCAAGGGGCCGTCGTTCACCGTCTCGACCGCCTGTGCGTCGTCCAATCACGCCATGGCACAAGCGTTCCAAATGGTGCGTTCGGGCATGGCACCGGCGATGCTGACGGGCGGGTCTGAATCGATGCTGTGCTTTGGTGGCGTCAAAGCGTGGGAAGGTCTACGGGTCATGTCCAAAGACGCTTGCCGTCCGTTTTCAGCCAACCGCAACGGCATGGTGCAGGGCGAGGGCGCTGGCATCTTCGTCTTTGAAGAATATGAACATGCGCGCGCCCGTGGTGCCGAAATCCTGTGCGAAGTCGCAGGGTTCGCCATGTCATCAGATGCCGCCGACATCGTGATGCCGTCCAAAAATGGCGCTGCGCGGGCAATGGCAGGCGCGCTTGCAGATGCTGGCGTGAACCCAGACCAAGTTGGCTATATCAACGCGCACGGCACCGGCACAGCGGCGAACGACAAGACCGAATGCGCGGCAGTGGCGGATGTGTTTGGGCCACACGCGGATCAGTTGATGATCTCGTCGACGAAGTCCATGCACGGGCATCTGATCGGCGGCACGGGTGCGGTTGAACTATTGGCCTGCATAATGGCCCTGCGTGACGGGGTCATTGCGCCCACAATCGGCTACGAAGAACCGGACCCTGAATGCGCGCTAGACGTCGTACCAAACGAGGCACGCGATGCGTCGGTCGATCTGGTGTTGTCCAATGCATTTGCTTTTGGCGGCATGAACGCCGTGTTGGCCTTGCGCAAAATTTAAGGCCCAGTACGAAAAAAGTGCCTCGCATTTCTGCAAGGCACTTTCGGGAGTTTTCGTGTTTTCAGTGACTTATTGCTGAATGATCGATGATTTTTCAAATCCAGCTGTAAAGCCTGTCAACGACAGGTTCAGATTAACTTTCTGATCCGGTGCCAAGGCCGGTACGATTGTGATCGTGGCTTTGGACCCTTTTTTGAACACAGCCACATCCGCCGCTGTCAAACCGATGCGGGCATAACAGCCAACCGGATTGCAGAATGCGAAAGGATAGCGACGGGCAGACCCGCCATCAACTGTGATGGTCAACTGGTTCGGAAGCGCTGTTTCCAACGGGACAACGACAGTCGCGCCCGCGATGGCTTTGCCGCCTTCTGGCAAGCGAAACATGGTGAATTCTGCGACCGGAACGCCTTCGCCGTCGTCCATCAGCTGGTACAACTGGCATGGATCTTCTTCGGCTTCGGTTTTGATGCACCGCATTTCCCAATCGCCGATTTCCTCAAGCGTATAAGGTTGGCCCAAATTCGGGTCTTTGTTTGCGTCTTCACCAAGGCTCAGCTGCGATTCAACTTGCGATGCCGTGCCCTCAGATGTGCCTTCTTCTGGTTTTGCTGTTTCCTGAGCAAACGCCATGCCCGAGGTTGCCAGCAGCAGGGCTGCACTGAACAAAGTTGTTTTGCGGAAAGTCATCATTTTTGGTCCACCACTTTTTATATTTTGTCCTGATTATCACGGCGGATTGCGAGTGTCAGTGGGGAACTCGCGACTTTCTGGCGCGGATGAGCAAATTTTTGCGTGTCATTTTGATGATTTACGACAGGGCGTCACAATTTGCCGATCAGCGCGGCCTGTCATGTGTCAGAAATAGAAAAAGAGAGCTTTTTCAGCTCTCTTTCCCAATGTCGTCTCCCCGTCGGACTGGCCAACTTATTATTGAAGAGAAATTACGTAACCAAACGCGCAGGGTCAACATAAAAATTGTAACTTATGCGTCAAATTCGCGGCTTTTACCCGATGGTAAAAAAGGGCCGTACCTTAAGGCACGGCCAGTCTGACAGGGAGGAAGTGTCAGGTGCCAAGGACATGTAGGCACAAGACAAATATAACTATGGCCCCGAAAGGTTAAGTTTGTATGGTCGGGGCGAATAAAGAGATGACCAAAAGGTAAACGTGTATGACATCCGAGATTTTTATTGGCGGCGGCGGGCCTGAGTATGGCGTCCAACAAGGGCTAAGCCTGAAATACGCAAACCGGCATGGTTTGATTGCGGGCGCAACCGGTACGGGCAAAACCGTCACGCTGCAAATCTTGGCCGAAGGGTTTTCGAACGCGGGCGTGCCAGTGTTCTTATCCGACGTCAAAGGCGACCTTTCGGGCCTCGCGAAATCCGACAGTCCAGATCACAAACTGCATGATGCGTTCATGAAGCGGGCAGGGATTATCGGGTTTGACGATTACACCTACGACGCGTTTCCAGTCACGTTTTGGGACCTGTTCGGCGATCAGGGCCACCCTGTGCGCACCACAGTTGCTGAAATGGGGCCATTGTTGTTGTCACGACTGCTGGAACTGTCAGAAGCCCAAGAAGGCATCGTGAACATCGCGTTCCGACTTGCGGATGAAGACGGGCTGCCGCTGTTGGACCTGAAGGATCTTCAGGCGCTGTTGGTCTGGATTGGTCAAAACGCCAAGGCGTTATCACTGCGTTATGGCAACGTGTCATCCGCATCCATCGGGGCGATCCAGCGCCGTTTGCTGGTCTTGGAAAACCAGGGCGGCACCAATCTGTTTGGCGAACCGGCGCTTGAACTGGCCGATCTGATGCGCACAGATGCCGACGGGCGCGGTGTGATCAACCTTTTGGCGGCTGACAAATTGATGGGTTCGCCGGGTCTGTACGCCACGTTTTTGCTGTGGCTGCTGTCCGAGCTGTTCGAGGTGCTGCCCGAAGTTGGCGACCCTGACAAACCCAAGCTGGTGTTCTTTTTCGACGAAGCGCACCTGTTGTTTGATGACGCGCCCAAGGCCTTGGTGAACAAGGTCGAACAAGTCGCGCGCCTGATCCGCTCCAAAGGTGTGGGCGTCTATTTCATCACCCAAAATCCGGCTGACGTGCCCGACGACATCCTTGGGCAGTTGGGCAACCGTTTCCAGCACGCTTTGCGCGCATTCACCGCCAAAGACCGCAAAGAATTGCGCATGGCGGCCGAAACTTACCGCGAAAACCCGCGCTTTTCGACCGAAGAGGCCATTCGCGAGGTCGGCGTCGGCGAGGCCGTGACTTCGATGCTGCAAAAGAAAGGTGTGCCGGGCATTGTCGAGCGCACATTGATCCGTCCGCCGTCATCGCAACTGGGGCCAATCACCAAGGCAGAGCGCAAAGCGATCTTGGCAGCCTCCGACATGTCCGGCAAATACGATGAAACGCTGGACCGCACGTCTGCATTCGAAATCCTGACCAAACGGGCACAAGACGCCGCCGCTGAAGCGGAAAAGGCCGAGGATATTGCCGAGGCTGAAACCCAACCGGCGTTGCGCGAATTCAACGCAGGACGGCGGTTTGAAGGCACGCGCGTGACACGATCCACGTCGCGCGCCACCCGCAAACGCACCAGCGAGGGGTTCGGCGGGGCCATCGCGTCGGTCGTGATCAAAGAACTTAAAGGGACCACAGGAAAACGCATCGTGCGCGGCATCCTTGGTGGCCTGTTCCGAGGACGCTAGGCATGATCATTCAACGCAAATCAGACCTGCAAGGCGGGCCGCGTGATGCCTCTGATCCGGGGTGGCGCAGTCTGCGGATGCTGACCAAAACCCATGGCATGGGCTTTTCCCTCAACGAGACATGGATCACGGCCGGTGCGTCGATGACGCTGGAATACAAACACCACCTTGAGGCCTGCTACTGCATTTCAGGGCGCGGGGTTGTCACGGATTTGGCGACGGGTGCGGATCACGTGATCGAGGCCGGCACCCTGTACGCGCTGGATCAAAACGATCGCCACACGCTGCGTGTTACGGGCGATGAAGACATGTTGTTGATCTCTGTCTTTAATCCGGCCCTCACTGGCGACGAGGTCCATGGAGCAGACGGCAGCTATTCTGCGTAACCCAACCAGACAATGAAAAACGGCGCCTCCTTGCGGGGCACCGTTTTTGTTATTTCTCAGGGATCAAGCCCCGCGGACTGAACCTGAGGACCAGCAGCAGAACCAGCCCCATCGTCAGCAACCGCATATGTGCAGTGCTATCGAGCAAGTGTTCCTTCAGGCCGCTGCCATCGGGCATGAAATAGGTCACGTAATACATCAGCGCATTGCCCATCGGTTCAACCATGACCCACAGCCACCAGATCAGGAAACCACCCAAAACCGCGCCCAGATTGTTGCCGGACCCGCCAACAATCACCATCACCCAGATCAGAAAGGTAAAGCGCAGCGGCTGGTACGTGCCCGGTGTCAACTGACCGTCCAGCGTGGTCATCATCGCGCCCGCAATCCCACACACTGCACTGCCCAAAACAAAGACTTGCAGGTGACGGGCGGTGACGTGTTTGCCCATCGCTTCGGCTGCGAATTCATTGTCGCGAATGGCGCGCATCATCCGACCCCACGGACTGTGCAGCGCGCGTTGTGCAAGGATAAACAGCACGATCAACACAACACTGAACAGGCCCGCGTAGATCACTTTGACCCACAAGGTTGACGCCGTGACGGGATCAAGACCAAAGCTGGCGGCCGTTTCGACAAAGCCAGCATCGTTTTGCAAATCGATCTCGTAGGGGGCAGGGCGCGGCAGGCCAACAACGTTTTTCACGCCGCGCGCCATCCAGTCTTCGTTTTTCATCACGGCAATTATGATTTCCGAAATGCCCAGCGTCGCGATTGCCAGATAATCCGAACGCAAACCGAGGGCTGTTTTCCCGATCATCCAAGCCACCGCAGCCGCGAGCAATCCGCCAACAGGCCACGCAACAACAACAGGCAGGTTCAGACCGCCCAAATACCCGAGAAACGCGGGATCGACTGCTTCGATACGCGCAACCGCTGGATCAAATACTGAACGATAGACAAAGAACCCAACGACCAGCAGTGCAAAAATGGCCAAGCCGCGCATGCGTCCTGCCTGCATTTTTGCATACAGAACCACCGCGGCAACAACCGTCGCAGCGCCCATCAGCAAACCGCCGATGACACCGACGCCACCCGCGCTCCAAGCGCCGGGCGTTGCCGGCATCGACACAAGAACAGTCGCCAAACCACCAAGGGCAACAAACCCCATGATGCCGACGTTAAACAACCCGGCAAAGCCCCACTGCAGGTTCACACCCAGCGACATCACCGCGCTGATGAGCCCGAAATTCAAGACGAATAGTGCCGTGTTCCAGCTGTACAGAACCCCCGTCGAAAGGATCAGTAAACCGACCAGTACAAAGTACAGGATATTGCGATTTGTATCCGTCATACCGATTTCCCCGCGAACAGACCTGTTGGGCGGAACAGCAGGACGATGATTAGAATAACGAAGCTGACCGCGAATTTATAGTCGGTGGACAGCAACTGCACGAGGCTGTCTGGCGCCCAGGCTTCGGGCACCACGTAGGTTGCGACTTTTTTCCACGCGTAGGTGATCATCACCTCGGAAAACGCGATGACAAAACCCCCGGCGATTGCGCCCACAGGGCTGCCAAGGCCGCCGACAATTGCGGATGCGAACACCGGCAACAGCAGTTGCAAGTAGATGAACGGTTTGAACGATTTATCGAGGCCATAAAGCGTGCCTGCGATGGTCGCCAAGGCCGCCACAATCAACCATGTGATCATCACGACCTTCTCAGGGTTGATGCCCGACAGCAGCGCCAGATCTTCGTTGTCCGAATAGGCGCGCATGGATTTTCCGGTGCGGGTGCGGTTCAAAAACCAGAACAACGCGATCACCACAATGATGGCCGTTACGATGGTAATACCTTGGGTTGTTTTGAACGCGAGCCCTTCTTTCAGGCCCGTCAACGCCTTGAATTCGCGTACAGAAATGATGAACCGTTCGCCGTCTGCAAACCGCTGGTCATTTGGCCCGATGATAAACCGCACAAGGCCATTCATGATGAACATGACGCCCAAGCTGACGATCACCAGGATCACCGGCTTGGCTTTTTGCTCTCGGTAGAACTTGTACACCACACGGTCGGTGAACAGGACCAAGGCCATACAGCCAAGGATACCAAAGGGCAGGGCGAGCAGCGCAGTAGGAAGCGGCCCAAGTGAGATGCCCCAAGACTGAAACAACCACGTAAACAAGATCGTGACCATCGCGCCAAACGCCATCGTGTCCCCATGCGCAAAGTTCGAGAACCGCAAGATGCCGTAGATCAGCGTCACCCCAAGGGCGCCGAGGGCCAATTGCGCCCCGTAAGCGGTGGCAGGGATAAAGACGAAGTTTGCAAAGGCCACAAGGGCGTTTAGGAAGTCCATTATGCTAAAGCCTCGCAATTTCCGGTCCCCGATAACCAGTGTATTCCGTCGCCTTGTCCGGTGTAGTGAACCGTCATTGCGAAATTCCATTCTTGGTCTAAGCTGAGCATTGCAGTTTCTCCTGTCGCAGACCCAAAGGCTAACACTGTCAAATCATTACGACCTACCGCGACATCCAATTTTTCTGAGCGCCATGTCTCACCATCCATCACAGCAGAAAATCCGTTGTCTTGTTCGTATTTCAGCAAGAAGCCGTTGCCCGGTTCAAGACAGGCTGTTTCTACTAACGTGCCGCACTGTTCTTGATAAATGCATCGGAAACTTAGTTTATTTGGTTGTGCAAAAATAATTGTGGGAAAGCAGCAAGCAGACGCCAACAATATCCATAGACGGTTGAGGGAAGGTATCGCAAACATCCTCAGCCCCCCAAAAACGATTTGCGCACTTCAGGATCAGCCAGCAATTCCTTGCCCGTTCCCGTAAACGCATTGCGGCCCTGCACCAGAACATAGCCTTTGTCAGCGATTTCAAGCGCTTGACGGGCATTCTGTTCGACCATCAAAATCGGGATGCCCGTTCGGGCGACCTCAATAATGCGGTCAAACAGCTCGTCCATAACGATGGGTGACACACCCGCCGTCGGTTCATCCAGCATCAAAACCTTGGGCTGGGTCATCAACGCACGACCCACAGCAACTTGCTGACGCTGCCCGCCAGACAACTCACCCGCTGCCTGATTGCGCTTTTCTTTCAGGATCGGAAACAGATCATAAATTTGCGCCATGGTGTCGGAAATATCATCGCGTCGGATAAAGGCACCCATCTCTAGGTTTTCCTCAACCGTCATCGACGTAAAGATGTTCGAGGTCTGCGGCACAAAACCCATGCCCTTCACAACACGGTCCTGCGGCGAAAGCGTGGTGATATCCTCACCATCCAAACGCATCGCACCGGACCGCACATCCAGCATGCCAAAAACAGCCTTCATCGCAGTGGATTTACCAGCCCCATTCGGGCCAACAATTACAGCAATCTCGCCTTTGTTCACCGCAATCGTGCAGTCGTGCAAGATATCAGGACCCGCGCCATAGCCACCGGTCATCGTGTCGCCAATCAGAAACGGTTCACTCATATCGCGCCCCAGTTTGTTCTGATCCAAAATACTCAAATTCAAAGGCCCACATCACGCGCCCACCTGTTCTTTGTTCTTGAGACCCGTGCCCAAATAGGCCTCGATCACTTGTTCGTTGGCTTTGATTTCGTTCAAGGTGCCTTCGGCCAAAACCTTGCCCTCAGCCATACAAATCACCGGATCACAGATGCGACCGATGAAATCCATGTCGTGTTCAATAACAACAAACGTGTAATCACGCTCTTGGTTCAGACGCAGGATCGCATCACCAATGGTGTTCAGCAGGGTGCGGTTCACGCCCGCGCCAACTTCGTCCAGGAACACGATCTTGGCATCGACCATCATGGTGCGACCCAGTTCCAGCAGCTTTTTCTGACCGCCCGACACTTGGCCGGCTTTGTGATCGGCAAGGTGTTCGACCGTCAGGAATTCCAGAACTTCATCCGCCTTGGCGGCCAAGGCGCGTTCTTCATCCGCGATGCGTTTGCGCCCGAACCACGTGTTCCACAGTGTTTCACCCGATTGACCACCGGGAACCATCATCAGGTTCTCGCGGCACGTCATCGAGCTAAACTCGTGTGCGATCTGGAAGGTGCGCAGCAGTCCCTTGTGAAACAACTCATGCGGGGGCAGGCCGGTGATATCTTCACCTGCCATTGTCACGGATCCTGACGTCGGAGGAAGTACCCCGGCGATCACGTTAAACAATGTGGTTTTTCCGGCCCCGTTCGGACCAATCAGCCCTGTAATCGACCGCTCAGCGATAGACAGGCTTGCGCCATCGACAGCTTTAAAACCGCCAAAGCTTTTGTGAACGTCCTTAACGACGATCATCAGCAATTCCCCCGATTGTATGCTGCTTTGCGCAGCTTGCCGCATTAACTGCGGGACGTATCTCATTGAAACAGACCAAGGTTTCCCTCGGGCTGTTCAAAATTTTAGACGTAAACCTTAGCGGTACTTAACCGTTGTGGTTGCGCCATCTTTGACGACGATCTGACGGTAGTTGCCCGCAGACTCGCCGGAACCGATCAATTCAACCGCTGTCGCGCCTTCATAGTCGATGTCGCCGCCATCACGCAGGATTTGCAGGCCTTTGGCCAATTCACCCGGCAAGATTTTTTCGCCCGGTGCGTTTGCAACGTCCATGATTTTCAGCTTGTAGTCAGCGCTGTCTTTGGAATCTGCGGCTTGCATGGCCAGCATGATCAAAGCGGCGGCGTCATAGGCTTCTGGTGTGAACGGGGATGTTGCATCAAATGCACCGTTTACTAATTCTACGAATTTGCCAGCGCCGTCGCTGTCTGTGCCCGGGTGCTGACCTGTGGAGCCGTCGATTTCGGACCCAAAGTTCTCGTCCAATTTGGCCGAGATCATGCCGTCTGGAAAGTGGAACGTGTCAAACGCGCCAGAATCCAGTGCGGCGCGAACGATGCCGGAACCACCTTGGTCAACGTAGCCTGCAACGACCAAACGTTCGCCGCCAGCAGATGCCAATGCGCCAACTTCAGCAGAATAATCTGCTTTGCCGTCTTCGTGCGCTGCCGAGATTGTGACTGTGCCGCCAGCAGCTTCAAATGCCGCTTGGAAAGCGTCTGCCAAACCCTTGCCGTAGTCGTTGTTTGTGTAGGTCACAGCAACGGACTTCAGGCCTTCTTCCATCAGCACTTCGGTCATCACAACACCTTGGCGGGCGTCGGATGGGGCCGTGCGGAAGAACAAGCCTTCGTCTTCGTTGTTGGCATGTGACAGGCCGGGGGATGTGGCGGATGGTGACACCATAACCACGCCGTTTGCGACTGCCACGTTGGACAGGATCGCGCCGGTTACACCAGAGCAGTCAGCGCCCATGATGCCGTCGATTTTTTCGGCCGTTACAAGACGTTCAGCAGCTGCTGTTGCAGCACCGGCGTCGACGCATGTTGAATCCGCACGCACCGAGATCACGTTTGCCGCGTCCAGCAACAGGCCGCTGTCTGTGACTTCTTTCATCGCCAATTCAGCGCCGTCTGCCATGCTGGGTGTCAGCGATTCAATCGGACCGGTAAAGCCCAAGATTACGCCGATTTTGACCTCTTTACCGTGGCCGCCCGCAAATGCGGTGCCTGCCATCAGAGCTGTGGCCGCTGTGGCTGTAAGTAGTTTTTTCATGATAGTTCTCCCTTATCGGATCTTATGTCCTGACGGGCAGACTACGGCGGAGCAGAATAAAAGAAAAGTGGAATAAATCGGGGTTTGTTGGTCGTTTGTCCTCTGGTTTGAACCAAAACATGCACTATTTCCTTATTGAACCCACGGGAGCAGAACATGTTCAAACAAATCGCCTTGATAATCGCCGCGACGGGAATCGCATCCCAAACGGTTGCCTTGGAAACATCTCTCGGGAAACTTCAGGTCGCACCGATCGTCCAAGACCTTGATACGCCGTGGGGTTTTGCCGAGCAGCCCAGCGGTGATATCCTGGTCACACTGCGCGACGGCACGCTGATCCTGGTGACGTCAGATCAACGGATCGAGGTGCAAAATGTGCCAGTTGTTGCGACGGACGGGCAGGGTGGTTTGCTCGATATCACTTTGGCGCGCGATTTTGCCCGCACCCGCGCGCTGTTTTTGACCTACGCCAAAGAACAACCTCAAGGCAGCGGCACAACACTGGCCCGCGCCCGGCTTAGCGACGATGGATCAACGTTAGAGAACGTCGTGGACCTGTTCGAAAGCGCGCCGGTTGGGGAAACAGGGCGTCATTTCGGATCACGGGTGGTCGAGGCGTTGGACGGCACGTTGTTTGTGACACTTGGTGATCGCGGCAATCGTCCGTCGGCCCAAGATCGCAGCAATCACAACGGATCAATCGTGCGCATCAACCGCGACGGGTCGGTTCCGGCAGACAACCCGTTTTTGGGCGTAACTGGCGTAGCACCTGAGATCTATTCATTTGGCCACCGTAATCCACAAGGCGCAAGGCTGGATGCCGCAGGCACGCTTTGGACCGCGGAACACGGTGCCAAGGGCGGCGACGAGGTGAACCGGATCGTCAAAGGCGCGAATTACGGCTGGCCGGTGATCAGCTACGGCGTGCATTATTCCGGCGGCAAAATTGGCGAGGGCACGGCCAAAGACGGCATGCTACAACCGCTGCACTATTGGGATCCGTCCATCGCGCCCTCTGGATTGCTGGTCTACACGGGGCAGATGTTTCCGGAATGGCAGGGCGACATTCTGGTCGGCAGCCTCAAGTTTGATCTGATCAGCAGGCTAACGCCCACGGACGGCACTGTGCGCGAAGTCGAACGCTTGCAGTCCGAACAAACCAACCGCGTGCGCGATATTCAACAAGCTGCGGATGGTTCGATCTGGTTTCTAAGTGCCGGTGACGGCGTGCTGTACCGGATTAGCCGTGCGCCCTAGATCGACAGACGTCTTAAATTGACAGGCGCCCTGCATGCGATCCCCGTTCGCGGTAGGGTGTCGTGTCGTAATGCGCGCGGTAGCATTTTGAAAAATGCGACGGCGAGGCAAAGCCGCAGGCAAGGGCCACGTTGATCACGCTCATATCCGTTTGCATCAGCAGGTTGCGCGCCTTTTGGAGGCGCAATTCCATGTAATAGCGTTTCGGCGAACGGTTCAGGTAGCGGCGAAACAACCGTTCAAGCTGGCGCGTGGACATGCCCACATCTTTGGCCAAAATCGAAGGGCTGATCGGCTCTTCGATGTTGCCTTCCATGATCTGGATGACCTGTGACAGCTTTGGGTGGCGCACACCAATACGGGTGGGTACAGACAATCGCTGGGTGTCCTGATCGGTGCGGATTGACGAATAAATCAGCTGATCAGCAACAGAATTCGCCAGCTCTTCGCCCTGATGATCGGCAATCAGTTTCAGCATAAAATCAATCGACGACGTGCCGCCGGCCGTGGTCATGCGGGCACCATCAACCGTAAATACGGATTTTGTCAGTTCGACCTCAAGGAATTCCTCGGCAAAGCTGTCCTGATTTTCCCAGTGGATCGTCGCCTTTTTGCCATCCAGCAATCCGGCCTTTGCCAGCGTGTAGGCGGCGGTACACAGACCTGCCATCGTCACGCCTTTGCGGGCCTCGCGGCGCAGCCAGTTCAGCAACCGTTTGGTGGTCGACGTTTGCACATCGATGCCGCCACAGATCATCACCGTGTCATCGCGCGTCAATTCGTCCAGATCACCGTCCAGCTTGAACCAAGCGCCAGCAGAGCATTGCACGAATTCGCCACCCTCGCCAATCACCCGCCATTCATAGACCGGACTTGCGGCCATACGGTTGGCAATGCGCAGGCTTTCTAAAGCAGCCGAAAAGCACAGCAATGTGAAGTTATCGAGCAGCACAAACACAAAGCGCTTGGGCTTGTCTTGTGACGTTTTGGCACCGGTTTGGGGTGTACCCGAAGATTTGCCTGAACCGAACGGCGTGCGCGGATTTGACATCGCGGCTTTTCCTGTATCGAGGAGCCAGTCAACAAAAGGCTCAGCGTGGCTGCCGTCAAGGCAGAATAAGTGACCTTGGTCATGCTCTCTGCCTTGCGTCAAGAGCACTTAAAAGAGATATGGTACCTTGGGGCGCAGTTTTATATAGTGCTTCCCTCATGACGACCGAACCTGTGGTCGAATACATGATCTATCATTGGGCCCAACCCCGGGCCAAAAACGGAGAAGACAGATGAGCAATTGGAACAAATCGGATTGGCGCAAAAAACCGCGGATTCAGATGCCCGATTATACCGACGCGGCCTCTTTGGCGGCAGTTGAAGCCCAGCTGAGCACCTATCCGTTGTTGGTTTTTGCAGGCGAAGCCCGTCGTTTAAAGGCGCATCTGGCCGCTGCATCGCGCGGCGAGGCGTTTTTGTTGCAAGGCGGCGATTGCGCCGAAAGCTTTGACCAGTTCGATTCAGACGGCATTCGCGACACATTCAAAGTGATGCTGCAAATGGCGATGGTGCTGACATACGGTGCCAAAGTACCAGTGATCAAAGTCGGTCGTATGGCGGGACAATTCGCCAAGCCACGCAGTGCCGACACTGAATCCATCGATGGTGTGGAATTGCCCAGCTACCGCGGTGACATCATCAACGAACTGGCCTTCACCCCCGAAGCCCGCATTCCGAATCCAAAGAAAATGCTGCGCGCCTACACTCAGGCCGCTGCAACGTTGAACTTGTTGCGCGCGTTTTCGACCGGTGGTTTTGCCGACATGAACCGTGTGCATTCGTGGACCTTGGGCTTTAGCGATCAATACGAAGTCGAAAAGTACCAGCAGATCGCAGATCGTATCCAGGACACGATGGATTTCATGAACGCCGCTGGCATCACCAGCGAAACGACGCATGAATTCTCGACCGTTGAATTCTACACCAGCCATGAATCGCTGCTGCTGGAATACGAAGAGGCGCTGACACGCGTCGATTCGACCACCGGCAAATGGCTGGCCGGATCTGCGCACATGATCTGGATCGGCGATCGTACCCGTCAGCCTGACGGCGCACATGTTGAATTCGCCCGTGGGGTTCAAAACCCGATTGGTCTGAAATGTGGCCCGACGACCACTGCGGATGACCTCAAGGTGTTGATGGAAAAATTGAATCCTGAAAACGAAGCAGGGCGCCTCACGCTGATCAACCGCTTTGGCGCGGGCAACGTGGGCGAACACATGCCGCGTTTGATCAAGGCCGTAAAAGAAGAGGGCGCAAACGTGCTTTGGACCTGTGATCCGATGCACGGCAACACGATCAAATCGTCTTCGGGTTATAAAACCCGTCCGTTTGAATCGGTGTTGCGCGAAGTGCGCGATTTCTTTGCGATCCATGACGCCGAGGGCACGATCCCTGGCGGTGTGCATTTCGAGATGACCGGGCAAGACGTGACCGAATGCACCGGTGGTGTACGGGCCGTCAGCGACGAAGACCTGTCAGATCGCTACCACACTGCTTGCGACCCACGCTTGAACGCCAGCCAATCGCTGGAATTGGCGTTTCTAGTGGCCGAGGAATTGTCAGGCCGCCGCAGCGCGCAGCACGTCAAAGCGGGCTAAACTGACCTAACACATCAACGAAAAAGGGCGCTTGCGGTAAACAAGCGCCCTTTTTTATGGGATGATTTCCGGGCCGTCACCCAAAATGGCCACGCAACGCGCTCGGATCAATCGTCGTTTTTGACCAGTCGCAAATACGGAACATCTGCGCGCGACGTCCGCTGCGGCGTGCTTGATTTGGCACGTGGCTTGAACAGTGCGGCGTCTTCGGCAAGGCCTGCAATCTGATTGCCCAGTTTTTCGGCCTCGACCACATGCACGGGTTTTGGGGTCGTTGCTGGCGCTTCGATGGCGCGCATCGTGGTTTTGGCAATTTCAAACCGGCGCGGTTTTCGCCCCATGTCACCTTTGGACACCAGACAGCCCAGCACGCGGCTGACATCACCCAAATCGCTTTTGAGCGGCAACAACAGCATCCGTGCCTCAAGATCGGGTTTTCCAAAACCGGATTCGCCGATCAGTTCCAGTTCGCAAATCGCGGGGCGCTGGAACACGTCTTCGAGAGTGTCGCCAAGCGCACGTCGACCAGAGGGCGCGATGAACGAGGTCAGTGGCATGCCGCGCACTTCCATCCCCATCAAATCACCCAAATGGCTGCCCGCAATGCGCAACCGCGCCATGCCCGGCGCAATGCGTTCCAAAACAAAGCTGTATTCCAGCGCCATTTCGATGCCGCGCGGATCAATTTCCGACCGTTTAGGCAACAGCCGATTGCCACGCAGACCTTCCCAATAGGATTCGACCTGCGCAATGGCTCCGTAGCCGCTGTCTGCTCTGAAATCGTTCATGGCCAAGATGTTCCGATCAATTGGGTTGTCCATACGCGGTCTCTCACCTCCTTATGCCATAAAAATTCTATCAACTCAGGACTTATTGGTTGATGAGGGCTTAATAGCGTGAAGATGCCGAAAATTGTGCATAATCTTAACAAATGGTTAACAGTTGCGGGACGTCACATGGCTGATTTCGGAAGGTGCGCGGCGGGCCTAGGGGGTTGCCCCACCTGCGCGAATGGCCGTAATGCAAAGCATCCACTTTGTTAGGGTACTCAATATGATCAAATCGATGACTGGCTTTGCCTCGGCCACAGGCGCGCATGATGTTTACAGTTGGAGCTGGGAATTGCGCAGCGTCAACAGCAAGGGTTTGGATCTGCGCCTGCGGGTGCCCGACTGGATCGACGGGCTTGAGGTCGATCTGCGCAAATCACTGGCAGCAGTGGCCGCGCGCGGCAATGTCACGCTGTCGTTGCGGGTGATGCGCGAAGACAGCACCGGACAGGTCAGCGTGAACGCCGACATGCTGGCCTCGATCCTGACGGCCATGGCCGAGATCGAGGAACAAGCGATGGATCGCGGCGTGTCTTTGGCCCCGTCCAAAGCATCTGACATCGCAGCGATGCGCGGCGTTCTGGATCAAACAACCGCTGACCAAGACACCAAACCGCTGGCCGCCGCCCTAATCGCGCAATCCGCAACGGTCATCCAATCCTTTGACGAAATGCGTCAAAGCGAAGGTGCCGCACTGGACGCTGTTATGCACGCGCAATTGTCTGAGATCGAAACACTGACCGCCGAGGCCGCCACCATCGCGCTGGCCCGTCTGCCCGAGGTCACCGCGAACCTGCGCCGCAATATCGCCAACGTGATGGACAACGTCGACGGTGTGGACGAACAACGCATCGCCCAAGAGCTTGCCTTGCTGGCGGTGAAATCCGATGTGACCGAAGAAATCGACCGCCTTGGGGCCCATGTCACCGCGGCCCGCGATTTGCTGGCGGCGGGTGGTTCTGTGGGTCGCAAGCTGGATTTCTTGATGCAAGAATTCAACCGCGAGGCCAACACCCTGTGTTCCAAGGCCCAAAACACCGATCTGACGCGCGTCGGCCTGGCGCTAAAGGCGCTGATCGACCAGATGCGCGAACAGGTCCAGAATGTGGAGTAACCGGAAATGAGTATCGATCGTCGTGGTTTGTTGATCATCCTGTCTTCGCCATCGGGTGCGGGCAAAAGCACCTTGGCCAAACGATTGCGCACGTGGGATCCCGAGCTAAGCTTTTCTGTGTCCGCGACCACCCGCAACCCGCGCGTCGGGGAAATCGACGGCAAAGATTACTATTTCACCGAAGAGGTCGATTTCAAATCGATTGTGTCGAGCGGCGAAATGCTGGAGCACGCCCACGTCTTTGGCAATTTCTACGGATCCCCCAAAGGGCCGGTGCAAAAGACCATCGATCAGGGCCGCGACGTGTTGTTCGACATTGATTGGCAGGGCGCACAGCAAATCACCAACTCGGCTCTTGGTCCGCACACGCTATCGATTTTCCTGCTGCCGCCATCGATCACCGAATTGCGTCGCCGTCTGGAAAACCGTGGTCAGGACGACCCGGAAACCATTGCGCGCCGGATGGAGAAAAGCTGGGATGAAATCAGCCACTGGGGTGGGTACGATTTTGTGTTGGTGAACGACGATCTTGATCAAACCGAAGAGCAGCTGAAAACGATCATCAGTGCCACGCGTCTGCGCCGCAGCCAGCAACCGCATTTGACCGATCACGTGCGCGCCCTGCAAACCCAATTCGAGGACACACCATGACCATTTACGCCCTTGCCGATGACACGCCGCAAATGCACGCCGACACGTGGGTCGCACCGGACGCCAACCTGATTGGCAAAGTTGTACTAGAAGCGGGTGCCTCGGTTTGGTTTGGGGCCACGATCCGCGCTGATCACGAAGAAATCCGCATCGGGGCCGGATCAAACGTGCAGGAAAACTGCGTGATGCACATCGACAAAGGCTATCCTTTGCGCATCGGCACCAACTGCACCATCGGCCACAAAGTCATGCTGCACGGCTGCACCATCGGTGACAATTCCTTGATCGGGATGGGCGCGACCATTTTGAACGGCGCGAAAATCGGCAAGAATTGTTTGATCGGGGCAGGGGCATTGATCACCGAAGGCAAGGAAATCCCGGACGGGTCGTTGGTCATGGGCGCACCGGGCAAAGTCGTGCGCCAGTTAGATGACCAGGCGATCAAAATGCTCGAGGGCTCAGCCTTGCACTACCAAGATAACATGCGCCGGTTCCGCGATCAGATGAAAGTTGTTGGCTAAATGAAGAACGAAAAACCATCCATCATGCGCCCTGTGCCGCTGCCCGCTAGCGCCAGCCGTTCGGTTGTGACACCGCTGTCGATGTCTGTGGTCTATGCCTCGGACACGCCCGACATGCTGGATCAGCAATACGATGGCGATCTGCAGGGCTACACCTACTCGCGCGAAGGCCACCCGAACGCAGATGTCCTTGGCGGCTTGATCGACAAGCTGGAAGACGCGCCATTTCCTGGCGTTGTGACCTCTAGCGGCATGGCGGCTGTGTCTGCGGTTTTGCTGGGCTTGACCAAGGCGGGTGATCACGTGATTGGCGGCAACCAGTTGTATGGTCGGTCCTTGCGCTTGATGTCCGAAGATTTGCCGCGCCTTGGTATCACCACTTCGATGGTTGATCCCTGTGATGTGGCGGCTGTGCGCGCCGCGATCCGTCCTGAAACCACGATGATTTTGGTTGAGGTCGTGTCGAACCCGACCCTGCGTGTGGCCGACATCACAGGCCTTGCCGCCCTTGCCAAAGAAACCGGCGTTTTGCTGGTCGTCGACAACACGTTCACCACGCCGCGCGCCTTCAAAGCGTTCGATGCAGGCGCTGACATTGTGATCCATTCGATCACCAAACTGCTGGCGGGTCATTCGGATGTGATGCTAGGTTATGTCGCGGCCAATACTCAAGAACTGGCCGACCGGATGCGGGTGTTCTGCGTCACCACAGGCATGTCGCCCAGCCCGTTTGATTGCTGGTTGGCAGAGCGTGGATTGCTATCGTTCGAGCTGCGTTTTGATCGCGCTCAAAGCACTGCGGCGACGCTGGCTGATCATTTGGCGGGGCTGGATGGCGTCAAACGCGTGCTGTACCCGTCGCGTGATGACCACCCCGATCACGCCCGTGCAGCCGCCCTGTTGAACGGACAGTTCTGCAACATGGTCAGCTTTGAAATGGCGGGCGGGCGCAAGGCTGCAAATGCCTTGACCCGCGCCGCTGAGGGGCTGAATTTCGCGCCAACCTTGGGCGACGTCGGCACGACCATTTCGCACCCTGCGTCATCATCGCACCGCGCCCTGACCGAGGCAAAACGCGCCGAGCTTGGCATGAGCGAAGGGTTTTTTCGCATCTCGGTTGGCCTGGAAGACCCCCAAACTCTGTGTGATGTTTTCACGGCGGCAGTCGCTGCCAGCCAAGGATAAATCGTTGGGCAACGCCGGTTTTCAGTCTCTTCTGAATGCGCTGCCGTTGCCCGGCCTTGCTATCGATCTGGATGACCAGATTATCGCGGCGAACGCAGATGCGCGCACGCTGTTGGGCGATCAAATCATAGATCGTAGCTACATCGCGATGCTGCGCCAGCCCGACATTTTGCACAGCATCGAGGCCACGCAAGCAGATGGCGAAAACCGCACCACGCGGTACGTGCACAGCGATGTTGGCCAAGAAACGTTATTTTCTGTCAGCTGTCGCGCTGTTGTGGACGCCGGCGATACAGTGGTCATCCTGTGTTTTGAGGACATCACGCATGTCACCCAAACCAGCCAGATGCGCCGCGATTTTGTCGCCAACGTCAGCCATGAACTGCGCACGCCGCTGACCGCATTGATGGGATTTATCGAGACGCTCAGAGGGCCTGCGAAAAACGACGCGCCCGCGCACGACCGGTTCTTGGGCATCATGCAAAGCGAAGCGGAACGGATGAACCGGCTGGTCGGCGATCTGTTGTCGCTGAGCCAAGTGGAAAGCGATGAACGTGTGCGCCCGACAGACAACGTCTGTGTCGATGCGGTGTTACTGTCGACCATTCATTCGATCAAACCGGTTGCTGATGCGGCGGGCGTGAACATCGAAACGGATTTTTCAGACACAGACCTGACCATCGCGGGCGACGCCGATCAACTGCGCCAGGTGTTCACCAATCTGATCGGCAACGCGATCAAATACGGCAACAGCGGCGGGCGTGTGACTGTGTCGCTAAAACGGCTGAAACGCGAGGCTTTTGCACGTGGTCCATGCGCCCTGATCCAGATTACAGATTACGGCGACGGCATAGACGAGGTCCATTTGCCCCGTCTGACCGAACGGTTTTACCGCGTCGATGATCATCGCAGTCGCGCATTGGGCGGCACGGGGCTTGGCCTTGCTATCACCAAACACATCGTCAACCGGCATCGCGGGCGCCTCAAGATCAACAGCGTCAAAGGTGCCGGATCGACCTTTGCTGTGGTTCTGCCAATTTCTGCGTAAATCGCGAAAAATGCGACCCATCCGTGGTCTTGTCATCAAACTGTTACACAGCTGTCACAAAAGCCATGCAACCGCCCCCTAGGTCTGCGGTAAGATCGCCATGGGGGTGATCGCATAGACCTTACACGGAGACACGCATGTCACTCGTAAAACTCTCAACTTCTGCGCTGGCGATTGCTGCCGTAACCGCCACAGCGGCCGCCGCCCGCGATCAAGTCCAAGTCGCCGGATCATCTACCGTATTGCCCTACGCCTCCATCGTGGCCGAAGCGTTTGGCGAGAACTTTGATTTCCCGACACCGGTTGTTGAATCAGGTGGATCATCCGCTGGCCTCAAACGCTTTTGCGAAGGCGTGGGCGAAAACACTATCGACGTGGCCAACGCATCGCGCCAAATTAAATCCGGCGAAATCGAAGTGTGCGCGGCCAACGGTGTCACCGACATCATCGAAGTGCGCATCGGCTATGACGGTATCGTCTTTGCCTCTGACATCGCAGGCGAGGCATTCGCGTTCACTCCGACGGATTGGTACCTTGCCCTGTCCGACACGATTTTGGTCGACGGCCAGATGGTCGCCAATCCGAATACCAACTGGAACCAGGTCAACGCGTCCTTTCCCGACCAGCCGATCCAGGCCTTTGTGCCCGGCACCAAACACGGCACCCGCGAAGTGTTCGAGGACAAAGTGATCCTTGAGGGCTGCGAAGCGACTGGCGCGTTCGACGTGCTCAAGGCAGCAAGTGGCGACAAAAAGGCGGCTGAAAAAGCCTGCATCGGCTTGCGCACAGACGGTAAATCGGTCGACATCGACGGCGATTACACCGAAACGCTCGCGCGGATAGAAAGCAACAAAGACGGCATCGGCGTGTTCGGGTTGGCGTTTTATGAAAACAACACAGACAAGCTGCAAGTCGCAACGATGTCAGATGTTGTGCCCTCAACCGAGAGCATTTCGACCGGCGAATACCCCGTATCGCGTCCGTTGTTTTTCTACGTGAAAAAGGCGCACATCGGCGTGATCCCGGGGCTGAAAGAGTTCGCTGAGTTCTTTGTTGCTGAGGAAATCGCCGGTCCAGACGGTCCGTTGGCCGAATACGGTTTGGTCGCAGATCCTGAGCTCGAAAAAACCCAAACCAATGTCGCTGACGAAGCGGTCATGAACTCCGGTTCGTAAAACATCACCACGCGGGGCGGTCAGATTTGGCGGCCCTGCGTGACTTTTTGAACGACGCACTTCAGCGAAAGCCACGACTATGGGCACCACCACCATCGTAATTCTTGTGATCCTCGCGCTGACGGTTTTGGCCTACAGCGTGGCGCGCAATCGTGCCTTGGCGGGCGCTGGTGGCGATCGTCGCAAGCTGCATTCACTGCCAACGTATTACGGCACCAATGCTGCGATGTTCACAGGCGTGCCGGCCCTTGGGGTGTTGGTGATTTGGCTGCTTGCACAACCGATGATGATCGAAAGCGCTGTGGTTAAATTGATCCCTGACAGTGTGATCGCCGAAGGTTCTTCGGTTGGATTGGTCATGAGCGACGTGCGCCGTGTGGCCAACGGTTTGGACATCGTAATCCGGTCGGGTGGAATGACGCGCGAAGCCGCCTTGGCGCTGGACACAACCACAACCGATGTGCGCGCGGCGTTGGCCGCTGTTGGCGTAGCACTTGGGTCAGACGTGAAACCCAAAGTCCTAAGTGCTGCGCAAGCCCACCGCCAGCAATCGAGCTCAGGGCGCGTCTGGATGATTGGCATCACTTTGGCGTTGGCCCTGATCGGGTTTGCAATTTCAGTGGCCATTTCAAAACCTGATTTCCGCGCGCGCAACACCGTCGAACGCGGTATTTTGGCATTGCTGATTTTGGCCGCATCGCTGGCGGTTTTGACCACCGTTGGCATCGTGTTTTCGATGCTGTTTGAATCAATCAATTTCTTCCGCCTGCACCCGTGGACCGACTTTTTCTTTGGACCAAAATGGGCCCCGAATTTTCGTGGTAACAGCGATTTGTCGATCCTGCCGCTGCTCTGGGGCACGCTGTACATCTCGGCTATCGCGCTGGCTGTGGCTGTGCCGATCGGCCTGTTCGCAGCGATCTACCTCAGTGAATATGCGGGGGCCAAGGTGCGCTCGGCTGCGAAACCCCTAATCGAGATCCTCGCTGGAATTCCGACAATTGTGTACGGGCTGTTCGCGCTGCTGACGGTGGGGCCAATGTTGGTGAACATCTTTGGGCGCGGCGAAGACGGGCTGCTGGGCGTTGAATGGATGAGCGGCGCAACAGCCGTTTTGACCGCTGGCCTGGTGATGGGCATCATGCTGATCCCGTTCGTGTCGTCCTTATCCGATGACATCATCAACGCGGTGCCGCAATCCTTGCGCGACGGGTCGTATGGCCTCGGTGCGACGCAGTCCGAAACCATCCGCCAAGTGGTGTTGCCAGCTGCGTTGCCGGGCATTGTCGGCGCCATTTTGTTGGCCGCATCGCGCGCCATTGGCGAAACCATGATCGTGGTTTTAGGGGCAGGGGCCATCGCCAAATTCAGCGGTAACCCGCTCGAGGCGATGACCACAATCACCACCCGTATCGTCAGCCAATTGACCGGTGACACTGACTTTGCCAGCCCCGAAACGCTGGTCGCATTTGCCTTGGGCCTGACGCTGTTTGTCCTGACCTTGGGGCTTAACATTATCGCGCTGGTCATTGTGCGCAAATATCGGGAGCAGTACGATTGAGCGATCTCATGAGCCGTAAATCATCGCTGTTGGTCCAAGACAGGCGCACCAAAAAACGCAACGCCGCCGAGACGCTGTTCAAGGGCTACGGCATGATCGCCATTGCCATTGGCCTGCTGATGCTGTGCATTTTGGTGTTCAACATTGTCAGCCGTGGGGCCGGTGCCTTTCAGCAGACATTTGTGACGCTTGAAGTCACGCTGCTGGAAAGCAAGCTGGATAAAAACGGTAATCGCGATCTGGCGGATTTAAAAAAAGTATCGACCTTTGGCTACGCGCCTTTGCTCAAAACAGCGTTTGAACAAAAGGTCACAAAGGCCGGATTGGACACGACGTTAAAGACCAAGGCCATGGCCGGAATTTTGTCAAAAAGTGCGCCCGCTGACTTGCGCAATTTTGTCTTGGCCAACCCCGATCAAATCGAGGAAACGGTTGAATTCGAATTTCTCGCCTCGTCACGGGTTGATGGCTATCTAAAGGGCCGCGTCAGCCGTGACAGCATCGGAAACGACAAGAATATTTCGGTCGAACAGTTGGATTTTGTCGATCAGTTGATCACCGAAGGATCGTTGGAAAAACGGTTTAACTTGACCTTTGTCACTGGATCAGACGCCTCAGACCAGCGGCCCGAAGCAGCAGGCATGGGCACGTCGATGATCGGATCTTTGTTCATGATGCTGGTGGTGTTGGCGCTGGCCTTGCCAATCGGTGTCGCCGCGTCGATCTACCTTGAGGAATTCGCCCCGAAAAACTGGATCACGGACATCATCGAGGTGAATATTTCCAACCTCGCGGCGGTGCCATCTATCGTGTTCGGTATCCTTGGGCTGGCCGTGTTCATCAACTACATGCACCTGCCGAATTCTGCGCCTTTGGTCGGCGGTTTGGTTCTGACACTGATGACATTGCCGACCATTATAATCTCGACGCGGGCCTCGTTGAAATCGGTGCCACCGAGTATTCGTGATGCCGCTTTGGGCGTTGGTGCCTCGAAAATGCAGTCGGTATTTCACCATGTTTTACCATTGGCAGCGCCGGGCATTTTAACTGGTACGATCATTGGCCTGGCCCAGGCATTGGGGGAAACCGCACCGCTGCTGTTGATCGGCATGGTTGGTTTTATCGCCTCAAATCCACCCGACAGCATCGCGGCTGGTTTGATGTCCCCGAACTCTGCCATGCCCGCGCAAATCTACGAATGGGCCAAACGCGCAGACCCTGCATTTTACGAACGCGCGTGGGGTGGCATCATTATTTTGTTGGTGTTTTTGGTCACCATGAACACCATTGCGGTGCTGTTGCGCCGCCGCTTTGAGCGCCGCTGGTAGGGATTGCGACATGAAAGATTTGAACACTCAGGAGAACGTCGTGGACACAGAAAACGTCAAAATCGTCGCCCGCAACGTGCAGGTTTACTACGGCGACAACCATGCCATCAAAGACGTCAACGTCGAGATCGAAGCCAACACCGTGACCGCGTTCATCGGCCCGTCGGGCTGTGGCAAATCGACGTTTTTGCGGTGCATCAACCGGATGAACGATACGATCGATATTTGCCGCGTCGAGGGTGATATTCTGATCGACGGCGAAGACATTTACGACCGCCGCGTTGATCCGGTGCAACTGCGCGCCAAGGTCGGGATGGTGTTTCAAAAACCCAATCCGTTCCCGAAATCGATCTTTGACAACGTGGCTTACGGACCACGCATTCACGGTTTGGCGCAAAACAAAGCGGATTTGAACATCATTGTCGAAAGCGCTTTGCGCCGTGCCGCGATCTGGGAAGAGGTCAAAGATCGCCTTGATGCCCCCGGCACCGGATTGTCAGGTGGCCAACAGCAACGCCTGTGCATCGCGCGCGCAATTGCGACCGAACCTGAAGTGTTGCTGATGGATGAGCCTTGCTCAGCCCTTGATCCTATCGCCACCGCCCAAGTCGAAGAGTTAATCGACGAGCTGCGCGAAAACTACGCCGTCGTAATCGTCACGCACTCGATGCAACAGGCTGCACGGGTCAGTCAAAAAACCGCGTTCTTTCACCTCGGCAATCTTGTAGAATACGGCGAGACGGCCGCGATATTTACCAACCCAACAGACCCGCGCACCGAAAGCTATATCACTGGCCGGATCGGGTAGGGAGAACGACATGACAGAAAACCACATCGCATCCGCGTTTGACCGCGACCTAGAAGACATTCAAGCGCAGATCATGAAAATGGGCGGGCTGGTCGAAGAGGCCATCGTAGAGGGCGCAATTTCGCTCGAAAGCCGCGACATTGAACGCGCAGAACAAGTGCGCGCCGCCGACAAGGTGATTGACGCCCTTGAGGAATCCATCAACGAACAGGCCGCGCGGCTGATCGCGCTGCGCTCGCCCACAGCCGGCGATTTGCGTCTGGTGCTGAGCGTCATGAAAATCAGCGGCAACCTGGAACGCATTGGTGATTACGCAAAAAACATGGCCAAGCGCACGGGCGTTTTGGCGCAAATGGATCCGGTCAGTGGCTCTGCCGCCAGCCTGCGCCGCATGGCCAAAGAAGTCGGGACAATGTTGAAAGACGCGCTTGATGCCTACGTCAATCGCGACGCTGAGATGGCGCGGGATGTGATCGAACGCGACAGCGATGTGGACCAGATGTACAACACGCTGTTCCGTGAACTTTTGACTTTCATGATGGAAGATCCGCGCAACATCACCGCCTGCATGCACCTGCATTTCATCGGCAAAAACGTGGAACGCATGGGCGATCATGTTACTGCAATCGCCGAGCAAACCGTCTATCTGGTGACCGGTGAAAAACCGGAAGAGGCGCGCACAAAATCTGACACAACGTCAACCAAGGCTTAGGAGATCAGGGTCATGTCAGTCTCACAACCCCGTGTTTTAGTGGTCGAAGACGAACCGGCGCAGCGCGAAGTGTTGGCCTACAATCTTGAGGCCGAAGGATTTGCTGTCAGCCGCGCAGAGAACGGCGAAGAAGCATTGCTGCTGGTCGAAGAGGACAAGCCCGACGTGATCGTTCTGGACTGGATGATGCCGCATCTCAGCGGGATCGAAGTGTGCAGGCGTCTGAAAATCCGCCCTGAAACGCGCGCCATTCCAGTGATCATGTTGTCGGCCCGGTCAGAAGAGGTCGACCGCGTGCGTGGTCTGGAAACCGGCGCCGATGACTACGTGATCAAACCTTATTCCGTGCTGGAATTGATGGCGCGGGTCCGCAGCCATTTGCGCCGTGTGCGCCCGTCAACCGTGGGTCAGCGGATCGAATACCAAGACATCGTTTTGGACGCCGAAAGCCACCGTGTGACGCGCGGCGACACCGAATTGAAACTGGGCCCAACCGAGTTCCGCTTGTTAAGCACGTTCATGGAAAAACCAGGCCGGGTCTGGAGCCGCGAATTGCTGCTGGATCGTGTTTGGGGGCGTGATATTTACGTCGACACCCGAACGGTCGATGTGCATGTCGGGCGCTTGCGCAAGGCGCTGACCCAATTTGACGGCAGCGATCCGATCAGAACAGTACGCGGATCGGGATACAGCTTAGGCTGACACTTCGCCCCTCAGTAGTCTTTTTCAAAGAAAATCCCGATGCCGGTGTTGCCATCCGACGCGGTGCTGCCTTTGGCGGTGACGTTTGGCGTAAGATCGATGTTGATCGAAATTTCGCTATCACCTTGGGACCCGACAGTGACATCGGTGTAGATTTTTTCAGAGATGTATTTGCCCGCGCGCACCGACGTGTTGCCAGTGCTGTCCGTGGACAGATCCAGGTCGTCCAATCCAAATCCACTGCGCAGTTTCGTGATGATGCCATTGTCTTGTCGCCCCGCCAGAACGGCGACAGCATTGGCAAGTTGCAGCGCTTGGAACGCCGAAATCTGGCTTAGGTCACGGCCCAAAATGATCTGGGCGAGAACCTCGTCTTGGGGGGCTTCGGGGGATGATTCAAAACTGATTGTGGGATCATCCGCAGGGCCATCGATGACCACACTGGCCGTGCCAGAACTGGTTTCGGTGGTCGCAACAAAGCGGATGTAGGGCACCAGATCGCCCTGCATCACGATCGACCCTTCGTCCAGATCAAAGCGTTGCTGCAAGATCGAAAGGCGCCCGCGCACCAGCGTGAAACGGCCCGCCGAAATGATGTTGTTGGTGGTTCCGCTTAGCCGCAGTTGCCCGCCCAATTCAGCATCCAAGCCACGCCCGCGTACAAAAATCCGCGAAGGGGCCGAGATGTTAATGTTCAAACCAAAACCGCCGGCACTGCTAGAGGACGTCGCGGTTGTGCTTTCGGCTTGGCGTAGCAAACCTGCGCGTTTCTGACTGCGCACCACGGATTGAGGTGGGCGAATATGGGTGATGTTCGGAATGTCGCTGAGGCTTGAAAACCCTGAGGAGGGGACGTTCACAACCGTTTCGCCAATGGCCAAATCACCACTGATCTGCGCGCCGCCTGTCAATGGACCCCGCAAGGCCAACCCGCCCGAGACGGTCGTTTTGTAAAGCGCCGGATCAACCAAAGTGACCGAATTCATCGCAATTTTTAAATCGGCAAGCATGCGTTCCGTCAGATCAACCGTTCCATTGGCTTGCACGCCGCCACCGGAACTGACGGCGCCGGTGGCCTCAATATTTGCGCGGTTGTTGGCCAGGCGAACAGTTGTTGCAATGTTTTCCAATGCGATTTGTAACGTCGGGGCGCTAAGACGTGCGGCATTGGTTGAAATCTGTCCTGACAGGTTCGGCAGGCCAAAGCCGCCGTTTAGTGTCAGATCGAACGCCGCTTGGCCTTGGATGCTGCGCGGGCGGATGAACGGCGCGGCCAACCCCAAGGGCAGGGTGCCTGCGACGTTAATGTTAGGGCGACCCGTGTCAGAAATCGTGCCGTTGATGCGCGCGCGCGTGCCCGAAACGCCGCTGGCGGTTGCGTCGATCTGGTAGGCCGCGCCGGGTTTGCGCAATGTTCCATCTAATGCCAATGGGCCGCGCAGTTCTGGGACAAAAACGTTAACATTCGGGATGCGTGCGGCGATGGCCAAATTTGTGCGCGGACCCGTGGCGATTCCTGACACATCGGCGATGGCCCCGAACGGACCACGCGCGCTCGCATCCACCGACCACACGTCGTCTGCCATTGTTGCGCGTCCGTTTGACACCAGCGATCCGGTCACAGCGCTGCTCAGAACCGAGGCGTCACGGATATTTACGTCGTATTGAACCGCCGCTTGATCCGCGCGCAATTCGCCGTTCGCAACCAGACGCAGATTGGCGTTTTCGACGCTCAAACGTTCGAGCGACAAGGTTTCCTCACTGCGAACGGCCTTGCTGTCCAGCGTCGTCGTGCCTCGCAAAATCGCGTTTGCCTGGTCAATTCCGGTGCGCAGGTTCACGGTTTTACCTGCCACTGTCAGATCAAAATCTTGGGATTTTGCAGCGACAGTACCAGTCACGTTGACGCGCGCAGCACCACCCAATTCAAGCGCGGCAAGTTTGGAAAACCGACTGAGGTTCTTGGCGTCAACGACCAGATCAACCTGCGTGTCCAAATCTGCGCTGGCCGTGTCGATCACGGCTTGGCCGGTCACAACAGTGGTGTCGCCCGCGATCAAACGTGCTGTAGTATCGACGTTCCAGATTGCCCCTGTTTGGGTGGCACGTCCTTTGGCGCTGAGGGGGCCAGTGACGCCCTCGGCGATCAGTGATGTTTCGCGCAAAGTTGCGTCGTAATTCACCACTGCGGCGTCAGTGCGCAGGTTCGCATCTGCATTCAATTCAATGTTTGGATTAACAATGTTCAGCCGGTCCAGGCGGGTTCCGGTCTCGTCACGCGCCGCTTTGATATCAAGCTGGGTGACGCCTTGCAAAACCGCATCAGCCTGCGCCTGACCAACGCGCAATTCCGTTCCTGTTCCCTTGATTGCCAGATCAAAACGACCCGCTAACGGCGCAATTTGACCACTGATGTTCACATCAGCAGCGCCGTCCAACGCCTGACCCGAGATCGCCGAAAAGCGGGATAAATCCTGCGCAACCAAAGCTGTCTGCAAGTCTGTTTCAAAGCCGGTCGACAGTGTGTCAATCACCGCCTCACCGCGCAGTGCATAATCCGCACCCTGCAACACCAACTGGGAAATTTGCAGCGGGCTTTGCTTGGCGTATTCTACGCGGGTCGTTAGGTTGATCGCGTCACCCACCGCTTGGGCCACCGCGTCTTGCAAGCCGCCGATCCCGTCGACCTGCGCCGTGATGTCCGCATTGACCTGACCCAGCCCGCCGTTGCTGGGCGTAAGCGTCCCAATCGCTGTCAGGTTCGTGCGTGCAATTGAAACATCCGAACGGTTCAGTTTGGTGACATCAAATTCCGCGCTCCAGGAATCGCTTTGAGTGGCGTCGAATTTTACGTTCAAATCGGCAGCGTCAATGTAGGTTTCCACACCCGCAGCCGGTAGCAACACAGGGCCGCCTAGCGTGTCGGCAATGCGCCCTTCGATATCAATAAAAGTTGGCCAATTTTCCGCATTCAGGCGGGCCGAGCCAGTCAAACGGGCTTTTTGAGTGACCAGATCCAGGGTCGCGATATCGAGCGCAGCACTGTCCGCACGAATTGCGTCAAACCGCAGCGCGACGTCTTCGCCAAAAAAGTCACGGTATTGCGGGGCAAACAGGGCGGTAATGTCACCGGCGATGTCAGCTTTGATTTCGCGACCCGGTGTCTCAGCGTCCGCCTGAGCAAGCAGGGTGATGTTGCCCGCCAGCCGCTCGGTATCGTCCGTTGCCAGTTGCAGATCGGCGTTGAAATCATCCAGCGTCCCTTCACCGTTCAAAATCAGCGACAAGGACGGGTTTTGGGGCAGGTTCAACAGCCCCGAAATCAGCCCGCCGGTGTCTTCTTTTAGATCAAGATCAAGCAGGATATTGTTGGTGGCGTTGTCAAAACCCGCATCGATCCGGAACGTTCCGCGCGTACCGGACAAACGCGTCGCCACAACTTTAGCTGTGCCCGATCCACCGCCCAGACGTATCGCGGCTTGGGTCTTTAGTTCCAGATCGGTGCCCAGCACTGGTGCGCCCAAAGTGATCTTTTCAAGCGCCAGATTTTCGATGTCGATGGACACGGGCAATTCCGGCAGCTTGAATGGCGTCGCCTCGGGTGACGGAACGCCGCTACCAGCCTCAGACACCGGCAGGCGGGGCATGTTCAGCGTGGCGGCTGTCAGTTGTTTCACATCGACGCGACCAAGCAACAAGGCGGACCGGTTCCATTCCAGAACGATATCGCCCAGTTCCAGCCAAATGCCGTCACTGTCCGCGATGGTGATTTTGGCAATGCGCGCTTGCGAACTCAGGCTGCCAGTTAGCCCTTCGATCTGCACATCGCGCCCCGCACCGCTTAGGTTGTCTTGCAACAGACGGGTCAGATAACCTTTGTCGTCGTCCTGGGCCAACACGGGCGCGACCAAAGCGATGAGGCAGAAAAATATGGCAAAAAGGCGTTTCAAAACGATTGTCCTATGCCGATGTAAATCTGCAAATCAGAGCTGGTGTCGGGCCCGGATACAGGCACCGCGACGTCCAAACGGATCGGGCCAATTCCTGTGGCATAGCGCAGGCCCACGCCCGCACCGCAGTGCCAATCGCCGTCGGTGCCGTTGGGAAACGACTCGCTGCCGATGTAGCCGATGTCGTAGAACCCGACCAAACCGATGGTGTCAGTTGCCTCAAGGCGCAGCTCGCTCGAGAGGCCGATAAACGAGCGTCCGCCGACTAGATTGCCGCCACCCAAATCAACCGAAAGCGATTGGTACGATCGTCCTCGCACCGTGCCGCCGCCGCCGGAATAAAACAGGAAATCGGTGGGGGCCAAGGCCTGCGACACACCCGCAACCGACCCCAACTGCCCACGCAGCGCAAACGTCAGGGGGCGGGCGGTTTCAATTGTGTAAAACGCCCGCAGATCGGCGTAGGTGCGCAGCCCGTTGCCCGCACCTTCGATGCTTAGAAACGGTGTGGCGCTGATGTTGGCGTAATAGCCTTTTTTGGCGTCCAGCGTGTCGTCGCGGTAGTCAAATTGAACGCCCACTGGCAGCGTAAAGATCGTGTAATCCCGAGTGCCAAAAGCATCGACAGAGTGGGCGGTTTCAATGCCAATCCCAAACGTATATTCCCGCTTTTCCGTGGCAAATCGTTTGATCCCGATTTCAATCGAGGCCGTGTCGAGCTCATACAACACCTCGTCTTGGCGCTCAATTTCAGCAACGGCGTAAAAGTTGGTGTCTTCGTTGAACGTCGCGGGGCGATCAAAGCGCGCAGACAATCGAAAATCAGTGCCGCCACTTTCGCCGCCGATGCCTTCGATTTCACCCTCGATGCGAAGCCGCTCAGCCCCACCAAGGAAATTCCAATGCATCCAATAGGCAGAAACGCCGAGCCCTTCGAGGGATGAAATTTCGGCGCCGAACCCAAAGCGGCGCGGCGTTTGGTCCGTGATTTTTGCAGTGATATCAAGCGTATCGTTAGGACCAATGGTGTCCGATTCAGTCAAAGATACCGTGCCAAAAGTACCCGTGCGTCGCAGGCGGGTGGTGACGCGCCGCAACTCTTGAGGGCTGTAAACACTGCCTGTGGGCAGGCCTGCGATTTCGGCGATCCGCTCGTCTGACACGGTGCTTTTAGAATCCAGCAGCAGGTCGCCAAAGGTCAATCGCGGACCCGGATCCAGCGTGACGGATGCGTTTAGCTGCGCGTTCGGGTGATCGGCAGAAATGTCTTGGGCAACAGGTTGTGCCTTGGCGTGGCCGGCATTGCGCCATGCATCGACACTGGTGGTCACGGCGCCGCGCAGAATGTCGGTGCCAGCGGGCGCGCCCTTTGCAAAGCCTGCGGGCATTTCGGTGCGTGCGGCAAGCGGTGCGATTTCGGCTTTGCCAAACACGAATTGCGGGCCCGACGTGGTGCGGATCACGACTTGCGACACGATCGAGGGTGGCGATACTGGCGGAATACTTGCGGCTTCGCGTCCGTCAATTGTGATGCTGATGGTTGGTCCGAAAAACCCAGCGCTATAAAACGCCGAAATCAGGCGGGCATAATCAGCTTGTGCTGCGACCAGAACGTCTTGGGCCGAGGCATCTTGGGGCAGGGCGTTCAGCAGTGATACAGCATCGAGCGCAGCGCTCAGATCTGTGTCAGGCGCGCGCCCTTCCCATTGCAGATTTGCCGCAGATGTCATGTTTGGTGCCACGCTGACCGCGCCCAATGCTGCCGCAAATCCACCGACCGCCAATTTCATCGAAACTGTGCACCTTTGCAGCATAACGTTGTCGACCTCTTACTTGGGTAAACCATCCATTTTTTCGAGTCTCATGTCAGATGAAGCGCCCCTTTGTAACCGTAAAATACTGTGAACGAACAGCCGTCCAAGCCGGATGGCGTTTGTACATGTTGATCAAGCTGATATCGTCGCACCATGAGCGAAAACCCGCCACTTTCCACTAATCCTATGCCATCGCTGGATCATGACCACCTTATTGTGTGTCCGCAATGCGATGCTGTGTATCAAATCACGCGGCCCGGCCACGGCGAACGGGCGGTTTGTACGCAGTGTCACACAGTGCTGATCGCGCCGCGCAAAAAGGCCGGTCTGCAGATCATCGCGGTGTCGATTGCGGTGATGATTTTGATCATTGCAGCCGCGTGGTTTCCGTTTTTGACGATCAAGGCGGCTGGCAACACCAACGCTGTGTCGATCCTGGATGCAGCTTTGGCATTTCAGGGTGGGCCGTTGGTGATTTTGGCGCTGTGCACTGCTGCGCTGATTATGGTCGTGCCGCTCACGCGCGTGTTGTTGGTGCTGTATGTTTTGATCCCGATGGTGCGTGATCGCCCGCCTGCGCGTCACGCCATGCAAGCATTCCGCCTGTCCGAGGCGCTGCGCCCTTGGTCGATGGCTGAAATTTTTGCGCTGGGGTGCGCGGTGGCCTTGATCAAAGTCGCGGATCTGGCGGATATCGCGATGGGGCCTGCGTTTTATATGTTCGCAGCCTTGGTAATTTTGGTGGTCGTTCAGGACCGGTTTATGTGTAGATGGACAGTATGGAACGCGTTGGATCCCAACTCAGACCGCCACGCGCGCAGGACTTAAATGTTCTCGCTTGCCGGCGCTGCACCAAAGTTTGGCCCAACGGCACCACGCAATGTGCGCGCTGCGGCGCAAAGCTATCGGCGCGCCGTGACAAAAGCCTGCAACGGGTTTGGGCATTCTGGATCGTCGGGCTGATCTGCTACATCCCCGCAAACATGTACCCGATGTTGCGCACCCGCACGCTGTTTCAAACCCAAGAAGACACGATTGTCGGCGGTGCAGTCGAGCTGATCCATCACCACGCATACGGGATCGCGGCCATCATTCTGATCGCCAGCGTGTTGATCCCTGTGGGCAAATTCATGGCCGTCGTGTTTCTAGCGCTTAGCGTGCAAAACAAGGGCCCCAAAGTTGGCAATCACCAACGTCACCGCATGCTATAGGTGGTCGAATACATCGGTCGCTGGTCCATGATCGACGTGTTTGTCGTTGCGATCCTATCGTCGTTGGTGCAGTTAAACTCACTCGCTGCAATCAATCCTGGGCCTGCCAGCCTGTTCTTCGCACTTTCGGTCATTTTCACGATGCTCTCAGCCCAAAGCTTTGATCCGCGTATGATTTATGACATCTCTGGGGACTCTCTTTCATGACCGATCAACCGCCGCACGTCCAAATCGAAAGCACGGCGCAGTCGTGGCGTTCCCAGCTGTCGATTGTCTGGATCATTCCAATTGTGGCCTTGATCATTGCGCTGGCCGTTGCGTGGCAATCGTATTCCAGTCGCGGGCCGCTGATCGAAATCGCTTTTGACAACGGGGCAGGTGTCGCGGCTGGGCAAACCGAATTGCGGTACCGCGATGTGACCGTCGGCAAGGTCGAAAAGGTCAAATTCTCGGAGACGTTGGATCAGGTTTTGGTCGAAGTGCGCCTGAGCAAAGACATCGCGCCATTTGTCGATGGATCAGCGCAGTTTTGGGTCGTGCGCCCAGAGGTCACAACCCAAGGCATCACGGGTCTCGACACGGTTCTTAGCGGTGTCTTCATCGAAGGGTCGTGGGATGGCAAAGCCGGTGACAACGTCAGCAACTACCAAGGCCTGAACCAGGTTCCACTGATCCGTCCGGGGCATGGCGGCTTGCAAATCACCCTGCGCTCGGGCCTTCGAACTGCCCTTAGCGACAACGCACCAATCCTGTTTCGTGGCATCGAAGTCGGCCGGATCGGGCAGGCGCGCATTGCGGCAAACGGCAGCTTTGCTGTGGCCGAGGCGATCATCTACGAAAAACACCGCAATCTGCTGTCTGAAAACACCCGTTTTTGGGACGTCTCCGGTTTTGAATTTAGTGTTGGCCCGACAGGCGCCGAAGTTGATTTCAAATCAATCGCGGCTTTGCTGTCCGGCGGTTTGACCTTTGATACGATCATCTCTGGCGGCGATATTGTGCGCGATGGTCATGTGTTCGAAGTGTTCAGCGGCGAGGCCTCGGCCCGCGCGAGTGTGTTCAACGCGTCAGACGTCGAAACGCTGGAATTGACGGTGAACCTTTCGGAAAACATTGCTGGCTTGGCCGTTGGTGCGCCTGTTGAACTCAAAGGCTTGAAAATTGGCGAAATCACCAATCTGACCGGTGTTGTGGATCGCACGATCTTTGGCGACTCTCGGGTGCGACTGAACACGTCGATCTCGATCCAGCCTGCGCGGTGGGGCTTGGCCACTGAAGCCACACCAGAAAATGCGCTGACGTTCCTGCGCGAACAAGTCCAAGACGGGCTGCGCGCGCGCCTTGCCTCTGCCAGCATCCTGACCGGTGGGCTAAAGATCGAGCTGCTGAAGGAGCCAGACGCGCCATCCGCCAGCATTCTCAACGGCAATCCGTTCCCGATTATTCCCGTCACCGAAAGCGCGATTAGCGACGTAGGGGCCACCGCCGAAGGCGTTTTTACCCGCATCAACAACCTGCCCATCGAAGAACTGATGGCCAGCGTCATCGATGTGATGAAATCGACCAACGCGTTGGTTTCAGACGATGCTTTGCGCGAAACACCGGGGCAGGTGCGTGATTTAATCGGTGATGTGCGCGGGTTGGTCGGGGCACCTGCAACTCAGGAACTGCCTTCACAAATCAGTGACACATTGGCACAAATCAGCAGCGCGATCACCCAGATGGAAACCGTGTTCGCCCAAGTTGTCACCGAACAAACCATCCGAAAGATTGGCGAAACCCTGCAAGCGGCCAGCACCACGGCAGATGGATTTGACACCGCCATCGCTGGCGTTCCTGATCTGATTTCACGGTTGGAATCTGTCGTGGCCAAAGCCGAAGCATTGGACGTCGAGGCTGTCTTGGGCAACGCCAACACGCTGGTGACGTCCGCAAATGCGTTTGTGTCAAACGAAGACCTGACGACTTTGATCGCGGACGTGCGCAGCCTTGTGGGGGCGGATGAAACGCAACAAATTCCGGTGCGGATGAATGCGACTTTGGCCAAGATTGAAACGCTGTTGGCTGATCTGGAAACCCAACAAGTCATCACGAAACTGAACACCGCACTCGATGCCGCTGCGCGCGCGGCCACCAACGCCGACACAGCTGTGGCAGGTATTCATGCGCTGATCGAACAATTTGATGCACTGGCCGCAAAAGCAAACGGCTTGGACGTCGAAGGATTGGTGCAATCCGCCAATGACGTCTTGGCCGCCGCCGAAACGCTGATCGCTTCGGACGACACGGCACAATTGCCTGCGACGTTGTCCGCAGCATTGGACGAGGTTCGCGCAACCTTGGCCGAACTGCGCGCAGGTGGTGCAATCGAAAACACCAACCGCGCTTTGGCATCCGTCAGCAATGCCGCTGACGCTGTGGCCACCTCAACCGAAAGCCTGCCGGCCTTGGTCGCGCGTCTGAACACGGTTTTGGCGCAGGCGAACACCACGCTTCAAAGCTATGATGGCACGTCGGACGTGAACCGTAGCGCGCGCGACGCCATGCGCGACATTCAAAAAGCCGCGGATGCGATCACCGCATTGGCACGCACCATCCAGCGCAATCCCAATTCACTTTTGCTAGGACGTTGATATGAAACTGCACATCCTCCTTATCGCCGCCGTCACGTTTCTAAGCGCGTGTTCCGCACCTGCAAAACTGTATCCGGTGTCGGTGCCCGCGACGGGTGACAAAATCAGAACCTCTGTGCGCTCGGTCGAGGTGCGCGACGTGTCTTTGCCATCTTACGCGGCAGCCGAAGAGATCCAAATTCAAGGGCTTGATGGGGCGTTGTTCAGCTCTGCGGGGGTGTTGTGGGCGGATGTTCCGGTGCGCGCCGTGTCACTAGAGCTAAGCCGGAATTTGGCCGAGCTGACAGGCGCACGGATCGCCGCCGAACCTTGGCCGTTTGAGGACCCGGCCCAAGCACGTTTGGATGTGCGCATCGAAGAACTGCTGGCCAGTGCTGATGGAACCTTTCGTTCGTCGGGTCAGTATTTTGTCGGATCCTACGAGGGGCAGCGTGATCGATCAGGTTTCTTTCGACTGACAGAGGCCTTTGATCCCGAGGCCGGCCCAAGCGCAATC
Source organism: Ascidiaceihabitans sp. (assembly GCA_029251465.1). Taxonomy (GTDB): domain Bacteria; phylum Pseudomonadota; class Alphaproteobacteria; order Rhodobacterales; family Rhodobacteraceae; genus Ascidiaceihabitans. Next base: position 60,140 of record JAQXDI010000083.1, read on the forward strand.
GCGGCAGCCCGTGGCCGGATCATCATGCAACTGGCCCGGATCATCGCCAAGGATGGGTTGTAATTAAATCAACTCCGGTTTCTTTCCCTAGATTTAGGGACCATCGACGATGGCGCTCGCGGGTTCCAAGGCTCAGGCGCGACGAACTTTCCTAGCTTACGGACCTCTTTGACATCCAGCCTATTTGTTCTCGGACATCTTGTTTCGGATGGCCTGATCGACCTATTCCACGGTACGGGTGAAGTGGGCATTTAGCAGCCGGACCGCCAGTGTTGCGTCACCGGCGACGGCAGCATCTGCGATTTCCCGGTGCTCGTCCGAGACATTGCCGCGCTCAGTGCTAAACTTCAGACCCAAGCGGCGGTAACGTTCAATTTAATCAAACAGTTGCTCGCAGTAGCTGACAATTCGCTGGGATCGACACGCAGCAATCAGACCGGTGTGGAACGCACGGTGTTGCATGTTCTATGTTTCGATTTCAGCAGCGGCAGTCATGTCGCCCAGCCGTTGCAGCCGCGAAATGCGGATATAGCTGAGCAGTATATTTTTTTCCCACGCGATGTCGCCGTGTTCGATGGCTTCGCGCAAGCCAGCCTCGTTCGACATGCAGCGCGCGCGGTGTAAATTCCACAGCTCATCAATCGGGACAGGAACAACCGAAAAATCGCGCCGATCGCTCATGATATCGCGCCGGATCTGTTCGTAGATTGACGAAGTTTGCGTTTGTTCGTTCTTCAAAATCACGAGGCCCTCTGTCATGCAATCCGACGGCGTCGGCCCGCTTCCTTCGCCGGAAAATACGCTGGCGATCTTTGATGTATTCGTCGACGAAACGGCCCGCAATGCGCACTTTACCGGCAAAGCAGCAGGGTTGCTGAACGCGAAATCCTCCGTGCTTGTTGAGGGAGGCCGGGATGACGGCGTCGTTGCCAACATAAAGAGCTTTGACATCATTGCGATCAAGTAAGCACTATCGCAGAAGCCGCCGGTCGTATCCTGCGACGGGCGGTTGTCTGGTTTGGCAGATTTGCTGCAGTTCACAAAAGGACCATCTCAATGGCGAAATTGCACACTCTCACCCTGCGTGTCATCGACCCGCGCGCGCAACGACAGTTCTATTGTGACGTTTTGGGTATGTCCGATCAAGGGGACGGGCGGGTTGGATTTTCGCAAAACGAGATCGCAATAAAGTTCGTCAAAGCTGCTGGACCTTATACGCCGCAGCCATCTGACAATTATTGGAAAATTGCGTTGTCGGTGCCCAACATCGAACTGGCCTGCGACCAGCTCCAAAGCGCGGGTGTTACATGCACAGACCCCAAGCAGTTTCGCGACATCGGGTATTTGGCCCATGTCACTGATCCTGAAGGCTTTACCGTCGAGCTGATTGAGCATTGGTTTAAGGGTGATCGCCCGGATGGATCGCACGATACTAGCCAACTGGGCGGCGGACCGTGTCTGAATCTTGTCACCTTAAGAACGGCAGATATTTCGCTCATTGAGCCGGAAATCCTGAGCTGGGGCATGACCCCGCTGTCTGTGCAAACGGTCGAACCTTATGGTTTTACGCTGTATTTCTATGCCTTCACCGATGAAAACCCGCCGAATCCTGACCTCAACGCGATCGAAAACCGGCCGTGGCTATACCAACGGCCTTACTCCGTTTTGGAAATCCAGCATGTTCATGATTTATCGGCAGTGACGTTTTCGGCCCAAGAGAGTTGTGGTTATGGCGGCCTGACAATCAGTTCGGCAAAGGCTGAAACCTACTGCCCTGGGCTGGATGTAACAGGGAAAAAATAGAACAGGTTGCGCGCAACACACTTTAGTAATCACGGGAAATGACGTTTCGCGATACGGCTTTGCCTGCTGTGTAAGTCCGCCCTGATGTTTCAAACCCAACACGTGGGCTGACGTCGCATGACGGGGCAGGGTGTGTCGAGATCAGATATCTGTCCCATTTGCTGGTCAGCCTTCCGGACACCGGATTGACAAAAGATTGGCTTTTTCCGGAGTTTGAGTGGAATGCAATCGAGTGTACTAAAAAAGTCTTCATCTAGCAGACAGATTAGTCCATCAAGGCGATCGCCCACGGATGTTTCAGGCCAGCCGACTGCGGCTTAATTTGGACGATGTAACCAATAGATCACGTTCGGGTTTTGAAAAACACTGGCGTTGATTGAGATTGCGAAGAGATGGTCGTTAGTTTTTGAGAGCATGATCGTTTGTTGCAAAATGGACGTCCTTAGGGATAATCGTAAACTGCAGTTGGAGTTAGCGCCAATTGGAGCATGTCCACTTTAAAAATTGTGTCCCGAACGTTGTTCGTTGGTCTAGAATGGAAGACGCGGCACACTAACGGACTTACAAAATATCTTGTTATATTAAATAATTATGGACTTAAGTTAAAGTTTCCGCACTTGTGGTCAGCAGTGTCTTCAGTGCGAGCGTTTGGCCAAGGGGCAAATGAGAACCAGCGTGATACGGGTTAAAAAATTAACATAATATGGATTATACGTTACATGGTTGTCGCCGCAAAGTTAGAATGTCTCACATTTGCAAAGTAGAAGTGTCACACTTCCCTGTTTGAAGCAGGATTGGAGTGTGGCCGTGGGATTGATGATCATGAGCGAGCGCGAACTGAACCGGATTGAGGTATTGAGCCAAGTGACACAAGGCCGGATGACGGCTGCGACGGCGGCCAACGTGTTGGGATTGAGCCGACGACAAGTGCATCGACTGCTGAAGGATTTCCAAACTGATGGTCCTGCCGCGATCCGCCACAAAGCGCGAGGCCGAAGATCGAACAACCGGATCGATCCCGCGGTTCGAGAGTTTGCGGTGACGCTGGTCCGCGAGAACTATATCGACTTCGGCCCGACCTTTGCGTCTGAGAAGTTGGCAGAAGATCACGATCTAAAGGTCTCGCGTGAGACGTTGCGCAAATGGATGAAGGACGCTGGAATCTGGCTTAGCCGCAAGCAACGGCGTACGTTCCATCAACCGCGCCTGCGCCGAGAATGTCTGGGCGAGTTGATCCAGATCGACGGTTCTGATCACCATTGGTTTGAAGATCGTGGCCCGCGATGCACCCTGCTCGTCTTTATCGACGACGCGACCAGCACCTTGATGCAGCTGCGGTTTGTGCCCTCTGAGAGCACGTTCAGCTATTTTGAGGCGCTTGATCTGTATCTGGCAGCGCATGGCCGATCGGTCGCGTTCTATTCTGACAAACACACGGTATTCCGCGTGGCCAATCAGTCTGCCAAATCTGGACATGGCATGACCCAGTTTGGCCGTGCCTTGAATGCCTTAAACATTGAGATTCTTTGTGCAAACAGCAGCCAAGCAAGCCAAAGGGCGTGTTGAACGTGCCAACCGCACCTTACAAGACCGTTTGGTCAAAGAACTACGCCTTGCAGGCATCTCTGACATGGATGCCGCCAATGCGTCCCTGCCTGCTTTCACAGAGCGCTATAACACCAAGTTTGCAAAGACACCGCGCAGGACTGACAACCTGCACCGGCCGATGAACATCGAACCTGATCGCCTGCGGGATGTCTTCTGCTTTAGAGACGAACGTGTCGTCGGCCCGCAACTGGCGTTCTCTTATGAGCGCCAGCGGATCATCCTTGCTGAGAACGAGATCACGCGCAGCCTGCCGGGCAAATACGTAGACACATATGCTTTCCCAGACGGGCGATTTGAGGTCCGCTGGAAAGGTGTCTCGATCCCCTACTCTGTCTTTGACAAAGATCAACAACGTGTGACCCACGCCGCGATCACCGAGAACAAACATCTCAGCGCCGTCCTGGAACACATCAAGGTCGAGCAAGAGCAGGCACCTCCAAAAAAACGACGCGCTGGTAAGCAAGCGACACGCTATGTGCCCAATGGACGGCGCTGTGATGGATGGAATTCAAAGCTCGCACGCAGGGCTAAAGAAAAAGCCGCAGCGGCGTCAAAACATGCGGCAGAATAACCCCGCCCGCATGGCTGTTCAGCGCTCCGATATCTGACGTCTCCGCACTGCCCAGCCATGCTCACGTAGCACCAAGTGGGACATTTCTACTTTGCACAAAGACGGACATTTCAACTTGGTTGCAACATTCTTTGGATCCGCGCCGATTTATTCCACCGCGTGCCTGTTGCGCGCCGTCGCGACCTTGGGCGCAGTCGATGCAAATCTTGACGCCGGGGATCGCGATGCGACGCGCCTCTGGGATCAGTTCTTCGCATTCAGCGCAATGGGTTAAGCTGTCAC